>PLYT01000074.1 GCA_003153475.1 Betaproteobacteria bacterium | reverse complement strand
CGCAGGATTACAATTTCGAGGGCGTGCAGAAGGACATCTACGGGCAGTTCCAAAACACCTTCATGATGTATCTGCCGCGGCTGTGCGAGCACTGCCTCAACCCGGCCTGCGTGGCCGCCTGTCCCTCCGGCGCGATCTACAAGCGCGAGGAAGATGGCATCGTGCTGATCGACCATGACAAGTGCCGCGGCTGGCGCATGTGCGTCTCGGGTTGCCCGTACAAGAAGATCTACTACAACTGGAAGAGCGGCAAGGCCGAGAAGTGCACGTTCTGCTACCCGCGCATCGAGGCCGGCCAGCCGACGGTATGCAGCGAGACCTGCGTCGGGCGCATTCGCTACCTTGGCGTGCTGCTGTACGACGCCGACCGCATTCAAGCTGCGGCCAGCGTCGAACACGACCGCGACCTGTACCAGGCTCAGCTCGACATCTTCCTCGACCCGAACGATCCGGAAGTGATTGCCCAGGCACGCCTGGACGGCATACCGGATGCGTGGATGGACGCTGCCCGCAAGAGCCCCGTTTACAAGATGGCGGTCGAATGGAAGGTCGCGCTGCCGTTGCACCCCGAATACCGGACCTTGCCTATGGTCTGGTATGTGCCGCCTCTGTCACCCATCACCGCGGCGGCGAACGCCGGACACGTCGGAAGCAATGGCGCGATTCCCGATGTCAACCAGTTGCGCATTCCGGTCAAGTACCTGGCCAACCTGCTGACTGCGGGCGATACAGTGCCGGTGGCGCGGGCGCTCGAACGCATGCTTGCGATGCGCGCCTATCAACGCGAGAAACATGTCGACGGGCGCATCAACGCCGCCGCGCTGCACCAGGTGGGCGTCAGCCAAGCCGAGGTCGAGGAAATGTACCGGCTGATGGCGATCGCCAATTACGAAGACCGTTTCGTCATCCCCAGCAGCCACCGCGAGTACGCCGAGAACACATTCGACATGCGCGGCGGCAGCGGATTTTCGTTCGGCAACGGATGCTCCGACGGCACGAGCGACGTCAGCCTGTTCGGAGGTTCGCGCAAGCGCACGATTCCCATCAAGGCGGAGATCTAGAGCGATGCCTCTGTTCAACAATCCTCCGGTGTCGTCGAAGACCCTGCGCGTGCTGGCGAGGCTGATCGGTTATCCCGGTGCGGAGCTGCGCGGCAACCTCGCCGAACTGCGAGATGCGCTGCACGGCGAGCGCGCGTTGTCGCCGGAGCGACTGGCCGAGCTCGACGCGCTGATCGAGTCGCTCGAGCGCTCCGCGCCGCTCGACAGCGAGGCCGGCTACGTGCAACTTTTCGACCGCGGCCGAGCCACCTCGCTGCACCTGTTCGAGCATGTGCACGGGGACTCGCGCGACCGCGGCCCGGCGATGATCGATCTGGCACAGACGTATGAGAAGGCAGGCCTTTTCCTGGCGGACGGCGAACTGCCCGATTTCCTGCCAGTGGTGCTGGAATTCGCATCGACCCAGCCGCCGCGCGAGGCGTGTGGCTTTCTGGCCGAGATTACGCACATATTCAACGCGCTTTTCACTGCTTTGCAACAGCGGAACAGCGCTTATGCCGCCGTGTTCGCCGCGCTGCTGGAGCTGGCCGGCGAGAAGCCTCAACCGGTCCATCTGGCAGTCGACGAGGCAATCGACGCGACGTGGGAAGAGCCGCCCGTCTTCGACGGCTGCTCGTCCAAAGGCCAAGCCCGGCCCGATCAGCCGCAACCGATCACGATCGTACGCGGTGTCCGGCCTGACCAAGGAGCGCGAGCATGAACACGCTGTATGGCTTTGTATTCGGCGTCTATCCCTACATCTGCCTGACCGTGTTCCTGCTCGGCAGCCTGATACGCTTCGACCGCGACCAGTACACATGGAAGAGCGACTCGTCGCAGCTCTTGCGCAGCGGCCTGCTGCGCTGGGGCAGCAACCTGTTCCACATCGGCATCCTGTTCCTGTTCTTCGGCCACTTGCTCGGCCTGCTGACGCCGCACTCGTTCTATTCCCACTTCATGGAAGCGCCGGTCAAGCAGATGATCGCAATCGTCTCTGGAGGCGCCTTCGGCCTGCTGTGCTTCGTCGGCTTGACGATGCTGATCTACCGGCGCGTGTTCGACCCGCGGATCCGCTACACCAGCCATCGCACCGACATCGCGATCCTGTTGATCCTTTGGGTGCAGCTCGTTGTCGGATTGATCACCTTGCCGTTCTCGTGGGCGCACTCCGACGGCAGCGTCATGCTGATCCTGGCCGACTGGGCGCAGCGCATCCTCACCTTGCGCCACGTCGACACCGAAGTGCTGGTCGGCCTGCCCTGGCCCTACCTATTCCACATCGTGCTCGGCATGACGATTTTCCTGCTTTTTCCGTTCAGTCGCCTCGTTCACGTGTGGAGCGGTTTCGCTTCGATCGGCTATCTGTTTCGCCCCTACCAGGTCGTTCGCAGCCGGCGCCTGAACGTTCCGGCCCGCCACAATCTGCCGCGCCAGACTGGCGCCAGCGACTGAGGAGCACCGCGATGCCTCCTGCTGCAATGTCCATCGCGGCTCCCGCCCGGATCAACGGAGTCGCCCTGCATGCGCCGGGAGAGGCGCTGACACCCGAGGACCTGCGCCAGCGTGCCTGCACGGAACTGCTGCGGCAAGCCGCGCAGCGCGCCGGCCTGCTGGCCGCCGACGACCCGCAACCCACCGGTGGCGCGATAAGCGAGGCTGCAGCGGCCGCGATCGACGCGCATCTCGATGCTGCCTTGCAGCTTCCGACGCCGACCGAAGACGACTGTCGCCGCCACTTCGCCGCGCGCTCCCAATCGTTCAGCGCCGGCGAGCGCGTCCGGTTGCGCCACATCCTCTTCGCGGTCACGCCGGGGGTCGACGTCGTCGCACTGCGCAAGCGCGCTGAGGCCGCGCTGGTCGACGTCCGCTGTCACGACGCGTCTTCGCAAGACGGCTTTGCCGCGGCCGCGGGCAAGCTCTCCAACTGCCCGAGCGGAGCCGAAGGCGGCGAGTTGGGCTGGCTCCGCAAAGACGACTGCGCACCCGAGTTCGCCAAGGAAGTCTTTGCGCACACCGAAATCGGGGTGTTGCCTCGCCTAGTGCACAGTCGATTCGGACTGCATGTGGTCGAGGTACTCGAGCGAGAACCGGGCGTCGTCCCGGCTTTCGAATCGGTGCAGGGCGCAGTGAGCAACGCGCTGCGTCAGCAAGGCTTCGTCACCGCATTACGACAGTACCTGCGGATTCTGGAGAGCGCGGCGGTCGTCGAGGGCGTGTCCCTCGAAGCCAGCGACACGCCGCTGGTCCAGTAAGCCGGAACCCGCGCTAACACCCCTGTGTAACCGGTCGGCAGCGACCTCTCGGCGCGTCGCTTGGCATGATCCCGCCGCCGGGGATCGTTCCACTCCCGCCGGGAGGCGTTTTGTCGCTTTTTTTCGCCGAGCCGCCGTCGTGCCCTACTATCGGTTGCGTGACGCACTTCCTCGAGGCCAAAAGCATGGCGACGACCTTCCACAGATCTGCTGCGCTCCTGGTTTCGGCGTTGATCGGCTTTCTCGTGCTTGCGCCTTCCGCACGCGCCGACGCG
>PLYT01000035.1 GCA_003153475.1 Betaproteobacteria bacterium | reverse complement strand
AGCCGTAGCTCATCGCGCCCGTGGCGAAGCGCTTGACGATCTCCGCCGCGGGTTCGACTTCAGTGATCGGAATCGGCGTGCGGCCGTCCAGCTTGAAATCGAACAGCCCACGAAGCGTGCACAACCGCCGCGCCTGATCGTCTACCGCTTTGGAGTACTCTTTGAATGTTTTGTAATTCCCAGCGCGCACCGCGTACTGAAGCTTGTGAACCGTCTCTGGATTAAAGAGGTGAAACTCACCGTCGCGCCGCCACTGGTATTGACCGCCTACATCAAGCGCCGCGACAGCGATATCGCGCTTGGGGAACGCGCGTTCATGCCGCGAGACCGTTTCCTTCGCGACCACGTCGAAACCGATGCCTTCGATGCGCGAAGCCGTGCCCGTGAAATACAGGTCGACCAGTTCCTTGTTCAAACCCACCGCTTCGAAAATCTGCGCGCCACGATAACTTTGGATCGTGCTGATGCCCATCTTGGACATTACTTTCACGACGCCCTTTTTCACCGCCTTGATAAAATTCTTGACCACGGTTTTGTGATCGGCGCCGACGAGCGCGCCTTCGCGGATCAGGTCGTCGAGCGTCTCGAACGCGAGGTACGGATTGACCGCGCCGGCGCCATATCCGAGCAGCAGCGCGAAATGATGAACTTCGCGCGGCTCGCCGCTTTCGACCACCAACCCAACCTGCGTGCGCTTGCCGTTACGAACGAGATGATGATGCACCGCCGCAGTCGCCAGCAACGCCGGAACCGGCGCGTTGTCTGCATCCACGCCACGGTCGGATAGAATGATGATCTTGTAGCCGTCTTTGATCGCCTGAATCGATTTCTCGCACAGCTCTTCGACGGTCTTGCGCAACCCCTCGCCGCCATCGCTCACCTTAAAGAGCATCGGCAACGTCAGCGACTTGTGTCCCTTGACCGATACATGCCGCAGCTTTGCGAGTTCATCGTTATCGAGCACCGGCGACTGTACTTTAATCTGCCGGCAGCAATCCGGACCCGGTTTGAGAATGTTGCCTTCGGGTCCGATCGATGTGACGACCGATGTCACCAGCTCTTCGCGGATAGCATCGAGCGGCGGATTCGTCACCTGCGCGAATAGTTGCTTGAAGTAGTTGTAAAGCGGCTGCGGTTTGTTCGAGAGCACGGCCAGCGGTGTGTCGGTCCCCATCGAGCCCACCGGCTCCTGCCCGTTGGCCGCCATCGGCGCGAGGATCATCTTTAGATCCTCGATCGTGTATCCGAACGACTGCTGCTGCTTGAGCAAATCGCCCGCTTCAAAGCCATCCACCGGCGGCGCGTTTTTCGCCTCAGGCAGCGATTCGAGCGCAACCAAGTTCCCGTCGAGCCATTCGCGATACGGCTTGCGCGACGCCATCGACTCCTTGATCTCTTCATCCTGCACAATTCGTCCGAGCGACGTATCGACCAGGAACATCCGGCCCGGCTGCAGGCGGCCCTTCTGCGCGACATTCTCCGGCGCGATATCGAGCACGCCGGTCTCCGACGCCATCACGACCAGCCCGTCCTTTGTTACCGTGTAGCGCGACGGCCGCAGTCCGTTGCGGTCGAGCACCGCGCCGATTCGAATGCCGTCGGTGAACGCAATCGACGCCGGGCCATCCCACGGCTCCATCATGCACGAATGAAACCGGTAGAACGCGCGCTTGCCCGCGCTCATTTGCAGATCGTTCTGCCACGCCTCCGGAATCATCATCATGATGGCGTGCGGCAGCGAGCGTCCGGTGCGAACCAGCAGCTCGACGCAGTTGTCGAAAATTGCGGAATCGCTGCCGTTGGGCTCGACGATCGGCAGGAGCTTCTTGATGTCCGCGCCGAACAGCGGCGAGGAGAACAACTTCTCGCGCGCATGCATCCAGTTGATATTGCCGCGCAGCGTGTTGATCTCGCCGTTGTGCGACAGGAAGCGGTACGGATGCGCACGGTCCCAGCTCGGGAAAGTGTTGGTGGAGAAGCGCTGATGCACCATCGCGAGCGCGGTTTTCAGCGCGGGATCGAGCAGGTCCGGAAAGAACTCGGGAATCTGCGTCGAGATCAACTGGCCCTTGTAAACCACGGTCAGCGCCGACAGGCTGCAAAAATAAAATAGCTCGGGATCGAACAGTCCGAGATTTTCGGCCGCGGACATCGCGCGCTTTCGAATCACGAACAGCTTGCGATCGAACGCCTCGACGTCGCCGAGGTCCGCGCTGCGCGCGATGAAGACCTGCCGAATCGCCGGCATGCCGCGCCGCGCGATATCTCCGCACGCCGATTCGACGACCGGAACGTCGCGCCATCCGAGCAGCCGCTGCCCTTCCTCGGCGACTATTTTTTCGAACGCCGCCTCGCACTCGCGGCGCTTGTCCCCGTCGAGCGGCAAAAAAACCTGGCCGACACCATATGCGCCCGGCGCGGGAAGTTCGAAGCCGAGTTTCGCCGCCTCGCGTGCGAAAAAATCGTGCGGAATCTGCAGCAGGATTCCCGCGCCGTCACCCGTCCGCGGATCGCATCCGCACGCGCCGCGATGGGTCAGGTTGTCGAGCACCTGCAGCGCATTCTTTACAATGTCATGCGAGCGCTTGCCCTTGATGTCCACGACGAAGCCGACGCCGCACGAGTCGTGCTCGTGAGCCGGATCATAGAGCCCCTGCGCCTTCGGGATGCTCTTGTAGTCGTGCATCATGACACCCGCTTGACATCCGGCAGCGCGGATTTTGCGGAGCCGTGACGATGGCGCCGGCCGTTGGCCTGCTCGTGCGAATCGCCGTTGACATGCACCGAGATTGTTCCGCGCTCGGTATGCGTCGAAAGCACCACCATCGTCTCAGTCCGCGCCACTCCCTCGATCGAGCGGATCGCACTGATGAGCCGTTCGAGCGTCGAGGTGTTGTCGGTTTTGACCTTCAACATCAAAGTGTGCTGACCGGTGACGTGATGGCACTCGAGCACGTCTTCGAGCATCGAGACGGCTTCCTCGAACAGCGGGATCGTTTTCGGATGCAAGATCGAAACGCCGATGAACGCCGTGATGTCCTTGCCCAGCCGGGGCGCATCGACCGACGCGTGGTAGCCGGTGATTATCCCGCTGTCTTCGAGCTTCTTAACGCGCTCGTTGACCGACGGCGCGGACAGGCCGACTTGCTCGCCGAGTTTGACCAGCGGGATGCGACCGTGTTCCTGCAGGAGATCGATGATCTGCAGATCGATAACATCGAGTTCGGGGGTGTCTCCACCGAATTTCATAAGGTAATCCTCGTTGAGAGACGATGAAGATAGAAGAGAAGCGTTATTCTGTCAAGTGTTTGTAAGGAGAAAGTTGAATAAAACGCTTGTTTAGGCAGGTCGCGGCCCCGTCTGCCTTCTAACCGCAGGCAAAGCAGTCATTCCACGATCAGGCTGAATGTTGAAAGACGCCAAGTAGTAGGATTTTACTACAGCAGCTTGCGAGTGCGCGTTCAGTCTTTTTCGAGTGCGCGGCCAATTGCGTCGAACGCCAGAAACTGTTCGATCTCCAGCGGCACGCTCCAGAAGTCGTCGTACGCGCTGGTCTTCACGATCACCAGATTGTACTTCGGGTTCACGTAGACAAACTGAAAAAAAACGCCCTCGGCCGTGTACGGATGATCGTCGCCAGCGGCCGGAAGCCACCACTGGTAGCCGTAACCGATCGGCGTGCCGCGAAAAAGATGACCGTATCGAACCTGCGGACTCTGCGGGTTGGTCGCCTCATCGATCCACTTTTCCGGCACGAGTTGCCGGTCGCCGCTCTTGCCCCGGTGCAGAAACAAAAGTCCGAAGCGCGCGTAATCGCGAAGCGTCGCGTTGATACAGCAGAAGGCCGCCTCAAGTCCTTCGGGACCGGAGCGATCCGTCAGCCAGGTCGCGTCGTGTTCCATTCCGAGCGGCTGCCATATTCGCCGCGAGAGCATGTCGGCCAGCCTCTCACCAGTGACGCGGTTGACCAGCATCCCGAGCACCGCGGTATCGACGCTGCGATAGACGAACTTGGTGCCGGGCGCTTCCGCGCGGCCGAGCATTTTCGCGTAGTCGCGGATGCTCTGCGACTCCTGGACCATCGTCGCGTTCCACATGATTGATACGTCGGACTGCCCGTTGCCGTATTCCTCGGTGAACTTCACCCCCGACGACATTTCCAGGATGTCCTTGATTGGCACGGTGTCGTATCCGGAGCCCTTCAGTTCGGGCAGGTAGTCGGTGATCGGATCGTCGACGCTTTTGATTTTGCCGTCCGCAAGAGCGAGCCCGACCAGCGTCGAGGTGAACGACTTGCCGACCGACCACGATGTAAATTTCGAAGTTTCGTCGGCGCCGTTGAAGTACCGCTCTTCGACCACCTTGCCGTCCTTGACGACCAGGAAACCCTGCGTGCCCGAGCGTGCGAGCAGGTCGTCGAGTGTGTGCGTTTGGCCGCTATAACTGTAGGTGACGTCGAGCTTGCGTTCGGCGCGCGGCAATTCTGCGACCGGGCCGCCGCGCTGGATAACGTGGAATGGAAATGCCGCGTCCATGCTGCGGAACGACTGCGCGCGCGTGTCCGGCGTAATCATCGCAGCTCGCTTCGCAATCCCGGACGCGTCGTCGGCGCGCACCGTCGCGACTGCCGCGAGCGCCAGGATCGAGGCGAGTGCGAAAGTGTATTTTCGCTTCACAGAGTGTCTGACGCGCCGCCGTTGCGACGATCTATTCGCCCTTGAAATTTGCCGCGCGCTTTTCGACGAACGATCTCGCGCCTTCGAGATGGTCCTTCGAGGTAAGCATCAGATGCTGTCCGTGGCGTTGATAGTCGTAAAAATACGGCAGATTGAGATTCAGCCCGACGCGCAGCGCTTCCTTCGCCAGCCGCTGCGCCAGCGGCGCCTGCGCCGCAATCTTCTTCGCGAACGCCGCGGTCGCCTCGCCCAGTTGTGCGTGCGGCACGACCTTGTTCACCATTCCGATTCGCTCGGCCTCCGCCGCGTCGATAATGTCGCCGCTCAAAATCAGCTCGTACGCGCGCGCCAGCCCCACCAGCCGCGGCAGCACGAGCAATCCGCCGGCCTCAGGAATCAACCCGCGCCGGATGAATACTTCGCCGAAGCGCGCCTGGTCCGAGCACACGCGCATGTCGCACATCAGCGCGATATCGCAGCCGTAGCCGACGGCCGCTCCGTTGACCGAAGCAATTGTCGGCTTGGAATATTCGATCAGCAAGTCCAGCGCGACCGGATTGTGCTTGCGCCATTCCTCGACCTCCGCGCGCTTGGCCGGACGCGCGTCGCGAAAATCGGGGTTCAGAAAAATCTCCTTGACGTCGTCGCCCGCGCAGAAGGCGCGCCCCGCGCCAGTCAGCACGACCACGCGGACCGAATCGTCGGAGTCGGCGTCTCGCAGCGCGTCGAGCATCTCGTCGTAGGTCTTGATCGTACACGCATTCATCGCCTGCGGCCGGTTGATCGTGATTGTCGCGACGCTGTCGCGCTTGTCGTAAAGAATGTCGTTGTATGCCATTGGCGGATACCCCGTGAACGGTTGCGATGCGGTGACTCTGACCTATTTCAAATCGCGGCCCACGCGGTCAAGCGCAGGCTTTGGCCGGCGCGCATCGATCAACTGTGCGGATACGCGTCGCTTCCCATCTCGAGCGCGTCAAGCCCCGAGAACTCGACCTCGACCAGCACCCGGTTGCCGACCATGCGCTCGACGATCGTGAAGAAAAGCATCGCCAGACCGAAGACCACGACCAGGTTGACGGTAATGCCGATGAGTTGCGCGAAGAACTGTCCCGCGTCGCCGTACATCAGACCCCGCACCGGACCCGGGACGCCGTTCCATCCGTCGCCGTAGCTGCCGTCGGCAAATATTCCGAGCGCCAGCGCGCCCCACATTCCGCATACGCCATGAACCGCGATCGCGCCGACCGGATCGTCGATTCGAAACCGGCGCTCGAGTTCGATCACTGACCACACCACGAGCAATCCGGCAACAACACCGATCAAAACTGCGGCGGGCGGTGGTACGAATGCGCATGGCGCAGTGATGGCGACGAGTCCGCCGAGCAATCCGTTACAGGCCATCGCGATGTCGGGTTTGTTGAAGCGATGCCACAGGTAGAGCAGCGCCGTCAGGGCGCCGGCGGCCGAAGACAGCGCGGTGTTCGCGGCGATCAGCGCGATTCGGGGATCCGATGCCGCCAGTGTCGAGCCGGCGTTGAAGCCGAACCATCCGAACGCGAGAATCAGCGTCCCGGCGACCGCCATCGGCAGATTGTGTCCCGGCAGCGCGCCGATCGCGCCGTCGCGGCGAAATTTTCCGATTCGCGGCCCCACCATGTACGCGCCAGCCAATGCCGCCACTCCGCCGGTCATGTGCACGACGGACGATCCCGCGAAGTCCAGATGCCCGTGGCCGAGCCCCAGGTTCACACCCAACTGAGAGAGCCATCCGCCGCCCCACACCCAGTTGCTATACAGCGGGTACAGAAACGCCGACATAAAGATTCCGTAAACGACGAACGCTTTGAACTTCCACCGCTCCGCCAGCGCGCCGGTCGGAATCGTGGCGGCGGTGTCCATGAAGACCAGCGAGAAGAGAAACATCGCGAGGCTGGCCGGGTGATTGCTCACGCCTATTAACGCAAATTTGCTGAAGCCGATAATTCCGTAAGCATGCTGTCCGATCGTAAGCGACAATTCGCGATGACCTATTTCCCCGCCGCCGAGCGACGGCCACTGTGAAACGCCGCCCATCATGAACGCGTAGCCGGTCAGCCAGAATCCGATGATGCCGATCGGGTAGATGACCAGGTTCATCGCCATCGTATTGACGGCGTTCTTGGCGCGGGTGAATCCGGTCTCCACCATCGCGAACCCAAGCTGCATGAACATGACGAGGAATGCCGCAATCAGCACCCATGCGAAATTCAGCGAGTTATCTTGCGGCGGCGTAGCGGCCGTCTCCGCGTGCGCAACTGCCGCGAACAGAATCATCGCGCCGAATGCGGCGGTGCAAATGGCAGTGGGCGATCTCTTCCGCATCATCTCACCTGGCCTCGGAAAGACCGGCGCGCGTTTGTCGGTGACGCCGGGTAACGGTTGGCGAGCCAAATCAAAAAAGCAAAAATCCCAATCAGCGACGCGAAAAACAGCCCGTAGCCAATTCCACGCCGGATGCGCTGCACCTTCAGGCTGCGCGGATGCAGATGCTGCGCGCGCCCTTGGGGCACGACCCGCGACGGATCGCGCAGGTCCTCGAGCATCTCCGCCGCGGTCGAATAGCGGTCGCGCGGCGAGCGCTCGATCGCGTGCAGAACTATTTCCTCCAGTTTGGGATCCAGGTCCGGCTTGAATGCGCTCGGCGGTTGCGGATCTTCGTTGGTCTTCGCGCGCATCACGTTGTACACGTTGGGTCCCGAGTAGGGCAGACTAGCGGTCAGCATTTCGTAAAGAATCACGCCGAGCGAGTAAATGTCCGTGCGGACGTCGCCGCGCCGCCCGCTGACCTGCTCCGGCGCCATGTAGTCGGGTGTGCCGATCGTCGAGGACAACCCCGACCATGTCAGGCGCCGCGCGGACTCATCGAGCGCGATTCCGAAGTCCATGATTTTTGTTTTGCCGTCCGCCGTGACCAGGATGTTCTCCGGCTTCAAGTCGCGATGCACCACGCCCTCGCCGTGCATGTACACCAGCGCCTCGGCGATCTGGCGGGCAAACCCGAGCGCTTTTTCGACCTGCATCCCGCCCGCTTCACGCATCAGCGCGCGCAGCGACGTACCCTCGACGTACTCCATCGCAATGTACATGCGGCTTTTGCGCTTGGGTGCGAGCACCTTGATGACGTTCGGATGGTTGAGACGGCGCCCGACCTCTTCCTCGCGCTGAAAGCGGCCGTAAAAGACCACGTCGCTCTCGAACTGCATGTAGGGAACTTTTATTGCGACGATCGAGCCATCGACCTGATCGATGGCCTTGAAGATCGACGCCATTCCGCTGCGCGCGATCACCTCGGTCAGCTTGTACTGATCGAGGTTTTCACCAACGCTGACCTCGCGCATGTTTTAGGCCGTCTCGAACGGAAGGCGGTGTGCGGAAGTTAACATCCGGCGAAGTGTGCAGGCAATGGCGACCGGGACTCGCGCGAGTCCTGATTCATCGCCCGAACAATCGTCGCAATCGATCGCGCCATCCACCGGTAGTAGGCGTGAGCCCGGTCGGCGACGTCATCCTGAGCACCGCGCAGGTCAAATTGTCGGCGGTGCCACGTTGATTCGCCATCTCGATCAGCTGTCGGCATGCGGTCTCGGGGTCAACGTCGCGGGTCAGCTCCTCGAGCTCCCTTTGTTCGAGCACGTTGTACATTCCGTCGCTGCAAAGGATCAGGCGATCGCGCTCCAGCAGCGGCATCGCAATTCGATCCACCGAGACTATCAGCTCACGTCCGAGGCTTCGAAGCAGCACCCCGCGCTCAGGATGATCCTTCGCGCGCGCCGCCGACATGACGCCCATCCTGACCCGGTCCGCCACCATCGTGTGATCCTTGCTGATTTGCGCGATGTGACTGTGACGAATCAAATGTAGCCGGCAGTCGCCGACATGCACGGCCGAGAGCATCCCCTTCTCGACCGCGACGGCTGTCAGCGTCGTCGCCATGCGGCCCAGCTCGGGCACCGTCAGCGCCTTGTCGTGGATCTCGATATTGGCGCGCTGAATCGCGCGATGGAGACGCTTGGCCGCGCCCCACGCCGGGGGGCTGTCGCGAAACGCCTCGAGCGTGATGTCGATCGCCATCCGGCTTGCTATCTCGCCGCCTTCGTATCCGCCGACGCCGTCGGCAACCGCAAACATGACCGTGTCCGGACTCTCGATAATATGCCCGCACGAGTCTTCGTTGTCGGGACGATCGGTGCCCGGGTCGGACAGCATCGCCAGCTCGAAGGCCTGCTCGATTGAAGATGGAGCGGAGGATGACGAATCCATTAGCGCCTGAGTTTAGCTGACTTGCAGCGAAGAAAGACCGGTTTGTACAAATGGTCAAGGGCGAGCCGCAATTCCTCGCGGCTCGCCCCTTGAATTATTCGCCAATCCGGCAGGAGATCAGGCCGGCTTGGTTACCAGTATCGTGTCCTTGCCGCGCCTCTTCGAATTACGCACGAAGTAGATCGCGCCGTAGATGCCCCAAATTGCCGAGATTGCGACCGCCATCAGTGGTTCCTTCACGCTGCCGAGTCCTTCCAGCGGGCCGATGATGTAGAACGCGAGACACGCAAAGTTAGCGAGCGCGCCAAATATCGGCACCACCATGTGCTTGAAGCCGTGGAACTCGTCGCGCTCCGAGTAGGCGACGATGCACA
>PLYT01000052.1 GCA_003153475.1 Betaproteobacteria bacterium | reverse complement strand
GCCACTGTTACAGGCCACTAGTTCCTATCATGTACCTTTCCTCCGTCCTGTGATGTTAGAAAGTAACGTTTACTTCCGGTCTTCGACGTCGCCATTTTTTTTGAGATTCGAAGCGATGAAGAGACACTAACTTGACAAGCGCACACGATATCACGAAACGTGGATCACCTTTGATGCGTTGGTGCACTTAAAGCATGAAGTTCGCCTTAGATCGTCACTCTCAGGACGTAACCAGTAGTTTAATTTTTTCGCACTCTCCGCGTGAAATACGGGCGCTTAGACCTTCGATACCTGACGTAACAGTGTGCCGCGCGAACGCGGCGTGAGTAACGCGAGGAGGATTCGGCAGTGACCATCGATGTACTCGGCGTCGAACATCTCGATCTGACCGTCAATGATATCGCGCGCTCTGCCGCCTTTTACGACCAAGTGCTCGGCGCCCTCGGATTTCGGAAGCTCGAGACGCCTGCGGGCGATACCGACGTGCGCTGGGGCAACGCGCATCTGACGATCGCGATTCGGCCGGCGTCGTCGCCGCATCGCGGCGCCGAGTTCGACCGCTATCGCGTCGGATTGCATCATCTCGCACTGCGAACGCGCACCCGCGCCGATGTGGACGAGTTCCACCGATTTCTGCTGCGCGAGAAGTTAGCCGTGCTCGACGCGCCGGCTGAGTATCCGCAATATGGTCCGAACTACTATGCGGTGTTCTTCGCCGATCCCGACGGCATCAAGCTCGAGCTCGCGCATTTTCCGTGGGGCTATTGGCGCAAGGCTATGACCGAGGGTCGCGACGCGCGGCCGCGTCACCCGAGCAAGTAACAATCCTGAAATAGAAGACGGCCGCGCCTTTCGGACGCGGCCGTCTTGTGGTTGGATTGTCGGCGAACTTTCGCGCGTTATTCAGCCGCGAGAGATTTCTAGTGATGCCCCTGGCTGTGCGCGACTGTCACAAACACGTCCACCGTTTGCTGCGTGGCCTCAGATCCGCCGTCGGTGCAGGTCACGTTGACGTCGTAAATGCGGTCGCCCGCGTTCCCGCATCGCTCCGAGCGCAGTTGAAATGTCGTCGCTGCCGCTGACGGATCGGTGGAGGTGACCGGCGTGCTGTCAAATATCCAGTCGGGCCCAGCGGGTCCGCATGATCCGGTTGCGTCTTCGGCGTCCTGGTTTGAAGAGATCGAATTGATCGTGAGGCCGGTCGAGTCGGCATCGCTGTCGTTGTCGAGATAGGCGACATCGATCGTCACCAGCTTGTGATTGGGCGGCCACAGCGATGACGGCGAAAATACGACGTTTCCGTCGTTGCACGCCACGCTGCCAATTCCGCCACTCTTGTGGCCGTGCCCGTGCCCGCAGCTTAACTCAAAATTACAACGAAACGGCTGGCCGTTTTGATTGAAGCTCTCGCCATCCTCGGCCCAAGCTCTTGGCGCCGCCGCGATCGCGGCGACGGTGGCCGCCGCGACCAGGACAATGCGCAATCCGGTCAAATTCATTACTGGCGTACCTACTCTGATGGGTGCGTGCGACGCAAATGAAGCGTGGGATGGCTTGGGCTCGGTTTCTTAGCTGAGCCCGAAAGTGCCGTCCCAATCACGAGCGCCGCCATCTGCACAGCACGCCGTATTCCGGCTGCGCAGGCCCGCTGGCTTCGCACAATCGCGCGCTAGTCGATTCACGCATTGTGACATGCTTCCGGGCGCATACCTGCGTTGCAACGTCGGCTGCGACTCCGACGCGCTACTCGACGACTACTTCATCCGGGAAGAGGAACGTGGTAGCGCCATCGTCGAATTGCACCAGAAACATGCGCCGATCGAGATTATTGACCTCGCGCAGGATACGTGGTTGCTCACTGAATCGGCTGCGACCTTCGTGGTCCCGCACCGGTTTTTGCAACTTGCAATGCCGCCCCACCACCGCCTCAGTATTACTGCTCGCCATCATTTTGTGCTCTTCAACCTCGATTCCGGTATTCCGGCCACCTTCAACCCCACCTACGATATTAGCAAACATCGCGCCTAAAGATTAGACGTCCCGCAGACGGCAATTGTTCGTTTATCCAGACCTGTGGATAGCGTTCAAATCAACGATTTTACCCGTTAAGGCATCGTTTGTCTTGCTATCGTGCTCGATCCGCTGCCGTTTCGCAAATGCGCGAATACCCGATTACGGTCACCGCTTTGACAATTTTGCGTCGCGATGTGCAGTAAGGTGCCAGCCGTGATATTTCGATGACTCTGACAGATGCAGATTAGGATTCGCAGAGTATTAGCTCGAGGAGAAAAATAACCTCGTTATGCCTACCATTTACCCCCTCATTTTGGCGCGTCATGCGGTAATTGCCGCCGAACATTACCTGTCCGCGGCAGCCGGCGCGCAAATCTTCGCGCGCGGCGGAAATGCGATCGATGCCGCCGTAGCTGCGACGTTCGTCGAAGGCGTCGTGAATCCCCACATGTACACCATCGGCGGCGAAGCACCGATGCTGATTTATGCGGCATCTGCCCGCAAGGTGGTTTCGATCAACGGCAACATGATGGCTCCAGCGCGGGCAACTATCGACCAATACCGCGCGCTCGGCGTCGAGTCGATTCCGGGCGCCGGCCTGCTCGCCGCGGGGGTTCCTGCCGCATTCGACGCGCTGGTCACGGCGCTGCGAACGTTCGGCACCATGTCGCTGGCCGACGTGCTCGCGCCGGCGCATGCGCTGGCGAGCGATGGTTTCCCGATGCATGTCGGTCTGGCGGGCGAGGAGCATCCCGAAGGCGATGGCCCGGTTGCGGGTGCGGGCGCATCGCTGCGCATGAACGCGAAGCGTTTTCTCGCCAAGTGGCCGTCAACTGCGCGGGTGTATCTGCCGGAGGGCAAAGTCCCGCGGCCCGGCGCGGTCATAAAAAATCCCGCGCTCGCAAATTTTTTTCAGCGCGTGCTCGACAGCGAGGCGGGCGCGAAAAATCGCGGGCGCGAAGCAGCGCTCGACGCGGCGCGCGAGCGCTTCTATCGCGGCGACATCGCGCGCGACATCGCCGCATGGTCTGACGCCAACGGCGGATTGCTCGCCGAGTCCGACCTTGCCCGTTTTACCACTCGAATCGAAGCGCCCGTCAGTGCCGACTACCGCGGCGTGACCGTCTTCAAGTGCGCGCCATGGTCGCAGGGTCCGGTTTTTCTGCAACAGCTCAAACTGCTCGAGGGATTCGATCTCGCGGCGATGCGCCACAATTCCACCGACTACATTCACACGGTCGTCGAGGCGGCCAAGCTCGCGTTTGCCGATCGCGAGGCGTACTACGGCGACCCGGAATTCACCGAAGTGCCGATGGCGGCGTTGCTAAGCGATCGCTACACCGCAATTCGCCGCGGGCTGATCGACAAAAAACGCGCGTCGATGGATCAGCGGCCGGGAGATCCGATCGCGATGCGCGCGTTGCGCGACAATCCGCCGGCGAGCGCGCGGCCGTGGGGCAGTGGAACGATTCACGTGACGGCGGCGGATCGCGAGGGGAATATGATTGCGGTGACCGCCAGCGGCGGATGGATTCCGAGCTCGCCCGTCATCGACGCGCTCGGCTTTCCGCTCGGCACGCGGATGCAGACCTTCTATCTCGACGAGCGGCATCCCAACGCGCTCAAGCCCGGCAAGCGTCCGCGCACCACGCTGTCGCCGTCGCTCGCGATACGGGGCAATCAGCCGTACCTGGCGTTCGGCACACCCGGCGGGGATCAGCAGGATCAATGGACGCTGCAATTTTTCCTGAACGTGGTGGACTTCGGGATGGATTTGCAGTCGGCGATCGAGGCGGCCAAATTCTCGTCGGCTCACTTCCCGAGTACGTTCTTTCCGCACGACAATCATCCTGGAGTGCTGCGAATCGAGGAACGAATCGACGCTTCGGTGCGCGACGCGCTGGCCGAGCGTGGTCACAAGATTGAGGTCAAACCATCGTGGTCGGAGGGTCATGTGCTTGGCGTTCAGAACGATCCGACTACAGGAGTGCTCGCGGGAGGCGCCGACCCTCGCGGGCAGGCGCAACCGGTGATGCCCGCGCAAGTAATCGGCTGGTAACCGCCGAAGAGGCTATCTTCACCTCAAGCTGCCGCTTCGCGTCTTCGCGCCAAAACTTTTAACAGGCCGTTGCGGCCGCATCTTATTTTTTTCTTCCTCCTACACCGGGTGCAGGGCAGTGCCCTGCCGGGGGGCGGGGCGCGAGGCCCGCATAGAATCGCGCGCGGCGAGCGATCGGTTTGCCCGCCACGTTTGCCGCGGGCGCGCGAGCTATGAGATATCTGGCGCATCACGCATGCAACTTGCGATCGCAAGCTCGCGCGACGCAATTCAGACCGTCGAGCACGAACGATGGGCAGGCAGGTAATGATCGAGGCTGCGATCAACGGCAACGCGATGCGGGAGTTGAATCCCAATATCGCGTACTCGCCGGAGGATATCGCCAGGGACGCAATCGCGACCTGCCGGGCCGGTGCCGGGTTGATCCACTTTCACGTGCGCGATCCTGAGACCGGACGCTGGGTGCAGGATGTGCCGTACTATTCCGAAGTTTACCGGCGCACGCGCGCCGTATGCTCTCCGCTACTGTGGCCGACGTTTCCATTCGACGGTACTCCGCAGGAACGATTCAGCCATTTCGTTGCGCTGGCGAAGGATCCCGCGACCAAGCCGGATCTTGGCGGCGCGGATTTGGGGTCGGTGAATCTCGCGACTTACGATCGGCGGACCAAAAAAGTTCGCGGCGCGAACTTCATCTATCAGAACAGCTACGAGACCTGCCGATATTTTCTGGAGACCTCGCGCGAGCTTGGCCTGCGCCCGACATTGCAGATTTTCGAGCCCGGCTTCCTGCGCGCCGCACTCGTTTTTCTCGACCAGGGATTGCTGACTGAACCGCTGATCCTGAAATTCTACTTCGGCGGCCCGGAGCAGAACTTTGGTTTGCCACCGACTCTGAAAAGTCTCGAAGCGTATCTCGAGATGATCAAGGACGTGCGCAGCAATTGGTTTGGCGCGATGCTCGGCGGCGACAACCTGCCGCTGGTGCCGACGATGGTGAGCCTGGGCGGGCACGTCCGCGTCGGCCTCGAGGACTATCAATACGCCGACGACGGCAAGCTTTCGAATCCGCAGATTGTCGAACGCGCCGCGGCGACGATCCGCGCGATGGGCCGTCAGGTGGCGACAATCGAACAGACTCGCGGGCTGCTGGAAGTCTGACGGCCGCATTTTCTCCGCCGCGGCAAAAGGAGCGCAGATGGAATATCGAGCTTTTGGAAAGACCGGGATCCAGATTTCCGCGATCGGAATCGGATGCTGGGAGATAGGCGGAGGCTACGGCAGCATCGAGGAGACCGATTTCATCAAGGCGGTGAATCGGGCGCTCGAGGTCGGGATCAACTGTTTCGACACGGCCGAGGCTTACGGTTTCGGCGCGTCGGAAAAATCGCTGGCGAAGGCTTTGGGAGCGCGGCGCAAGGACGCTGTAATCACGACAAAATTCGGCATCGGCTACCGGGAAGCGCCCAACTTCCGCGACAGCAGCGCCAGACGCGTGACTGCGTCGATCGAAAAGAGCCTCGCGAATCTGAACACCGACTACGTTGACGTGTACCTGGTGCATTGGCCCGACGTGAACACGCCGTTCGACGAGACGATGCGCGCGCTCGACGATTTGGTGCAGCAGGGGAAAGTCCGCGCGGTGGGAATCTCGAACTTCCGCCTCAACCAAATCGAGACCAGCATGCGCGCGCGGCGAATCGACGTCGCCCAGTATTGCTGGAACATGCTCGATCGGCGGATGCAGCACGGCGTGTTGCCGTACTGCGTCGAGCACGGTATCGGCGTGATGGCGTATGGATCGCTGGCCTACGGGATGCTGACCGGGACGTTCAACGAAGAAATGAATTTCGGATCGAATGACTGGCGCGCCAAGGCGGGGCGGCTCGGCGGAAATATCACGCTGATGGAGCATCTGTTCGCGCCGAATTTCTATCTCAAGAATCTGCGCGCGGTTGAAGAATTGAAACCGATGGCGCGGCGCTACGGCAAGACGCTGCCGCAATTCGCGCTGCGCTGGACGCTGTCGAATCCGGTGATCAGCACGGCGCTGGTCGGATGCCGCAACGAAAACGAAGTGAACGACAATGTCGGTGCGATCGGATGGTCGATATCCGACGCCGACATGAAAGAGATAGACGCGATATTCGCGAAGCACGGCGCAAATGTCTCGCCGACCGATTGGATCGAGAAGGACTGATTGGGTCTCGACGATTCGCACGGCGCGCAAAATTTTGAAATTCGCGGAGGCATCGAACAGTCATGGCAAAGCCGACCGTTGTCGATTCCGATGGCCACATCCTGGAACCGCCGGATTTGTGGGAGCAGTATCTCGAACCCAAGTATCGCGACCGCGCGATTCGGCTGCGTCACGACAGCCGCGGATGGGAGTACTTCGAGATTGCCGGCCAGATGTCGCGGACCCTGCGCGGGGGCGCGTTGGGCGCGCTCGGCGGAGCTTACCAGGACCCTCGCGAACTGCTGACGCCGGGCAAACTTACGTACTGGGAGGTGGCCAAGCGCACGCCCGGGGCGATCGATCCCGACGCGCGTGTGCGCGAGATGGACGCCGAGGGAATCGACGCGGCGATTCTGTATCCGACGATCGGCATTATCTGGGAAGGCGACTGCACCGACGCCGAACTGTCGGCCGCCTACGCGCGCGCCTATAACAACTACTTGTTCGACTTCTGCTCGAAGCATCCGGGCCGGCTGATTCCGATTGCGCACGTCAATTTGCTCGACGTGGACATGGCGGTCGCGGAAGTGCAGCGCGTCAAGGGCAAGGCCAGGGGAATTTTCACCACGCCGGTGCCGCGCAACGGCCGTCCGGTGGGCCATCGCTACTACGATCCGTTCTGGGCCGCGTGCGAGGCCGCCAACTTGCCGGTCGCGACCCACGTGCAAGTCCGTCCCGACTTTCTCGGCGCGGGAATGTTTGCGCCCGAGGGTGGCGAGCCGTCTGCCGAGCGGAGCACAATCTGGTTTCTCTTCATGCAACTGACGGAGGACTCGCGCCTGGGCATGAACTGCGTCTTTCAGGGCGGCGTGCTCGAGCGGTTTCCGAATCTTCGCTACGTGCTGCTGGAAATCGGCTGCGGATGGCTGCCGTCGTGGATCGAGCGCGCCGACGGCAAGTACGATATGTTCGGCTTCACCACCGCGATGAAGCACAAGCCGAGCGAACTGCTGATGCGCAACTGCTGGATATCCGCGGAGCCCGACGAATTGTGTATCCCGGAGATGGCCGGCGTGATCGGTGCGAAGCGGCTGCTGTGGGCGACCGATTATCCTCATATAGACGCGTACAAAAATCCGCTGAAGGAATTGCGCGAGCATATCGCGAAGATGGCGCCGGCGGATCAGGAATGGATTCTAGGAAAATCGGCGGTCGAACTTTACCGCCTCTAATCAGTCGAGCGAGGGAGGAAATATGTCGGAGCGCAGCGAATTCAACAAGAAAATAATCGACGAGTTTCGCGCCAACAAGGGCAAGGTCGGCGGGATGTTCGCCAAGGCGAATATGATTCTGCTGACGACCACCGGCGCCAAGAGCGGGCAATCGCGCACGACGCCGCTGGTCTACTCGAAGGACGGCGCGCGCTTAGTCGTGATCGCCTCGATGGCGGGTGCGCCGAACAATCCCGATTGGTACCACAACCTGCGGGCCAATCCGACGGCGACGGTCGAGGTGGGCACCGAGAAATTCAAGGTCAAGGCGTCGGTGACTTCGGGCGACGAGCGCGAGCGTCTCTACAACGCGCAGGCGGCGCAGATGCCGGTCTTCAACGACTATCGCAAAAAGACCACGCGCCAGATTCCGGTGTTCGTGCTCGAACGCGTGAAATAGCGGCCGCGGGCGGGCGCTTGCCGATTACCCCCAGATTCTGAAATAAGCACTGATGTGGGGGGGGGGCGACGCGCCTACCGACCGCAGGCGCCGATTTAGTCGGCGCCCGTCGATTCCGCCCGAGTATGATCCGGGAAAGGAGTGAGCGATGTACGACCTGCTTATCCGCAACGGTACGATCGTCGATGGCAGCGGGATGCCGCGCTACCGGGCCGACGTGGGAATCGAGGGCAACAAGATTGCCGCGATCGGAAAAATCCGCGCCAACGCGCGCGAGACGATCGACGCCGACGGCCAAATCGTTTCGCCCGGCCTGATCGACGCTCACACGCACATGGACGCGCAGGTGTTCTGGGATGCGCTCGGCACCTGCTCATGCTGGCATGGCGTCACTTCGGTGGTGATGGGCAACTGCGGATTCTCGCTGGCGCCGTGCGCTGAGAAAGACAAGCTGCTGGTGATGCGCAACCTGGAACGCGCCGAGGATATCTCGCCCGAAGCGATGGAGGCGGGAATCAAATGGTCGTGGACCACGTTCGCGCAATACCTCGACGCCGTCGACCGCCTGCCCAAGGGGATCAACTACGCGGCGTACATGGGGCACTCGGCGCTGCGGACCTACGTGATGGGTCAGCGGGCGTTCGAGGAGACCGCCACCACTGAAGACATCCAGATGATGCGCGACGAGCTGCGCGACGCGATTCGCGCCGGCGCGATAGGATTCACCACGTCGCGAACCAGCAACCATCAGACGCCCGACGGCCGGCCCGTCGCCAGCCGAATCGCCAATTGGGACGAAGTGAAGAGTCTGGTCGGTGTGATGGGCGAGCTGGGCGCGGGAATTTTCGAGATTGCCGGAGAAGACACCGGCGTAGAGGGTCCGCGGCTCGACGACTACCTCGGGCGGCTCAAAGCGCTCGCGGTCGAGACTCAAGTGCCGGTGACATACGGGATGTTCAGCTCGCGGCGCGCGCCCGATTACTGGCGCCGATATTTCGAGATGGCAGAGCAGACCGCGGCGGCCGGCGGCCGGATGTTCATCCAGGTCCATAGCCGCTCGCTCAACCTGTTGCTCTCGTTCGAAACGAATATGCCGTTCGATCGGATTCCCGCGTGGCGCGAGATTCGCAAACTCTCGCTCGCGCAGCAGGAAGCCGCGCTCAGAAATCCCGACACGCGGCGCACGCTGGTGGAAGCCGCGCGCGACCGTTCGGGCGACAGCGAGCGCGGAGTCGGCGCGGAAGCCCGCTCGGCCAACTACAACTGGATCTTCCCGCTCGACAAGCCGACGCCGCCGTATCGTTCGATCGCCGAAATCGCGGCCGCGGAAAACAAGGACCCGGTCGACGTGATGATCGACCTGGCGCTCGAAAAAAATCTGAAACGATTCTTCCTGCAGACGTTGGTCAACGAGAATCAGGACCACGTGCTCGAGATGATGAAGCATCGGCGGTCGGTCGTGACGTTTTCGGATTCAGGCGCGCACGTGTCGCAAATCATGGACTCGTCGCTGCAGACTCACGTGCTCAGCTATTGGGTGCGCGAGCGCAACGCGCTGACGCTCGAGGAGGCGATTCGGCTGCTCAGCTTCGTGCCGGCGTATCATTGGGGGCTGAAGGGCCGCGGCTTGCTGCGCGAAGGCAACTTTGCCGACGTGATCGTTTTCGATGCGGACCGGATCACTCCGCAGTTGCCCGAGCTCACGCACGACTTGCCGTCGGGCGCCCGACGCCTCAAACAAAAGGCCGATGGACTGCTCGCGACGGTCGTGAATGGCAAAGTCGTGCTGCGCAACAACGAGCACACGGGGGAACTGCCCGGCAAATTGCTCCGCGGCCCCATGGCGCAAGCGTAGGCGCGGCCGCCACGGAATTGAGCGCGCCCGCGAGTAAGCAGTCATCACGATGCAGCTCACGCTTGGTTCGCGGAGCGCCGTCTTTCCCGCCAGCGGATGTGGCCCGCGGGCGTGGCTACTATGATCGTTTTCGGGCTGGAGTTTGGAGAATCGTTCGGGCATTCTCGCATTCCTGACCTGAGACGGCTTTGAGATTCGTGCTTGCACATGTTTGAAATCACTGACGATGACATTGCGCTGCTGAACGATGTCGACCTTCGGAGTCTGGTCGGCCGCCTTTGCGAGTCGGAAGCGAGACGCCGCGGTTTATCGACCTCCTGTATAACTTGGGGCGGAAATCAAACTGCCGCCGATGGCGGACTGGACGTTCGTGTCGCGTTCCCAACAGGCACTCCTGTCGAGGGCTTCATTCCAAAGGCAGCAACCGGGTTTCAGGTGAAAAAGCCCGACATGCCCCGCGGGGCGATCCTCGCGGAGATGCGCCCGGACGATGTGCTCAGAGCGGCAATTAAGGAATTGGCGGCTAACAGCCCGTGGTGAAAGTCGGAGACGATTGGATGGATCGCCAGAATGGATTGGCTGTACTAAACTGTGGCGCATGGCGATGGGAACGCGACAGAGTGAGCAAGCGTCGTTATGGGTCGCGACCGCGGAGCTGCCAAAGTCGCCGGGGCATCCCTTCTACACGCGGCTGAACGCGCTGCTGGACGCCGACGACTTCGATCGGTTTGTCGAAGGCCAGTGCGCCAAGTTCTACGCGCCGGTCATGGGACGGCCGAGCCTGGCGCCCGGTCGGTACTTCCGGTTGC
>PLYT01000101.1 GCA_003153475.1 Betaproteobacteria bacterium | reverse complement strand
TTCGCCGCCTTGTTGGTGAACGTCACCGCGAGAATCGACAGCGGGCTTGCCTGGCCGGTGGCGAGCAGCCAAGCGATGCGCGTCGTCAGCACCCGCGTCTTGCCGCTGCCGGCGCCGGCAAGGATCAGCGCCGATGCGTGCGGCAGCGTCACCGCTGCAAGCTGTTCGGGGTTGAGATTCTCGAGTAAAGGCGAAGCCATCGGGGGGGCGCGTCGCTCGGCGCCGTCAGCGAGCGGCGATCGGCAGAACCGTGGGCAGCGGTTCGCGCGCCGGTGCACCGCGTAAAATATAATTATAGTCGATACGGCGTCGCCACGCCCGTGCGCGACCGCCACCGGGCGTTATAATCGGCCGCGCCTGCTGCCATGCAACCTTGATCCGATGCCTCGCATTCCGCGTATAAATCCCGCAGCGCACTCGGCGACGACGCGGGCGTTCGTGCAGTGGATCCGCTCGGCGGCGCCGTACATTCACGCCTTCCGTGGCAAGACCTTCGTCATCGCTTTCGGCGGCGAAGTCGTCGCCGACGAAACCTTCCTCGGCATCGTCCACGACCTCAATCTGCTGCAGAGCCTGGGCATCCGGCTGGTGGTCGTGCACGGATCCAGACCGCAGATCGAGGCGATCCTCAAGCAGCAGAGCATTCCCAGCCTCTACAACCGCGGACTGCGCGTGACTGACGCCGAGACGCTCGATTGCGTGCTCGAGGGGACGGGCCATGCGCGCAGCCGGATCGAGGCGCTGCTCTCGCTCGGCGTCGCCAACTCGCCGATGGCGGGGGCGCGCATTCGCGTCGTTGGCGGCAACTTCCTGACCGCGAAGCCGATCGGCGTGCTCGATGGCGTCGACATGCAGTGGACGGGCGAAGTCCGCCGCGTCGACGTGTCGGCGATTCGCCAGCGGCTCGACGACGGCGACGTCGTGCTGGTATCGCCGCTCGGCTACTCGCCGACCGGGGAGATATTCAACCTCGCGCTGGAAGAGGTCGCGACCCAGGTCGCCGTCCACCTGTCGGCGCACAAGCTGATTTTCCTGATGGAAACGGACGGCGTTCGCAACGGACGGCGCCGGCTGCTGAGCGAGCTCTCGACTCACGCCGCCGCGGCGCTTCTCGCCAGCGAGCGCAAGCTGCCGGCCGACGTGCAGTACTACCTGCCCGGCGCGATCCGCGCCTGCGAAAACGGCGTCAAACGTGCGCACCTGATTTCGCGTCATCACGACGGCGCCCTGCTGCTCGAGCTTTTCACGCGCGACGGCGTGGGCACGATGGTCGCGGCGGCTCCGCTCGCGCACCTGCGCAGCGCGACGATCGACGACGTCGGCCGCATCCTGGCGATCATCGAACCGCTCGAGGACCAGGGCGTCCTAGTGCGCCGCTCGCGCGAGCGGCTGGAGATGGAGATCGAACGCTTCGTCGTCGCCGAGCACGACGGCATGATCGTCGGTTGTGCGGCGCTGTATGCCTTTCCCGGCGAAAAGGCCGGCGAGCTCGCGGCACTCGCCGTACATCCCGATTTCCGGCGCGAGGGCTACGGCGAAGCGCTGCTCCACGAAATCGAGCAGCGGGCGCGCAAGCTCCGCCTGTCGCGCCTGTTCGTCCTCACGACACGCACGTCCGGCTGGTTCGTCGAGCGTGGCTTCGTCGAGAGCGACCCGTCCCGCCTGCCGCAGCAGAAACGCGACCTGTACAACTGGCAGCGGCGCTCGCTGGTCTACGAGAAAAGCCCGGTGTAGGCGACGACGCGCTGGCGGCCTCTGCGGACAGCTCAGCGACTCCGGCCCAGCGTGCGATAATTCCCCACGATCAACGGTGCGAGGATGTCGCAATGGCACGGATGGTTCACTGCATCAAGCTTGGCCGCGAAGCGGAAGGTCTCGACTTTCCGCCCTATCCAGGCGAGCTCGGCAAGCGGATCTACGAAAACGTCTCCAAAGAGGCCTGGGCGCAGTGGCTCAAGCAGCAGACGATGCTGGTCAACGAGAACCGCCTGAGCCTCGCCGATCCGCGCGCGCGCAAGTATCTGGTCGAGCAGATGGAGCGGCATTTCTTCGGCGGCGGCGCCGACGTCGCCTTGGGCTACGTTCCGCCGAAGGAATGAAACAGCCGATCGTGCGGCGTGCGATCAGCCGCTATCCGGTACCGAAGCTCGAGGAACTACCCGAGGACATCCGGAGACGGATGCTCGAGGTGCAGGAGAAAGCCGGCTTCATACCGAACGTCTTCCTGACGCTCGCCCATCGCCCCGACGAGTTCCGCGCGTTTTTCGCCTACCACGATGCACTGATGCTGCGCGATTCCGGCTTGAGCAAGGCCGAGCGCGAGATGATCGTCGTCGCCACGTCCGGCGCCAACGATTGCCTGTATTGCATCGTCGCGCATGGCGCGATCCTTCGCATTTACGCCAAGAATCCGTTGCTCGCCGACCAGGTCGCGGTCAACTATCGCAAGGCGGACATCAGCGACCGGCAAAAGGCGATGCTGGCGTTCGCGCTCAAGGTCGCGTTGCGTTCGGTCGAGCTGGCCGATGGCGACTACGATGCGCTACGGCACCACGGCTTCAGTGACGAGGACATCTGGGACATCGGCGCTATCGCCGCGTTTTTCGCCCTGTCCAACCGGATGGCCAACCTGATCGCCATGCAGCCGAACGACGAATTCCACCTTCTCGGACGAGCACCCGGAAAGGCGTAGGGTTCCGGGGGGTCGCGCCGCCGACCAAGCTCGGATAGACTCCGGTTTCGCCGCGCCTGCGGCATAAACGGGGTGTCGAAATGAATCGCTACAACACGATCCTTGGCGCAGTTGCGGTCGCCGCGCTTTTCGGCTGCGCAACGGCGTCCACTCCGCCGACTGGCGAGTCCCAGGACGACAAGGCTTATGTCACCGGCAGCCGCTTGCCGGTGCGCGACGGCAGCACCACGGCCAATGTCAAGGGCCTGACGAGCAAGGAAGGAATCGATGACATGTTGAATCGCGGCAGCAGCATCTACATTCCGCCAAAGGGCGGAGCGATGTAGGAAGCGGTAGCAGCCCGGGCGCTAGACGCGGCAACGGGCCGCGACGAATTCGATCAGCTTGTCGACGCAGGCCGCGATGTTCTCTTGCATCGTATCGACAATCAGGTCGGGCGCCTCGGGTTCTTCGTAAGGACTGTCGATGCCGGTAAAGCCCTTGAGCTCGCCTTCGCGCGCGCGCCGGTAAAGGCCTTTGGGGTCGCGCGCCTCGCACGCGGCAAGGTCGGCCTTGACGTAGACCTCGAGGAAGTGCCCTTTGGCCACCGCGGCGCGCGCGCGGCGCCGGTCGTCGCAATAAGGCGAGATGAACGCCGTGATGCAGACGAATCCCGCTTCGGCGAACAGTGCCGCCGCCTCGCCGACGCGGCGGATGTTTTCCTGCCTGTCTTCGGGCGAGAAGCCGAGGTTGGCATTCAAGCCGCGCCGCACGTTGTCGCCATCGAGCACGAACGTCGCGTAGCCGCCGTCGAACAGGCGCCGCTCCAGCGCCATCGCCAACGTCGACTTCCCCGACGCCGATAAGCCTGTCAGCCAGATGACCGCCCCGGCGTGCCCGAAACGCGAGGCGCGCTCGGTCTCGGTCACCTGGTGGCGCATCGGCGTAAGATTCCGCGCACGGTCAGGCATCGCCCGATGGTCGGGGTAGCCACTGGCATCGACGATCCCTCCGCCGACGGTGACATAGGCGTCGCGCAGCACGAAACGCCCGGTTGCCGGCATCGCCGCAAAATCGTCGACCGCGATCAATTCATGCGCGCGCAAAGTCACGCTGGCGATTTCTCCGGCAGCGATGGTGCCCGCCAGCTCGGGCGCCAGCGTCGCTACGTCGATACGATGGCGGATCGCCTGCACGCGCACCGCCGCGGCTCGCGGTCCCAGCTGCATCGTCAGCTCGCGACCCGGAACCAGCGGCGTTGCCGACAGCCAGAAGATTTCGGCGTCGAATACCGCCGTCAGCTTCGGTGCGTGCTCATGATGACTGGCGACGTCGCCGCGCTCGACGACCAGCGGCCGATCGAGCACGACGGACGCGTTGTCGCCGGCCTCCACGGCATCCTGCGCCGGTCCCGGCCACGACAGGAGCTCGGCGACCTTGCCGGTGCGTCCCGACGGCGAAAATACCAGCTCGTCGCCGACCGCCATGCGACCCGAATCGAGGCGACCGGCGAGCACGCGTCGCTCGCCATGGCGGTAGACGTCCTGTACCGGCATGCGCAGAGGCAAAACGCGATCAGGGGTGGCGGCAGGCAGCGCTTCGAGCGCGGCGACCAGCGACGGGCCCCTGTACCAGCCGGGCATCGCGCCGCGCTCGCGCAGGTTGGCGCCGTCCCTTGCCGACACCGGGACGATGGCGATGGGTTCGATGCCGATTCTCGCCAGAGCAGCAGTGACCTCCCTCGCGCGCGCTTCGAAAGCGGCTTCGGCGTAACCGGGCAGGTCCATCTTGTTGATCGCGACCAGCAGCGCACGAATGCCCAGCAGCTTCAGCAGATAGGCATGGCGAAGCGTCTGCTCCTCGCTGCCGGCCTGAACATCGAGCACCAGCAGCGCCGCCGCCGCGGCCGATGCGCCGCCGATCATGTTTTTCAGCAGCTCCTTGTGCCCCGGCGCATCGATGACGACGAATTCGCGATTCGGTGTCTTTAGCCTGACGCGCGTCGTGTCCAGCGTAATCGCCTGGTCGCGCTCGGCCTGAAAGCCGTCGAGCACAAACGACCATTCGAGGGGGACGCCGCGCCGGGTCGACATCGCCGCCAGCTCCTCGGCCTTGCCTGCGGGCAACAGATCGAGCTCATGCAGCAGCCGCCCCAGCAGCGACGACTTGCCGTGATCGACGTGGCCGGCGAGCACGAGCACCAGTGGGGCCGCGCGCTCCATCACATGTAGCCGGCGGCACGCAAGCGTTCGAACGTGTCTTCACGCTCGTGATCCATCGCGCGGCCGGCGCGCTCGCTTTGCCGCGTCCGTTCGAGCTCCGCGATGATTTCCGGAATCGTCGCCGCATCGGACTCGATCGGGAACGTGATGTCGGATTCGCCGAGCGAGCGGTAACGCTTGCCGCCGCGGGCAAAATAGAGCTCGCAAACCGGGATGCGCTCGCGCTCCACGTAACGCCAGATGTCGAGCTCAGTCCATGCCAGCAGCGGATGGACGCGCACATGCACGTCGGCCGGAAAATCGGTTTGATAGTGGTCCCAGAATTCGGCAGGCTGGTTGCGGAAATCCCAGCTTCCGTCGGGCCGGCGCGGACTGAAGACGCGCTCCTTGCCGCGGATCAGCTGCTCGTCGCGGCGGATGCCGAGCAGGATCCCGCGAAAACCCCGCTCGGCGATGATCGCTTTCAGGCCCAGCGTCTTGCGCGCCGCGGCGCGCGCAGCAGGCGGCAGCGTCGCATCGGTTGCCTCTATCGGAGGACAGGCGGCGTTGACGTAATCAAGGCCCCATTCGGCCAGCAGGCGGTCGCGGAATTCGTAGACTTCGGGAAACTCGTTGCCCGTATCGAGCAACATCACCGGGAACGGCACGCGTCCGAGAAATGCCTTGCGGACGAGCCAGAGCATCGTGTTCGAATCCTTGCCCAGCGACCACAGCATCGCCAGCGGCTTCAGCCGCGCGTGGGCCTCGCGAATGACGTGGATCGATTGCTGTTCGAGAGCGTGCAGATAGTCGGGCATCGGCTTGTTGAAGGACCGCACGGCGCATGTGGAAGAAGAGGCGCGCAATGATACCAGCGGGCGACGACCTATTACGCTCCTTCCCGCCGAGCAGCCGATTCGTACACCACTTGTCCGTCGACCAGCGTATGGCGTACCCGGCCGGCAAGCTCGAGGCCCAGGAACGGCGTGTTCTTGCCCTGGCTCTTGAGCGTCTCACGCGTGACGGTCCACGCCTCGTCGAGGGCGACGATGCAGATATCGGCGGCGGCGCCGGGCCCGAGATGCCCGGCGTCGATGCCGAGCACCCGCGCCGGCTCGGTCGTGATGCGGGCGAGCGCCGCAGGCAGCGCGATCCTGGCTTCGTGCGCCCATTTGAGTGTCAGCGGCAGCAGCAACTCGAGACCGATCGCGCCCGGCTCGGCCTCGGCGAACGGCAGCTGCTTGCTGTCGTCGTCGACCGGCGCATGATCGGAGCAGATCGCGTCTATCGTGCCGTCGGCAAGCCCTGCGCGCAGGGCGTCGCGGTCGCGAACGCCGCGCAGCGGCGGCACCAGATGGCATTGCGCATCGAACCAGCCGATGTCGATGTCGCAAAGATGGACGTGATGAACGGCGACATCGCAAGTCAGCTTGAGGCCGGCGCGCTTCGCGGCGCGCACGCGCGCCACGCCCTCGTGCGTCGACAGTCGCGCGATATGCACGCGCGCGCCCGTTTCCGTCGCCAGGGCCAGGATCGTGTCCAGCGCGATGATCTCCGCCGAGGCCGGGATCGAGGCCAGGCCGAGCCGCGTGGCGACCTCGCCGTCGTGCGCGACGCCGCCGCGCGCAAGATAGGCATCCTGCGGCCGCAACCAGACCCGATAGTCGAACGTTGCCGCGTACTGCAGCGCGCGGCGCAGCACCTGCGTATCGGCGAGCGGCGCGTCGGCATGCGAGAAGGCGACGCAGCCGGCCTCGGTCAGCTCGCCCATTTCGGTGAGGTTCTCGCCCTTGAGCCCGACGGTCAGCGCGCCGACCGGATAGACGTGCGCCTGGTTGAGCGATCGGGCGCGATGCTTGAGCATTTCGACCAGCCCGGGCTCGTCCAGCGCCGGATCAGTGTCGGGCGGACAGGCGAGGCTGGTCACCCCTCCCGCAATCGCGGCGTCCATTTCCGATTCCAGCGTGGCCATGTATTCGAAGCCCGGCTCGCGCAGTCGCGCCGCGAGGTCGATCAGGCCAGGACAGACGACGCATCCGGCCGCATCGATGATCCTGTTGGCGCGCCAGCCCGCCGGCGCGCCGCCGACCGCGGCGATCCGCCCGGCGGAGACGAAGAGCGCAGTCTTGCTGTCGACGCCATGCCGCGGGTCGATCAGACGTCCATTCCTGATCTCGATGTTCATCGGAGCGCTCGTCGCGACGCCGGTCAATTGGCCGCCAGCATGCTCATCACCGCCATCCGCACCGCGATGCCGAACGTCACCTGCGGCAGGATCACCGAATGCGCGCCGTCGGCGACGGCGGAATCGATCTCGACGCCGCGATTCATCGGCCCCGGATGCATGACGATTGCATCCGGCTTGGCCAGCGCCAGCTTTTCCACCGTCAGGCCGTAGTGCTTGAAGTACTCGCCCGCCGATGGCAGCAACGCACCTTTCATGCGCTCGCTCTGAAGACGCAGCATGACGACCACGTCGGCGCCGCCCAGACCGGCGCGCATATCGTGGAACACGCGCACGCCCATACTCTCCACCGCGGCCGGCAGCAGCGTCTGAGGCCCGATCACCCGCACCTCGGTCGTCCCCAGCGTCGTCAGGCCGTGGATCAGCGAGCGCGCCACGCGCGAATGCAGCAAGTCGCCGACGATCGCGACCGTCAGTCCGTGGAATTCCTTCTTGTAGTGACGGATCGTGAACAGGTCGAGCAGGCCCTGCGTAGGATGCGCGTGCCGACCGTCGCCGGCGTTGATCACGTGGATGTGCGGACGCTCGGTCGCGGACAGATGCTGGGCGATCAGGTGCGCGGCACCGCTCTGCGCATGACGCACGACGAACATGTCGGCGTTCATCGCGACCAGGTTGTCGATCGTGTCCAGCAATGTCTCGCCCTTGCTGGTCGACGACACGCCGATGTTGAGGTTGATCACGTCCGCGGACAATCGCTTGGCGGCGATCTCGAACGTGGTGCGCGTGCGCGTGCTGTTCTCGAAGAACAGGTTGAAAACGGTCTTGCCGCGCAGCAGCGGCACCTTCTTGACGTCGCGCTCCGCAATCGACACGAACGGCAGCGCGGTATCGAGGATGCGATCGATGACCGGAGCGGGCAGTCCTTCCAGCGTCAGCAGGTGCTGCAACTCGCCGTCGCCGTTGAGCTGCGGGTTACGCACCGGGCGCGCTTTCGAGTGGCTCCGCCGACAATTCGAAGCGGCGGTCCAGATGCCGCTGCAGCACGACCGACGAATCGCGAGCGACGGCCACCCGGGCGCCGACGTAGGTCGCTTCGATCGGCAGCTCGCGCCCGCCGCGATCGATCAGCACCGCGAGCTCGATCGACTCCGGCCGCCCGTAGTCGAACAGCTCGTTGATTGCCGCCCGGACCGAGCGTCCCGTATAGAGTACGTCGTCGACCAGCACGATGCGGCTGTTGCCCACTTCGAACGGCAAGGTCGTGGTGGCAACCTTGGCACGCAAGCCCTTCTTGCTGTAGTCGTCGCGATAGAACGAGACGTCGATGAACCCCACCGGATGCTCGCCGGGCAGGATCTCGGCAAGGCGCTCGGCAAGCCATGCGCCTCCCGAATAGATGCCGACCAGCTTGGCGTCGTAGGCGATGGCAATGGCCATCTTCTCCGCCAGCGCGGCGATCGTCGCCTCGGCGTCCGGCAGGCCATTGCCAGCCAGTTCAGGCGTGGGCGCGCTGGTCAAGATAGGCCTGCAGGATGATCTGCGCCGCGACCTGGTCGCGGACCAGTTTGTGCCCGCGCTCGTCGACGCCGGCGTTTGACAGCGCCGCTGCCGCGGCTTCGGTCGTGTAGCGTTCGTCGACCAGCTCGACCGCAAGCTGGAAACGGGCCTCGAGGCGTCGCGCGAATTCCCGCGCGCGCGCCGTCATCGCGTGAGGCGTTCCGTCGGCGTGCGTCGGCAACCCGACGACAAGCATGGCGGGCTGCCATTCGGCAACCAGCGACGCGATTCCTGCCAGACGGTCCTCGTCGCTATGCCCAGCGATCGTTGCCAGCGGATGCGCGAGCCCGAGCGCCGTTTCGCCGACGGCGACGCCGATGCGCCGGGTGCCGAAGTCGAATGCGAGAATCGTCCCGGCGCGCGCAACGGGCGGCCGCAAGGTCGCCGCCAGGCTCACGCGTGCCCGACCGCGTCGGACAGGCGGGAAAAATCGATTCCGAGCAGCTTCATCGCCGCCGACAGGCGGGTTTCGGCCGGCAGCGCGAACATCACGTCGGGGTCGGCCTCGACGGTGAGCCAGGCATTCTGTGCGATCTCCTGCTCGAGCTGGTCGGCCGACCAGCCGGCGTAGCCGAGCGAGACCAGCACATCCTGCGGGCCTTCGCCGTGTCCGACCGCTTCGAGGATGTCCTTCGACGTCGTCAGCCCGAGCTCGTCGCTGATCGCCAACGTCGACTGCCAGCTGCCGAGCGGCCGGTGCAGAACGAAGCCGCGGTCGATCTGAACCGGGCCGCCATAGTGCACGGGCGCGGCGCGCAGATCGGAATCGCCGAGCGGCACCTGGATTTGCTCGAACAGGGAGGAGAGTGTCATGTCGATCGGCTTGTTGATCACAATGCCGAGCGCACCCTTTTCGTTGTGCTCGCAGACGTAGATCAGCGTATGCGCGAAATGCGGATCGGCCATGCTGGGCATGGCGATCAGGAAGTGATGGGTCAGATTGACCCGCGATTCACCCATGCGGTAGCCCATGCGGTTACCTTGCGGCGCCGGGCTCCTCCGCGCCCGGACTCGAGCGCCGGGCCTCGCGCGACGCTCCAGCGCCGGCGCGGCATCTGCGTGCCGCCGTCCCCCGCTTCGGAGCCCGCTGCCGGGTAGCTCATGGACGTAATTGTAGTCGTCGCCGCCCGCCGGCACAAATTGCGGTGCCGGCCGTCGACTAGTCTTCTTCCTGCTTGCGCGACTTCTTGTATTCGGTCGCGAGCTGTTGCTGCAGATTGGGCGGAGCCGGCTCGTAGTGCGACAGTTGCATCGTCCAGCTCCCCTGCCCGCCGGTCACCGACTTCAGGCGCGCCGAATAGCCTTCGAGCTCGGCCAGCGGCGCGAGACCGCTGACGGCAAGGATGCCGGGCTGCAGGCCCTTGGTCCCCGTCACCTGGCCGCGCCGCGACGACAGGTCGCCCGCGATATCGCCGGTCTTCACGTCGGGACAGATCACTTCGACGGTGACGATCGGCTCCAACACGATCGGCCGCGCCTTCTCGATCGCGTCGAGAAAGGCCTTGCGGCCGGCCGCGACGAACGCGACTTCCTTCGAATCGACCGGGTGATGCTTGCCGTCGTAGACGACGACGCGCACGTCGTGCATCGGGAAGCCGGCGATCGCGCCGCTGCCGAGCACCTGCTCGACGCCCTTGCGCACGGCGGGCATGAACTGGTGCGGGATCACCCCACCCTTGGTCGAATCGACGAATTCGAATCCGGTGCCGCGCGCCATCGGCTCCACGCGCAGCGACACCTCGCCGAACTGACCGGCGCCGCCGGTCTGCTTCTTGTGCCGATGGAAGCCGTCGGCCGGCGCCGTGATCGTCTCGCGGTAGGGTATGCGCGGCGGCCGCGTCTCGATGTCGAGCTTGAACTGGCTCGACATGCGCTCGAGCACGGAACGCAGGTGCAGCTCGCCCAGCGCCCGCAGCACCGTTTCGTTGCTGTTCGGATCGTGCTCGACGACCAGCGTCGGATCCTCGGCGATCATCCGGTGCAGCACTTCCCAGATCCGCTGCTCGTCGCCGCGCTTTTTCGGACGGAGTGCTACGCCCTGCATCGGCGTCGGAAATTCGAGCGGCTGCATGTGGATGTGATCCTCATCGTGCGAATCGTGCAGCACGCGGTCGAATTCGATCTCGTCGACCTTGGCGACGGCGGCGATGTCACCCGGAACCGCGGCATCGACCTCGACGTTCTTGCCGCCCTGGAGCATGAACAGGTGGCCGACCTTGAAGGGCTTGCGTCCGTCGCCGACGAAAAGCGAGGTGTCGCGGGTCACAGTGCCCTGATAGACGCGGAAGACACCCAGCTTGCCGACGAAAGGGTCCATCACGACCTTGAACACGTGCGCCAGCACATGCTTTTTCGGATCGGGCTCCGAATGGAATTCGACGGCCGCCGCGCCGTCGCCCTTGGTGAACAGCGGCGGGTTGCCTTCGGCCGGATTCGGCAGCAACTTGGTGAAGATATCGAGGAGCTCGGCGACGCCGGCGCCGTTTTTCGCCGATACGAAGCACACCGGAACGAGATGACCCTCGCGCAACGCCTTCTCGAACGGCGCATGCAGCTGCTCGGGCTCGATCTCGCCCTGCTCGAGGTAGAGCGACATCAGCTCCTCGTCGACCTCGACCACCTGATCGACCAGCGCGCGGTGAGCGTCGGCGACCGACGAGAAATCGGCTTCGCCGGCAGGGTTGAAAAAACAATCGACGACGCGCTTGCCGTTGCCGGCCGGCAGGTTGATCGGCAGGCACTCCTTGCCGAACGCCGCGCGGATCGCGGCGAGAATCGCCGGCAAATCGACGTTTTCGGCGTCGATCTTGTTGACGATCAACAGCCGGCAAAGCCTGCGCGCAGCGGCCCACTCCATCATCCGCGACGCGATCATCTCGATGCCCGCCGTCGCGTTGATGACGACCGCGGCCGTCTCGACGGCAGCGAGCGCGCCGATCGCCTGGCCGATGAAATCGGGAAACCCCGGCGTGTCGATGATATGCACGCGCGTGTCCCCCGTCTCCAGGTGAAGCACCGAGGATCGCAGCGAATGCTGCCAGGTCTTTTCGAGCGGCTCGAAGTCGCTGACCGTCGTTCCGCGCTCGACGGTTCCGACCGATTGGATCGCCCCTGCCTTGTGCAGCAGCGCTTCGGCGAGCGTCGTCTTGCCCGATGCGCCGTGCCCGACCAGTGCCAGCGTTCGAATATGGGTGGTGGCGAATTTCGCCATGAATGTCGTCTCCTCCTGGGAACTTGCGGGTGGCCGTGCTAGGGCCTGTTCACAGGACCTAGTTGCCGCGGTGACAATTCTACCTTGCAGCGCCGGACTTGGCGCCGCGGTATTCCAATTTACGCCGGCCTCCGGCCGCGGTCAAAACGCCCTGCGTGCCGCCCATAAGCAGCGAGGGCGCGTCGATGACGCGCCCTCGCTCGATTCTGATCCGATCAGCGTTCAGGCCGCGTGCACTTCGAGCAGCTCGCGCAGACTGCGCAACAGCTCTTCTTCCTGATAGGGCTTGCCGAGATAAAGCTCGACGCCGAGCTCGGCGGCCCGGTTACGATGCTTCTCCGCGGTGCGCGACGTGATCATGATGATCGGAATGTGCGCCAGATTGTGGTCGGCCTTGATTGTCTTGGCGAATTCGAAGCCGTCCATGCGCGGCATTTCGATATCGAGCAGGATCGCGTCGGGCGTGCGCTCGCCGAGCAGCTGCAATGCGTCGAGCCCGTCCTTGGCCGCGATCACCGTGTAGCCTTCGCGCGTCAGCAGGCGGCTGGTTATCTTGCGCACCGTCAGCGAGTCATCAACGATCATCACCAGCGGCGGCCCCGCTGCTGCTGCTGCGGCGGCGGCGGCGGCCGCGGCTTGCGGCGTCTTGAGGACCATCGGCGCTTCGGCGGCGGTGTCCAGGCGTTGCGCCAGCTGCACCGGATTGATGATCAGCACGACCTCGCCGGTGCCGAGCACCGTCGCGCCGGAAATGCCCGACACGCGGGCAAGTTGCGGCCCGATATTCTTGACCACGACTTCCTGGTTCCCGATCATTTCATCGACGTGCACGGCGGCGAGATTCTGGCCGCTCTTGAGCAGCAGCACCGAGTTGTATCGCATCGTCTCCGGATTGTTCCCGCCGCTTCCGAGCAGCCGCGGCAGATAGAAGAACGGATACTTCCGGTTCTGCCAGACGATTTCGCGCGTCAGATACAGGTTGATCAGGTTCTTGTCCTTGATCTGCTGCACCTGCTCGACCATCGGCGCAGGCAGCGCCCAGAGCCTGCCTCCCGCCTTGACCAGCACCACCTGCGCAACCGCCAGCGTCAACGGCAGGTAGAGCGTAAATGCGGTGCCGTGCTTGACCGACGTCGTCACCTCGACCCGGCCGCCGAGCGCGGCGATGTCAGAGCGCACGACGTCGAGCCCGACGCCGCGCCCCGAAATCTGCGTGACCTTGGTCGCCGTGCTGAAGCCGGGCGCGAAGACGAACTCGACAAGCTGCGCCTCGGTCGGCTCGACATCGGCGTTGAGCAGGCCCTGGGCGCGCGCCCTGTCCCGGATGCGACCGAGATCGAGACCCGCGCCGTCATCGGCCAGCTCGATGGCGATTTCATTACCCCGCTGCCGGACGTTGAGCGTGATCTCTCCGGTGTCGGGCTTCCCGGCGGCGATGCGCGTCTCGCGGCTTTCGATGCCATGGTCGAGTGCATTGCGCAGCAGATGCTCGAGCGGGCCGACCAGCTTCTCCAGCACCGAGCGGTCGAGCTCGACCTGCGTCCCGCGGATTTCCAGATTCGCCCGCTTGTCGAGCTCCTTCGCGGTCTGCCGCAGAATGCGATACAGGCGCTCCGACAAGCTGCCGAAAGGCACCGTCCGGATCGAGAACAATTGCTGCTGCACGTCGCGCGACAGGCGCGATTGCGCGAGCAGCGCGGCATCGGCTTCGTCTAGATTCTTGAGCAGCGACTGCTGAACGGTCGAAACGTCGTTGACGCCTTCGGCCAGGCCGCGCGTCAATTCCTGGAACCGCGTATAGCGATCGAATTCCAGAGGATCGAAGCCCTCGGCGGCCTCGTTGACCATCGACATGCGCGACTGAATCTGCGACTCGGCCTGGATTTCGATTTCGCGCACCTGCGCCCGCAGGCGAATGACGCTGTTGGTGAGCTCCAGCAGATTGCCCTTGAGCGAACGGAGCTCGCCCTCCGCGCGGGCGCGCGTTATCGCCACCTCGCCGGCCTCGTTCACCAGCCGATCGATCAGCTCGGCGCGCACGCGCAGCATCGCACGCGAGCCTTCGCTCTCGGCGGCAGGCGCCGGTTCCGCGGCGTGCGTCGCAGCGGGCGGCTGCGGCGCGCGGGGCGCGACCGGCAGCGGCGTGACGACAGCGCTGTGCACTGCCGGCGGCGCGTGCTCGGGCGGCAGCGCTTCGGCTCCCTCGGCGGCAAGCCACGGCGGCGCGGCATCGGATTCGCCTTTCTGCAGGCGATCAAGCAGGAAGGCAATATGATCCAGATCGTTATCCAGCGCATCGAACAATGCAGGCGCAGGCGCCGTCGCATCGCCACCGCCGAGGCGGCTTTCCATCATGTGCGCAGCTTCGCCCAGGCGCATTGCGCCGGCCATGCGCGCGCTGCCCTTGAATGTGTGCAACGTGCGCTGCAGGGCCTGCATCATGTCGCTGGTGCCGGGCTTCGCGCGCCAGTTGCGCAACTGCTCGCCGGCCTGTGGAAAAAGTTCGGCCGCCTCGTCGAGAAATATCGGCAACACCTGACGGTCGACGTCGTCATGAACTTCAAGCAGCGCGGCCTCGGAAGGCGCGGGCACCGGCGCAGCGGCCGCAGCCAACGGGGCCGGGCCGCCCGGCGACGACACCGCGTGCAGCATCGGCTCGGCTTTGCGTTCGACCGGATTGGAAAAAGCGGCGGGCTCTCCGACGGCAGCCAGCGCGAGATTGATCGTCACGCCGGGCTCGTCGGCCTCGGCAACGCGCGCTGCGACCGCTTCGCTGTCGCCGATCTCGCGCTGCGGCACGGTGTCCTGTCGCAGTGTCTCGAGCTCACTGATGATCTCGGCGGCCTCGGCCTCGTCGCTGGCACGGAACGACTCGCGCGTGCGAACGCGCGCGCTCAAGGCGCTCAAGCCCGCGACTGCGCGGGCGAGCACCGGCTGTGCCGCGCCCGGCAGTGGCGCGCCGCGTTCCTGCAGGCCGAGCAGGCAAACTTCCAGCGCTTTGGCGGTGGTGGCGACCAACGGGAAGCCGCCGGTGCGATGAATGCCGCAAAGCGTGTGACTGGCGCGCACCATCAGCTGCGACGGCGTCGCGGCGGGATCGAACTGCAATGTCTGCAACTCGGCGTCCAGCGTGGCCAGATGCTGCTTGGCCTCTTCGCACAGGATTCGGTACAGAGCCGCCGAAAGCGTCACTCCGCCGACGGTGATTTCCTCTTCGGCATCGGCAAGGACCGCGACGGCGCCTTCGGATGCGTTTCGTGTTCCGACAGCGGAAAAGGCCAGCGTCTGACGCGACGGCACGTGCGGATCGCCCGCCGCGTCGCCTTCGCCGTACGGCGTCTCGTCGAGCTCGAGCACCTCGATTGCCGCCAGCGACGGCGAAGCCGCAGCGCCGCCGGCGCTCGCACCGTCGGTTGGCGAAACAGCGGCTAGCGGCGACGGTGACGATGGCATCCCGGCCCCCGGATCGCCGCCGCCATCGGGAAACTCGCTTTCCACTTTGGCGAGCGCTGCCTGCAAGGCGTCGGCATCGGGTGTTACCCGGCCGGTATTGCGCAAGGCGTCGACCCAGCGGCGGAAACTCGACTCGGCCACACCGATCAGCGCGATCAGTGCCGGCGTCGTCGGGAGATCTTCCTCCAGGACGCGGTTGTGAACCTTCTCCACCGCGTACGCGAGCTCGCCCAGGTCGGTCAAGCCCACCATGCGGCCGCTGCCCTTCAAGGTGTGAAATCCGCGCCGGACGACGGTCAGCGCCGTGCGATCATCGGAATGGGCGGCAAGCTCCTTCGCGCTGGCCGCGATCGTGTCCAGCACTTCGCCGGCTTCGGTCAGGTAGATGTCGAGTAGCTCGGTGTCGAATTGCGTCGCGTCGGTTTCGAGCAGGCGCATCGTTTCCGCCGAAGGTGCCGGCGCCGCCGCGTTCTGCGCCGCAACTGCCGCGACGGCATCCTGCAGCGCCGCGGTGTCGGCCGTGCCGGCATGCGCAAGCTCGGCCAGCGCCGCATCGGCGTCCTGCAGCAGGCGTTCGTCGCCGATCAGCTCGGCATCGTGCTTGAGCGTCGTCAGGTCGGCCGACAGCCGGTCCCGCGCTTCCAGGTCGCCCGGCGCGCGCTGATAGGCGGCAAAAGTCTCCGGCAACGCCGATCGCAGATCGCCGACGGCCGACTCGACCGTCTCGAGCTCCGCGGCGGGCGCGCTCGGCGCGACGCCGAGGCGACGATCGAGCAGCGGAGTGATCAGGCGGTCGCGATCCGGCCGCTGCTGCTCGACGGCCTCGATGTAGAACCCGAGCCCCGACAGCGATTCGGCCAGCATCTCGAGGTCGTCGTTGTGAACCTCGACGTCCGGCTTCGCATACTCGTCAATCTGCTGCTGGCAAAGCTCGAGCAGCCGTTCCGCGCTGTCGAGCCCCAGCATCTTCAGCGCGCCAGCGATCTGACGGCTGTCGCCGGCGAGCGTGGCGAGGTCGGCCCGCTTGCTGTTGTCCCTGAAGAAGGCGTCGAGCACTTGCTCCATGTGGCGGAGGTTCGTCTGGATTTCGCGCGCGACCTGCGCGAGCAGCAATCGCTCCTGCGCGCGGCGTGTCATTTCGTCCAGCAGCGGCGCTCCTGCGACCATCAGCATCGGCTTGTTCTGCTGCGCAGCATCGACACGCGCCAGCATCGCGTCGATCTGCTGCGGCAGCTCCGGCGAGAGCGCGCCGAAATGCTCGACCGTGGATTCGGCAAGCAGCAAGACGGTGGCGAATTCCATCGCCACCGCCTCGGAAACCGTGCCGACGGCGAGCTTGTCGACGCGGCTGGCGAGAGCGCTCAGCAGGCGCGACAGCGAAGGCTCGCCGATGGCGCGCCCGCGGTCCGAAAGACCCGCCATCGTCTGCTTCAATTTCGCGATGTTTTCCGGTCGGCCGCCGGTGATCTTCAGCCACAGATCCTTGGCGGTGGCCAGCTGCTCGCGGACCTCGCGCAGCAGCGGCTGCGTGCGCAGCACGTCGGCCGACAGCACCTCGGCGGTCGGAATCAGGCCATTGAGGTGGAACGCGCGCTGCACTGCCTGCGTCTGGGCGCCGACCGGAGCGCTTATCGCGACGTAATAAAGCACCTCGCGGCGCATCCGGTCCGAGACTTTCGCCGAGCCCTCGACGAAGCGCCGGATCTGCAAGTCGACTCTTCCGCAGAGCTGCTTGACGCCGAATCCGCTTTCGACGCCTTTCTCGACGATGCTTTCGAGCAGCGCGCCGACGGTCCACCAGAACGAGCGCTGCGCCGAATGCGTCTGTACGTCTTCGATGCCCTGGACCGCATCGCGCATGATCTTCGAGCCTTCCTCATCGCCGCGCAGCCACGCCAGGAGGCCGCGCTGGTACAGCCGTCGCTGCTTGATGAGGAACGAAGAAAGCTTGTGCGGCGTCACCGACTTGAGCGTCGCGATCTTCGGCGCGCGCGGCGACAGGTCGGGGAAGAACAGATCGGTCGGCGAAGCGCCCTTGATACCGCGCGCCTGCTGCATCTGCTCGTACTCGGGGAAAAGCTTCAGCGGCACCGGATTCGCGCCGCCGACGAGCTCGTCCAGGAAGATGCGGAGCTTGCGCCCGGCGCGGTCGACCAGGTCGCACCCGGCCGGCACATCGGCCGCCGGCAGTCCATCGAGTCGACCCAGGTGACGCTCGATTTCTTCGGTGTAGGCAGCGACCGCGTCGAGGCCGACCATCTGCAGCGCGCCGGCCGCCTGGTGTATGTGAGTGCGCGACTGCTTGAGCGGGGTCGCGTCCTGCGGTGCGGCCTTGAATGCTGCGAGCGCCTCCAGGCCGCGTCCGAGCGCCTGGTCTATTTCGCCATGGACCCAGGACAGCGGTCCGAGATCGAAGTCCTGTGCAGTGTCGCTGGCCATGATAAGGGTTTATGTCATTGGGGATCGGGGGTCAGGCGCACAGCGCACGCAAGAACCGCGCCCGGATCGCGCGTCATGCGCGCGGCGCGGCCTCCGCCTGCGCGCGTCGCGGCCTCCTATCACCAAGCTCGAACTCGATCCATTGCGTGTCGGCCGCCCTGCCGCGCTCCGGGTCGCGCGCTTCGCGCCTCCGCCTGCGCGCGTCATACCTTGAAACCGGCGACCGAGCTCCGGAGCTCGGCCGCGAGCTTGGTCAGCTGTCCGATCGAGACGTTGGTCTGCTTGGTGCCCTCGGTCGTCTCCTCGGTGATCTTCAGGATGCCCTGCATGCCGCGGGTCACGTCCGACACCGACGCGGACTGCTTCTGTGTCTGCGCGGAGATGCCGCCGATCAATTCGGCAAGCTCGCGCGACACCCGCCGGATTTCGTCCAGCGCCTGACCGGCCGCGTCAGAAAGCTTGGTTCCCTCGACCACGCCGACGGTGCTCTTTTCCATGGCCGCGACCGCGTCTTGCGTGTCGGCCTGAATGGTCTTGACGATTGCTTCGATCTGCTTGGTCGCCTCGCCCGAGCGCTCGGCCAGTCGCTGCACTTCCTCCGCGACGACGGTGAAGCCTCGGCCGGCTTCACCTGCCGATGCGGCCTGGATCGCGGCGTTGAGCGCAAGCACGTTCGTCTGCTCGGTGATGTCCGAAATCAGCTCGACGATCTCGCCGATCTCCAGCGACGATTCGCCCAGGCGCTTGATCCGTTTGGCGGTGTCCTGGATCTGCGTGCGGATTTCGTTCATGCCCGATATCTGGTTGTGCACCGCATCGCCGCCTTTTTCTGCGGCGGCGAGCGACTGCTGCGCGACCCGCGCCGACTGCGCCGCAGTCTGCGACACTTCGTTGATCGACTGCGCCATCTGCAGCACCGACGCCGACGCCTGCTGGATCTCCTTGTTCTGCCGCTGCGAGGCTTCGTACAGGCGGTTCGAGATCGACTGCGCATCGGTCGTCGCCTTGGCCACCTGGTCGGTCGCCGAGTTGATGCCGCGGACCAGCGTGCGCAGTTCCTCGATCGTGAAGTTGATCGAATCCGCGATCGCACCGGTCACATCCTCGGTCACCGACGCCTGCACCGTCAGGTCGCCGTCCGCGAGGTTGCCCATCTCGTTGAGCAGCCGCAGAATCGCTTCCTGGTTGCGCTTGTTTTCCTGCTCGCTTTCGAAGGCGCGCACGCGTCCGTCCTCGCGCGACACCCAGCCGTAGGCGATTAGCGCGATAAGAGCCAGCAAGGCAAACGTCATCGCGGCCCAGAGCGTAAAGCTGCGCACCATCGTCTGGCCGTCGAATTCGCCGGTAAGCGCGGTCGTATCGCTGAGCAGCGGCTCCGACTCCTGATTTATGCCTCGCGCCGCCTGCTTGGCGAGCACCAGGCGCTGCATGTTCTGCAGGATCGCGTTGACGCCGGTCTCGTAGCTGGCGAACCGCTTCTGCAACTCGGTCAGCGTTGCGCGCGCATCGTCGGCGCGCACCGCGCCGGGCAGCCTGAGCGCATCGCTTCCCTTCAACAGGCCGTTCAGGATGTCGCGGAACGTGCCGGTGTCCTTGCCCAGCAGGAAAGCGACTTCCGGATCGATTTCGTCCGACGAAACCAGTGAATTCGCGTTCTTGGCAATCCGCTGCGAAAGCACGGCAAGCTGGTTGGTGAAATCGACCTCGCGCAGCGAGCCGCCGGCGGAGGCAATCTGCGCCGACGCCTGCTGTGCCAGCTCGAGCAGCGCATTGTTGCCCTGGTTGATGCTCTCCAGTCCTTTCGACAGCGAAACCAGCGCGGCCTGGTTGTCGATTACCGCGGTCGCATTCTTTTCGACCCGTTCCCAGCGCGCGTCGAGCACGCCCAGCGCCTTCTGCAGCGCTTCGTTGCTGGCGACGTCGACATTGGTGCCGTGCACGACGCCGCCCTTGGTCAGCGCATCCAGGTCGACGCGAAAGCGGTCGCGCGAATCCCTGACGCTGTCGAACGCGCCGGCATTGCCCTGCACCGCCAGCGCGGTACCGCGCGCCAACCGCTGCGACAGCATCTGCATTTCGGTGGCCGTCGTCGAGCTCGCGCCCGCCTGGGAGTTCGCCCGGTAGTTGAGCCACAGCATTAGCCCGGCCAGGACGCCGAACAGCAGCAACAGTATGCCCAGGATCTGGTATTGCCTGGCGATCGGCAGGTGGCCGATGAACCACAGACGCCCGGGCTGTTTCATCTCGGGTGTCGCGTTGCGCATCTGATCCATGATCGAAGGCGCCGCCAGCGGGTCGTAACCGCGCTGGGCGCCGCCCATTTTCACCTGCGTCGTCGGCTCGTCGAGATCGGCTTCGGACAGGATCTGTCCCCTGCCTGCACCCGCTCCCAAGAGGCCTTTGAATGTGAATGCCATGATCCCTCCCCAGATAGGGTCGCTACGCGTTGCGTGTGATCGGTCGGACTGTGCCCAAGCTACAGTCCCACTTGAAGAAAAACCGGATCCTGCGCGAGCAGGGCCAGGTCGATTTCCTGCCAGACGCCGCCGGCCTTGTCGGTCCAGCGCGCGCCGTACCATGCTGGCGCATCGGCAGCGGCGTCGCTGCGCGTCAATTCGGCGAGATTGCTCAGGCCCAGAACCTTGGTCACTACCAGGCCAGCGCGCAATTCGCCGACGCGTGGCCCGAACAGGACCATGCGGGCCTGCAGCGCGCCGGGCACCACCGGCTCGGTCGCCTGGCCCAGGAATCCGGCGAAATCGATGACGCTGTACAGATTGCCGCGGATGTTGGCGATACCGAGGTACCACGGCCGGGTCAGCGGCACGGTCGCCATCGTCGGCACCGCGATGACTTCGCCCGCATCCGCCAGGCGAATCAACCACTGCTTGCCGGCGCAGGCGAGCCCCAGCCGGGACTGCTCGACCTGCTGTGTGGTTTTCGCGGCAAGGCGCGCCGCCAGCTCCTGCTGGAACGCGCGTAGATCGAGCTTCGCGGCGCGGGCCATCGGACCCGATCAGCCCAGCGCCGTGATCTTGGCGATCAGTTCATCGCGATTCACGGGCTTGACGATGTAGTCACGCGCGCCCTGGCGCATGCCCCAGATCTTGTCGGTTTCCTGGGTCTTGGACGTGCAGAGGATGATTGGCACGCTGCGTGTCGCCGGATCGCGACTGATCGCGCGCGTCGCCTGGAATCCGTTGAGCCCGGGCATCACCACGTCCATCAGGATCAGGTCGGGCTTCACCGTCTTCGCCTTGAGGATCGCGTCCTCGCCGTTGTCGCTGGCGACGACCTCGTAGCCCGCCTTGGTCAGCATGTCGTTAAGGACGTGCCGCTCGGTCGGCGAATCGTCGACGATCAATACACGTTTTATGGCCATTGTTTCCCCACCCCTTGCTGACCGCGTGCGGTGCGCTCGTCGCTCAATGCGCCGCCGATTTGACGTGCGTGCCGACGGCCTTCAGCAGGCTCTCTTTGGTGAATGGCTTGGTCAGGTACTGATCCGACCCGACCATCCTGCCGCGCGCACGGTCGAACAACCCGTCCTTCGACGAGAGCATCACCACGGGTGTCTGATGAAAGCGCGAATTCTTCTTGATCAGCGCGCAGGTCTGGTACCCGTCCAGTCGCGGCATCATGATGTCGACGAAGATCAGGTCGGGCTGATGGTCGGCGATCTTGGCCAGCGCGTCGAAACCGTCTTCGGCAAGGATCACCGTGCATCCGGCTTGAAGCAGGAAAATCTCGGCGCTGCGACGAATCGTGTTGCTATCGTCGATCACCATGACTTTCGCGCCATTCAAGGCGACTGGATCCGCCAATTCGATTCCTCCCGCGTTGTAGCTCAGTCCTGTGTCCAGCGCTGTCGTTTCCATTTCGAGCCCTTTGAAAGTTTGCCACGTATGGGAGCAAATGCCTAGAGCATAATCCTTGCCAGAACGGGCAAAGCTGAGGTTTTTGAGCGATTTGCAACATCGGCGCAGCGAAATTGAGCAAAAAACTGCCGCGCCGGGTCAGCACAGCCTCGGCAGCCGGAGGACGGCAGCGGATGCCGCAGGCCGGTGCCGCGGGCGATTTCATGCCTGTCGAGGCGCAAAAAAACCGAGGCTCGGGGACGGAAAACACCCCCCGGCGGCGTCGCCGACGTTCTCCCGGACCTTCGCCGCCCGGACGATGGCTCGGCGCGACGGCAGGGCGGCCGCCCTAACGGCAACCCTACCGCCCGAGAAACATCCGGTAGGCCGGATTCGCCGTCTCGTCGACCCCAAAGTAGCCGAGCTTCGTCAGGAAGCCGCGGAACTTGGCGCGATCCGAAGGGGGAACCTGCATTCCGACCAGCACACGCCCGTGGTCGGCGCCGTGGTTGCGGTAGTGGAACAGGCTGATGTTCCAGCCCCGGCTCATGCTGTTCAGGAACCGCATCAGCGCGCCCGGCCGCTCGGGGAACTCGAACCGGTAAAGAATCTCGTTTTCAGCCGCCGGCGCGTGTCCGCCGACCAGGTGGCGCACATGCAGCTTGGCCATTTCGTTGTCGGACAGGTCGAACGCCTCGATCCGCCGCGCATGCATCGCGCGAAGCAGCGCCGCGGTTTCGTGCCGGTTGGCGACCTCGACGCCGACGAAAATGTGGGCGATACGCGGATCGGCGTAGCGGTAGTTGAATTCGGTGACGCTGCGCTTGCCCAGCAGGGCGCAGAACTCGCGGAAGCTGCCCGGCCGCTCCGGTATCGTCACCGCGAAGATCGCCTCGCGCGCTTCGCCCAGCTCGGCCCGTTCGGCGACAAACCGCAGGCGGTCGAAATTCATGTTGGCGCCACTCGCGATCGCCACGAAAGTGCGGCCTTTGGGCCGGTGCCGCTCGCACCAGGCCTTCACGCCCGCGACCGACAGCGCACCGGCCGGCTCGAGCACGGCGCGCGTATCCTCGAAAACATCCTTCAGCGCGGCGCAGATCGCGTCGGTGTCGACGGTGATCATGTCGTCGACGAGCTCGCGGCAGATACGAAACGTTTCCTTGCCCACCTGCTTGACCGCGACGCCGTCGGCGAACAGACCCACGTGTCCCAGGCGGACGCGGCGTCCGGCGGCGAGCGACCGGGTCATGGCGTCGGAGTCGACCGGCTGCACGCCGATGATCCTGACTTCCGGGCGGACCCGCTTGACGTAGGACGCGATGCCGGCGATCAGGCCGCCGCCCCCGACCGCGACGAAGATCGCGTCGAGCGGTCCCTGGCATTGGCGCAGGATTTCCACGGCGATCGTGCCCTGGCCCGCGATCACATCGGGATCGTCGTACGGATGAATGAACGTGGCGCGCCGGGCCTTTTGCAGCTTGGCCGCGTGCGCGTAGGCGTCGCTGTACGAATCGCCGTGCAGGACGACGCTGGCGCCGCGCGCCTCGACCGCCTGGATCTTGATCGTCGGTGAGGTCACCGGCATGACGATCGTTGCCTTGCAGTCCAGCCGCTGCGCGGCAAGTGCCACGCCCTGCGCGTGGTTGCCGGCCGATGCCGCGACGACGCCGCGCGCGCGCTCGGCGGCCGAAAGATGGGCCATCCGGTTGTAGGCGCCACGCAGCTTGAACGAGAACACTTCCTGCTCGTCCTCGCGCTTGAGCAGCACGCGGTTGCCGATGCGGCGCGACAGCATCGGTGCCGGGTCGAGCGGCGATTCGATCGCGACGTCGTAGACTTTCGCGTTCAGAATTCTCTGCAGATAGTCGATCGGCACAGGAAGCACGAGAGCGTGGACGAGGCAGCGAGCGTAGCAGAAACACCGGTGCCCCAAAACCGCCGCGCGTTCGCACGCGCTCATTTCTGTTAGGCTTGCGCGCACCGCGTTTTGTCGCGCCGCACGCCGGCGCGCCCAGTCCGTGACCGCCAAGACGCTCGCCGTCGTCGACCTCGGATCGAACAGCTTCCGGCTGGAGATCGGCCGCATCGAGGGCGACCAGATCTACCGGCAGGACACCTGGCGCGAGACGCTGCGCTTCGGGGCGGGCCTCGATCGCAACGGTCGAATCAAGCCCGCGGCGATGACGCTGGCACTGGCCTGCCTCGCGCGGTTCCGCGAGCGGCTGTCCGGTGTCCATCCGTCGGCGGTACGCGCAGTGGCGACCAATGCTTTTCGGGTCGCGTCCAACGCGCGCGAGTTTCTGCCCAAAGCCGAGCGCGCGCTCGGCTGTCCGATCGACGTGATCAGCGGCCACGAAGAGGCGCGGCTGATCTATCTGGGCGTTGCGCATGAGCTGCCACCGTCGGACGCGCCGCGCCTGGTAGTCGACATCGGCGGCGGATCGACCGAATTCATCATCGGCCGCGGGCTCGAACCCGATCGGCTCGAGTCGCTGACCCTGGGCTGCGTCAGCACCACGCAGAGGTTCTTTCCCGACGGGATCGTCAGCGCGAGCGCATTCGACGCCGCCGAGACCGCCGCCCGGGTCGAAATCGAAGCCATCGCCGGCGATTTCGGCGCGGGCCACTGGAAAGACGCCTACGCCTCGTCGGGTACGGCAGCGGCACTCGCCGAGATTCTTGAGCAGAACGGGTTTTCCGCCGGCGGGATCACGCCGGTCGGTCTCGCCCGGCTGCGCCATCGCCTGGTTCGCGCCCGCGATCCGACGCGCCTGAAGCTTAATGCGCTCAAACCCGAGCGTGTACCGGTGCTTGCCGGCGGCCTGGCGATCATGAGCGCGGCGGTCACCGAGCTCGACATCGAGCGGATCGACCCGGTTGGCGGCGCGCTGCGGCTGGGCGTGCTTTACGACCTGTTCGGCAGAACCATAGACCGAGATGCCCGGCAGCTTACCGTCGAGCGTTTTCTCGACCGCTACCGCGTCGAGCGGGGGCACGCCGGTCGAGTTGCGGCGCTCGCGACCGCGCTGTTTGCGCGCGCCGCCCCGAACGCCGGGCCGGAGCAATTACAGATGCTGCACTGGGCCGGGCTGCTGCACGAGATCGGCATGTCGGTCTCGCACATCGGGTTTCACAAGCACGGTGCGTACATCCTGCAGCACGCGGACATGCCCGGCTTTTCGGCCGGCGAGCAGGCGCGCCTCGCCTTGCTGGTCTATGGCTGCCGCGGCGGCCTTGCCAAGGTGCGCGCAGCGCTCCGCGATCCGCTGGTACGGGTGGAGATCGCGGCGCTGCGGGCCGCGGTGGTGTTCTGTCACGCCCGCACCGAGGTCTCGCTGCCGCGCGTGGCCCTCAAGACGCGGGGCGGCGTCGCCATCCGGGTGAGTCAGCGCTGGCTCGCCGCCCACCCGCTCACCGCCTACCTGCTGGAGCGCGAGCGGGCGCAGTGGCACGCGGTCGAGTCGACGTAAAGCAGTATCGCGAGCCGCCGCGACGCTAAGCCGCAGGCTAGACGAAATCGGGGCCGATGACGACCTTGAGCACGACCTCGGCGCCCTGCTCGCGGTCGCGGTCTGACAGCCACCAGACGGCGGCCTTGCGCATGCCCCACGGAGCGTCGCGGCCCGACAGCAGCAGCGCTGCGGTTTCGCCCAACGTCGGCTGATGGCCGACGATCAGCGTCGCCTCGCGGGCGTCCGGCCATCCGGCCGCGGCGAGGATGGCCGCTGCGGAGGCACCCGGGGCGAGCTCGGGCACGATCTTGAACTTTCGGCCGAGCGGACGGGCGGTCTGTTGCGCGCGCTCGGCAGGGCTCACCAGGACCCGGCAACGGTCCGGCAGGTGGGTGTCGAGCCAGGCAGCCATGCGCTCGGCCTGGCGAACGCCTTTGGCCGTGAGCCGGCGCTCGAGATCGGGCTCGCCCGGCTCGGCATCGGCGTGGCGCCACAGGATCAGGTCCATTGATGGCAGTGATCGGATTCAGGCATCGGCAGTCGGACGTTCGGCCAGCCGATCGAGCAGGAGTTCCTGGGTCGCGCAGGCGCGGGCGCGGCGCGCGGGCCTGGCGCGCACATAGTCGCCGTCGGCGCCCAGATCCCACGCGCTGCAATTGTCCTCGAAACAGGCCTCGAGCCCCTCGGCGATAACGCGGGCCTTGAGCTCCTTGTCGAGCACCGGAAAGGCGACCTCGATGCGACGAAACAGGTTTCGCCCCATCCAGTCCGCACTCGACAGGTAGACGTCCTCGCTGCCGCCGTTGCAGAAATACCAGATGCGCGGATGCTCGAGAAAGCGGCCGACCACCGAGCGGACTCTGATGTTGTCGGACCATCCCTTGACGCCGGGACGAAGCGCGCACGCACCGCGCACGACCAGGTCGATCTTCACCCCGGCCTGGGAAGCGGCATAGAGCGCCTTGATCACTGCTTCCTCGAGCAGACCGTTCATCTTGGCCACGATATGCGCGCGCCGGCCTTCCTTCGCGTGCCGGGTCTCGCGGTGTATCGCGGCAAGCAATTGCCGATGCATGGTGAACGGCGCGAGCCAGAGACGTTTCAGCCGGTTGGAGCGAGCGAGGCTGGTGATGTGCAGGAATACCTCGGCGACGTCGGCGCACAAGTCGGGGTTCACCGTGAGGAGGCCGAAATCGGTATATTGCCGCGCGGTGCGCGGGTGATAGTTTCCCGTGCCCAAGTGGGCGTACGGCCGCAATTGCGGGCGGCCCGAGGCGTCGGGTTCGCGCCGCAGCAGCAGTGCGAGCTTGGCGTGGGTCTTCAGACCGAAAACGCCATAGACCACCTGCGCGCCAGCTTCCTCCAGTCGCTCGGCCCAGTTGATGTTCGCCTCTTCGTCGAAGCGCGCCAGGAGCTCAACGACGACGGTGACCTCCTTGCGGCGGCGCGCAGCCTCGACCAGCGCCTCCATCAGCACGGAGTTGACGCCGGTGCGGTAGACGGTCTGCTTGATCGCGACCACGTCAGGGTCCTCGCTGGCCTTGCGGATGAACTCGACGACCGGATCGAACGCCTGATAGGGATGATGCAGCAGGATGTCGTGCTGCCGGATCGCCGCCAGAATGTCGGGCTGATCGCGAAGGCGCTCCGGCGTGCCCGGGACGAACGGCGAATACTTGAGCTCGGTCCGGTCCGATCCGTCGACCAGCGTCGCCAGCCTGGCGAGGTTGACCGGCCCGTCGCAGCGATACAGATCGGTCTCTTCGAGCTCGAATTGCTGCAGCAGCAGGCGGGCAAGTGGCGGCGCGCAATTGGCAGCGACTTCCAGCCGCACGGCAAGACCGAACTGCCGCTGCGGGAGCTCGCCCTCGAGCGCCTGCCTCAGATTCTTGACCTCTTCCTCGTCGAACCAAAGATCGGCATCACGCGTCACGCGGAATTGCGAATAGCCGACCACGCGACGTCCGGCGAAAAGCTCGCCCAGGTGGGTATGGATGATCGAGGCCAGCAGCACAAAGCTGTTGGGGGGCGCGACCTCGACCGGCAGCTCGATCACCCGCAGCAACTGATGCGGCGCCTTGACGATCGCGATGGCCGTGTCGCGGCCGAACGCGTCGCTGCCGGACAGCTCGACGATGAAATTGAGGCTCTTGTTGACGACCTGGGGAAACGGGTGCGCCGGATCGAGCCCGATCGGACTCAACAGCGGCTTGACCTCGCGCCGGAAATAGTCGGCGACCCAGGCCCGCTGCGCGGCATTGCGTTCGGCCTGCCGCAACAGCCGTATGCCGGCCGCCGCCATCGCCGGCAGCAATTGATCGTTGAGCGTGCGGTAGACGTCCGCGACCAGCATGTGCGTCTGTTCGCACAGGCGCGACGACAGGAGGCGCAGCTCGTGCAGCGTTACTCCGGGCGGCGGCGCCTTGACGCGGAGCTGCTCGCGCATTCCGGCCACGCGGATCTCGAAGAATTCATCCAGATTACTGCTGACGATGCACAGGAAGCGCAGACGTTCGAGCAGCGGGACGGATGTATCCTGCGCCAGGGCAAGGACGCGCCGGTTGAACGCGAGCAGCGAAAGCTCGCGATGGATCAGCGGGGGCGCGTGCGCCTTGTCGGGCGATACGGGCGGCATCGGGATAACGAGGCGCCGTGGGACGGGCGTTGCGGTGAATCCGACCATTTTCGCCGACTCAGGTTACGGCCATGTTACCGAAGGCTCCATCGCCGGCGGCCGTCAGCGTCAGCCACACGCACGCTCCCTTGGCGTCGCGATCGAGCTCGGCCAGGTAAGCGTGATGCGCGGCAAGCTCCTCCACCGAGGCCAATAGCAGGATCAGCTCGAGCGGGCCCGCAGCGGCCAGACCCTCGCCGGCTTCCGCACGCGGCGTGACGATGTCGATCGTCAGCGATTCCTGGCCGCGGGTCATCGCCAGATAGACCTCGGCGAGCAGCTGCGCGTCGAGCAGCGCGCCGTGCAGCGTGCGCTGCGCGTTGGCGACGCCGAAGCGCTCGCACAGCGCGTCCAGGTTGTTGCGTTTGCCGGGGAACTGCTCGCGCGCCAGAGCCAAGGTATCGACGACCTCGGCGGCGATCGCGGCGCTGGACGACATGCCCAGGCGCGCGAACTCCTCGTCGAGGAAAGCGACGTCGAACGGCGCGTTGTGGATGACCCACTGCGCACCGCGGGCGAAGGTGATGAATTCGTCGGCGATTTCGGCGAATTTCGGCTTGTCGCGCAGCATTTCCCACGACAGGCCGTGCACATCCGTCGCACCGGCATCGATCTCGCGGTCGGGGTTGACGTAGAAGTGAACGTTGCGACCGGTCGGCCGGCGGTCGATCAGCTCGATCGCCCCGATCTCGATGATGCGATGGTCCTTCGGATCGAGGCCGGTGGTTTCGGTGTCGAGGATCAGTTGTCGCATTGAACGGCGCTACGTCTTGTACCGCTTGATCGTCGCCTGGATCTCGGCGATCGCGTGCTCGATCTCGTCGTCGGTCAGGTCGCGCTGCGTGCCTTTGCGATCGGTCAGCGTCAGCGTACGATCGATCTCGGTCTGGAACTCGCCCAGGCCGAGCGTCTCGGTGATCGTCGTCGTCGGCTCGTCGGTCAGCGTTTCCGGACCCCAGCGCACGACGATCAGCGAAAGATTGTCGCCATCGGCGCCGCCGCGCATCTCGGCCTCCCGCATCAGCACCGGCAACGACTTCAGTATCGGCGCGCCGGTGAGCGCGCGCGCGATCTCTTCCTGAGGGTAGACGCTCCAGAGTCCGTCGGTGCACATCACGATCAGGTCGCCGTTGCGCAGCGGCGTCCGCCGCGACAGATCGATCACCGGCTCGACCAGGCCGCCGAGGCAACTGAATATCTTGTTGCGATCGGGATGATTGATGACTTCGTGCGCGCCAATCAGCCCCTGATCGACCAGGTACTGGACCTTCGAATGGTCCTTCGTCTGGCCGATCAATCCCCCCTGCCGGAACAGGTACAGCCGCGAGTCTCCGACGTGCGCCCAGTACGCGTAATTGGACTGGACGATGCATGCCACGCAGGTCGTTCGCGGCGTCTCCAGCATCGAGAACTGGTTGGCGTACGAGCCCAGCGCCTGGTGGGCGCGAAGCATCGAATCCTGCAGGAACTTCAGCGGATTTTTCAGCGTCGGCTTGGCTTCCTGCTGAAAGCGCTCGATGAACAGACGCACTGCGATCTGCGCGGCGATCTCGCCGCCGGCATGTCCGCCCATGCCGTCGGCAATGACCAGCAACAGCGTGTCCCGGCTGTACGTATAGGCGAGCCGGTCCTGGTTGATCTTGCGCTGACCCTTGCGGCTCTCCTGAAATATCGTGAAGCGCATGAGCGTGCTACATCACTTCGGTGAACAGGCGCTTTTTCAGGTTGTCGAGGAAGGTGAGCTTGCGCTTGCGCGGCGCGATTTCCCGGATCGCCTTTTGCAGCGCGAAGACGCTTTGCGGCCGCTCGAGCGGGTCGAGGCGCAGGCACCAGTCGATGACCTCAAGGACGTTGTCGGAGTACGCACCGGCCCAGATCTTTTTCGCCGACACCAGGTGATCCTCGTTGAGCCGCGCGTCGGCCGCCTGCGGCGCGAACGCCGCCAGGCAGGCGAACATGCTGGCGCCGATGCCGTAGACGTCGGTCCACGGCCCGAGGCGGTCCGGCTCGCGATATTGCTCGGGCGCGGCAAAACCGGGCGTGTACATCGGAGCGAGCTTCGGCCGCGACGTCGTCAACGTCTGCCGCGCTGCGCCGAAATCGAGCAGGACCGGGCTGCCGTCGGTCCGCAGATACACGTTGGCCGGCTTGATGTCGAGATGCAGAAGCTTGTGCGTATGCACTTCGCGCAAGCCGTTAAGCAGGTGCATGAACACGTGGCGCACCAGCCGCTCGGACATCTGGTCCTGGCGCAACTGGATCTGCTGCTGCAGCGTCCGCCCGCGCTCGTAGCGCATGACCATGTACACCGTCTCGTTGGCGCGGAAGAAATTGAGCACGCGAACGACGTTCGGATGATTGATCTTGGCCAGCGCCCGCCCTTCCTCGAAAAAGCACTTCATTCCATAACGGAACGAAGTCAGGTTTTCGGCGGAGCTGGCGCGAACGATGTCGCCGTCGGTGCGCAGGACCAGCGACGAAGGCAGGTATTCCTTGATGGCGACCGGTGCGCCGGCATCGTCGAAGGCACGATAGACGATCGAAAAGCCGCCGCGGCTGATCTGGCGATCAATCCGGTAATTGAGCAGCTGGTATCCGGAGGGGAGTGCCTGGTTGGTGACGCCCATTGGGCTTTATGGTTGGTGCTTAAGACTTGCACGTCAAAGGGATAAGCTCTACATTCTCGACAACCGCGGCGATAAAGTAAAGAATTCGTTCGTCGTTCTTTGGTCCTGGTCGCGCCTCGTTGCGCTTCCGCCCATCTTCCAGCCGGCACGACTTGTACGCCACGGATTCGCGATGATTCTGAGCATGACCGGCTTTGCAGCGGTCGCGGCCGAACTGCCCGGCTGCTCGCTTGCGGTCGAGTTGCGCTCGGTCAATCATCGCTATCTGGACTTGCAGCTGCGCGTTCCCGACGAGCTCCGCGCAATGGAAACCGCGGTACGCGAGTCGCTGTCTCGGGAGCTCAAGCGCGGCAAGATCGACTGCCGGATTTCGCTGAACCGGACCACGCCCGGCGCGGCGGCGCTGGCGATCAACGGTGAGCGCGTCGCCCAGCTGCGCGACGCGGCAAGCGAAGTGCAGCGTCACGCGCCCGGCAGCGCGCCGTTGTCGACCGTCGAGATACTGCGCTGGCCGGGCGTTCTGACCGAACCCTCGGTAGATGCGGTCGTGCTGGCCGAACATACGCTTTTGCTCGTACAGCAGGCACTGCACGATCTGGGCGCATCGCGGGCGCGCGAGGGCGCCAAGCTGCGCGAGATGCTCGAAGAAAACTGTCGCGGAATCGAGGTCCAGCTCGAGCGCGTCGCGCCGCGCGTGCCAGCCATCCACGATGCGTATGTCGAGAAGCTCGGCGCGCGGCTGCGCGATGCCGGCCTCGATCCGGACAACGACAGGCTCAAGCAGGAGCTGGCGCTGTTTGCGGCCAAGGTTGACGTCGCCGAAGAGATTTCGCGCCTGCAGACGCACGTCGCCGAAGTGCGGCGCGTGCTCGCCGCCGGCGGCAGCAGCGGCAAGCGGCTCGATTTCCTGATGCAGGAGCTCAATCGCGAGGCAAACACGCTCGGTTCCAAATCGGTCGATGCGGAGCTTTCGCATGCCGCGCTCGAGCTCAAGGTGTTGATCGAGCAGATGCGCGAGCAGGTGCAGAATATTGAGTAAGGGCACTGCGCCGGCGACGAGGGGCCCCGCGCGCAGCGCGGGGATCGACGCCAAAGCGCATCTGCCTTGCGGACGATACGCGATCGACAGTACATGGCCATACAACAAAGAGTGCGCGACGCCGAGCGTCCGGTGACGACTCCCGCCGGCATCCTGTTCGTCGTCGCGGCGCCATCCGGCGGCGGCAAGACCAGCCTGACCCGCGCGCTGCTCGCCAGGGAGCCCGGCATCCGCCTTTCAGTCTCGTATACGACGCGTCCGCCGCGTCCCGGTGAAGAGGATGGCGTCGACTACCATTTTGTCTCGACCGAACGCTTCATGGCGCTGCGCGAAGCCGGCGAGTTCCTCGAGCGCGCCCATGTCCATGGTAACTGGTATGCGACCTCGGCAGGCTGGCTCGGCAAGCAGATCGAGGCCGGCCAGGATGTACTGCTTGAGATCGATTGGCAGGGCGCAGCGCAAGTGCGCCGGCTGATCCCGTCGTCGATCCACATTTTCATCCTGCCGCCGTCGCTTGCGCTGCTCGAGGAGCGCCTGCACCGGCGCGGTCAGGATGACAAGGCGACGATAGCGCGCCGCCTCGAGGCGGCGAGGGATGAGATCCGTCATTGCGCCGAGTTCAATTATGTTATTATTAATCAGGACTTTGCCTCTGCCGTCGACGACTTGGGCGCCATCGTGCGGGCTTCGCGCCTGCGCGCGACGCAACAATGCGTCCGTCACAAGGCACTGATTGCACAACTCATCTAGTGCCCGGGCCGGATTGCCGGCTCGGCACCAAAGGAAGGCACCATGGCGCGCATCACGATCGAAGACTGCCTGATCAGGATCCCGAACCGCTTCGAGCTCACCCTCGCCGCAACCAATCGTGCACGGCAGATCAGCGCCGGCTCCCAGCCGCTGGTCGAGAGCGACCGTGACAAGACGACGGTGATCGCGCTGCGCGAAATCGCCGCCGGCAAGATCGGCATCGAAATGCTGCTCAAGCCGCAAAGTTGACTTGCATCGAGCGGCAATAACCCCAACGTGATCAAGCATGTCGGAAATCGCCGAATTTACCCGACACCTTGGTCACTACCTGCAACCGCCTGATGTCGCGCTCGTAGAGCGCGCGTTCGCCTTTTCCGAACAGGCGCACCAGGGGCAATTCCGCAAGTCGGGCGAGCCTTATATCACCCACCCGCTGGCGGTAGCCAGCATCCTGTCGCAATGGCGGCTCGACGCCCAGGGACTTGCCGCCGCGCTCCTCCACGATGTCATGGAGGACAGCGGCATCACCAAGAACGAGATCGAGAGCTCGTTCGGCAAGCCGGTCGCCGAGATGGTCGACGGCGTATCCAAGCTCGACCAGATCGAATTCCAGTCGCGCGAGGACGCGCAAGCTGAGAATTTCCGCAAGATGCTGCTGGCGATGGCGCAGGACGTGCGCGTCATCCTGATCAAGCTCGCCGACCGGCTGCACAACATGCGCACGCTCGACGCGATGGCGCCGACGCACCGCGAGCGCATCGCCCGCGAGACGCTCGACATCTACGCGCCGATCGCCAACCGTCTCGGCCTGAACGCACTTTATCTCGAGCTGCAGGAGCTGTCGTTCAAGCACCTGCATCCGGCGCGCTACCGGGTGCTGGCCAAGGCGATCAAGGCGGCGCGCGGAAACCGGCGCGAAGTGATGAACCGGATCCTCGAGTCGATCCGCGACGGGATGAAGGATGCCGACATCGCAGCGACGGTAACCGGGCGCGAAAAAACGATCTACAGCGTCTACAAGAAAATGCGCGAGAAGCGCTACACGTTCTCGCAGGTGTTCGACATCTACGGCGTCCGCGTGCTGGTGAAGGACGCGACCGCCTGCTATGCAGCGCTTGGCGTGCTGCACAACCTCTACAAACCCATCCCCGGCAAGTTCAAGGATTACATCGCGATTCCGAAGGCGAACGGCTATCAGTCGCTGCATACGACGCTGTTCGGTCCGTTCGGCACGCCGCTGGAGGCGCAGATCCGGACGCAGGACATGCATCGCATCGCCGAGTCCGGGGTCGCCGCGCATTGGCTGTACAAGGCAGGCGGCGAGCTCGACATCGCCGAGGCGCAGCAGCAGACGCACCGCTGGCTGCAAAGCCTGCTCGAGATCCAGTCCGAGTCGCGCGACTCGAAGGAGTTTCTCGAGCACATCAAGGGCGACCTTTTTCCCGACGCCATCTACGTGTTTACGCCAAAGGGCAAGATCATGGCCCTGCCCACCGGCGCGACCGCGGTCGATTTCGCCTACGCGGTGCACACGGACATCGGACACCATTGCACGGCGGCCCGGATCAACTACGAGCTCATGCCGCTGCGCACCGAGCTCAAGAACGGCGACCAGGTCGAAATCATCACCTCGCCCAGCGCGCGCCCGAACCCGTCGTGGCTCGGCTTCGTCGCGACCGGCAAGGCGCGCTCCCGGATCCGGCACTTCCTCAAGTCGCTGCAACAGCGCGAGTCGGCGCTGCTCGGCGAGCGCATGCTGGAGCAGGCTCTGATCTCGCTGAAGGCCGCCCCTTCGTCGGTTACCTGGGAGCGCTGGGAGGCGCTGGCGCGCGAGTACGGCGCCAAGGGACAAACCGAGATCCTTGCCGACATCGGTCTGGGCAAGCGGCTTTCCTTCGTCGTCGCGCAGGCGTTGACCCGAAGTGCCGGTCGCGCCGCCGACGAGCCGACGCCGATGCAGGCCAAGCATGGCGCCTTGCAGCTTCGCGGCGTCGAAGGCGTTGCCATCCAGTACGGCAAATGCTGCCGGCCGATTCCGGGGGACGCGATCATCGGTCATTTTCGCCGAGGCCAGGGCCTTCTGGTGCACACACGCGATTGCGTGACGCTAAAGAAGGGCAAGGTCGACAGCGATCAGATCGTCGACGTCGAATGGGCGCCGGAGATCGAAGGGGTGTTCGAAGCCGGTATCCGATTGATGGTGGCCGACGAGCGCGGACTGCTTGCGCATCTCGCCACAGCCATCGCCGATGCCGGCGCGAATATCGAATACCTGTCGATGGAACGTCCGGACGGCGGGCACGTCGTCGCAATGTTCTTCAGCGTCCAGGTGCGGGACCGCAGGCATCTGGCCAACGTCATGCGGGCGCTGCGCCGCATCCCGGAGGTCAAACGCGTGACGCGCGCGCGGACGTAGCGTCGCTTTAGGTCCTGCGACCGGAAACGAAAACGGCCGGGGCACCCGGCCGTCGCGTTAGGCCCTGCGACCGTTACGCCGTCTGCGGCGCCAGCAAGCGCTGCAACTCGCCCGACGCATGCATTTCACGCATGATGTCGCAGCCGCCGACGAACTCCCCGTTGACATAGAGCTGCGGTATCGTCGGCCAGTTCGAATAATCCTTGATTCCCTGCCGGATCGCCGCATCGGCGAGCACATTGACCGAGAAGAACGTGTCGACGCCGCACGATTGCAGCATGCGCACGGCGGCATCCGAAAAGCCGCACTGCGGGAACTGCGGCGTACCCTTCATGTAAAGCACGACCGGGTGCCCGGTCACCTGTTCGCGTATCGTTTCCTGGATGATCATCGCCCGCTCCGTCGAATCCTATATTCTCATTTTACCGCATGCGCGATACAAGGCCAAACTGCCTCATTCCTTGACTGCACCAGTCAGCCCCGAGACGTAGTACTCGACGAAAAACGAGTACAGGATCGCCACCGGCAACGAGCCGAACAGCGCGCCCGCCATCAGCGAGCCCCAGTGGTAGACGTCCCCCTCGACCAACTCGGTGACCACACCCACCGGCACTGTCTTGACTTCCGACGAGGAAATGAACGTCAGCGCATAGATGAATTCATTCCACGACAGCGTGAAGGCGAATATGCCGGCCGAAATCAGTCCGGGCACGGCCAGCGGGAGGATGATGCGGACCAGTATCTGCAGGCGGCTCGCGCCGTCGATCAGCGCGCNNGGTAGGCCAGAAAAATGCTCATGCCCACGTAGCGCGACCCGCGGAAGCGCAAGCGCTCGATGGCGTATGCCGCCAGCACGCTGCAGAAGATCGACAGGCAGGTCGATACGACCGATATCACCACCGTGTTCCACAGCCATTCGGGATACGAGGTATCGAACAGCAGTTTCTTGATGTGGTCGAGCGTCGGATGGATGACCCAGAACGGATTGCCCTCGCGC
>PLYT01000010.1 GCA_003153475.1 Betaproteobacteria bacterium | reverse complement strand
ACCACCTTCAGCATCGCCAACGACGTCGCCAAGTATTTCGCGATCATCCCGGCGGCCTTTGCCAGTACTTACCCGGTGCTCGACGCGTTGAACGTGATGAAGCTCGCGACGCCGAACAGCGCCATCCTGTCAGCCGTGATCTTCAATGCATTGATCATTCCGGCGTTGATCCCTCTAGCGCTCAAGGGCGTCAAATACCGCCCAGTCGGCGCGGCAGCCATCCTGCGGCGGAATATGTTGATCTACGGCGTCGGAGGGATCCTGCTCCCCTTCGTGGGCATCAAGTTGATCGATCTGCTGCTGGTAGCGCTCAACCTGGCCTGATACAAGGAGAAACAACATGTTTGCCAATTTCATGCCGGCACTGCGGATGCTCGTTATCATGACGGCGCTGACCGGCGTCATCTACCCGCTGGTCGTCACCGGCATCTCGAAGGTCGCGTTTCCGCGTGCGTCGACCGGAAGCCTGATCGTTTCCGATGGCAAGACGCTGGGATCCGATCTCATCGGCCAGCCGTTCGACGATCCGAAGTATTTCTGGAGCCGGCCGTCGGCCACTTCGCCGCAACCGTACAACGGAATGGCATCGTCGGGTTCGAACCAGGGTCCCCGCAATCCGGCGCTGGCCGACGCGGTCAAGGACAGGATCAAGGCGCTCCGCGATGCGGATCCGGGCAACACCGCCGCAGTGCCGGTCGACCTGATCACGGCTTCAGGCAGCGGTCTCGATCCCCATATCAGCGTCGCCGCGGCGGAATATCAACTGTCCCGCGTCGCCAAAGCGCGCGGACTGACTGCAGAACAGGTCCGTGCCCTAGTGAACGCAAATACCGAAACCCGCACGCTGGGCGTGCTGGGTGAGGCCAGGGTCAACGTGCTCAAGCTCAACATCGCGCTCGATCACACCGCAAAATGACACGACCGGTCGACCACTGCTACGATCACGTATGCCGAAGGAGCGCCCGGACCCCGATCAGCTTCTCGCCGAATTCGAAGCGCAGGAGGCGCGCGCCGCCCGCGGGCGACTGAAGATCTTCTTCGGCGCCTCGGCGGGCGTCGGGAAGACTTACGCCATGCTGATCGCGGCCCAGACGCTGCACCGCGCCGGGTCCGACGTGGTCATCGGCGTCCTGGAGACGCATGGGCGGGCAGAAACCGCCGCGTTGCTCGAGGGGCTCGAGCGGCTGCCATTGCTGACGCTCGACGTCCAGGGGGCATCGGTCAGCGAATTCGACCTCGACGCGGCGCTTGCCCGCCGGCCCGCATTGATCCTGGTTGACGAGCTCGCGCACACCAACGCACCGGGTGCGCGGCATCCGAAGCGCTGGCAGGACATCGACGAACTCCTGGCCAGCGGTATCGACGTATTCACCACGCTCAACGTCCAGCACCTGGAGAGCCTCAACGACGTCGTCGGCGGCATCACCGGCATCCGGGTATGGGAAACCGTTCCTGATACATTTTTCGACGAAGCCGACGATGTCATTCTGGTCGATGTCCCGGCCGACGAACTGTTGGCGCGGCTCAAAGCCGGCAAGGTTTACCTCCCCGAACAGATCGAGCGCGCCGCGGGAAATTTTTTCCGCAAGGGCAATCTCATGGCGCTGCGCGAGCTGGCGCTGCGTCGCACGGCCGATCGGGTCGAAGAAGACGTCCAGGCGTATCGCACCGACCAGGCGATTCACCGGATCTGGAAGACCGAGGCGTCGCTGCTTTGCTGCATAGGACCGGACCCGGGGAGCGAACACGTAGTCAGAAGTGCAGCGCGGCTTGCCAATCAGATCGGCATCGAATGGACGGCCGTGTACGTCGAGACGCCCAAGCTGCAGCGCCTGCCGGCGCAGAAGCGCGAGCGCATTTTGAAGACCGTGAAGTTGGCGCAGGAGCTTGGCGCCAAGACCGCGATCCTGTCCGGCAGCGACCCGGCCTTGCTCATCGTCGAGTACGCCCATACGCATAACTGTTCGAAGCTTGTGTTGGGCCGCTCGGGGGCGACGGGAAGCTGGCTCTGGGCGCGCGGCATTGGAAATCGACTCGGAAAGCTTGCGCCCGACGTGGACCTGATCGAAGTGGGCCGCGGCGAAACGCCGGTATCCGATCGATCCGCGCCGGATTCCGCGAAAGCCGGCGAAGATCCGCGGCGCGGGGCCAAGCGAATGGGCTACGTGTGGGCGTTGGCGGCCTGCCTCGCGACGACACTGGTCGCGACACCCCTGATGCGCTACCTCGATCTCGCCAATATCGTGATGCTCTTCCTGTTCACGATCGTGCTGGTTGCTGTCAGGTTCGGACGAGGCCCTGCCGTCTTGGCTGCGTTTACCAGCGTAGCGAGCTTCGACTTCTTTTTCGTGCCGCCGCGCTTCTCCTTCGCGGTCACCGACGCGCAGTATCTGGTGACGTTTGCGGTGATGCTCACCGTTGCGCTGATCACCGGCCAGATGACTGCGAGCCTGCGCTACCAGGCGCGGGTCGCGTCGTACCGCGAGGAACGTGCCCGGGCGCTCTATGAATTCGCGCGAGATATGTCGAGCCTGCTGCAGACCGACCAGGTCGTCGAGGCCGCGACCAAGTTCATCGCCGATACCTTCCGCACCAAAGTGGCGATCCTGCTACCCGATGAACAGGATCGGGTCGAGCCGCACGATCCTGGCGGACTCGCGCTTACCACGGATCTGCGGGTCGCTGCACAGTGGGCCTATGACAAGTCTCAGCCAGCCGGCGCCGGCACCGATACGCTTCCGAACAGCGAATACCTGTTCGTTCCGCTGCGTGCACCGATGCGCACCAGAGGCGTGCTTGGCATCAAAGCCGAAAACCGTCGGATGCTGATGGTGCCCGAGCAGCAGCGCCATCTCGACACCTTTGCCGCCCTGACCGCGATCGCGCTCGAACGCGTGCACTATGTCGAAGTAGCGCAACAGGCCCTGATTCGAATGGAGTCCGAGCGCTTGCGCAACTCATTGCTCGCCGCGCTATCGCATGACCTCAGGACGCCTTTGGCTAGCCTCATCGGGCTTGCCGAGTCGCTCGAGCTCACCAAGCCCGAGCTTGCGGGGTTGCAGCTCGAGACCACGCGGGCGATCGCCGAGGAAGCGCGCCGGATGAGTGCGCTGGTGAACAACCTGCTCGACATGGCCCGAATTCAGAGCGGGGAAGTGCAGCTCAATCGGCAGTGGCAGCCGTTTGAGGAAGTCGTCGGCAGCGCGCTCCAGGCGATTCGGACGGCCCTCGGTCACCGTCGAGTGGAGGTTGCGCTGGCGGATGACCTGCCGCTGGTCGAGTTCGACGCCACGCTGATCGAGCGCGTGCTGTACAACCTGCTCGAAAATGCCACGAAATACACACCCGAGGGCACACTGATCCGGATCGGCGCCGCGGTATCGGGCGATAATCTCCTGGTTACCGTAAGCGATCAAGGACCGGGATTGCCCAAAGGGCAGGAGGAATCAATCTTCGAGAAATTCACGCGTGGCTCGCGGGAATCGGCGACGCCGGGCGTAGGCCTGGGGCTGACGATAAGCCGCGCGATTGTCGAGGCACATCGTGGACGTATCTGGGCGCAGGACAACCCCGGCGGCGGCGCCCAGTTCTGCTTCACGCTGCCGCTGGGAACGCCGCCCGAAATGCCGGCGTCCGAAGAACCCGTGAGCTGAGCCTCGGAACTCATCGAAACGAAATGAGCGACCCCGCCCCCATCGCGATCCTGGTCGAAGACGAACGTCAGATTCGCCGATTCGTACGCACCGCGCTGGAGACGGAGGGCTGGCACGTGTTCGAGGCCGATTCCATCAAGCAGGGGCTGATCGAATCCGGGACGCGAAAGCCCGATGTTGTCATTCTCGACCTGGGATTGCCCGATGGCGATGGCGTCGATTTCATCCGCGATTTGCGCACCTGGTCAAAGACCCCGGTCATCGTCCTCTCGGCCCGGGTCAACGAGACCGACAAGGTTCAGGCCCTGGACGCGGGGGCCGACGATTACCTGACCAAACCTTTCGGCGTCGGCGAGTTACTGGCGCGCGTCCGGGCCGTCCTGCGCAGGAAGGCCGGGGCGGCTGCAGAAAACGCGTCGATATTCCGCTTCGGCGACGTCGAAGTCGATCTGGTCAAACGCCTGGTTCGAAAGCGCGGCGCAGAAGTCCATCTCACCGCCCTGGAATATCGGTTACTGTCGACGATGATTTCGAATGCGGGAAGAGTGCTGACGCATCGCCAGATACTCCACGAAGTGTGGGGGCCAGCCTATGCGTCGCAGGAGCACTACGTTCGTGTTCACATGGGTCATTTGCGGCGCAAGCTCGAGGACGACGCCGCCCAGCCGAAGCACTTGGTGACCGAAACTGCGGTAGGTTACCGGCTTGTGCCTTAGCTTCGCGGCCGATGCTACCGGGAAAACAGGCGCGCTAAGCAGCCGACTTGTAAAGATCGGCTGAAACCTGCGCTGCCGCGGCGCCTGCATGACGGATCGGCAGGCGCACGGTGAACTTGGTGCCGACGCCGACCTCGCTTTCGACGTCGATTTGCCCGCCGTGCTTGAGCACGATCGCGTACGACACCGACAACCCGAGACCGGTACCTTCGCCGACGGGCTTGGTCGTGAAGAACGGGTCGAAGATGCGCCCCAGGTTTTCTTCGCTGATGCCGGAGCCGGTATCCTCGACGCGGATCCAGACCTGGCTGCCTTCGACGCCGGTGGAAAGCGTGACCTTGCCCTCCGCGCCGACGGCCTGTCCGGCGTTGACCAGCAGGTTGAGGAATACCTGGCTCAGCCGCGACGGTACGCATTCGACTCTCGGCAGATTTCCGTAGTTGATCTCGATGCGAGCCTTTCGCTTGAGCTCGCTGCGCACGATGTTGAGCGTGCTCTCGAGGACCGCGTGCAGGTCCGCCATTTCCCATGCTTCTTCGCCGCCGGTGCGCGAGAAGTCCTTCAGGTCCTGCACGATGCCTTTGACCCGAACCAGACCCTCGCGCGACTCGCGCAGGAGGTCGACGATGTCGCCGCGCAGAAAATCGAAATCGTGGTTGTCGCGCAGCACCCTGGCGCGAGCCAGCGCTTCGGTGACCGGCGCGGGCGCGGCCCGGTCCGCCTCGATGTAGGCGCCAAGCAGTCCAAAGATGCGCTGCAGGTACGATTCCAGCGTGCCGAGATTCGAGGTGACAAATCCGACCGGATTGTTGATCTCGTGCGCAACGCCCGCCGCGATCTGCCCGATCGACGCGAGCTTTTCGGATTGGATCAGCTGGCCCTGCGCGTCCTCGAGCATGGCGTTGACGCGTTGCAAGGTCTCGTTCAGCGTCGACAGCTCGACGATGCGGTTGTCGCGGTCGACGTTCATTTGATGGTTGGCGATGACCAGCGCGAGCAGGCTCGCCAGCGCCTGGCCACGGTCGAGATCTTCCACCGTGTAGCGCTGGCGCGACGTGGCCCGGTTGACCGCGAGCGCCCCGATGATCTGTTCCTGGACGACCAGCGGCCAGCACATTGCCGAATGCGCGGGCCGGTTGCGCGGTTCGGACACGCGCAGTGGCAACCCAGCCTCGGCCGCGTTGCCGTTGATCAGGATCGGCTGGCCGGTCGCCACCACGTGGCCGAATACGCCGACGCCGCGCTGCAGCCTGCTACCGACGATTCCCTGCGGCAGGTCGGTACCCGCCGCAATCTCGAGCTCGTCCTCGGTGCCGTGGACGATCAATGCGATCGATCCGCTTTCCGCATCGAAGCCCTGGACAATATGAGTGAGGATGTCCTGCCGTACGCGCAGCGGATCGGCGCCATAAGCCGCCGTCTGGCCGAATTCGTACAGCGCGCGAATCCAGGCGAGATCGGCTGTCTTGTCGCCGCCCAGGGGCGCGACCGTTTCGGTGGCAGACAAAGTGGATCCCGGTGTCGGTTAGTCTTCGAGCAACACGCTGCCGTCTTCGCCCCAGCGCACGCGGGTGATCCCCGGCGATTCCAGCTCGAGGCGCTCGAGCTCGGCCTGCTGCTCGGAGATGATGCCGCGCTGCCGCCGAACCTCGTTGGCAAGTTGCTGGTTCTCGACCAGCAGTGCCCGGTGCCCGAGCACCTGCACGATCGCCGCCTTCAGCTCCTGGTCGGACCACGGCTTGCTGACGAACTGGAAAATGCCGGCGTCGTTGATCGCCCGCATGATGCCTTCGATATCGGCGTAGGCGCTGATGATGATGCGCGCCGAATTGGCTTGCAGCTTCCGAGCTTCGGTAAGGAACACCGCGCCATCCATTTCGGGCATGCGGAAGTCGGAGATGATGAGATCGACCGGATGGTCCTTGAGGTAGGCGAGCGCTTGCACCGGAGAGGTGAAAGTCATGACCTCCGGATCGGGAATAGCGGGCAGCGCGTCGCGATTGAGACACATCCGACGCAAAGCGTTCAGGACGTTCGGTTCGTCGTCCACGATCAGCAGCTTGGCCATGATCACTTTCTCCAGCGAATGCAATCAGTTAGCCGCGGGAAGAGCCGCTCGCAGCCAAGCGAGCGGCAACAGCCGCGGTTGTCCGGTACAGGGGGAGCAAGCGGCGTGCCAAACGACGCCGCCCGGCGTGCGCCGGCAGCGTCGTTGCGGGTGACCCGTGGGTTTGACTACGGGCGCGGTGCCCGTCGCAATACGCGGTGCTTGCGCAGCAGCAGCGCCGCGCTGGCTGCGAGCACGACACCGAGCAGCAACAGCGACTGATCCGACAGCGTCGGGATCACGCCCGCCGCAACGTTTTGCGTCACCGAGATATTGTCGATGAAATACGCAACGTCAGTGGTGATGCCCGGCCCGCCCGGAGTGCGCGCGTCGAGCTCGCCTGCAAAGATGATCGTCGCCGAAGTGCTGGTCGCGGTGAAATTGACCCGAACCGTGTGCCAGTTGCCATCAAGGAATTCCGTCAGCAGCAGCGGATTTGCCGGCTCGTTGTTGAGGAACACACCGAAGCTCCTGCCCGTGCCGCCGCCGGAGGAGTTGGCGAACAGGCGTACGTCGACCTGGATCGTGTAGCTGGCGCCGACCGTCAGCCCGGTGATCGTCTGCGACGCGGCCGGGTCGGAATCGGGCTCGCCGCAGGCGTTCAGGCGGATCGAGCCCGGAGGATTGCCGTTCGCGCCGTCCCAGGCTTCGTCGCCGCAGCCGCCGCCGAGACTCCAGCCGCTCGCATCCGAATCAAGTGTGCCGTTGGTGATGAACTGCGCATGGAGCGGGCCCGCGCAAAGCGCAAGTACCGCCGAAGCCAGCAGAAGCGAGATCCGACGCATGTTATCTCCCTGACGACGTTGAGCGTATCGATCGGAAAGCATCTTTCGCGCGCAATCATACGTCGGGACGCAAGCGGGAGAGTGTCAGGTACCGCCGGACGGCGTTAAGCCGTGTGTCTTTTTCGCAACAAGGTCGATCAGCGCCGACATCCCGTCGTGGGCGTGGCCTTCGTGAATCTCGGCGTCGTAGTCGTCGAGAACGAGGATGTCCCAGCCCGAGAACGAAAGCTCGAGCCATTCGCGCGTATACATGTGCTCGCGTTTCGGCGGGCCGCCGGTGCGGTAGTCGACCTGCTCGGGCCGATAGCCTTCGAGCAGGAATACGCCGCCGGGCTTGATCGCCGACATCATCCCGGCGAAAGCGTCATCGCGGCGATGCGGCGGCAGAAACTGGATGAACACCGCCACCAGTGCATCGTATTGCCGGGCGGCCCACGGCCAGCTGTAGGTGTCGCCGAGCTGCTGATCGACGCTCACGCTGCGGCGCTCCGCCAGGCGCCTGGCCTTGGCCAGCGCATTGGGTGCAAAGTCGAACGACGTGACCTGATGGCCCTGCTCGGCAAGCCAGACGCCGTTGCGCCCTTCGCCGTCGGCGACGCAGAGCACCGAGCTGCCGGGCTTGATCCAATGCGCCTGCTTACGCAGGAACGCGTTCGGCTCCTCCCCGAACAGGTAATCGTCGCGCGCGAAGCGCGCATTCCACGTCTCGAGCGGTTTCTCGAAGTCGGCCATGCTTCCGCAGTCAATGACTGGGGAATCCCATTTTCTTCAGGAAGGACAACCAGCGAGGATCATCGTGTACCGGCCGGAAGAACGGATCGGATAGGGTCAGCGACAGGCCAGGATCGCGCTGCGTATAGGCCCGTTCCAGCCATTCGAACACGCGGTCGCGTTCACCACGCCAAGCGTACGTCTCCGCAATCTGGTAGGCGGCCTCGTTGCCATGGCGTTCGATCAGCTGCGCGACGGCAGCGTCCGACTCGTCCTTGTGACCGAGCGTATGTTGCGCCAGCGCGATCCCGAGCAGTCGAAAATCCGGCAGGACCTCGCGTTCGGCCAGTTCGAGCGCCTCGGTCGCCTGCCCTTGCGCCAGGCTGGTGGCGCAGAGAAAGCAATGGACCAGCCCTGCCTTGGGATTGAGGTCGAGCGACGTCTTGAGCGCCGCCGCGGCCTCGTCCAGGCGCCCCGCCAGAAAACAGCGCAAACCCAGCATACGATGAGCGGACGAACTCAACGGGTCCAGCGCCGCGGCCTGGCGCAAGAGGTCGATCCCCGCATCCGGACCAACGAAAATCCGGGTCATGCCTGCGACGGCGCGCAGCACGTCAGCATTGCCGGGTGCGAGCGCGAACGCGCGTTGATATTCGGCGTTGGCGGCTTTCCAGTCCCAGTCATAGCTCTCGAGAACGTGTCCGAGACGGACGTGCCCTTCCGGCAGATCCGGCGCGATCGCCAGCGCTCGTTTGGCGGCATCGCGCGCCCGTTCGTATCCTTCCGTCACTGGCGCCCAACCGTAGCCGGCCTGGATAGAGTAAGCCTGCGACAGCCCTGTCCAACCGAGCGCAAAATCCGGGTCGAGCGCGATCGCCTGCCGGAAGTAGTCGACGCTCCGCGCCAAGTCCGCCTGGGTCATGCGTTCGATGAAATAGCGCCCCTGGAGGTAGAGCCGATAGGCTTCCGGATTGTCGGCGCGACCGGTAGCCGCCACCTGCACTTCAGCCTTAGCCTTCGCGTCCGCGACTGCTCCCAGGCCCTCGCCCAGCAGCGCTGCACGCAGCTCCTTGACCACCGACTGCGCGATGTCGTCCTGGACGGCGAAGATGTCGTCGAGCTCTCGATCGTAGGTGTCCGACCACAGGTGCGAGTCGGTGGCGACCTGGATCAGCTGCGCCGTGATGCGAACCCGCTTGCCAGACTTGCGCACGCTGCCCTCGAGCACAGTGGCGACGTTGAGCTTTTGCGCGACCGTCGGAATGTCGATGTCCTTGCCCTTGAAGAAGAACGCCGACGTTCGCGACGCGACCCGCAAGCCGCGGATTTTCGCCAGCACGTTGAGTAACTCCTCCGAGAGCCCGTCGGCGAAATACTCGTTCTCCTCGTCGCGCGACATGTTGATGAATGGCAGCACCGCGATCGACGGCGTCTCGCGGTCGAGCGGCGCGAGTGTCGTTTTCAGCGGCGGGAAGCTTTGCGGCAGATCCGGATGGCAGAGCTGAAACACCGCTTCCCGTCGCGCCAGATCCTTGAGCCCGTGCTCGCCCAGCGCCTTGGCGGTGGTAAGCGGAGGCAAGTGATCGCGGCATAGATCGTGCGTCGACTCGGACAGCAGCGTCTGGCCGCCATGACCGGCCGCAAGCAGGCGGGCGACGCGATTGAGCGGGGCGCCGAAATAATCGCCGTCACGGAATTCGGCTGCGCCGGTATGCAGGGCCATGCGCACGCGGAGTTTCGCCGATTCCGGCCAGCGCTCGGCGTGGATCGCGCGTTGCGACTCGAGTGCCGCCGCCAGCGCATCGGGTGCGGTGTGGAACGCCGCGCAAAAGGCATCGCCTCCGGTCTTGAACACATGACCGCCATGGTGGCGATGCACTGGCGTACCAGCGCATCGTGCCGCGGCAGGGCTGCCTGCATCGCTGCTTGCTGCGACTCCCAGAGGCGCGTGCTGCCTTCGATGTCGGTGAACAGGAACGTCACCGTCCCGGTTGGCAACGGCGGCGTCGAAGCGTCGGCGTGAGTGCTGGAGGACATCGAGTCGTGTGCAGGTCGGCGACGGCGAGTTCGTTCGCCGGTACGAGATTTTGCGGTGGATAAGACTATCATGCGGGTGACTCCCGAAAAAGACCACCGATTCGATCGACTTTGGCCCTCTCACCATGGATCGCCGCCATCGCGTTGCTTCGATAATCGCCGGCCTGATCGTCTCGACCGGCGCGCTTGCGCTGGACGTCAACGTTGTGGGCCTTTTCCCGAACAAGGCCGTCGTGCAGATCGACGGCGGCGCGCTGCAAACGCTGTCGGTAGGGCAGAAGACGCGCGAAGGCATCGTTCTGCTGTCGGTCGAGCCCGATGGCGCAACCTTCGACATCCAGGGACAGCGCATGGCGCTCGGACTCGGGCATGCGCGCATGCAATCGACCAGGGTGGCATCCGCGATGGCCATCGTTGATGAGCGCGGCCATTTTGTCGCCGACGGCCAGATAAATGGCGTGCCGATCCGCTTCACCATCGATACCGGCGCGACGTTCATCTCGCTTCCGGCTAGCGAGGCGCGCCGCCTGGGCCTCGACTACCTCAACGGCCGGAAGGCGATGATGGAGACGGCCAACGGCGTCGCCACCGCTTACCGGGTAAGACTCGACGCCGTGCGCCTCGGGGATCTGACGGTGAACAACGTCGACGCGGTCGTCATGGAAGGCGACAGCCTGCCGGTCGCGTTGCTCGGCATGAGCTTCCTCAATCGTATGGACATCCGGCGCGAGGGCCAGATCATGACGCTGACCAAACGGTATTAGGTCGCGGTGTCGCCGCTGCGAACCGCAAAAGCGCGACGGCGCAACCACCGTCAATCAGATGGATAGCCTCAGAATCCGACCTCGCCCAGCGCCTGGATGAGCTTTGTCCGCTGCCCAACGTCGGTCATCGGATAGGTATCCAGCCAACCGCGGCTGGAGAAACCGGGCCGCAGTGTGCGGATCTCCTCCGCTTCCCAGGCCGCAGCCGCTTTGTCGCCGGCGAGCACGTGCAGCGCCGCCATGTAGACATGCGTCTCGAGGTTGACCGGGTTTCGCGCCAGCGCTTGCTCCAGATTGACCCGCGCCTGCTCCAGGTCGCCGAGAAACAGGTACGCGCGTCCGAGCAGAAGGAAGTAAAGATCGCCCGCCTCGGGATCAAGGCGCATCGCCGTACGCAGTAGCGGCACGGTATCGGCGGGACGCCCGATGTAGGTATCGATGCCGCCCATCAGCGCATAGCCGTCGGCGAACGACGGATAAAGCCGGACAGCCGTCTGCAGATACTGCAGTGCCTGCTCGTGCTGGCGCCGTTCCATGTGCACGAAAGCGAGCACCCAGTAAGTCTCCCGGATGTCCGGATTGATCTGGTATGCGGTCTGCGCCATCTCTAATGCACGGTCGAGGGCGGCAGGGCCGTCGTTGGCCCACTGATTGCGGTAGTCCGCGGCGTACGTCAGCGCGAGCCCCGCATACGCTCGAGCAAAGGCCACGTCCAGCGCGATGGCGCGGCGGAACATGTCGCGCGCCGTCTCGTTCTCCGGTTTTTGCCGGACGAGCAGCGCCGATTGTCCGCGCTGGAAGTATTCATAGGCTTCCAGGTTGCGGGTATCGCGCTGCGCCACACGCCGTAGTTCGGCCTCGCTGACCTTCGCCGGAAGAATCTGCAGAATCTTCGGCCCGAGCTCGTCCTGGATCGCAAACAAGCCGCTCTGCGCGCGATCGAATCGCTCGGACCACAATTGCTTTCCGGTCTGTGCATCGGTCAGATAGACGTTCAGCCGCAAGCGGTCATCGACGCGCTCGACGGTCCCGGACACGACATAGCGGATCGGTGGAACGTCGGCGGGCGACTCGGCGGCTTGCCTGCCCAGGGGCGCGACGTCAATGACCCAGAGTCCCGACAGTTTCGAGAGGTCGGTGATCAGGTCCGCGGTGATGCCTCGAGCCAGCAGCACCGACTGCGGGTCGTCGCCCAGCGCCTCGAACGGCCTGATCGTAACGGTCGGTTGCGCGGTGCGGGCGGCTTCGCTGCTCGGGATCGTCACCGCGGCCGGCGCGACGCCGAATATCCGCTCGTCGTTGCTCCACCAGATGCCGGCTGCCGCGACCACCAGTGCGGCGAGCCCGGTTGCCGCGATCCATGCAACGCGCCGCCTGCGTCCCGCAGACGGGAACGTCGATTCCGGCGCGGTGGAGGTGGGGGTGTCCTTCACCAACCTGACGACCGGAGCGATCAGCCGGTAGCCTCGCTTCGAAATCGTCTGGATATACGCTGGCTTTTCCGGAACGTCACCCAGCGCCTTGCGCAGCTTGATCACGACCTGCGTGAGCGAGTCGTCGCCGACGACCACTCCCGGCCAGACGGCCGAAAGCAGCGCTTCGCGGCTTACGACCTGCCCCGACTTATCGGCGAGGACCATCAGCACCGACATGGCCTTGGGCTCGAGCTTCACGGTCTTGCCCGCGGACGAAAGCTCGTTCAGCGCGGGTTCGACCATCCAGTCGCCGACCCGCAGCCGGTCGCCGCCGGGTGCCGGAGGGGGCTCAGTGCCAGCGGGCATGATTTGCGTTCAAGTTAAGCTCATTCGAATCGCCAGAATTGCGCGTCTTGCGCAGCCTTCGCCAAAGTTTAGTCGATTCTTCGGGACTTTTTGCCCGCGCCCACGTTCAATGCATCGGCTACTGCGCATCCGATGAACGTGTGCTTGTCGAGGAGGTGTTCCGATGAAACGGTTTCTTACGCTTATGCTGATAATTTTCGCGTCGACGCTGGGCTGGGCGCCATCGCCGGCGATCGCGCAGCAGGCCCTGGTCGTCAAGCCACTGGCCGAAAGGAAGGTGACGGAGTTGCCGGCCGGACCGCTGTTCTGGCGGCTGGAGAATTTCCCCACGCTCGAACAGGCGCAGGCCGCCGCCGGCCCCACGGGCCTCGCCGCCCAGGCGGGAGGCAAGGTCTGGCTCTTCACGCTCGGACCCGCGGGCGGCGCATCGGCGGGCGGGACCAGGGTCGCCGAGGTCGGACCGCTTCCCAGCGTGGTGGCGCCGCAGTATCTGCTCCGGATCAATGAAGGGAGCGGCCCGCCGGGCAGCGTAACGGCCGTGCACTCGCATCCGGGGTCCGAAACGTTCTACGTGCTCGCCGGAGAATCCACCAGCCGTACTCCGAATGGCGTGATGCGTGTCGGAACAGGCGAGGGCGCCACGGGTCATCGTGCCGATACGCCGATGCAGGTTTCGAGCACCGGTACGACAGACCTCCACTCGCTGGTGATGTTTGTGGTGGACGCCACCAAGCCGTTTTCGTCTCCGGCCAACTTCCCCTAAAACGGTCGGGCAAAACCGATTAGCATGGCGCCAACGGAGGGAGGCGCGATGCGAAGCAGCCGTTTCGGAGTCGTTGGACCTTTTCTGTTCGTCGTCGCGGTTACGGCGCTGCTGCTGCAGCTGTGGCAATCGCAGCTTATCGCGCCGTCGGGCGCGGGTACTACCGCGTTCTCCGAAGAGTATGCGTTTGCGACGCTGTCGGGATTGCTGAAGGAGCAGCGACCGCATACGGCCGGGTCGCCCGAAAACGCGGTCGTGTGCGAACGCATCATCGCCGAGCTCAAGTCGGCCGGATACGCGCCTGAAGTGCAGGCGGCGCTGCAATGCGATACCGCTCCTCGCAATCCCGGCTGCACCGCCGTCGAGAACATCATCGCCGTGCACAAGGGAACCGGCGAGGGCAAAGCGGTGCTCGCGAGCGCGCACTACGACAGCGTGCCCGCGGGTCCCGGCGTCAGCGACGATGGCGCAGGCGTGGCCGTCGTGCTCGAGCTCGCGCGCGCCTTCGCCGCCCGGACCACGCGGAACGACATCATTTTCATGATCTCCGATGGCGAGGAGACCGGCCTGCGCGGCGCGCGCGCCTTTGCCGAGCGCCATCCGCTGATGGGCCGCGTCGGGGTCGTCGTCAATTTCGAAGCGCGCGGCGCGTCGGGGCCGAGCATGATGTTCGAGACCGGCCCGGGCAACGCGCGACTGATGAACCTCTTCGCCGACGCCGTCGCGCGGCCGTCGGCGAGCTCGGTGAGCTACGAAGTCTACAAATCGCTGCCCAACGACACCGATTTTTCGGTCTATCGCAAGCGGGGGCTGTCCGGCTTCAATTTCGCGTTCTCGAACTCGGCATCGCTCTATCACTCGGTTCGCGACAATCTTCAGTATATCGATCGCCGCTCGCTGCAGCACGCCGGCGAGCATGCCTTCGAAGTCATCGGCGCGCTCGCCGATGTCGATCTCGCAACGCTGAATGCCTCGTCCGATGCCGGCTTTTTTGACGTCTTCGGCCTCTTCACCGTGCTGTGGCCAGCCGCGATCAATGCGCCGATCGCGCTGGTCGCCCTGCTGGGTGTCATCGGCCTGACCATCGTGCATCGCGACGCCTTCACGCTGCGCTCGACACTCTGGACGGTGGCCGCCTTCATTGCCGTGCCCGCACTGCTGTTTGCCTTCGGATGGATGCTGTCGTATCCGCTGGGGATCTGGCCCGGCGTGCATCCGCTCGATCATCCACAGCCCTGGCCGGGCCGCATCGCGCTCGCGACCACCGGAATACTCGTTCCGCTGATCGTCGCGGCGATCGTCGGCTCGCGCGTCAATTCGCGCGCATTGCTGTTGGTGAACTGGGTCGTGCTTGCACTGCTCGCCGTCGGCGTCGCGCTCACCATCGGCGGCGCCGCCTATCCGTTCCTTTGGCCGGCATTCGGCGTCGCGATCGCCGGATGGGTCGAGACTCTCGTGCGCAAGGCTGGGGCGCGGTCGCTGCACGTCACCGCGCTGGTCGGATTCGTTCTCGCGGCGTTCTTTCTGGTGCCGTTCCTGCTGGGTCTCGAACTCGTTCTCGGCTTCGACTTGAGCCAGTACAAGATTCTGGTGCTGATCCCGTTTTCGCTGGCGCTGGTGCCGGTCTTCGCAGCGGGCCCGGGCGATCGATCGCGCGTTGCGTGGGCCTTGTCCGTTCTGTGCGCGCTGGTCGTTGCCGGTTCGGCGGCAGTCGCGAGCCAGACGCCCGCCTATGCGGCGGGTCATCCGCGCGGCCTGAATATCGTCTACTACGACGACCACGCGGGCAAACCGCGCTGGCTGATCACCTTCGTCGGCGCGCCGGACGAGAGATTTCTAAAAGCCCAGGGGTTTCCACAGCAGGACGAGGATTATCGGGCGCTCGGCCTTGCGACGGCACAAGGACGATTCAAGGATGCGACCGGGCCGCAGCTGCCGGCGCCGACCTTCACCGTCAAAGAGCTCGCGACACGGGACGGCACGACGGTGGTGCGAGGCGTGCTGCGCAGCGGTCGCGGCGGCTTTCAGACCGGCGTTGGCATCGCGCCCGGTTCTGGCGTCCGGTCGATCCGTCTCGACGGCCAGGAGGCGGCGAGCGCCGATCAGCTCAAGGGCAAGGAGCCGACGTTCGTGCGGTTCTGGGGCCTGGGATCGCGCGAGGTGCCGATGGAAATTTCGTTCGACGCGGCCAGCGCGCCGAAGCTCACGCTGTTCGAACGCTCGCCGTTGCCGGATTCGGACGAAGGGCGCGCGTTAGTCGCGGCGAGGCCAATCGATGCGGCACCCGATTACAACGGCGATTCGGCGCTCGTCCTTGTCGTGCTTGATTTGAAGCCGTGAAGCTTGGCCGAGCGGATCACCACAAGATGACGCGCTGATCCGGCGGCAAATACATCCTGTCGCCTTCCTTGACCACGAAGGCGTCGTAGAAGCCAGGTTGGTTGCGCAGCGGCGCGAGCCCCCGCACCTCTTGCGGCGAATGGGGATCAACCTTGATCAGGCGGATCGTCTCCGCCCGGCGCGACTTGCCGCGCCACACCTGCGCCCAGCCGTAGTAAAGACGTTGCTCGCCGGTCAGGCCGTCGATGACGGGCGCCTGCTTGCCCTTTAGCGAGAGCTTGTACGCTTCGTAGGCGATCGCGAGCCCCGAATTGTCGGCGACGTTTTCGCCCAGGGTAAGCGCGCCGTTGACGTGGAAGCCGGGCACCGGCTCGTAGCGGTCGTACTGCGCCACCAGTGCTTGCGTCTTGTCTTTGAAGCGCTTGAGATCGTCTGCGGTGAACCACTGATGCAGGTTGCCGTCGCCGTCGAACCGGCTGCCGCCGTCGTCGAAGCCATGACTGATCTCGTGGCCGATGACGGCGCCGATGCCGCCGTAATTGACCGCATCGTCGGCGGCGACGTTGAAAAACGGCGGCTGCAGGATCGCCGCCGGAAAGACGATCTCGTTCTTTTCCCGGCTGTAGTAGGCGTTGACCGTATGCGGCCGCATGCCCCATTCGTTGCGGTCGATCGGCTTGCCGAGCTTGGCGATGTTGCGCTGGTACTCGAACGTCTGTGCGCGCATCCAGTTGCCGACGAGGTCATCCCTGGTGACGGTGAGCTTCGTGTAGTCGCGCCACTGCCTGGGATAGCCGATCTTCGGACTGAACTTGGCGAGCTTCGCCTGCGCTTCAACTTTGGTCTCGCGGCTCATCCAATCCAGCTTGTCGATGCTTTGCCGGTACGCCGCGAGCAGATTGCCGATCAGCGCTTCCATGCGGGCCATGTTCTCCGGCGGGAAATATCTGGCGACATAGAGCTTGCCCAGCGCTTCGCCGATCAACGCGTCGACGAACTCCACGCCGCGCTTCCAGCGCAGCCGGTTTTCCGGAATGTCGCGCAGCACCGTATCCTGGAATGCGAATCGCTCGTCGACGTACGCCTTCGCCAGGTACGGCGAAGCGTCTTTCAGCAGCTTCCAGCGGAAATACGCCTTCCACACCGGCAGCGGCGTGTCGGCAAGCAGCTTTGCCAACGCGGTCAGGTAGCTGGGCTGCGCGACGATCAGATAGTCGACGCGGGAATCGACTTCCGAATCGACGAGCCAGCGCTTCCAGTCGAAGCCCGGCGCGAGCGCGGCAAGCTGCGTCAGCTCGACCTTGTTGTAGGTCTTGACGGGATCGCGATTCTCAACTCGCGTCCATTGCACTTTGGCCAATTCGGTCTCGAGCGCGAGGATCTCCCGCGCCGACCCCGCGGCATCGCGGTCGCCGGCCATCGCGAGCATCTTTTCGACGTGCTTGGCGTAGCGCGTGCGCACATCCTTGAATTTGTCATCGAGGTAGTAATCGCGATCGGGTAGGCCCAGTCCGCCCTGGCGCAGATCGACGACGTACTTGGTCGAGTCCCGATTGTCCTGGTGAATGAATGGCCAGAACGGCGCATCGAGGCGAAGACCGTCGAAGGTCGCGATCAGTGCCGCGACGTCGCCCTGGTCCTTGGCCGCTTCGACGCGGGCGAACAAGGGTTCGAGCGGCTTGGCGCCCAGCGCTTCGATCTTCGCCTCGTCCATGAAGCTGTTGTAGAGATCGCGAATCTTCTGTGTTTCGGAGCCCGGGGCAGCGTCGGTCGCCTTTGCCACGTCCTCGACGATCGCCTTGAGCTGCAGCTCGGTGTCGTCGCGGAGCTTGTCGAACGCGCCATACCGCGCCCTGTCCGGCGGCATCGGGAAGGTGTCGAGCCATTTGCCGTTGACGGCGCGGTAGAAATCGTCCTGCGGCCGGACGGCAGGATCGACATAGGTCAGATCGATGCCGGAACCCAACGGCGGATGCGCGCCGGCGGCGGTGCCCGGGGGCGGTGGTTCGGCTGCGATCGCGAATGCGGTAGTCATTGCGAGAACGATTGCAAGGGGCAGCGTAGCGGTCACGAGATCGCCCCGAGCATCAGCCGGCGCTCTCCGACACCGGCGACTTCTCCGCTTGCCAGCGGTCGAGAATCGCACGCGCGTCGTTGGTTGCCGGGTTCATCATGTGCGCGTGCTCCGGCGTCTTCGCCGTCAACTCGATTACGTAGCCGTTCGGATCCCGAAAATAAATCGAGCGTACGAACCCGTGCTCGGATATGCCGCGGGTCTCGATCCCACGCGCGTTGCCCTTGGCCAGCATCTCGGCGAGAACCGGCGGCTCGACCTCCAGCGCGATATGGAGATCGTAGTCGTGCTGCGCCTTCCACTCGAACGGCATGTTCGGCGCTTCGAAGAAGGCCAGGTACGACCCGTCGTCGAGTCGATAGAACGTGTGCAGCACCGATGTCGTGCGACCGGTCTTCGTCTCGCGGATTTCCAGGCTTCCGGAAAGCGGCAGGCCCAGGAAGCCCTCGTAGAAATTCCGCGTCTGTTCCGAGTCGCGACAACGGTACGCGTTGTGGTGGAGTCCTTTGATCATCGCTCGTCTTTCGTTGGTGGCGTCGCGGCCGGCAAAGGGGTCACAGCTGCACGAATTCCTTCCCTTTGTTGGGGTCGACCATGTATTTGTAGAACGCTTCGTTGACTTTCGCCCAGTTCTTCAGTGCCTTCATGTTGCCGAGCCAGCGACAGATATTCGGGTACGCGCCGAACTTGCAGTCGATCACCTCGCCGCCGAGGAGCATCACCGAGCCCAGATAGTCGGCAATCGAGATGTCATCGCCGCAGAGGTACGCGCTTTGCGGCCTGAGCAGGTTTTGATCCAGCACCTTGAGCCAGCCCAGCGCCTTGTCCTTGCCCCACGCCACGGTCCCAGCCTGCACCTTGTCGTCGGGCCGCTTCATGAACGGAAAGATCTGCGGGTAGAGAAAGCCGTAGGAAAAGTCGCGGTAAAAACCCGTATTGAGCCAATCCATCCGCTCGTTGACTCGTGCGCGCTTGCGCAGATCCAATGGATACGCGGGAGAACGTGTTTTCTCGGCAAGGTACTTGAGAATCGCCGAGCTCTCCGTCAGGCGGAAGTCCCCGTCCTCCAGCACCGGCACCTGGTGGCTCGGATTGATCGCCGAATATTCCGGTTGGTACTGTTCGCCGGTGAACAGGTCGACGACCTGGTAATCGAGTGGAATGTTGGCCTCGGCAGCAAACAGCATGATCGGCCGGCTGGTAGTAGACACAGGATGATAGAAGAGCTTCATGCTTTCCTCCTCGCCAATTATAGTTAGGCCGCCAAGGTTGACGGCGGAAAGAATGTGACGGTACGCCGTTTCATTCAGAAGACCAAGAGCGTCATTGGGCGACCACGCGCAGCAGCTGTCAACGCCATTCGGCAATCGACGGAACCGCCATGCACTCGACGTCGGGGAGGTCGAATCCGAAATAGGTGATGAGAAGCGTGCGCAGTGCGGTGCGGTCGGCGAGCTGCATGGGCTCGGACGCGTTACCGCATTGGATGTTGACGTCGCGATTCATCACCGACACACGCCCGTCCGCAGTGAGCGCGCGCATCATCATCCGGTTAACGAATGGCGAACTTGGGTGCGTCGCCACGTAATGGCTTCCTACCTCGAAATCCACCGGGTTGTCCTCTTCCAGCGTCGATGGCCAGCAATGGGTCTCTTTCCCGGCGGCACGGGTTCGCAGAATCCAATGCGGTCCGTCGCGAGCCATCCAATGCGTCTCGGGGCCGATGCGCACTTCCACGCCATCCTGCAACGGAACCGGGATGCGAGGCGCCAGCGCGCCGAAGCCCGGATCCACGATGAATGTGCCCTCGGCGACCGGCACGGTGAGAAACATGTGCGTCCGGGGCGCCGCGGTGCGGGGTGTGATCATGATGACGCGAGCGGTGTGGCGGACCGGCTTGAATCCGATCTCTTCGAGGACGGCGCCGAACAGCGCTCCATGTTCGAAGCAATAGCCGCCTCGGTGGGCGCGAACGAGTTTCTGCTGCAGGCCATCGAGATCGAGGCGTATCGGCCGGCCCGGAACGGCTCGCTTCGGGAACGGGCTCGATCCTCGGATATTCACCCACGCCGCTAACGAACTGCGTTCCTCAGCAGCTTCGCACCTTGAATTCTACGCGCCGATCGAGCGCATCGCGCAGATCATCGGTGCCGGATCCGACGAGGTTTTCGCGGAAACCCATCCCGAGGGATACCAGGCGACCCACGGTCTCCGGCTCCAGGGCCTCGATTCGGCGCTGGATCGTCACCGCTCTTTGCAGCGACAGCCTGTCGTTGAACTGGTCCGCCCCGGTGTGGCTGGTGTGACCGACGATGTTGAGACAGGTCTTGGACGTGGCGACTTCGTGCGCGACGAGCTTCAGCCACATGTTATACGGGCCGCTGACTTTCGGATCCGCCAGGAAATCGAGAGACCCGGGCTTGAACAGGAATTTCACCGAAAGACTGTTGGTCGCGATACCGAGGGCGACGATTTTTGCGAATGCTTTTTCAGCCTCGTCGGAGCGTCCGAGCTGGCTGTTGACCAGATAGAGACCATTGAGGACGCGTAATTGCTGCCCTTCGGGACGAGCCGCGGCTGACTCGTAGTAGCGCAGCGCTTCGGCGTAGTTGCCGGCTTCATAGAGCTTGGAGCCTTCGCTGACCAGGGCGTTGACCGGAAGGCGCGAAATATAGAACTCGTCGGCCGCGCCGCCGGCCGGCGTCTGCGCCGTTTTGATCTGCCCTTCGACGACCCGGTCCTTGGTCAGCGAGGGGCTGTCCCGATAAAAAGCGGTTGGCGTGGTGTCGATTCCTTCGCTGCGGACCCGCGCCGCGGACTGGGCGACGACAAACCCCGTCTTGATATCGGTCAGCGACAGGCTTATCCGGAACGTTCCCGCCGCTCCCTTCGACGCATCGATCGGAGTCAAGGTCCCGGCCAGGACAAACTGCGCCTTGCCGACGGTGTTCGAACTGACCGCGACCACGTCGAACTGCGCGAACTTGTCGGCAGCGCGTTGCAGAAGTCGCGAATCGAGGGTTTTGGACGCGATCGTCTGCTGTCCCGTGTTCCCGTCGATGGCCGGGTCGACGGCGATGACGCCGCGCGGAACGTCGGATTTGAGCAATCCTGATCCGCCGCTGAACGCGGGAAGCCGCCGCGCCTGAACCAGCAGGTCGTCGATCGCGTAATCGATGCCCGCGTCGAACGACAATTCGGACGATGGCGCCGCTGGACGCTCGGGCGGGGTTCCACACGCGCTGAGCAGGATCAAAGCAATCAGGCTGGCGGCGGTCAGCCCACTCGTCATGCTCCGCGGCAGATTTAGCGACATGAGCTTGCAAGCTCCTTCTTTTCTTCGATGGTTAGCGTCTCACCCAGCGTTGCCTTTTCCATGATACGACTGCAACGCGGGCTGTTCCGGTCAGACGCGGTATTGGCAGGGACGGATGCGGCCGGGGATGCGTCGGTTCTCGGCTTGATCCTGGGACTCGTTTTTGCCGCCGCCACGGCCGGGGCGGTCACCGGCGGCGTCGAATCGGGCATGGAAGCGCTTTCCGCCACGCCTGCGGCGGGAACCGGAGGCGGCGCCTCGGACTTTGACGCGATGCCGGGCGATGCTTGCGAATCGACCGCAGTCTTCTCCGAAGGCGGCAGCGCGGCCGCGGATTTCGGCAGTGCCGGAGCGACGGTGGGTTCGATCGTTGCCTGAGGACTCTTCGAATCGTCTCGCGCGGTCAGCTTGTTGACCGCGAATAGCGAAACAGCGGCAAGCGCGCTCACGACGATAAGAGCAAACAGCGATTTCTTGACGATCTCGCCAGCACGGCTCGACTTGGCCGGAGTATCGGTGGCAATCGCGCTAGCCGAATTCCGCGGCGGCTTTGGCGGCGCGGGAATGTTGGCGGCAGATCGCGCGGGCTCATCGGCAGCAGGCGCGAGATCGAGCTTGAGCTTCTGCAGGACCGCGGTACTCGGGGCGACCGCGTACAACTCATGCGCCCGCCCATGCTTGTCATCGGGAGCACCGACGTGCCTGAAGAGCTCGGCGTATGCGGAATCCAGGCTGCCGACGGCGTCGAAGAAGGCTCGTGAAGCCGTGATCTGACCGGGCTCCGCAAAATCCATGATGCGCTTCGCGGCGTTGATGCCGTCGCCGACGAAATTAGGCCGCGCTTCGAGGTCGGTCGACTCCTTGACCGATCCGAGATGAAGGCCGGTGCGCAGGCGATTCGAAGGGAAGCCAGCCGCGCCCGCAGCCCGCCCGAAATCCTCCGCAATCGCCAGCGCCATATAGAGCGCGTGCTCGGGACTGGAGGTGAACGCGATCAATGCCCCGTCGCCCGTGTCCTTGATCCGATAGTCGACGTCGAGGAGGGTTGCGAGATTCGTGCGCAGAACCGACGACAGCGTCGCCTTGGCAGCGTACTGCTCGGCCGCCGTTCCCTTCGAATATCCGACCAGGTCGGTGAAGAGGAAGCTCGCGACAAGCGCGCGGCTTGTCGGATGCCGCTCGGTTTCGGTCACGGAGAATTCACCAGTGGAAGTCTCGCGCCTGCAATTTCGCTGCGCCGGGAAATAGTCTAGCGGAAAAGGCTACTGGGAGCGACAGTGCTCTGGCGCTGCGAAAGGCGAGGTTCTGACTGGACTCCATCAGAGGGTTTGCCCAAGGCAGCCACTTCCCCGTCTCAACGTACGAAATCAGCATCTGCGGTGAGTTGCTAACTTGTAAACCGGGGGCGTCCGCGTGATCTCTTGACTTAGATCAACCCGACGACCGTTCGCAAGTGATCCACTCAACGGCTGGGCAGCCCACGGGAAAGGGGTAACGAATGAAAAAGCTTGCGATTGCGGTAGTCATTGCGGCAATCGGCTGGTGTGGGTTGGCACAAGTGAGCGCTGCCGTCCTGCTGGTCGTCGATAGCAATGGCAATGAGGTTCCTGCCGTCGGTCCTTGGCCTATAGAACCCGTTCATGTGGCTTTCGAATCCGGTCCGCAGGGGGAGATGACTATAGGAAGCGATGAGGCGCCGCCAACGTTTCCAAACAACATTCCGACCGGGACCAGGGGATACGGCGGGATGTACCTCAAGTTGGTCGATTCCGGGGCGACCTCTGTTCCCGTCACGTTCACTTTGGAGGGGCACGGCGACGCAGTGTTCAACAACAACTTCGTCGTGACCGGATGCCCAATTAACTGGTCTACTGCAACGACGCCTGTGAATACGACCGTTACTTGTTCCCTCCCAACGAATCAGTTGATACCGTTCACTTTCACTCCTAACCCCAACCCGGCCAACGGGACCGCTGTGAATAACGGCATCGTGACACCGCCAAACACATTAACGCCTGGCGGCAATGGCAGGCCCACGCTCAATGCGCCTTGGAGCCAGCCCGTCTTCAGCCTCTTTGATGTGAGCCAGACATTGCTCAACCGAGGCAACGCCTTTTGGATTGGACTTAGCGACGGAGGCGGGGGGCCTCCCGATTTCGACATGCAGGACATGGTCATTATCATTAGCGTCCCGCGGGTCCCGCCGGCACCCGTTCCCACGCTGTCCCCGATCGGGGCGATGATCCTGGCCATGTTCCTCGGAGTCATGGCAATTGGCTTCCTGGGAACCCGCCGCAACATCGGCTGACGGGAAACTCGTCCGTATTGTGCGGGAAGCGGTCGAACACAAAGTCGACCCGCGTTCCAATCGCTCCGATTGACGAGCGGCCGCTTACTGGCAATTTGAGCGGCGACGCTGAACGACTGCTCCTGGCCGACAGCAGACGTCGGCCACATTGGGCGAACCAAATTAGGCAGGAAGCGGTACACCAGAAATCTTCTCGCACTCCGCGACAAGCCGCGCCTGAGTTCTCTCATCCTGCGCGGAAGCCTCCGCCGCCCGCCGCTTTCGATGATAAAAGTACTCCCCGCTGACCATCGCCTCGGAATCATCGCTTGTCGCCAGCCACAACTGCGTCTCCGACCCCGCATCCAGATCGTCCGGCGCACTCGGGCCGCCCATCTTGGTGCGCACCCAGCCGGGATCGACCGCGTTGGAAAGAACATCCGGCCACTTCCGCGCGACGACGAACGCCAGGATCACGTCGTACAGTTTGGAGTCGGCGTAGGCGCTCGAGCTGTTCCACTTCCGCTCGCTCCAGGTCAGGTCTTTCAGGCTTGAGTCGCCGCTGCGATGCAGGCCTGAGCTCAAGTAGACCAGTCGTTTCGGTTTGCGGATCAGCGCGGTGAGGAGATAGGGCGCCAGCGTGTTGACCGCGAACACCTGCGGCAGCCCGTCCACGGTCGCGATCCGGCGCGGCTGCAGATAGACGCCGGCGTTGTGGATGACGGCGTCGAACGCGCCGAGCGCGTTGACCTCTTCGGCGATCTGCTTGCACTCGGCGATGCTGGAGAGATCGCCGGCAATCGCGGTTTCCGCGCCGGGAACCGCGGCCAGCGCCTCCTTCGCGCGCTTGTCGTTGCGCGCGTGCAGGACGACGCGGTGGCCATCCTCGACCATGCGCCTCGCGGCCATCTGTCCGAGGCCGTCTGCCGAGCCTGTTACGAAGACGCGTGCCATCGTTCCCAATCCAGATCGAAGCGGACGATTTCCAATATACTTCGCCCGTTCGGTTCGTGTCGACCTCGCGGCAAGCGGCGACAGACGCTTATCAAATCATGGCCAACGACTCCACTGCGTCGCAACGGCTGCCCGATACCGGACCGGAAGGCGCGCAGTCGCGCGGGCCGGTCATGAACATCGTGGTCGACGTCGTGCGCCACCTGGTTCCGTTGTTGCCGCTGTATTTGCTCAACGGCAGCGTCGCGAGCTACCTGCTGCTGACCGCGTTCGACCTGTCGCTGGGACTGATGTTGATCGTCGGCACGACGCGCGACCGCAAGGACCCTACGTCGGTCGACCCGCGTTCGCGCTGGCTGCCGATGCGTTTGCTCGCCGTCGTGTTCATAGCGATTTTTCTGGCGATCGTGGCAGCACTCATCACCTTGCCGATCGCCGCGCCCGCCTTCATCTTCGGCGTGGCGACCGGTGTCGATTGGTGGAGCACGGTAACCGACAAGCACTTCTGGATACCCGTCGCCGGCATGTCGCTGCTCGCCGCGGCCCGGGCGCAAGGTTTGTTCGAGGCAACGACCACACCCGGACATCGAGGACAGCCGTCGCGCGCGGGGCCGGTCATCGGCGACCTGGCGGCGGATCGCAGGCGCTCGCTCGCCGACAACGCCGCGCAGATCACGTTGATCGCCACCTTCGTGGCGCTGTGCTATGTGTTGCTCATCTTCGGACGCTGGGGCTCGTATGCGCTGCCGATCGTCTACGCCGCCCTGCTGGTGTTCTACGATGCGCGACCGGATATCGCGCAACGGATTTTCCCGAAGCTATGGCAGCAAAAGTGACCGGCGCCCGTTAGCGACGGGCATCCTTACTTGCAGGCGCCGACCCACTTTGCCTCGGTCTTCGCGCCTCCCGTGCTCGATCCCTCGGATCGGTCGCCGTGATAGTTGGTTGTCACGACGTTTGGTGCGCCGCCGCCGCAGACCGACGTGTAGATGACCTGTCCGCCGTTCACCTTGACGTCGGTCAGCTTGCAAATCGCCGGCGGGATGATCGTCTGCAGATAGGCCTGGACCGATTTGGCGTCGCCGTTCATCGCATCGGCGTCGCTCTGCGAGATGCAGCTCGAGTTGGGGATCGTCCTGCCGGGTATCGTCGTAGTCCCGGTCCATTGTCCGGCGCGCATGCGGTCGGCAGCCTCGGCGGGCAAGGCGACGCAAGCGATTATGCAGGTCAAGAGCAGCGCTTTGTAATGGTTGGTCTTCATCAGACAGCTCACCTTGGTTGTTGCAAGAGATGACGGTATCACGTTCGTGTGCCGCCAGGCAGGCTGCTATCCTGCGGCCACGCAAATGCTCGAGCGATCCTGACAAGTCGCGACTATTCTCGTGCGCCGCACCCACCCGAGCGTATTCCTGTTCCTGATCGTTCCTTTCGGAGCGATGGGCGGGTACCTCTCGGTGGCGATCGGTTATCAACTCACGCAGGCCGGCGTCGGCGTGGAAGAAGTCGCCGCGCTCATCGCAGCCAGCTACATCCCGCAGACCTGGAAATTCCTGTGGGCGCCGGTGACCGACACGACGCTGTCGCGCAAGACATGGTATCTGCTCGCAGGCCTGGTCAGCGCGCTGGGTATTTTCGTGACCGGAGCGGTTCCCGCCGATGCCGCATCGCTGCCGCTGTTGTATGCGGCGGTGCTGATCTCGAATGTCGCATCGACGTTTCTGGCGATGGCGACCGAAAGCCTGATGGTCTACAACACGCCGCCGGAATTGCAGGGTCGCGCCGGCGGATGGTTCCAGGCAGGCAACCTAGGTGGCAATGGCCTGGGCGGCGGCGCCGGGCTGTGGCTCGCGCAAACCCTGCCCGATCCGTGGATGGCCGCGGCCGCGATCGCGGTGGCATGCGCGCTGTGCTGTGCGGCGCTCTGGTTCGTCCCGGAGCCGCCGCCGCTCGCACGAACCGGTCACTACGGCCGCATGCTGGTCGCCGTGTTGAAGGATCTGTGGCAGGTCGCGCGGTCACGGACGGGCATTCTCGCGCTCCTCATCTGCTTTCTTCCGATCGGTTCCGGCGCCGCGACCAATTTGTGGGCGGCGGTCGCGGACGACTGGCACGCCACCGCGAACACTGTGGCGCTGGTAACCGGAGTGTTCAGCGGTATCGTCTCGGCGCTCGGCTGCCTGGCAGGCGGGTACGGCAGCGACCGGATGGACCGCAAAACGGCGTACGCGCTGTACGGTCTGTTGATGGCGGTATGCACGGTTGCGATGGCTGTCGCGCCACGAACTGAGACGATGTATATCGTGTTCACGCTGATCTACTCGTTCATCCAGGGACTGACCTACGCCGGTTTCACGGCGGTGGTACTCGAAACGATCGGCCTCGGCGCGGCGGCGACCAAGTACAACCTGTACGCGTCGCTGTCGAACATGCCGATCGCGTACATGACGGTGGTCGACGGCTGGGCGCACACCCGCTGGGGCGCAGCCGGCCTGCTCAACGTCGAAGCCGCGTTCGGCGTCGTGGGCATCATCGTGTTCATTGCGGTCGCGATGATGCTGCCGCGGCGCTGAAACACCGTTCACGCAGGGCCCGAAAAGCCCGCACCGGTCCGCCTCCCTAAGTGTCCCACCGCACAGACGCCGATCGCGGCAAGCGAGATGATTTCTTGCTATTGGTGCAGGGCTTTGCTATCCCGCGCACGCCACCGGGAGATGCCGAGAACCGGCCCACATCAACGTACGCTTGGTACGAAGGCTCTAAATGCACGAAAAACGACCGGATTGCCTGATGCTCGACGAAGCCCGCAAGGCGGATCGCATCGTCGAAGGGCTGCGCCAGGAGGCGTTGCTCAAGACCGGAGCCCTGCAGAACGCGATTCTGACCAGTGCCAATTTCTCGATCATCGCCACCGACGAAAAAGGCATCATCCAGCTGTTCAATGTCGGTGCGGAGCGCATGCTCGGCTATCAAGCCGCCGAGGTCGTCAACAAGATCAGTCCGAGCGACATTCACGATCCGCAGGAAGTGATGGCGCGCGCGCAGACTTTGAGCGTCGAGCTCGCGACGACGATCACGCCCGGGTTCGAGGCGCTGGTCTTCAAGGCTTCGCGCGGCATCGAAGACATCTA
>PLYT01000060.1 GCA_003153475.1 Betaproteobacteria bacterium | reverse complement strand
GCGTCGAAGACGCGCTGCACGCGACCCGTGCGGCCGTCGAGGAAGGCATCGTCGCCGGTGGTGGCGTCGCTTACCTGCGCGCACGCGCCAACATGAAGAACCTGAAGGGCGACAATCCCGATCAGGAAGCCGGCATCAAGATCGTGCTCCGTGCGCTCGAAGAACCGCTGCGCCAGATCGTCAACAACGCGGGCGAAGAGCCCTCGGTCGTCGTCAACAAGGTCGTCGAGGGCAAAGGCAACTTCGGCCTCAACGCGGCTACCGGCGAATACGGCGATCTCGTGGCGATGGGCGTCGTCGATCCGACCAAGGTCACGCGGTTCGCGCTGCAGAACGCAGCGTCGGTCGCGAGCCTGATGCTGACCACCGAGGCGATGATCGCCGAGCTGCCCAAGGACGAAAAGCCGATGGGTGGTGGCGGCGGCGGCATGGGCGGCATGGGTGGCATGGGTGACATGGACATGTAATCCCCGCGTTAGGGGATGCAGGCTCCGAAACGAGGGCCCCGCGATCGCGGGGCTCTTTTTTTGCCAGGCCTTTTCGCCACGCCGGCTAAGGGACGGCCGCAGCGCAGACGCTGAAAATCGATTAGACTAGCCACCGGCATGGCGCGGCGGGACGCTCGCATCGCGGATAAGGGCATACGCACGCTGCGCCCGATGCGTCGGACTGACAGGCTTTCTACAGGAACCCGTCCGCATGACGTCCGGAATCCTCGTTGCCCTTGCGTTCGGCGCGATCGCGCTTGCGGTCGCGTACGGCCTTTTCCGCCAGCGCACCGGACGTCGCGGCGCCGCGGGCGATACCGCCACGGTGGCGCAATGGACCGAGGGCGAGACGACTCGCCTGTTGTCGAGCGCCGAGCTTCCCGGCCTCTACCTGCTGCGTCCACGCTTCCTGTCCAAAGCCGAGAACGTCGTCTACCTGCTGCTCAAAGCCGCCTTTCCCCGGCACGACATCTTCGCTCGGGTCCGGCTGGCCGACGTACTGCAGGTCAAGATCGGGCCGCAGGGGATGGAGCGCCTCCGGGCGTTTCGCAAAATCGCCAACCAGCACGTCGGATTCGTCGTCTGCGACCGCGGCATGACCATCGTCGCGATCGTCGACGCCAAGGAGCCGCAGCAGGTGCAGAATCCGCGCGACCAGAAGCTCGAGATCATCAAGCAGCGCTGCCTCCAGGCCGCGCAGGTCAAGTACCTCTGCGTCTACCCGCCGACCTTGCCGCGCTATCGCGATTTGCGCGAGCAGGTCCTCGGGCCCGCGGCAGAGCTGGTGTAGTGATCGGGGCGTCCGCGCCGCACTTGGAGATTTCGATCGGCTGGGCGAGAATAGCTGCCCGCCGGTAACTGCCCGGCGCCACCAAGAAGCGTTCGATGCGCCCGCTCCACGTCTTGCTCGCGGCATTCGTGTCCGCCCTGGTTGTTCCGGCGCTGGCGCAAACCCCACCGACCGGCGCGCCCGCGACAGGCCAGGATCTCGACTTGCGCTATGTCGGTGCCAGCACCCGCCTCGGCATCGGTTACGACTCGCAGAACAAGCTCCGCGGCGATGCCTTCGGGGTGTTCGGCGAGACGGAGCGCTCGGCGTGGATCGGCGAGCTCTGGTTTGCCGACCGCGGTGCCGGCGGAGCGCAGGTTTCCTACCACTGGCAACCCGCAGGCGCCGAACGCACCGCCGGAGTGCGCAAGCTCTTCGCGGCGGTCGACCAGAACCAGTGGCACGACCGCAAGCTCACGCTGGGCGGCGGACTCGAGACCGAGCCATGGTTTGTCTCGGGCTACGCGTCCGGCGCGCTCACCGGCCGGCGAGAGCTCAGTGCCGCCGAAGTCACCACGATGCAGACGATCACCGGCAGCGACACCGTCGGACCGTTCGAGCAGGATATTTTCACGACGGTGCGCACGACGCTGTTCGAGCGTGCCTACGACTACGGCGTCGGCGTTCGCGCCGGCCATTTCTTCGACGAGCCGCTTATCCGCATTCAGTTGGGCTTCGACTACGAGCGCGGCAAGGACTCGGCGTCGCAATCGACGGTTTCGCTCGGCATCGAGAAGTATTTCGCCGGCACCCCGCACAGCATCGCGCTGGTCGCCGAGGCCTATCACAAGAACGGCGATCTCGAACCCACGCGCAGCGACCAGCGCGTGACCGCCATGTACCGGTACGAATTCGGCGGCAACAGCTACCGGCCGTCGCGCGCGTACCGCGACGTCAAGGTGGAGATCCCGGCGCCGGCCGAGAGCAGGACGGCAGCAGCTTCGGCAGCACCCGCGCCTGCGCCGCCGCGCGTTGAAAAACGGCTGGTCAAGACCACCGCGTCGATGGCGGCCGACGCCTTTTTCGATTTCGACAAGTCGGTGCTGCGCCCCGACGCGAAAGCTGCGCTGGAGCAGACGCTAGCGCGCCTCAAGGCCTCGGGTTACGAAGGCAATATCCGCATCACGGGTCACACCTGCAACATCGGAACGGCTGCGTATAACCTGAAATTGTCGGAGCGCCGTGCGGCGGCCGTGCGCCAGTTCGTGATCGACGGCGGAATGCCGGCCGATCGCCTGGTCGCCGAGGGGATGGGGCTTGCCAATCCGCGCTACCCGAACGATCGCGAAGGGCGCCCGAAGAATCGCCGCGTCGACATCGAGTTCGTCACCTACGAGACTCGAACCGAGGAAGTCACGCTGCCGCCCGAGCCGCCGAGCGCAGCGCCGGCTCCCGCCGCCGCGGCACCCGCGGCGCCGACGGTCGAATGGCGGCGCGAATACATCGACAGCGAGCCGTCGTGGGTGCGGCGGGCCCTCCACAACCCGGCCCAGCACAAGCAGTCGGTCGACGTCTACCGCACGCAGCAGCAGACGAGCAGCGTCGTCGCCGGCGACAAGCGCTATCTGAACCGCAGCCCGAATGCGGTCGGCGACACGTTCACCGTCAACGGCAACTCGACGGCGAACGCGCTCGACGTGCTGGCCAACGACAGCGATCCGGATGGCGACCCGATTACGATCGTCGCCGTCGGCACGCCGGCGCACGGCACCGCCACAATCAGCGGCAGCAAGATCTCGTATACGCCGGCGCCGGGATACGTCGGGCCCGACAGCTTCAGCTACACGATCGCCGATCCGAAGGGCCTGACCTCGATCGCGACCGTCAGCATCACCGTGATTGCAGTCAATCATCCGCCCAGCGCACAGCCCGATTATGCGAGTACGGGACTCAACAAGCCGGTGGCGATCGCCGTGCTGGCCAACGACAGCGACCCGGACGGTGATCCGCTGACGATCACGTCGTTCACCCAGCCGGCGCGCGGGACGGTCACCCGGGGCGACAACAACACGCTGGTCTACCTGTCGATCAAGGATTTCGTCGGCGTCGACACGTTCACCTACACGATCAGTGACGGCCGGGGCGGAATCGCCTCGACCACCGTTACCGTCTACGCCGATCCCTGATCGGCCGGGCGTACCGGACGCGGCCGGCGCGGCGTATCGCGTAGCGCCAGCCACGTTCCTGCGACGATGAGCGCGCAGCCCGCCAGCATGTTGACGGCGAGCGGCTCCTGCAGAAACAGGACTCCCCAGAGCACGCCGAACAGCGGTATCAGGAAGGTCACCGTCAACGCGCGCGCGGGTCCGACGTCGGCGATCAAGCGGAAGTAAAGCAAATACGCGATCGCCGTCGACGCCAGCGCGAGTGCCAGCACATTGGCGGCGACCAGAGGGGTCAGCGCGGCGGGCTGCGGGACAAACGGCAATGCGGGCGCCAGGGCGATGGCGGCACCCAACTGGCTGTAAAGCGCGATCGCGAAACTCGGGATGCCGCTCATGCGCACCTTGGCGTACACGCTGGCCACACCGTAGCAGAGCGCCGCGGCAAGACAGGCCAGGGCGGCCACGAGCATCGATGTGGACAAAGGTTCGGGTTGCCAGCCGACCAGCAGCACCACGCCGGCGAGGCCAAGCGCCATCCCCGTCAATCGGCGCGCGCCCAGCGGTTCGCGCAGCCATATCGCGGCGACGATCGCGCCGAAAAACGGGCTGGTCGCATTCAGGATCGCCGCATTCGACGCCGAAATCGTCTGCTCGGCGAAACTGAACAGCGCAAACGGTAGCGCCGAGTTGACCAGGCCTGTCGCGAGGTAAGCGCGCCAGTGCGCAGCGAGCGACGGCACGCTGCGGCGAACCAGCGCGAGCACGAGCAGCGCGGCGAATGCCAGCGTGACCCGCGACTCGGCAAGCCAGATCGGTCCCAGCGCCGGCACGGCAACGCGGATGAATGCGAACGAGCCGCCCCAGAGCGCGGCCAGCGACAGCAGGCGCACGAGATCCTGGGCGCGCATGCGGTGTATACCGCGGCTTTAGACGCCGATCGCGGCGGCGGCGTTGTGTTTTTCGATGCCCGGCAGCAACGGTTGACCGCCGCTACGGCTATGCGTGCGCTCGTGCTCGAGCAGCCACGCCTTGCGCCACAGGCCTCCGCCGTAACCGGTCAACGTGCCGTCGGCGCCGACGACGCGGTGACAGGGCACGATGACCGCGAGCTTGTTGTCGCCGTTGGCGCGGCCGACCGCGCGGACGGCGGAAGGATGGCGAATCGTTGCGGCGACGTCGGCGTAAGATCGCGTCGAGCCCGAAGGAATCGCGAGCAGCGCGTTCCAGACCGAAAGCTGGAACGGCGAGCCCTCCAGCCGCAGCGGCGTCGCGAAGGTGAGCGAGCGTCCGGCAAAGTACTCACCGAGCTCCGCCCCGATCTGCTCGAGATACCGGTGCTCGCCCGGAACGACGTGGTGCCTGACGCGCCGTCGCAAATCCCGTATCTCGCGCTCGAGGGCGCGGCGATCGACGAACTCGAGCAGGTGCAGACCGTCGTCGTTGGCCAGTGCCAGCATCGGGCCCAGCGGCGTCTCGAGCCACTTGGCATAAAGGCAATCGATCGCACGGGCGCCGCTGGGCGGCGTGCCGAATACTCGGGCGAACGCCTCGCGAAAACCGCTGGGCGAATCGAAACCGTGATCGAGCTGCAGATCAATCATGCTTTTTCCTTCTCGTACGCCCGTCAGCGCCAGCCCCATGCGGCGGGCGCGGTGATAGGCGTGGAACGTCATGCCGCAGTAGCGCTGGAACGCACGCCGCGCGGTGGATGGCTCGATGCCCATGTCCGCGAGGTCGGATTCGCGCAAGCGGCCGGTCGGGTTCGCTTCGACTGCGGCAAGCAGCTTGTCGACCAATGGGGCCGGAAGGCGACCCTGATCGAGCGGGCGACAGCGCAGACACGGACGGTAGCCTGCGTACAGCGCGTCGCGCGGGTTGGCGTAGAACTCGACGTTTTCGCGTCTGGGCGTACGGGCGTGGCATACCGAGCGACAGAATATTCCGGTCGTCTTCACCGCAACATAGAAAATTCCGTCAAATGCAGCGTCGCGCGCGGCCAGAGCGCGGTACATGGTTTCGGCCGAAGGCAGCTTGGGCATGTGCGAATTATAGGCAGTGCGCGATTTGCCCGTCGCCGGAATTCAGGCGGCGAATTTCGCTGCGCGTGGTCGACGAAGGTTCACGCCGGCCGGGCGGACAACTACGGTGACGTCGTTACAATGCGACCGGTCCGGGCGGCCTCGTCGATCGCCAGCGTGACGCGTAGCGTCTGCTGCGCATCGCGGCCGCTCATCGCCGGTTTTCGGCGCAAGGGCTCGCCATCCGCCCGGCCCGCATGCCGCCCCTCCTGGTTGTGCGATTAACGCACAATTGGTCGACCAAGAGAGGCGGCGCAGCGGGTCAAGGGCGATTATCGAAATATAGTGCGATTATCGATCACGATTCGCCTCGCCATGCATTTCGCGCACCGCGGGCGACGACGCGCCTCGTGAGACTCGAGTTGCGGTCTGGAGCGGGGCTAACGCGCGTACTGGTTGTACAGCCACAGCAGCAGCGCAGCGCCGATGATTGACAACACCCAGCCGGCGGGATGGAATTTTCCGTCGGGCGACTTCCAGATGAGACCGGCGACGACGCCGCCGACGATCGATCCCGCGATGCCCAAGCCCCGCGACGGTCCGGCGATGCTAGCATAGGCAAAAGGCGCGGGCGCGCCGGCCGCGGCGCCGATTGTCGCGCCGTAAGCATCGGGCCGCGGGCATCGACCAACGATCCGATTCCACACCGAAGGACGAACATGCATCGAGCCTGGGGTGCACGGGTCATCGCGGTGGCGATCGCGACCTCGGCTGCGACCGCGTACGCTGATTGCCGCGCGCACAGCGCGGATCACACGACGGCACTGATCGAGCTCTACACGTCGGAGGGCTGCGACAGCTGCCCACCGGCCGATCGCTGGCTGTCGTCGCTGTCGACGCAGAGCCTCGGCGAGCGCGCCGTGGCGCTGGCACTGCACGTCGACTACTGGGATCGGCTCGGCTGGAAGGATCGTTTCGGCAGCGCCGGGTTCAGTCAGCGGCAGCGCGACGAATCGGCGCGATCCGGCGGAGACTTCGTCTACACGCCGCAGGTTCTGCTGCAGGGCCGCGACTTTGCGCCGTGGCACGCCGCCGGCGCAGTGGAGAAGGCGATCGCAGCGATCAATGCCCGGCCCGCACGCGCGGTGCTCGACGTGGCTGCGCATCCGGTCGAGGCTGCAGTCGATGTCGATGTCAGTGCGCACGTGACCAACGCCCACGATCGCGCCGACGCTGTCTTTGCGATCGCGCTGGTCCAGAGCGGGCTCGAGAGCGACGTGAAGGCGGGCGAAAATGCCGGCAAGCGATTGCGCCACGACCATGTGGTCAGGCAGTGGCGTCCGGTCATCGCGCTGGACGCGTCGGGCGGCGGTTCGGCCAAGCTCGCGCTCAAATTACCGGCTGATCCGGGACCGTTGTCACTCGTGGTCCTGGCCGAGAATGCGCGCACCGGCGACGTGCTGCAGGTGCTGGAAATGCCGCTCTGCGCGGCCCGTTAGTCCGATTCCGGCTCGCCTTCCTCGTATCCGCGGGCCCGCGATGTTGTAGCCGACGGCTCGGTCCGCCGGACATCCCGCCGGCGACCAAAGCCGGCACCCTTTTCGCACCGCGCCGCCGCCGCCGTTATAGCTTGCCTTTCGCCGGGTGTTTCCCTAAGCTTCGCAAGATCGTAGCGGCCGGCAGTGGTCGTGACGGGACCAGGGTTCGCAGAAGCCCTGGCACCCGGCCGCCAACGCTCTTGGCAAGTCTTTTACCTCAGGAGGAAGAACGATGAGCACAGCCAGTCGTCCGATTGCGCACGTACAGCTCGCCTCGAAGAGCGAAGAACGACGAGTCATATTCGCCTCGTCCCTGGGCACGGTTTTCGAGTGGTATGACTTCTATCTGTACGCCATCCTCGCGCCGTTCTTCGCCGTGCTGTTCTTCCCCAAGGGAAACGAGACCGCGGCGCTGCTCTCGGCGTTCGCCGCCTATGCGGCGGGATTCCTGGTCCGGCCGTTCGGCGCGCTGGTGTTCGGACGCATCGGCGACCTGGTCGGCCGCAAATACACGTTTTTGGTCACGATCGTCATCATGGGCTTTTCGACGTTCGCCGTCGGCCTGTTGCCTACTTTCCAGACGATCGGCTGGCTGGCGCCGATCCTGCTGGTGTCACTGCGGTTGGTGCAGGGTCTGGCGCTTGGAGGCGAATACGGCGGCGCCGCGACCTATGTGGCTGAGCACGCGCCGCAGAATCAGCGTGGCTACGACACCAGCTGGATCCAGACTACCGCGACGCTCGGCCTGTTCCTTGCGCTGCTCGTCATCTACCTCTGCCGTTTTAGCGGCTGGATGGCGCCGGGCGACTTTACGGATTGGGGTTGGCGGCTGCCGTTCCTTGTTTCGTTGGTCCTGCTCATCTTCTCGGTCTACATCCGATTGAAGTTGAACGAATCGCCGGTGTTCCAGCGGATGAAGGCCGAGGGCAAGGGATCGAAGGCGCCGCTGCGCGACAGCTTCCTCAAGTACCCGAACAATAAGTACGTGCTGCTCGCTCTGCTGGGCGCGACGGCGGGCCAGGGTGTGGTCTGGTACACCGGGCAATTCTACGCACTGTTCTTCCTGTCAATAACGCTGAAGCTCGACGGCGCGACGACCTATATGCTGATCGCGCTCGCGGTGTTGATCGGGACGCCATTCTTCGTCGTGTTCGGTGCGCTGTCGGACAAGATCGGCCGGCTGAAGATCATCCTTGCCGGTTGCCTGATCGCAGCGCTTACCTATTTTCCACTATTCAAGGCGTTGACACATTATGTCAATCCCGCGCTTGAAACGTTCCAGGCGGCTAATCCGATCAGCGTCGCGGCCAAGGATTGCCAGTTCCACATCTTCGTCGGCCCGTGGTCGAAGTTCAGCGACTGCGACAAGGCCAAGGACTTCCTGACCAAGTCCGGGCTGTCGTTCACGTCGACCGACCTGCCAGCCGGGTCGACCGACAATGTGATCACCAAGATCGGCAACACCGAGCTGCGTGGTGCGGATGAAGCGAAATACGCGGCTGCGCTCAAAGCCGCGGGCTATCCGGCGGGCGCGGACAAGTCCAAGATCAACTATCCGATGACCTTGCTGATCCTGTTCATCATGATGATCTACGTGACGATGGTGTACGGGCCGATCGCAGCCTTCCTCGTAGAAATGTTCCCGACCCGCATCCGTTATACGTCGATGTCGCTGCCGTATCACATCGGCAATGGATGGTTCGGTGGCATGCTGCCGTTGCTCGCGACCGCGCTGGTCGCGGCGAGCGGCGACATCTACTATGGGCTATGGTATCCGATCATCGTCGCGCTTGTGACCGTGGTGATCGGGTTCATATTCCTGCGCGATAACATGGAGCGGGACATCGAGTCCGACTGGAAGTAGCGAAGCTCAAAAAAACGCGCTCGATCGAGCGCTCGTCTGACAAAGGCCCCGGTCCGCCAGACCGGGGCCTTTTTTTGCCGACCCCTTGGCGAAAACCGGACGGCCGCTGGCTACCGCTTCCTATATACTCGCCCGGCCGAAGGCGGGGAACGACGATGATGCGCAGATTTCGCAGATGGGCAGGCAAGCTCGGCCCCGGCTTGATCACCGGCGCCGCGGACGACGATCCGTCGGGGATCGCGACCTATTCGCAGGCCGGCGCGCAG
>PLYT01000008.1 GCA_003153475.1 Betaproteobacteria bacterium | reverse complement strand
CTTGGCCGTGATTGCCTTCGAAGGTATAATCGAAGGTTATGCAATTTCTGGCCGATTATTTCCCGCTGATCCTGTTTTTCCTGGCGTTCAAGCTGCAGGGGATTTTTGTGGCCACCGCCGTCGCGATCGCCGCCTCGGTCGTCCAGATCGCCTATTTCCGCTGGTACCGCGGTAAGGTTGCGGCGGTCCATTGGATCAGCTTTGCGATCATCGCGACCTTCGGTGGAGCGACGTTGCTGCTGCACGACGAGACGTTCATCAAGTGGAAGCCCACGGTGCTCTACTGGCTGTTCGCCCTCGTCCTGGCCGTCGGCCGCATTGCTTTCCACAAAAACCTGATCTCAGCGCTGCTCAAGGACCTGACCTTGCCCGATCCGGTATGGTCGCGCCTGACGTGGGCCTGGGTCGTGTTCTTGGCCGCGATGGGGGTCGCCAACCTTTACGTCGCCGCGCATTTCACGACCGATGCATGGGTGAACTTCAAGGTCTGGGGCGGCATCGGCCTGTTCATGCTGGCCGCGGTTGGGACCGTGGCTTCGGTCGCACGTTACCTGCCCGGCGAATCGTGACCGATGTCACGACGACTCTGCGCTTGCGCCTCGCCGACCTCGCCCCTTCCGCGCTCGAAATCCACGACGACAGCGGCGAACATGCGGGCCATGCCGGGGCGGCCGGCGGCGGCGGGCACTTTTCGCTGCTGATCGTGTCGAAGGCCTTTTCCGGGGTTTCGCGACTCGAGCGGCACCAGCAGGTGCTGAACCGCGTCAACGATCTTCTGCCGCACCCGATCCACGCGCTGTCGATCAGAGCACTGGCGCCAGAGGAGTTTTCCTGACACCGACCAAATTTCTCCCACCGGACGGATTTACTTTACGTCTTTTACATTGACTCACCGACAAGGACTGCCATTCATGTCACAGATCATTCGACTTTTCACCGCGCTCCTGGCGACCTCCGCGCTGCTTCTGGCGCCGGCGGCATTGGCGCAGGATGCCAAGGCCAAGGCGCCCCCGGCCAAAAGCGACGCCCCCGCCAAGACCAAGGACCTGTACTCGCCGGCGTTTTTCGATTTCATGCTCAAGCAGCGGACTGCACAGGGTCAGCCGGACACGCCGGAATTGCGCACCGCCGTTCACGATGAGCTCAATACACGCGAGCTGCTGGTTCGCGAAGCCAAGAAGCAGGGGCTCGACAAGAATCCGACGCTGAAGACCGAGATGGACCTCACCGCACAAACGGTGCTGGTCCGCGCCTACATGGCGGACTATCTGAAGGCGCACCCGGTTCCGGACGACGTGCTGCATAAGGAGTACGACAGCATCAAGGGCCAGATCGGCGACAAGGAGTACAAGGTCCGTCACATCCTGGTCGAGAAGGAAGACGAGGCCAAGGACATTATCGCGGCGCTGCAAAAGGGTGAAAAATTCGAGAAGCTCGCCGAGCGCTCGAAGGACACGGGCTCGAAAGCCAACGGCGGCGACCTGGATTGGAATGCCCCGGCAAATTTCGTCAAGCCGTTCGCCGACGCGATGGTGGCACTGCCCAAGGGCAAGTTCACGACGACCCCGGTCAAGTCGCAGTTCGGCTGGCATGTCATCGAGGTCGACGACATACGCGACGCCAAGGTACCGACGTTCGAAGAGGTCAAGCCGCAACTGACACAGCGCATGCAAGGCCAGATCGTCGACAAGTACTTGCGCGACCTCCGCGCCAAGAACGGCTTCTGACCACGGGCCGTTTTTCGATGTACTTGAAAAGGGCAGGCAGCGACCTGCCCTTTTTCTTGGCTGGGTGTGCCGCCGCTGGCGGCCGTTTTCGCCCGGATGCTATTCTTCGCCCTTTGCGAAACTGAGCGGCCCTGCGCAGCAGGGAGCGGATCCGATGTCGAAGATTCCTCGTCCGAAAGACTTCTACGCCGGGCTGCTGTTCGTGGCGTTCGGCGTCTTCGCGATCGTCCTCGGCCGGAATTATCCGCTGGGCACCGCCGCGCGGATGGGCCCCGGATATTTCCCGCGCGTACTGGGGATACTGCTGATCGTGCTCGGCGCCGCGCTGTCGCTCATCGCGCTGCGCGGCCGGGGCCCGGCGCTGCCCGGATGGAAATGGCGACCGGTCAGCATCGTCCTGGGCAGCGTCGTTGCGTTCGGCCTGGCGCTGACTCATGCCGGGTTGGTGCTGTCGACGATCGGCTTGATCGTCATTGCCAGCACCGCCAGCCACGAATTTCGATTCAGGGAATCGCTGTTGAGCGGCGTCGCCCTCGCGGCACTGTCGGTCGGCGTGTTCGTTATCGGTCTGAAATTGCAGCTCCCGATCTGGCCCGGCAGCGGCTGACGCCAACCAATGGACCTATTCGGCCACCTCGCGCTTGGCTTCGGCGTCGCGCTGACGCCAATCAACCTGCTTTATGCACTCGTCGGCGCGCTGGTGGGAACGCTGATCGGCGTCCTGCCGGGAATTGGCCCCGTGGCGACGATCGCGATGCTTCTGCCCACGACCTACGGGCTGGAGCCGGTATCGGCGCTGATCATGCTTGCTGGCATCTATTATGGCGCGCAGTACGGCGGGTCGACGACGTCGATCCTGATCAACATGCCGGGCGAGACGTCGTCGGCGGTCACCTGCCTGGATGGGCACCAGATGGCGCTCAAAGGAGAGGCCGGCGCGGCATTGGCGGTGGCGGCGCTGGGCTCGTTCTTCGCCGGATGCGTCGCCACGGTGGCTATCGCCGCATTTTCACCGCCGTTGTCATCGGTCGCTCTCAAGTTCGGACCCGCCGAATACTGCTCGCTGATGGTGCTGGGGCTGATCGGCGCCGTGGTGCTCGCGCACGGCACGCTGCTCAAAGCGGTCGCGATGGTCGTGCTCGGGCTGCTGCTGGGCATCGTCGGTACCGATGTCAATTCAGGGATGGCCCGCTTTGCGTTCGACATACCTGAGCTGATCGACGGCATCGGCGTCGTCGCGGTAGCAATGGGTCTGTTCGGCTTCGCCGAGATAGTCAGCAATCTCGAGAACACCGACAAGCGCCATGTGGTTGCTGCCAAGGTCAAGGGATTGTGGCTGACCGGCAAGCAGATGCGGCAGGCGGCGCCGGCCGTGCTGCGCGGCACCGCGATCGGATCGGTGCTGGGACTGCTGCCCGGCGGCGGCGCGATGCTTGCCTCGTTCGCCGCCTATTCGGTCGAAAAGAAAGTCGCCAAGGATCCCAGTCGATTCGGCAAGGGAGCGATCGAAGGCGTGGCTGGTCCCGAGTCGGCCAATAACGCCGGCGCGCAGACCTCGTTCATCCCCTTGCTGACGCTCGGCATCCCGGAGAACGCGGTGATGGCGCTGATGGTCGGCGCCATGACCATACACAACATCCAGCCCGGCCCCCAGGTGATGACGTCGAACCCTTCGCTGTTCTGGGGGTTGGTCGCCTCGATGTGGGTCGGCAATCTGATGCTGGTGGTGTTGAATCTGCCGCTGATCGGCGTCTGGATCAAGCTGCTGCAGGTACCGTATCGTTTGCTCTATCCGGCGATCCTGCTTTTTTGCGGCATCGGCGTGTACTCGACCAACAACGCGAGCCTCGACGTCGTGATGACCGCGATGTTCGGCTTCCTCGGGGTGGTCTTCGTCAAGCTCGAATGCGAGCCGGCGCCGCTGTTGCTCGGCTTTGTGCTGGGGCCGCTGATGGAAGAAAATCTCCGGCGCGCGATGCTGCTGTCGCGCGGCGACCCCACCGTTTTCTTGACGCGCCCGATTTCGCTGGCCATGCTGATCGCGGCGGCCGGCCTCCTGTTGCTGATCATCCTGCCGAACTTCCGAAAGACGCGGGCCGCCGCGTTCCAGGAAGAGACCTGATCCGCACCGAGACGCGTAAGAGACGACGATGACCGATCCGACGCTGCCGGGAGCGATCGCGCGCGATGCGCCGGGCCAGGTCGACCGCCTCGACTGGAGCCTGCCCTACCGGTCGCGCCGGCAGCCGATATTCGCGCGCAACGTCGTCGCGACGTCGCAACCCCTGGCGACGCAGGCCGGGATCGAGATGCTGCAAAGGGGCGGCAACGCCGTCGACGCGGCGCTCGCGACAGCGATCGCGCTGACCGTCGTCGAGCCGTGCAGCAACGGCCTGGGCAGCGACCTGTTTGCCATCGTTTGGGACGGCAAGGCGCTGTCCGGGCTCAACGCCTCGGGGCGAGCACCCGACGCATGGATGCCGGCGCGTTTTGCGGGTCTTGAGGCCATGGCGCGCACCGGCTGGGACACGATCACTATTCCCGGCGCGGTGTCGGGCTGGGTAGCACTGTCGCGCCGGTTCGGCAAGCTTGCTTTCGCCGACCTGTTCGCGCCGGCGATCCGCTACGCCGGCGAAGGCTATGCCGTTTCGCCGGTCGTTGCCGGGAAGTGGGCGAAGGCCGTGCCGATACTTGGAGAAGTCGCAGGCTTCGCCCAGCACTTCCTTCCGCGCGGCCGGGCACCGGAGGTCGGTGAGCTTTTCGCCTCTGACGCAATGGCGCGATCGCTGAAGAAGATCGCAACGAGCGAGGGCGAAGCGTTCTATCGCGGCGACCTGGCCGAAGCGATGGTCGCGCATGCGCGCGCGCACCAGGGCGCGCACACGCTCGCCGACTTCGATGCGCATCGCTGCGATTGGGTAACGCCGCTCGCGCACGATTATCACGGCCATACGATCCACGAGATTCCTCCCAACGGCCAGGGCATCGCGGCGCTGATGGCGCTCGGCATCATCGAGAATTTCGATCTCGAAGCGCAGCCGGTCGACTCTGTCGCGACGCAACATCTGGAAATCGAGGCGATGAAGCTCGCCTTCGCCGATGCATACCGCTACGTGAGCGACCCGGCCACGATGCGAGTAACGCCTGCCCAGCTGCTCGATCGCGGTTATCTCGCGGCGCGGGCGCGCCTGATCGACCGTAACCGCGCGCGGGACTTCAGCCACGGCACGCCGCCGCCCGGCGGCACCGTCTATCTCGCCGCAGCGGATGAGCACGGCATGATGGTGTCGCTGATCCAGTCGAACTACATGGGCTTCGGCTCGGGCATCGTCGTCCCCGGCACCGGCATCAGCATGCAAAATCGCGGCACCGGCTTTTCGCTGGAGCCGGATCATCCCAACCTGGTCGGTGGCGGCAAGCGCCCGTTCCACACCATCATTCCCGGCTTCGTCACGCGCGACGGTGCGCCGTATGCGGCATTTGGCGTCATGGGAGGCCCGATCCAGCCACAGGCGCATCTGCAGACGCTGGTGCGCCTGATCGACTATCGCGGGAATCCGCAGGCGGTGCTCGATGCGCCCCGATGGAAAGTCAACGGCGGTCTCTCGCTCGACCTCGAGACCGATGCGGCGACCTCGTTGCGCGAAGGGCTGCACGCGCTCGGCCATTCGTTCGCGTCGATTCCCGATTCGTACATGGATTTCGGCGCCGGACAGTTCATCGTCCGCGGCGAGCACGGTTATGTCGCGGGCTCGGACCCGCGGCGCGACGGGCAGGCCGCCGGGTACTGACCGGTTCGAGACTTCAGCGTTCGCCGCGGGCCTTCACGGCTGACAGCGGCAGCAATTCGGGCAAATCGATCCGGCGGCGTCCCGGCTCGACTTGAGAGAGCGCATCGGTTTCGAGCATCGTTGCGAGGCTCCGCCGCGTGAGCTCCTGGTAGCTCTGCGTGCCCTCGATCTTCCAGGCGAGCTCCTGTTCGGTCAACTCGCGCACAATCCTTGCCGGCACTCCGGCGACCAGCATTCGCGGCGGAACGATCATGCCGGCCTTGATGAACGCCATCGCCGCGACGATAGCCGATTCTCCGATCACCGCGTTGTCGTTGACCACGGCGTTCATGCCGACCAGCGCGTTGGCCTTGACGATGCAGCCGTGCAGGATCGCCCCATGTCCGATGTGGCCGTTGTCTTCGACGACGGTATCGGTGCCGGGAAAACCGTGCATCACGCACGCATCCTGGACGTTCGAGCCGGCGCGAAGCTCGATGCGGCCGAAATCGCCGCGAAGCGATGCGGCCGGGCCGACATAACACCCAGGGCCGACGATGACGTCGCCGATCAGCACCGCACTCGCATGCACGAACGAGCTCGGATCGACGACCGGAGTCACACCGTTGATCGACCAGACTTTCATCAGGTTCCCGGCCTCCGATGCGGGTGCGGCAATGCGAATCTCATGTCCTGGCTCATCCGATCCAGCGCCGCGCGTTGCGGAACATGTGCATCCACGGCGAGTCCTCGCCCCAGTCTGCCGGATGCCATGACATCTGCACGCTGCGGAATACGCGCTCCGGATGCGGCATCAGGATCGAAAACCGCCCATCGACCGTCGTCAATCCGGTAATCCCTTGCGGCGATCCGTTGGGATTGTACGGGTACCGCTCGGTCGTCGCACCGCGATTGTCGACGAAACGCAAGGTCACCAGCGCGTCGGCCGCGGCCTGCTGCGCGGCATCTCGAAACTCGGCATAGCCCTCCCCATGCGCGAGCGCCACCGGTATGCGACTGCCCTGCATCCCGGCGAAGAACAGCGACGGTGAAGGTTGCACTTCCAGCAACACCAGTCTTGCCTCGAACTGCTCGGAGCGATTGCGCACGAAATGCGGCCAGTGCTCGCTCCCCGGGATGAGCTCATGCAGGTTGCTCATCATCTGGCAACCGTTGCAGATGCCGATCGCGAAGGTTTCCGTGCGCGCGAAGAATGCGGCAAAGGCATCGCGCGCGCGCGGATTGAACAGTATTGATTTGGCCCAGCCCTCGCCGGCACCGAGCACGTCCCCATAGGAAAATCCGCCGCCTGCCGCCAGGCCCGCGAATCGGCTGAGCGTCTCGCGTCCGGCCAGGATGTCGCTCATGTGCACGTCGTAGGCCGCAAACCCGGCGCGATCGAACGCAGCCGCGAGCTCGACCTGACCGTTGACGCCCTGCTCGCGCAGCACCGCCACGCGCGGGCGCACGCCGGTCGCAATATAGGGCGCGGCGATATCCTCGGTCGGATCGAAGCCGAGCATCGGCGCCAGCCCCGGATCGTCGGCATCGGCGATCCGCTCGTATTCCTGGTCGGCCGACGCGGGATTGTCGCGCATGCGCTGCAGTGCATGCGTTGTCGCCGACCACGCCCGATGCAGTTCGACGCGTGAGGCCTCGAATAACGTCGCGGATTCGCCGGCGATGCGGATCCGTCCGTCGAAGGTCGGCTCGCCTACGCAAACGCAACGCAGTCCGGCGGCCTCGAACACCGCGACCACGTCATGCCGGTCGGTGGTGCGAACCTGCAGCACCGCCCCGAGCTCTTCGTTGAACAAGGCCTCAACCGCGGAACCCGGCAGCTCGTCGACGGCAATGGCGAGTCCGCAGCGGCCGGCAACCGCCATCTCGACCAAGGTCGCGAAGAGGCCGCCGTCCGAGCGATCGTGGTAGGCCAGCAGCTTGTGCTGCGCATGCAGCGACTGCACCGCCGCGAAGAATGCGGCGAGCGCTGCAGGATCGTCGACGTCGGGTGCGACGTTCCCGAGTTGCCCGTACACCTGCGCCAGCGCCGAACCGCCCAGCCGATTCCGGCCGTTGCCCAGATCGACAATCAGCAGGACCGAGGCGACGTCGGTTCGAAGCTGCGGCGTCAGCACGCGCCGGGCGTCGGCGATGGCGGCGAACGCGGACACGATCAGCGACACCGGCGCGGTTACTGCCTTATCCACCTCGCCGTCGCGCCACGCGGTTCGCATCGACATCGAATCCTTCCCGACGGGAATGCTGATCCCCAGCGCCGGACACAGCTCGAGCGCGACCGCGCGCACGGTGTCGTATAGCGCGGCGTCCTCACCCGGATGTCCGGCAGGCGCCATCCAGTTAGCCGAGAGTTTGACATCGCGCAGTTGATCGATCGCCGCGGCGGCGATGTTGGTCAAGGCTTCGCCGATCGCCATCCGCCCCGACGCCGGTGCATCGATCAGCGCCAGCGGTGTGCGTTCGCCGATCGCCATCGCTTCGCCGGCATAGCCGTCGAAATCAAGCAGCGTCGTGGCGACATCCGCCACCGGCACCTGCCACGGCCCGACCATCGGGTCGCGGGCGCTCAAGCCACCGACCGTTCGGTCGCCGATCGTCACCAGGAAAGTCTTGTCGGCCACGCTCGGCAGTTGCAGTACGCGGAACGCCGCATCGGCGAGCTCGATATACCGCGCGTCGAACGGCGGCAGCTCGCGTCGGACGCGCACCGCTTCGCGCGTCATTCGCGGCGGCCTGCCCAGCAGCACGCCTAAGTCCATGTCGACCGGATGGTTGCCCAGCGCGCTGTCGGTCACAACCAACCGCGGCTCGCTCGTCGTCCGGCCGACGACGGCGAATGGACAGCGCTCGCGCTCGCAGATCGCGCTGAATCGATCGAGCGATGAGGCCGCGATCGCCAGCACGTAGCGCTCCTGCGCCTCGTTGCACCAGATTTCCCGCGGTGACATGCCCGGCTCCTCAGAAGGCACGGCGCGCAGATCGACGCGGGCGCCGCGCGGTTCGGTATCCGGGCCGCCATGCACGAGCTCGGGCAGCGCGTTGGACAGCCCGCCGGCGCCGACGTCGTGGATCGACAGGATCGGATTTTCGTCGCCGAGTTGCCAGCAGCGATCGATGACTTCCTGCGCGCGCCGCTCGATCTCAGCATTGCCGCGCTGCACTGAGTCAAAATCAAGGTCGGCCGTATTCTCGCCGGTCGTCATCGACGATGCCGCGCCGCCGCCCAAACCGATCCGCATGCCCGGGCCGCCGAGCTGCACCAGCAGCGCATCGTCGGGCAGCGCGCGCTTGTGCGCATCGCGCGCGGCGATGTTGCCGATGCCGCCGGCGATCATGATCGGCTTGTGATAGCCACGGATCTCGCCCGCGACCTGCTGCTCGAACGTACGAAAGTAGCCGAGCAGGTTTGGCCGGCCGAATTCGTTGTTGAACGACGCGCCGCCGATCGGGCCGTCGAGCATGATCGCCAGAGCGGATGCGATGCGGCCAGGCTTGCCGTAATCGATTTCCCAGGGCTGGGGCAGCGCGGGAATAGCGAGGTTAGACACTGTGAATCCGGTCAGGGCCGCCTTCGGCTTGGCACCGATGCCGGTCGCGCCCTCGTCGCGGATCTCGCCGCCGGCGCCGGTCGAAGCACCGGGAAACGGCGCGATGGCCGTCGGATGATTATGCGTCTCAACCTTCATCAGCACATGCGTCAACTCGGCGCGCGCGCCGTAATGACCGTCAATGCCGGGATAGAAGCGTCGCGCGGTTGCACCTTCCATCACCGCGGCGTTGTCCTCGTAAGCGACGATCGTACCTTCGGGATTGGCTGCGTGCGTGCGCCGGATCATCGCGAACAGGGACAGCGGCTGGCGCTTGCCGTCGATCGTCCAGTCGGCGTTGAATATCTTGTGCCGGCAGTGCTCGGAGTTGGCCTGCGNNGCGAACATCATCAGCTCGACATCGGTCGGATTGCGTCCCGCGCCGCGAAAGCTCGCAGCCAGGTAATCGATCTCTCCGTCGGACAGCGCAAGGCCCAGCGCCGCGTTCGCTTCGACGATCGCCCCGCGACCGCGGCCGACGAGGTCGATCGATTCCAGCGGTAATGGCGCGACGCTGGCGAACAGGCGCGCGGCGTCGGCCATCGCGGGAAACACCGCCTCGATCATCCGGTCGTGCAGCAGCGGCAACAGCGCCGCGCGATCGCCAGCGCTTGCCGGCGCGCCGTCGCGCGTTGCGATGCGATAGGCAACGCCGCGCTCGATGCGCTCGACCGCGGGCAGCCCGCAGTTGTGGGCGATGTCGGTGGCCTTGGACGCCCACGGGGAAATCGTACCCGGGCGCGGCAGCACGAGCAGCAATTCGCCGGCGTCATCGCTGCCGGCCGCGCGCGGCCCGTACGTCAGAAGGAGATCGAGCGTGGCACGCTCGGCAGCGGTCAACGGCCGCGACGTTCGTACGAAATGCCAATAGACGGCGGCCAGCGCGGCGACGCGAGTACCGGTGAGCGAAGACAGGAGCTTGGCGACGCGAAACGACGACAGGGCATTGCGCCCGCGGAGCGAAAGAAGCTCGGCCATCGATACGGGGATGCGCGTAAAACCGGATTATACGCTGCTTGCCGCGTCCCCGAGGCCGCGATTCGCGAGGACCGCCGGGGACCGCGCCGCGGCGGGCCGGACGGCGTCAATGCTGCAGGATCTTCGACAGGAACAGCTGCGCGCGCTCCGAGCGCGGCTTGCCGAAAAAGTCGTCCTTGCTCGCGTCCTCGACGATCCGTCCCTGGTCCATGAAGATGACGCGATGCGCGACCTTGCGCGCAAATCCCATCTCGTGGGTGACGACCATCATCGTCATCCCTTCCTTGGCCAGGCCCACCATCACATCGAGCACTTCGTTGACCATTTCCGGATCCAGTGCCGAGGTCGGCTCGTCGAACAGCATGCAAATAGGATCCATCGACAAGGCCCGCGCAATGGCGACGCGCTGCTGCTGGCCACCGGAAAGCTGACCGGGGAATTTGTCCTTCTGCTCGATCAGGCCGACTCGGTCGAGATACTTGAGTCCGCGCTCGATCGCCTTTTCCGGCTTGCGATTGAGGACCTTGATCTGCCCTATCGTCAGGTTCTGGGTGATCGTCATATGCGGGAACAGCTCGAAGTTCTGGAACACCATGCCGACGCGGGCGCGCAGCTTGGGTAGGTTGGTCCTGGCGGCATTGACCTTGGTGCCGTCGACGACGATATTGCCTTTCTGGAACGGCTCCAGCGCATTCACCGTCTTGATCAACGTCGATTTTCCCGAGCCCGACGGGCCGCAGACGACGATCACTTCGCCCTTTTCGACGTTGGTCGTGCAATCGGTCAGCACCTGGAACTTGCCGTACCACTTCGAAACATCCTTGATCTCGATCATCGGCATGGTGCAAATCTCCCGGGCGTCGTCATTCAACGGATGATGGCGATGCGTAGCTGCAGTCGCTTCACCAGTTGCGACAGCACATAACTGACAACGAAGTAGACGAGCGCGGCGAACGTATACATCTCGATCAGGCGGCCGTCGCGCTGAGCGATCTTGGACGCGGCGCCGAGGAAATCGGTGATCGACAACACGTAGACGAGCGAAGTGTCCTGAAACAGGATGATCGTCTGCGTCAGCAGGATCGGCACCATGTTGCGGAAGGCCTGAGGCAACACGACTTCCTTCATCGATTGCCAGTAATTCAAGCCAAGTGCCAGCCCTGCCCAGACCTGGCCGCGCGCGATCGACTGGATGCCGGCCCTCATGATCTCCGAGTAATACGCCGCCTCGAACAGCATGAACGTGACGACCGACGAGGTGAACGCACCGACCTTGATCGGCTGCGACGACCCGGTCACCCAGGCGCCGATATAAGGGACGAGGAAGTAGAACCAGAAGATGACCAGCAGCAGGGGGATCGACCGCATCAGGTTGACGTAGGCGGTGGCCGGCAGCGACAGCCACTTGTGCGAGGAGAGCCGCATCATCGCGAGCAGCGTGCCGAAGAAGATCCCGCCGGCGGCGGCGATCCCGGTCAACGTCAGCGTAAAGGTCATCCCCTCCCGAAACAGGTACCCTAGCGAGCGCTCGATGACGCCGAAATCGAAGTCGCCCACGTCAATGCCCTCCGCCGCCGACGGCCGGGCCGATGAATCCCGGCACGGCGATGCGTCGTTCCAGCCAGCGCATCAGGTTGACGACGATCAGGTTGACAACGATGTAGATGACAGTCGCGGCGGTGAAGGCCTCGAACACCTGGAAGGTGAATTCCTGCATTGAGCGCGCGGCCGCGGTGAGCTCGATCAGACCGATCGTCAATGCCACCGACGTGTTCTTGATCAGATTCATCGTCTCGGAAGTCAGCGGAGGCATGATGATCCGGAACGCCATCGGCAAGAGCACGCTGCGATAAGTCTGCGCCAAGGTTAGTCCCAAGGCAGTACCGGCCATTCCCTGGCCGCGCGCCAGCGCCTGAATGCCGGCCCGGACCTGTTCAGCCACGCGGGCTGCGGTGAAGAGGCCCAAGCCAAGCACCGCCGGAACGAACGACGCCCAAGGCGGATTCATCGCCTTGATCGCATCGCCCAAGGAGTCCGGCAGGACTTCGGGCAGGACGAAGAACCAGATGAACAGCTGGACCAGCAGCGGAATATTGCGGAAAAGCTCGACGTAAGCATTGCCGAGGCGCACCGCCCACCGAACGGGCATCGTGCGCACGACGCCGATGAACGAACCCAGGATCAGCGCGATGACGCCCGCGCAGAACGCCGTGGCGAGTGTCCAGCCGAGGCCCATGATCAGGGTCATGAACCAGGTATGCCGGCCGTCGGCCGACATCTCCCAGAAAATGCCCCAGTTCCAGTTGTAGTTCATCGTGCCCGGCGGCGGGTGTCAGTCATCGATGGACAGTACCCAACCATTGACGGGAGCCGAAGCCCCCGTCAGCGCGTCCAGTCCGCGCTTACTGGTAAACAGCGGGATCGCCGCTGCTGGTGGGATTGGCCAGCGCTTTCTTCAGCTGCGGGCTCTCCGGCAGATTCAGGTTGATGCCCTTCGGCGGGATCGGCTTGAGGAACCATTTCGCATAGATCGTGTGGATCTCGCCGCTCTTGTACAGATTGGCGGTTGCGGTGTCGACAACTTTGCGGAATTCGGCGTCGTCCTTGGGCATCATCGCCGCATACGGCTCGACGCTGTAGGCTTCGCTGCCGATCACATAGTCGCCCGGCGTCTTGGCGCTCGCCACGAGGCTGGACAACAGGATGTCGTCCATGAAGAACGCGGCTGCCCGGCCGGTTTCGACCATCAGAAACGCTTCGGCATGATCCTTCGCGGGAATGATGCTCATGCCCATGTTCTGCTTGCCGTTCTCTTCGGTCAGCCACTTGATGTTCGTCGTTCCAGCCGTCGACACGACGGTTTTTCCTTTCAAGTCGGCAAGCGTCTTGACGTTCGACGCCTTCTTCACGACGTAACGGTTGGCGGTCACGAAATAGGTGTTGGTGAAGCCGACCTGCTTTTCGCGATCGAGATTGTTCGTCGTCGATCCGCACTCCAGATCGATCGTGCCGTTGGCAATCAGCGGAATCCGGGTCGCCGACGTGACCGGGTTCAGCGCCACCTTCAGGTTGGGCATCTTGAGCGTCGCCTTGACCGCGTCGACGACCTTCATGCAGATGTCCATTGCGTAGCCGACGACTTTCTGGTCCTGGTCGTAGTAGGAAAACGGGATCGACGAGTCGCGGTGTCCGATCGTTATCGTTCCCGAGTCCTTGATCTTTTTCAGCGTGCCGGTCAACTCCTGCGCGGATACCGTTGCGGCAATGCCTAGCGCGAGCAGGGCAAGCAGGCTCCTGGTGACAAACTGCGACATGACTTTCCTCCCGTGGATGAATCGTGGCATCGCCGCGTTGTCCGACCCACCTGCAACGCCCCTGCGTCTGCAATCGGACGGGCTGATGCGGCTGAGCGGCCTGCGCTGCTAGTGTATCGATTGGTACAGCCGCTGTCTAATCGCAAGTCCGGAATAGCTTGCCCGCTTGTTCGCCGCTCGCAACGGCGAAACGATGCTTATAATCAGTCGATGCTTTCCAAGCCGATCTACCGCGTCGCGGACATTCGCGCCATCGAGGTGCAGGCAGCCGGCCAACCGCTGATGGAACGTGCCGGGCTCGCTGCTGCGGCCGTTGCCCGCGACATGCTGGCAGACCGTCGGGCGCGCGTGCTCGTCTTGGCCGGACCGGGCAACAACGGCGGCGATGCGTTCGTCGTCGCCCGACACCTTGCCGCGTGGTTTTTCGAAGTTGTCGTCTGCGCGCGCGATGCCGCGCGTATGCCGCCCGAGGCCGCCGCCGCGCGCGCCGCGTGGCAACAGCGCGGCGGCATGATCGTAACGGACTGGAACGGCGATCGCGACTTCGGCCTTATCGTCGACGGCTTGTTCGGCATCGGCCTCACCCGCGCGATCGATCAGGTGCACGCGCGCTGGATTGGTACGGCCAATGACAGTGGCATCCCCATTCTGGCGCTCGATGTCCCGAGCGGGCTCGATGCCGAAACGGGTGCCGCCCAAACGCCGACGATCCGTGCCCGCGCCACGGCGACATTCATCGCGTTGAAGCCGGGCTTGCTGACGCTGGATGGTCCCGACTGTTGCGGCGCGATCAGCGTGCATGGCCTCAGCGTTAGCGACAGTGACATGCCGGCGACGGCCGGCACCCTCCTCGACTGGGCGGCACTGCGCACCGCGCTGCCAGACACACTGCGGCGCGCGCGTCGCAACGTGCACAAGGGCACCTACGGCACGCTGGGCGTCGTCGGCGGCAGCGACGGCATGGTTGGGGCTTCGCTGCTGGCAGCGCGTGCCGCCCTTCATCTGGGCGCCGGCAAGGTGCTGGTCGGGCTCGCGGCAAGCAATCGGCCGGCCGTCGATTGGCAGCAGCCGGAGTTGATGCTGCGCGACGCGGCCGAGGTGCTCGAACGAACGCTGGACGCGCTGGTCATCGGACCCGGCCTCGGCACCGGCGAAAGCGCGCGCCATCTGCTCGACAGCGCGCTGCGACTGGCAACGCCGCTGGTGATCGACGCCGACGCGCTGACCTTGATCGCGGCCGATGCGGCGCTTTCAGCGGCGGTCGCGGCGCGAAGCGTCCCCACGGCCATTACGCCGCATCCTGCCGAAGCGGCGCGCCTCGCCGGCGTCAGAACATCGGATATCCAGACGAACCGGGTCGACGCCGCACTGGCGATGGCGCGCCGGCTCAACGCCGCCGTCGTCCTCAAGGGCGCTGGCAGCGTGCTGGCCTATCCGGGCGGAAGCTGGGCGATCAACGGCAGCGGCAATCCAGGGCTGGCTTCCGGGGGCACCGGCGATGTCCTCGCCGGCATGTTGGGCGCGCTGCTCGCGCAAGGGATCGCAGTCGATGACGCGTTGCCGCTGGCCGTATGCGTCCATGGTGCTGCCGCCGACGCGCTGGTCACGCAAGGCGTGGGGCCGCTGGGGCTCACGGCGTCGGAGCTGGCGCCGGCGGCGCGTCGCTTGCTCAACGACGCGCGCGGCGCGTAACGCCGGGCGCAGCCGATCGCGCGCTACGGCAGCAAAATGGTCGCGCCGGATGTCTTGCGCGACTCCAGATCGCGATGCGCTTGCGCGGCATCCTTGAGCGCGTAGGTCTGGCGTGCTTCACTGGTGAGCTTGCCGGCCAGGACGAGCGAGAACATTTCCTCGCTCATCGCCAGCATCGCGGCGCGGCTTGCCGTATACGTCGCCAGCGTCGGCCGTGTCGCATAGAGCGAACCTTTCTGCGACAAGAGCAGGATGTCGAACGCGGCAATCGGTCCGGAGGCATTGCCGAAGCTCACGAACATGCCGCGTGGCGACAGGCAATCGAGCGACGCCGGGAACGTGTCCTTGCCGACGCCGTCGTAGACGACCGGCACGCCCTTGCCTCCGGTGATCTGCTTGACGCGCTCGACGAAATTTTCGCGCGTGTAGACGATCGTGTGAGCGCAGCCGTTCGCCCTCGCCAGTGCCGCCTTTTCGTCCGAGCCGACGGTGCCGATCATCGTGACACCGAGCGCGCGCGCCCACTGGCAGGCGATCAGGCCGACACCGCCCGCGGCCGCATGAAACAGAATCGTCTCGCCGCCCTTGAGCGGGAACGTCTGCCGCAACAGGTATTGCACGGTGAGACCTTTGAGCATCAAGGTGGCCGCGACCTTGTCGGAGACGCCGTTGGGCAGCTTGACCAGCCGGTCGGCAGGCATCACGCGCACTTCGGAATAGGCGCCCAGCGGTCCGCCACTGTAAGCGACGCGGTCTCCGGGGCGCACGTCGCTGACGCCGGGTCCGACCGCTTCCACCACGCCGGCCCCTTCGGTGCCAAGTCCGGATGGCAACGCCAACTTGTAGAGTCCGCCGCGATGATAGGTATCGATGTAGTTCAAGCCGATCGCCGTGTGGCGGACACGGACTTCGCCCGCGCCGGGTTCGCCGACATCGACACTCTCCCACTGCAGCACTTCGGGACCGCCGTTGCGGTGAAAGCGAATTGCATGGGGCATGACCTGTCCTCGATATCGTCGATGCGCCAGAGTTTACCGCACGACCGTCGTCGTGCAATGGGCGTAGTGGAGGACCTGCTTCGATACCGAACCGAGCAGCCAGCGGCGAAAAAATGACTTGCCGCGATGCCCCATCACGATATGATCGATGCTATGACCCTCGGCGTAATGGACGATCTGCTCCGCCGGGTGTCCGACCACGACGGCGAACACCGCCGGAACGCCGGCCTCCGAGGTGCGGCCGCGCAGTTGCGCGAGGACTCGCTCATAATGCTCCTTCGCGCTCTCGATAACGGCCTCGGTTTCGACTTCGTCCGGCGGTTCGGGCGGACGCACCACCGAAACCACCGAGAGGTCGGCGCCGAACTTGCGCGCGAGCTCGAGCGCGAAGTCGAATGCCTTGTCGGCCGGAGCCGACCCGTCGTGCGCAATCAGGATGTGCTTCATCGGTCGCGCTCCCCTGCTGCTTTGGCGACTTGTGCCACTGCGCTGGCGGCGACATCGGCGCTGTCCGGCGATCCGATCAGGTGTCGCGGCAGAAAGAACGCGTTGGCGATCAACGTCGGCACCACCGCGCTGCCGATGACGGCAGCGATCAGAAACGAGTATTGGGCATCGCTGACGATCCCGTGCGTCAGGCCGAACAAGGCGGAAATACTGCCGAACGTGAGGCCCGTCGACATCAGCATCGTCGTATACAGGCCGTCCGGACGCGACGACCCGAACAGGCGCGTCAGCGGATAGACACCGATGAATTTGGTCAGCATTTTCGCGGCGAGCAACAGCAGAAACGCAAGCGGTGCCGCAACCAGCGCCGGCACCGACACGAACGACCCGGCACGGATGAAATAGAACGGAGTCAGCAAACCGAACGTCAGCGTACGCAAGCGGCGCACCAGCGCATGGTCCTTGCCCACGGTCCCGGCCAGCACCATGCCCATCACATACGCCGGCAGCACCGCTTCGCTGTCGGCCCACGCCGCGAGCGCGCCCAGCGCAAAAAGGCAAAGCAGCAGAAATTTGGCCTCCAGCTCCGAAGGCCTTCCGCCGTAGCGACGGAAAAAGCGCGGCGTCACCCAGGGAAGCACGACGAACGCGGCGACGCTGGCGCCGACGAAAATCAGCGTGCGATACGTGAAGGGTGAGAACATCAGGCCAAGTGCGAGCACCGTTGCCAGGTCGTTGATGAAGCAGGCCGCGAGCACCGTTTTGCCATACGTCGTCCGGTTCAGCCCGAATTCGAGCATGACCGCATAGACGACCGCCACCGACGTGGTCGACAGCGCAATACCGCATAGCCAACTCGCGTCGACGCTCCAATGCAGCAAATAATACGCCGCAGCGGCACATCCGAGGAACGGCGCGAAAAACGCGATGAGGCCGATCGTCATCGTCTCCTTCCAGCGGCTGCGAAGCACGGCCGGATCGAGCTCGGCGCCGGCAAGAAAGGTCAGGAGGATGGCGCCGGTGCTGGCCAGGAACTTGATCCAGGATTGATCGGTGCCCAGCATCGCACCGCCGACGGCGGCGCCGATCGCCAGCTGCGCGACCGTGCCGACGACGATTTCCGACATGGCGGTCGCGATTCGAAGCCAGATCGACAGCATCGTCGCGGCCAGCGCGAGCCCGAGCCAAAGCGCCGCCAGTGCGTAGATGTCGGTCATCGCCCTCGTCCCGGTCAGCGATCGCCTTCGACCGTGCCGAAGCTGGCCGGGACCCGGGCGTAGAAAATGCTGATGCGCTCCTTCGCCAGCATCGCCAGCAGGCCTTCCGCCTCGGCATCGGTCACGACGAATTCGACCTCAATCGTCATGTCGGCCGCGAGCTCGAAAAAATGCTCTTCGTGCAGGATGCCATGTCGACCGAATCCGGCAACGGCGCGGAACGCCGACCCGCCCTGGATGCCCATCTTCTTCGCCTGCTCGAGCAGCCACTCGAACAGCGCGACGTGATGGTGGATCCGGTTCTCATGGATGTAGAACCGCAATATCGTCCCGTTCATGCGACCCCTCCTTGCGGGCGAAGCTGCGATGCGTCGCCGCTCGCGCCACGTCGAACCGGCATCGTCATCGGCTTCACGCCGGCGCCGCCCACGCGTACAGCGCGCGCACCAGCAGCATGCCGACGATCGTCATCGCCAGAGAACCGACGACGTGCGACGCGATCGCGATCGATCCCCACAAATACTCCTTGCGCAGCAGCAGCGTGACGATCTCGGCGGAGAACGTCGAGAAGGTCGTCAGCCCGCCCAGGAATCCGGTGGTGATCAGCAGTCGCGCCTCGGGCAGGACGACGGCGTGGCGCGTCAGCAGCTCCATCGCGAAGCCCATCAGCAGTCCGCCGGCGAGATTGGCGGCGAGCGTACCCAGCGGCAGCGTCGGAAACAGGGGATTCAGCAGAATGCCCAGCCACCAGCGCAGCCAGGCGCCGATGGCAGCACCCCCGCCTACCGCAAGAATTCCACCCCAAGGCATGCAAATCTCTTTCCGCAGCGAAATACGGCGTCTGGACAGCAAAAGGGGCAGCGCGGTAATTTGCGAACGATACGCCTACCGCGCGACCGCGAAACGGAAGCTACGTGTAGGCATCATCAGCCTTGCGGCGGTTGGCGCAGCGGTTGGTCAAACCGCCGGGAGGAATGCCATCTCCTGTCAGGGCAGTATATTGACAGGCAACGGTCCTCGCAAGGTCTGCCTAGGCGCGCAACGTGGCCAGCAGCCGCTTCGGATGCAGAAGGAGGTCGAGAGCGTCGACGATATGGTGAACGACGACATCAGCCGCCTCCGCTGCCTCGGGAGCAGCCCCCTCGATGCCGCAGACGGTGATGCCCAGCGCGGCTGTCTTAAGCATCATCCGGTCGTTGCGGCCGTTGCCGATCGCGACCACATGCGCCGCACCCAGACCTTGCACGAAATCGCGCTTGGCCTCGGCCTGATTTTCGGCATCGAGGATCACCAGTGCACACGGCAATCGTTGCAGCTCCCTGGCCGCGCTGCCGAACGTATCCGCGGTCACGACGTGCATCCGCAGCTCGCTGCGCAGGCGCCGGATTCGCTCATGCACACCTTCGAGCAGCAGACCGTCGGCAGCCAGCGTGCCGTTGTAGTCGAAGACGGCGTCGGTGATCTCGAGCCGCCCGAAGCCGGGGATCGTGAGGTCGAACATCGTCGACTCCGCGCGCTCAGCGGATGAACTGATCGACGAATCCGGTGCCCAGCCCCGTCGCCGTGTAATGGGCGCGGCACATCTCGATCTTGCTGAACACGTCCTCGTACCCGGTCTGGCGGCCGGACTCGTCCAGATAAATCATCGCGCCCGCAATGTTGAAAAACGTGATCATTTCGGGGCAGTCCTCGGGAACGATCAGCGTGTGAGTCTCGCCCGGCGGTTCGTAGACGAAGCTGCCTTCCTCCGCCACCCAGGAGTGCTCGAGATAGCGCCAGCGGCCCTTGATCACATAACCGACGACCAGCATCGGATGGCGATGCCGCGACAGCACGCCCGATCGCCGCACGCGCAGCAGGTTGCACCAGCCGCCGTTGACCGTGTTGAGCAAGAGCGGGCGGAACCAGACGTCGGGAGCCTGCGGCACCCAGACCCGTTCATCGTCGGGCATCGCCGCGATCGCCAGCTCGGGTACGATGCCCGTCGCCGGCACGATCGCCGCCGCGCTCACTGTGCCTTTTTCAGCGCGTCGGCCAGCGCCGCGACTTCGCTGTCGACATCGCGATCCTTGGGAAACGGACGACCCGCGCGGCGATACCAGTAGCGCGCGTTACCGAGATCGCCTTCGACGATGTGGACAATGCCGTGCGCCCAGCATCCGAGCTTCGTCTCGTCCTGCTGCGCAATCGCGTGCGCCTTGTCCCACTCGCCTTTTTTCAAGTAACGAATCGCCGTGCCGATCTGCATGACTGTCCCCCTTCCGCCGACTGTCCGCGCCCCGCGTGGCGGTGCGAGCGCAACGCGCGTCGCCCGAGGGCTTGTAATGGACGGGTGGTGCTTATGCCCCATATGATACTCACGCCACCAGATAGCCGCCATCGACCGGCAGGATTACGCCGGTGACAAAGGCGGCCGCCGGCGAGCACAGAAAAGCGGCGACCGCCGCGACCTCTTCGGGCTCGCCCCAGCGCCCAAGCGGCGTGCGCGCGGCAACCGCCGCATGTTTGTGCGGGTCGTCGCGCACCGGCTGCGTCATCGCCGTATGGATCCAGCCCGGCGCGACGGCGTTGACACGAATGCCATCCGGCGCATAAGCCGCCGCGAGCGACTTGGTCAGCTGCGCGACGCCGCCCTTGCTGGCCGCGTAGCCCGGTGCATGCGGACCGCCGAAGAACGAATACATCGACGCAGTGTTGACGATGCATCCTCCGCGCTTCGCTAACAGCGGTCGCGCCGCCGCCGCAAGGCGCATCGTGCCGGTCAGATTGACGTCGACGACTTCGGCGAAGACATCGGGATCGTGCTCGGCCGCGCGCCGAATGATGCCGGCGCAGTTGATCAGGATGTCGAGACGGGAAAAATCGCGCAAGCACGCCGCGACTGCAGCGCCGTCGCGCACGTCCAGCCCGATCGCGCGCTCGGCGACGAAGCCGGGCGACCCACGCGTCGCATCGGTTTCGACTTCCGAGGCGCCCGTCACGGTGACGTGCGCGCCGAGCCGCGCCAGCAGCGCCGCGATTGCGGCGCCGATGCCGCTGGTGCCGCCGGAGACCAGCGCGACCCTGTCCTCGAACAGCCCGCTGCGGAAGGTCTCGGCGCTCATCGGTTTGCGCTCGCCAGCAATGCGCTCACGTCGGCGTGCCGAGGCAGCGGTGCGACCGCTCCGTATCCGGTCGTCGCCAACGCGGCCGCGGCGTTCGCGTAACGCCCTGCGGCAAACGGCGTGTCTCCCGCGACGAGCCTTGCCGTGAACGCGCCGTCGAAGCAATCGCCCGCTCCGGTCGCATCGACCGCATTGACGCGCATGCCGGCCACGTGCTCGCGCGACTTGCCGTCGGATACCCAGACGCCGTTGCCACCCATCTTCAGCGCGACGATCGGCGCGCCCCGCGCATGGCACCAGTCGACAATCGCCTCCGGCTGCTGCTTTCCGGAAAGCTGGATCGCCTCGTCCAGGCTCGGCAGGAACCAGTCGCACAGCGCCATCGTCGCCACGATCACCGCCCGCGCGCGCGGCAGCGGCCAAAGCTTCGGCCGCACGTTGCAATCGAACGAGATCCGCGCACCGGCGTCGCGCGCTGTGTCGATCGCGGCGAATACCGTGTCGCAGGCGCTGGCGCTGATCGCCTGGCTGATGCCCGATACGTGCAGGACCTTGGACGATCGAATGACCGGCAACGGCAGATCCGACGGTCGCATGCGGCTCGCAGCAGAGCCGGCGCGAAGATAGCTGAACTCGTGCCCGCCGGCGCCGTGCGTGACAAAGTAGATGCCGGTATTGCCGTCGACGTCGATCGCCACGCCGCTGGCATCGACGCCCTCGCGCCGCCACAGCGCGAGGAACTTGCCCCCGAATGCATCGTCGCCCAGCCGTGTGATATAGGCGGTGACGGCGCCGAGCCGTGCGGCGGCAATGACGCAGTTCGAAGTGTCCCCGCCGAATCCCTGCAGGTACTCGTCGCTTGCGCCGTGTGTCTGGTTGAATTCGAGCAGCGGTTCGCCGAGCGCCACCAGATCGAAGCGCCCGCCGTTCATCGCTTAGCGCTTGAGCGCGTTGAAGGCCGCCGCGTACGCGGCGGCCGAGGCGCGCACCGTGTCGACCGACGCCCCCGGCTTGTACAGATTGGAGCCTGTACCGAACCCGTCCGCACCGGCCGACCAGAACGGCCCCATGTTGTCGGGACGGATGCCGCCGACCGGAAATACCAGGGTGCCGCGGGGCAGCACGGCGCGCCAGGCCTTCAGCACCGCTGGCGACAGTTGCTCGGCCGGGAACATCTTGAGTCCGTCGGCGCCAGCATCCAGTGCGGCGAATGCCTCGGTCGGCGTCGCGGCGCCGGGAAGGCAGATCAAGCCGCGCCGCTTGGCTTCACGCACGATCGCGACGTCGCCGTGCGGCATGACGATCAGGCGTCCGCCGGCATCGGCCACCCGCGCGACATCGGAAACCCTGACCACGGTGCCGGCGCCGGTAAGGCAGCGCTCGCCATAAAGGCTTGCGAGACGCGCGATGCTGTCGAATGGGTCGGGCGAATTCAGCGGCACCTCGAGAATGCGAAAGCCATGCTCGGTCAGCGCGGAACCCACGGCGTCGATCTCGGAAGGCGCGATGCCACGCAGTACCGCCACCAGCGGCAGCGGCGCCAGGTAATCGGAAAGGCCGATCGTCATCGCAGCAGTCCCGCATGCCGAGCGATGCGCCACAGGCCGCGCGCCGCGGCATCTTCGGCGCCCATGTCTGCGTCGATGCCTGCGATGGCCAATGCCGTCCGATATTTTTGCACCAGCGTTTGCGCTCCCACCAACGTCAGACGAGTTGTTGCCAGTCGCATCCGGTCGAGCCAAAGGCGCGCCGCCGCGATCTCGACGCCCAGAAGCAAGCCGGAAAGGTAATCGCCTACGCTCGAAGGCGCAAGTTCGTCGGTCAAGGCCAGCGTGCGTGCGCTGAACAGATCGTGGGTGATCGCCGCATCGCTGCGCAGGCTATACCGCACGCCGCGCGCGAACGCATCGTCGTCGCCGCCCGGTGTGGCCAGCCGTCCGAGAATGCTGTGCTCGACGAGCAGCGCGTAGAGCTCGCCCGTCATGAAGGTCGAAAAGGCCTCGATCCCGGCAGGACCGATGATTGCCCATTTACTGTGCGTGCCGGGGAGGAGCAGGACTTGCCGCGCCGGGGCGTCGTCGGCCAGTGCTCCGAGGATTTGCGTTTCTTCGCCGCGCATAACGTCGGCAACGCCATCGTCATTGCGGCAGATCAGTCCCGGAACAATCGCCAGCGCCGTGCTGGGCACGCGGATCAACGCCGCCGCCACCGCGCCGAAGTCGGCCGGACACGCGCAATACGGCGCCTCGATCCAACCCTGACGACTGCCGATCATGCCGCAGGCGATCAGAGGCACGCCTTCGGGAAGCTCGTCGCCGTACAGCGTCTTGAGCGCCTGCGCGAATTCACCCTGGGCCACGCGCTGGACCCCGAGCGGAGCGCTGCGCGCATTGCGGATGCGACCCTGCCGATCCATCGCATAGGCGCGGGTCGTACTCGTGCCCCAATCGATGGCAAGCAAGGCGATGTCCTGCATGGCGGGAAGGTTTGAACGCTGCGTGGCGGTGTTTCTCGGCCTGCGGCGAAAGCCGCAGTGCGTGCAGCGAGTCGCACTCTAGGACCGAAACCGCTTCAGGGTCAAGCAACGCGGGATGGTCGCATGCCGCGCCGACAGGCGCGAAGCTCGCGCTTAAGCCCTACCAGCGGGCCGCCGCTTCGTCGTCGCTAGTGCGCGCTTCGACCCAGCGCTCGCCGTCGGGTGTGACTTCCTTTTTCCAGAACGGCGCCTGGGTCTTCAGGAAGTCGATGATGAATTCGCAGGCGGCGAACGCGTCGCCGCGATGGGCGCTCGAGACTGCGACCAGGACAATCTGGTCGGTCGGCGCAAGCTTGCCGACTCGATGGATGACCGCCGCGTCAATAATCGACCAGCGTCGCCTGGCTTCGTCGACGATGCCGACCAGCGCCTTTTCGGTCATGCCCGGATAATGCTCGAGCGTCAGCGTGCGTACCGTCGCGGCGTCGTTCTGGTCGCGCACGATGCCGATGAACGAAGCGACCGCACCGACCCGCGCGTCGCTGCCGCGGAGCAGCGCGATTTCGCGCGCGACGTCGAAGTCCTCGGTCTGCACGCGAACGACCACGTCGGGTCAGCCTCCGGTCACCGGCGGAAACAGCGCCACTTCGTCGCCGGTCCGCACCGGCGTGTCGGCCCGCGCCACGTCCTTATTGACCGCAACGCGGACTGCGCGCCCGGGTGCGAGCTCAGACGACCACGCGCCGCCCCGGCTGCGCAACCATGCCAGCAGCGCGCCGACATCGGCGACGTCGCCAGGAAGCGCGACGCTCTCGCCAGGCAAGCCGAAGCGGTCGCGCAGGCGGGCGAGATAGATGAGCTCTACCATGGCGGAATTTTAGCGCATTGACGGTACGGCAGACGAAAACGCCGGCGTCGACAGCGCCGGCGTCCACAGGAGCGGCAAGCTAGAAGCGGTACTGAACGCCGATGGTGACCTGATCGGATTCGGGGAGCACCCCGACGCTGCTCGACTCACCGGCAAACCGGCCGAAGCGCGAATATTCGACGCGCAGCCCGAGCGATTGGCTCAGCACATAGCGCAAGCCGACGCCGTAATTGACGCCGTTCTGGATCCGCCTTGCGTCGCCCGGCACCAGCGAGGCGCCGCTGAACAACGGATGCGAATCGCTTTGCGCGTAACCGAGGCGCCCGTAGAACGAAAAGCTGCGCAGGAATTCCCAGCTCGTATAAACGTCGGCGTTCCAATTGCGCGTGGACGCATCGACCAGCCCCAGGCCCACCCCCGCCGGCCGGTCGGAGCCGGCCTTGAGGGCGTATTGGTCGCGGCTGTTGAACGCGGCTTCGACGGCAATATCGCTCTTCCACCGATAACCGCCGAAAAGCAGCGTCTGTTGCGCCGCATCGTCACCGGCCGGCGCCACAAACCGGCTCCAGACCAGCGCCGGGGATCCGCCCAAATTCAGGCCGTTCGCATCCGCGCCGGCCTGGCGCAGCGACACGCCGCCGTAGAAGCCGTTCTGGGCGTAAGCGGGCAGTGCGATGCCGGCGGCGAGAGCTGCAGCGATTATTAGCGGAAGTGATTGTTTTTTCATGTGTTTTGTGCCGTTGTCCCGCCATCGTACCGGCGCGGTCCACCGAGATACCCACCGCTTCAACTTACCCGCCGGTCGACGCCATGTCAATTTCTCCGGCCGCTGTCGGCCCAACTAGGCCTCGGGAGTGTTGCAGGGCCGCCAATAGCGCAGCCGCCCACCCGTCCTACCGTTCTGGCCCGTTGGCAGTTCGACGCCGGCGAAAGCGTCTAGTTCCGGGCCCCCGGCGCCGGCAAGCGGCAGGCAACGATAAAATCGGCGATACCCGCCACGTCGCCGATGTCGAAATGTCGCAAAGGCGTGACCAGTGCCGCGTCGGTGGCAATCGCGACGATGTGCGGGTCGCCCGGATGGAGCAGCGGCTTGCCGATGCTCCCCCGGTAGACCTCGAGCTTCGGGATCGCTGCAGCCTTGAAGCCTTCGATCAGCACGAGATCGCAGGGCGATAGCCGCTGCAGCGCCTGCGCAAGCGATAGCTCGGGTGCGCCGCGCAATTCGTGCATCTGCGCCCAGCGCACCACCGACGACACCAGCACTTCCTGACATCCGGCAGCGCGATGGCGGTAAGAGTCCTTGCCGGGCTGGTCGACGTCGAACTCGTGATGCGCGTGCTTGATCAGCGACACGGTAAGACCGAGCGAGCCGAAGCGCGGGATCAACTGCTCGATCAGCGTCGTCTTGCCGCTGCCGGACCAGCCGGCAAATCCGAATACCTGCATCAGCCTTCCCAGTTTTCCAAGCAGCGCTGTTTTGTACTGGAGTTCGTTCGTGCGGGCAAGGATTATTGCCACGCAGCGGCAGGCAGGCCGTGGTCGGCGGCAAGCGCCGCGTGCACAACGGCACCGTCCCAGACCTGCAGACCGGCACGCAAGCCGGCATCCGTCCGAAGCGCAGCAGACACGCCACGACCGGCAAGCACCCGCACGAAGGGCAGCGTGGCTTGCGCCAGTGCCAGCGTCGCCGTGCGCGCGACCAGCGCCGGCATGTTCGCCACCCCGTAATGCACGACGCCTTCATCGACGAACGTCGGCGCCGACATCGAGGTCATGCGCGAAGTCTCCCCGATGCCGCCCTGATCGATGCCGACGTCGATGAAGACCGACCCATCGCGCATCGCGCGCAACATGGCGCGCGACACGAGCTTCGGCGAGAGCCGGCCCGGCTCGAGTACTGCGCCGATCAGCACGTCGGCCTCGGCGATCGCAATCGCCAGAGCCTCGGTTTCGCTCACAGCCGTCCACAGCCGCTCGCCGGCATGCGCTTCGCAGCGCGCCCGCAGTGCCGCAAGTCGGGCATGCGTGCGGGCGAACACCGTCACCGTCGCGCCCAGCGCGAGCGCCACGTGCGAGGCTTCGCTGCCGACGTTGCCGGCGCCCACGATGACGATGCGCGCCGGCGCGACGGCATCGACTCCCGGCAACAGTACGCCGGCGCCCCCGCGATCGCTCATCAGCAGCGATGCGGCAATCAGCGGCGCCAGCCGGCCGGCGATACGCGACATCGGCGCGAGCAGCGGCAACCCGCCGCACCCATCGGCGACGGTCTCGTAGCCGATGACGCCAATGCGTGCCGCAAGCACGGCATCGAGCAGCGCGCGATCGCGTGCCAGCTGCGCGAAGCCGAACACGGTCGTCGCCGGCTTCAACAGCGCGATCTCGTCGCGCTGCAGCTCCTTGACCTTGACGACCAGAGGACAACCGAAAATGACCGCGGCATCGGCAACGATGAAGGCACCCGCGGCGACATAGGCCGCATCGCTGAAACCGAGGCCCTCGCCGGCGCCGCGCTCGACCGCGACCTCGTGTCCGTCACCGACCAGCGTTCGCGCGCCGTCGGGCGTGACGGCTACGCGCCGTTCGCCGTCCTTGCGCTCGCGCGGGACGCCGATGCGCATCGGGCCGGTCCGTCAGTGCACGCTGCGGGCCAGGACCGCGCTGATGAAATCGCCCTTGGCCTGCGTATAATCGTTGGAGCTGTTGACTCCGGACTGGAGGATCGCGCGTTTCTTTGCCTGATAGTCATCGCGCAGCACCTGATCCGAGCGAAGGACGTCGCGAAAGCGATAAAGCGACTGCGCTTCGTCGGAATCCGCCGCGACCACGTGCATGTGCAAGCGGTAGACCTGGCCTCGATGCTCGATGGCCCCGACACGCATCGGCCTGTCCTCGGGGAAAGCGTGACCGGAACGTTGCGGCTGAAAACCCAGCGCGTCGATCGTGTCGCGCATCGCATCGAGTCGGCCTTCGGGATAAAGCGCGACGAGGTCGATGATGCCCTTCCCGGCACAACCGGGGATCGCCGTGCTGCCGATATGGTCGATGCGCGCCCAGGGTGCCGCGGCGCCGACCAGATCGATCACCCGCTGAGCGACTTCGGGTGCGCTGGTGTCATATTCGACGTATACAGGCGGGAGAATCGCGTAAGGCAGTATCGGCGACATCGCGGGCGCTCGGCTGCGTTTCCTGCGGCGATTGTAACCCTTATACTCGCGTTGTCTGTCGACCGACCTCGCGCGTGCGCTACGCGGCCATCGGCGGCAGTGTGGAGGTCATCGATGGCCGATTTGTCCGCGGTGGCGCCATTGGCCGGCACGTTGGCCGATGCCATCGAAAATGTCGTCTCCCGCGTTCCGGCGACGCGCGAGGCAGTGAGCAGCAAGCCGGGCACCGCGGCGCGCGCGCTGGCACGCAAGTCCGCGACGCGGGCTGCTGCCCTGTCGGGCGCGCTCGCGCTTCCGCCGGGAATTTTCGGCATGCTGACGGTGCTGCCCGATCTCATCGCCATCTGGCGCATCCAGGCACAGATGGTCGCCGATATCTCCGGCCTGTACGGCAAGGAAGTCGAACTGACCCGGGCGCATATGGTGTATTGCCTGTTCCGGCACGCGACCAGCCAGCTGGCGCGCGACGTCGCCGTGCGCGCCGGCGAGCGACTGGTGATCCGGCAGCTGTCCGGCGGCGCGCTCAAGAGCGTATTGACCAGCGTCGGCATGTCGGTAACGCAGCGCGTCGCGGGCACCGCCGCAAGCCGCTGGATCCCGGTCGTCGGCGCGGCCGCCGTTGCCGGCTACGCCTACTACGACACGCTGCAGGTTGCGAAAACCGCCATCGGCCTGCTCGAGACGCCTGAGCTCGCGCTGTCGGCCTGAGGGCGCGAGCGCGCAACCCGCGACGCCGGCCGGAAGCGGCCAGGTCAGCGCTGGAAGGCGCGGCTTATCGCCTTGCCCAGGTCTTCGACGACGGTGCCGACGTTGGCGCCCGCCATCTGCGCCGCACCCGACGTCCGCCCGAGTGCGATCTCGCATGGGCTGCCGCCCGCACGCGAGAGCAGCGACTCGCCGACGATGGACAATCCGCCGGTATAGGCCGCGGCGCCGATGCGGGCGATGGTCGCCGCGCTGGCCACCGAATCGATTACCACTGCGGGCGAGGCGAATGGCCCGCGAAAGCGCACGAGGTCGGCCACCTGCGGGATGTCCAGCGCAACACCCTGACGGATCTGCGGCCGGATCGCGAGGTCCAGCGTTTGCGTGCGAAAGTCGAGCTTGCCACTGGCGGTCGCGCCGAATTTCTTGGTTTCGATGCCAATGCTGCGCTCGATTTCGGCGACGCCGTTGTGCAACGGCAACCGAATCACCGCGCACGTCAGCTCGGTCGACGGATCGACGCTATTGAAGGGATTGACCGCATCGACCAGCTGGTTGAGCGGTGAATCGAGATTTATCCGGGTGTTGGGCAGGGTCGCCGGGCCGACCAGCGCAGTAACGGTCCCGCTCATCGTGCTTTCCCACTGGCGCGGCGTGCTGCCGGTGGCGTCGATATCGATCCGGATATCGGTCTTGCCGCCACGCACCTCCCGCTTCGTGCCTACGGCGGCCAGAAGAGCGCTCAGATCCATCCCTTTCATCTGTGCGTGCAGCGCCAGTGCGGGCGCGGGTTGATGGGCGGCATCGAGCGACAGATTGGCGACGGCGGTGCCACCGAACACCGACGCCTGCAACGTAGGCACATCGAGGCGCCCATCCTGAAGCCTGATCTGCGCGAGCAGACGATCGAGCCGGCTGCCGCCGGCAAGTGCCAGCTCGCCGATGTTGATTTCCCCGTCGGCATCGATGCCCCGGAGCAGTGCCATCGGAACCGGCTCGTCGGCGACGCCATGCGTTGCTGCCGCCACGTGCGCGGCCGCGACCGCTCTCACGGCTGCGCCTGCCGACGAGAGGTCGGCGAGCGCAAAGGTCGGCGCCGTGAACCGGAAAGTCAGCTTGTTGCGCGGCGAGCCCTGCACGATTGCGGCTTCGCCGGTCATCGTACTCGCGCCGGTCTGCACCGTCATCGCATCGAGGCCGATCCTGCCGCCGTTGATGCTCATCTTGGTCGTCACCGCCGCCTTTTGCCCATTGACCTCGCCTTGCAAGGTGACCGGATACGGCCAGCGGCGCTGCAGCAGCGCGTCCAGAGGCCCGAGGTCGCCCTCCACCGAGACGGCGATGTCGTCGACTTTGCCGCGGAATTGCGCGCTGATCGGCGACTGCGGGTCGCGCGCGTGCAGCGACAGCGTTTCGATCGCGATGTTGGTCACCTTGCCGGTGCCGCCGTCGCGATAGGTCATCGTGCCGTTGCTGATCGCAAGATCCCCGAAGGCGAGTCCACCCGGCGAACGCGTCGCTCCGCCTTCCCCCGGCGCCCCGCCGATCTGCCAGTTGCCGTTGCCCTTGCCGTCGGTCTCCAGCGAAATCGTCGGCTCGATCAACGCGAAGCGGACGACGTCGACGTGACGCCTGAGCAGCGGCAGCAGCGCCACCTGCGCCTCGATGCGCTTGGCCGTCAGCATTTGTGGCGATGCACCCCACGCCGCATTGCCTAGTGACACATCGTCGATCACCAGCTTGGGCTCGAGCGAGAGCTTGAGCTCGGCGCCGCCGCGGATCGTGAGCTCGCGACCGGTGGCATCGCGCACGTGTTGCTGGATCGGCCCGATCAGTTCGTTGGCGTCGAATTTGCGCAGCGTAATGCCGGCCGCGACGATCACCAGAAACAGCAATCCGCCGAAACCCGCAAGCATTCGCCAGAAAACGCGCATGCGTCGATTGTAGCGCGGCTTCGCCCGCTGGAGGCGTCGCCGCCGCCCGACAATGGGCCGGGGGTCCGCGCTAGCGCAGCGTGGCGTTGAACTTCTCGAGCGCGGCCGCGCCGGGGATCAGCTCGCTGGCGCCGAGGCGATTCAACGGAGTTTCGACCGTGTTCAGCGCGACGTGCAGGTCGCCGGCGTCCGGATCGACGTAGAGCAGTCCGGTGACGATTTCTCCGTCGGCATGACGCCGCTGCAGAAAGTCCATCGCCGTGATCCTATCCGACGGATCGTAGTCCTCGTGCAGCTTGCGCAGGCGCAAGATGGAACCATCGTGCTGGCGCACCTCGCGCAGGCTGCCCGGTGCGTAGTCGGCCGTGATTTCGTCATGCTGCGGCATGAAATCCAGGCGATTGACCGATTCGTTGTGCTCGCGCACGAAATCGTAGCTCTTGGTGGACCCGGCGTGGTTGTTGAACGCGACGCACGGACTGATCACGTCGAGGAACGCGGCACCCTGGTGCTGAACCGCCGCCTTGATCAGCGGCGTGAGCTGCGTCTTGTCGCCGGAAAAACTGCGGGCGACGAAGCTCGCGCCGAGCTGCAGCGCCATCATGACCATGTCGATCGGCTCGTCGTTGTTGATCGCCCCGCGCTTGCTCTTCGACCCCTTGTCGGCCGTCGCCGAGAACTGCCCCTTGGTCAGCCCGTAGACGCCGTTGTTCTCGACGATATAGACCATGTTGACGCCGCGGCGCATCGAATGCGCGAACTGGCCCAGGCCGATCGAAGCCGAGTCCCCGTCGCCCGAAACACCCAGGTAGATCAGCTCGCGATTGGCAAGGTTGGCCCCGGTCAGCACTGAAGGCATGCGGCCGTGCACGCTGTTGAAGCCATGCGAATTGCCCAGAAAATAGGTCGGGGTCTTCGACGAACAGCCGATGCCCGAGAGCTTGGCGACCCGGTGCGGTGCGACGTCGAGCTCGAAAAAGGCCTGGATGATGGCGGCCGAGATCGAGTCGTGCCCGCACCCGGCGCACAAGGTCGACACCGTCCCTTCGTAGTCGCGATGGGTGTAGCCGAGCTTGTTCTTCGCCAGGTCGGGATGGTGGAGCTTGGGCTTGGCCAGATAGGTCATGCTACGTCCTCCGTCATGCTGAAGCCGCCGTTTGCGGTCGGTGTCGATTCACGGTGCGACCTTGCGCAGCGGCGTCACATTGAACATGGCCAGCTTGCCGGCGATTTCACCGCTGATGAATCGCGCGGTGATCGGTGTTCCGTCGTAATGAAGCACGGGCATCAGCCGGGCCGGATCGACAAGCAGCTCGTTGACCAGAAGCGACTTGAGCTGTGCATCGCGATTCTGCTCGACGACGAACACCTGCTCGTGCGCGGCGATGAAGTCGGCTATGCTGTCCTGAAACGGGAAGGCGCGCACACGCAGCGCATCGAGATGAATGCCCTGCGCGGCGAGTGCCGCCAGCGCTTCGTCGATCGCCGGCGCGGTCGAGCCATAATAGATGACGCCGAAGCGGGTCGCATGAGCGGCGTCGCGGCGCACCGGCTCGGGCACCAGGCCCTTCGCCGTTTCGAACTTGCGCAGCAGCCGTTCCATGTTGTCGACGTAGGTAGCGCCATCCTCGGTGTAGCGCGCGTACCGGTCCTTGGTCGTGCCACGCGTGAAGTACGAGCCGCGCTTCGGATGCGTACCCGGATACGTGCGATACGGAATGCCGTCGCCGTCAACATCGAGATAACGGCCGAACTCCTCGCCGGCCTCGAGCGCTTCGTAGCTCATCACCTTGCCCCGGTCATGCGTGCGAGCGTCGTCCCAGGTCAGCGGCTCGCACAGCCAGTCCTGCATGCCGACGTCCAGGTCGAGCATTACGAAAATCGGCGTCTGCAGCCGGTCGGCGAGGTCGAACGAAAGCGCGGCGAACTCGAATGCTTCCTTCGGGTCTTCGGGGAAGAGCAGCACGTGCTTGGTGTCGCCGTGCGAGGCGTAGGCGCACGAAAGCACGTCGGCCTGCTGAGTGCGCGTCGGCATGCCGGTCGACGGGCTGCCGCGCTGGACATCGAACAGCACCGCCGGTATTTCGGCGAAATAGGCGAGCCCGATGAACTCCTGCATCAGCGAAATGCCCGGCCCCGACGTGCAGGTGAACGCCCGCGCGCCGTTCCAGCCGGCGCCGATGACGATCCCGATCGAGGCCAGCTCGTCCTCGGCCTGGACGATCGCGTAACGCGCCCTGCCGCTGGCGGGCTCGGTGCGGAACTTGCGGCAATGGCGCGCGAACGCTTCGGCCATCGACGACGAGGGCGTGATCGGATACCACGCAGCCACGGTGGCGCCGCCGTACACCGCGCCCAGCGCCGCGGCGCTGTTGCCTTCGATGAAAATGCGGTCCCCTACGGCATTGGCGCGCCTGACCTTGATGCCGAGCGGGCAATCGAGATTGTTGATTGCATAATTCCGTCCGATCGTCATCGCATGCACGTTGGGCTTGAGCAGTGCCTCCTTGCCCTTGTACTGGTCGCCGATCAGATGGGCGATTTCCTCGGGATCGATTTCCAGCAGCGCCGACAGCGCACCGACGTAGATGATGTTCTTGAACAGCTGCCGCTGCCTGGTGTCCGAATATTCGCGGTTGCAGATCTCGGTCAGCGGCACGCCGATGACCGAGATGTCGTCGCGGAATTTGGACTCGGGCAACGGCTTGGTGGAGTCATAGAGCAGGTAGCCGCCCGGCTCGATCTCCTTCAGATCTTGGTCCCAGGTCTGCGGATTCATTGCCACCATCAGGTCGACGCCGCCGCGCCGGCCGCGCCAGCCGGCCGCGTTGACGCGGACCTCGAACCACGTGGGCAGGCCCTGGATGTTCGATGGAAAAATGTTGCGCGGCGCAACCGGAATGCCCATGCGCAGGATCGCCTTGGCGAACAGCAGGTTCGCCGACGCGGAGCCGGAGCCGTTGACGTTGGCGAACTTGACGACGAAGTCGTTGACGGCCTGGATCGGGCCCGCCGAGACCTTCATTCGGCCGCCCTCGCCGAAGGCGGCTTGCGCGCTCCGACCGCGTTCGTGTACGGCTGGTGACAGCGATGACCGGCCTGCGCGATATCGAAGGCAAACTTCTGCATGTCCCACGCGCCGGTCGGGCAGCGCTCCGCACAAAGGCCGCAATGCAGGCAGACGTCCTCGTCCTTGACCATCACGCGTCCGGTCTTCAATCCATTGGCGACGTAGACATCCTGCGTCAGGTTGTGTGATGGCGCATTGAGCCGCGTGCGCAGATCGGTCTCTTCGCCATCGTCGGTGAACGTGATGCAGTCCATCGGGCNNTCGACGCAGGCGTCGCATTCGATGCACGCTTTCGATGTGAAGACCGTCTGCACGTCACAGTTCAGACAACGCTGCGCCTCCGCGAACGCTTGCGCGGCGTCGAAGCCGAGCTCGACCTCGACTTTGATGTTCTTCAGCGCGATCGACACGTCCTTAAGCGGAACCTTGAAACGCTGATCGTTGGAGATCGCGTTGTCGTAGCTCCACTCGTGGATTCCCATTTTTTGCGACATCAGGTTAACCAGCGGCGGCGGCCGGACCGCGATATCCTCGCCGCGGCAAAACCGGTCGATCGAGATCGCGGCGTCGTGGCCGTGCGCGACCGCCCAGATGATGTTCTTGGGTCCGAACGCTGCATCGCCGCCGAAAAATACCTGCGGCAGCGTCGATTGCAAGGTCTTCTTGTCGAGCACCGGCAGTCCGGACTTGTCGAAGTCGACACCGGCGTCGCGCTCGATCCATGGAAATGCATTTTGCTGGCCGACGGCGATCAGCACGTCGTCGCACGCGAAATGGACATCGGGCTCGCCGGTCGGCACCAGCTCGCGGCGGCCGTCGTCGTCGCGCCGCGCTTCGACTTTCTCGAACACGACTCCGGTCAGCCGTCCGTTTTCGTGGGTGAACGCCTTGGGCACGTGGTAATTGATGATCGGGATGCCCTCGTGCATCGCATCTTCCTTTTCCCAGGGCGAAGCCTTCATCTCCTCGAAGCCGGAGCGCACGATGACCTTGACGTCGCTGCCGCCGAGCCGGCGCGAGCTGCGGCAGCAATCCATTGCAGTATTGCCGCCGCCAAGAACGATAACGCGCTTGCCGATCTTGTCGACGTGGCCGAACGAGACGCTGGACAGCCAGTCGATGCCGATGTGGATGTTCGTCGCGGCATCGCGGTGTCCGGGCAGATCGAGGTCGCGTCCGCGCGGCGCGCCGCTGCCGACAAACACGGCGTCGTAACCGTCGCCGAGCAGCGCCTTGAGGCTCTCGATGCGCGACCCGCCGCGGAATTCGATGCCAAGATCGATGACATAGCTGACCTCCTCGTCGATCACCGACTCGGGCAGGCGAAACTTCGGTATCTGGCTGCGGATCATCCCGCCGGCGCGCGCATCGCCATCGTATACGACGCACTGGTAGCCCAACGGCGCGAGATCGCGGGCGACGGTCAGCGATGCCGGCCCCGCGCCGACCAGCGCGATGCGCTTGCCGTTCTTGCGTTGAGGCTTCGGCAAGCGTTCGCGGATGTCGTCCTTCAAGTCGGCCGCGACGCGCTTGAGCCGGCAGATCGCGACCGGCTCGGGCCTGATCGTGCCCCCGCCGGGTTGCCCTTGCTCGACCCGGCTGCGGCGACAAGCCGGCTCGCAGGGACGATCGCAGGTGCGGCCGAGAATGCCCGGAAAGACATTCGATTCCCAGTTGATCATGTAGGCGTCGCTGTAGCGACCCGCGGAGATCAACCGGATGTATTCAGGAACAGGCGTATGGGCCGGACACGCCCATTGGCAATCGACGACCTTGTGAAAGTAGTCGGGGACTGCGATGTCCGTCGGCTTCAATTCTGCTCCTCCGTTCGGATGCATAGACAAGCGCGCGGATGCGACGTGCGTCCGGACGCGATTCGCTTGTGACTTTTCGGGTGGCCGTACCAGGAATGGGGCCGCTAAGTGGCGCCGATGGTACGCCTCCGGCACGCCTATGAAAAGGTCTTTGCTTTCAACTACTAGCAGTGTGGCTTTTCATGTTGCCTCTAAACAACGGCGCAAGAGGCACGTCTCGCGCCCTTTGCCGCAATTCGGCGTGATCCGCGCACCTCGTCTTGGACCGTGTGCGGGCCACCTTGTGTACTACCGCACCGCCATTCGATCATCTAGGCGCGCGACGCCGCCTAAGGCTCGTTCAGCATCGTCCCGTGGCTGGCTATGATTTTCGAATACAGCCGCGCGCTGTTCTTGGGCGTGCGCTTCTGCGTCTCGAAGTCGACGTGCACGATGCCGAAGCGCTTCGAGTAGCCGTGCGACCATTCGAAGTTATCGAGCAGCGACCAGGCAAAATACCCGCGCAGATCGGCGCCTGCCTCGATCGCCGCATGCATCGCGGCAACGTGCTTGCGCAGGTAGTCGACGCGCAAGGGGTCGTCGATGCGATCGTCTTGCGCGGTCGGCGGGTCGAAGAATGCCGCGCCGTTTTCGGTGATGTACAGCGGCGGGTTGCCGTAACGCTGCTTGACCCAGATCAGGATGTCGGTCAAGCCTTGCGGAAAGACCTCCCATCCGGTTTCGGTGTAGGTGGCCCTTTTCTGGCGCACCGGCGCGGCGCGCAGCGGCCAGGCGTCACGGTCGAAGCGGGTAACGTTGCGGGTGTAATAGTTGATGCCGACGAAGTCGAGCGGCTGCTTGATCAGCTCGAGATCCCCGGCCGGCCAGCACGGCCACGCCTCGCCGAAAATCTCGGCAAGCTCTTCCGGGTACTTGCCCAGCAGCATCGGATCGAGAAACTGGCGATTCATGTAAGCATCGGCCCGCGCGGTCGCGGCGCGATCGGCGTCGCCTTCCGAGGCCGCATACTTGGGCTCGAGGTTGACGACGACGCCGATGCGATGCTTGCCTTCGCCGCGATAGGCTTTCACGGCGGCGCCGTGCGCGCGCATCAGTTGGTGCGCGGCGATCGGCGCCTCGAACCGGTTGCGATGTCCCGGCGCCAGCGCGCCATGCAGGTAACCGCCGTCGGTGACGACCCAGGGCTCGTTCAGGGTCGCCCACAGCTTGACCCGGCCGTCGAGGCGGCGGAAGACCACCGTCGCATAGTCGGCGAACCATCCGGCGATGTCCGGATTGAGCCACCCCCCTCGGTCGTCGAGCGCGGCAGGCAGATCCCAGTGAAACAGCGTGACCATCGGCTCGATACCGTGTTGCAGCAGCGTATCGACCAGGCGTTCGTAAAAATCCAGGCCCGCGGCGTTGACCGTGCCCCGGCCGCTCGGCAGCACGCGACTCCACGAAATGCTGAACCGATAGGCGTTGAGCCCGAGCTCGCGCATCAGGGCGATGTCTTCGCGATAGCGTCGATAGTGGTCGCAGGCGACGTCGCCGTTGTCGCCGTCGCGGACCATGTTCGGCGTGTGACAGAAGCGCTGCCAGATGCTGGGGCCCGCGCCGTCGGCCAGAGGCGATCCCTCGACCTGAAAGGCGGACGTGGCGCTGCCCCACAGAAAATTCGCCGGGAATTTGATTCTAGTACTCATGTTTTTTCCATCCTGGTTGAATGATCATCTGCCGTCGACCAGCACGCTGGCCGGCAACGCGCCTATGTGCAATTCGGCACCGGAAAAGCTCGCCGGTTTGCCGTTGATGCTGGCCAATCGCGGCGGCTTGTCGCCCGGCCACACGAATACGAAGCCCCCCGGCGGCAAACCCGATGTGTTCGTCAGGCGCAGCGCTACCCGGTCGCCGTCCCGACGCAGCGTATAGCTCAGGCGCCCGTACGGCGTACGCAGATTCTCGACCGCAATGCCGCCTTGGTCGAGCCAGCTTGGCGCGATGCCGGCGGCCAGCACGATCGCTTGGTCGGCATCGCGCTCGTAAGCGAACAGGTCCAAAGTCGCGCGGATGAAATCGGAAGCGACCCAGCCGTGCGGCATGTCGCCGACGAAGCGCGGCTGACGCGGGTCGCGGCCGACGACTTCGGCCCACTGGTTCCACGCGAGCGGACGCCGGTCGGCGAGAAAAAAGTCGAGCAATGCCTGCGCGTGGTCGCGCCACCCCAGCCGCACCATCGTGCCGACGACGCGCAGCTCATACGGCGTGTAGACGTCCCACGCCGTCTTGCCGTCGCGCCGATCGGTGAACTCGCGCCAGTAGCGCTGGTAGGTGGGCGCGACGAGCTCGGGTGGCAGCGCCGCGATGTCGCCGCGCGGCGCGAAGGCGATGGCCGTCGACGTCGGATCGAAATCCCCGAGCTCCGCCGCTCCCGGAAGGTATCCGATGCCGCGCGCGGCGACGGCCGTGCGCAACGAAATCAACAGATCGTGGCGAAACCCGTCGCGCTCACCGCGTAAACGCGCGGCTTCCGCGTCGCGGCCGAGCGCCACGGCGAGATCGATCGCGCCGTCGTATCCCTTCAGCGCCCAGAAGTCGTCCCAATACGAATGCATCGGCTTTTCCGAGTATCCCTCGTGGCTGATCGACGCCGGCAAGAGCCCGTAGAAGCTGCGCCTTTCCGGCGTGAGGTTGGCCGCAACGCGCTCGGAGCGTCGCAGCGTGTCGAGGTAGCCCGCGGCTGCGCGGATGTGCGGCCACATCGCCTCGAGCAACACGCGATCGTGCGTGTAGCGATAGACTTCCGCGGCAAGGAATATGAATTCGCCGGCGCTGTCGTTTTCGGGGACCGGATCGGCGCCGCGCCGATCGACGCAGCATGGGATCTTGCCGCCGGCGAATTGATACGGCGCGTACCAGCGCAGATACTCGGCGGCCACACGGGCGTCGCCCAGCCGCAGCAGCGACTCCGCAATCATCGCGCCGTCTCGTATCCACGACCGCGCATACGAGCGCGTTCCTGGACGCAGCATCGGGCCATCGCGCGTCATCAGGATATCGGCCAGCGAGGTGCGCAGCGCGTCAACCACCGGCTGCGCGGCGGCGGGAACCCGCAGCGAAACGCGGTTGAGCTTTTGTCGCCAGGCGGACGCGGTGGCGCGTCGCTCGCCTGCGACCCAGGCTTGCGTCGACATCTGACGCAGATCGGGACGCGCGGCGCGTCTCGACAAGGGGACGACCAGGTCGATCGTCCGGCTGCCATGCGGCGGAAGCTCGAGCTTGTAGCCGAGCCCGCCCGACGCATAACCGGACGCGTCGTGCGCGAGTCTGGCGTCGGCCCAGGCCGATCGCGCCAGCAGCCTGGGCAGGGCGGCGGGGTCGGAGGAGAACGTCCCGACCTTGTCGGGGCGCTGCAGCGCGTACACCTTGCGTTCGTCGTTGACGGTGAACGCCGTTCCGTCCCAGGCGATGTCGCGAATCGCGCTGACCCCGCCGACGGTATTGAGGAATTGCGTCGGCGGGTTGACCTGAAACGGGCGAACAGCGAGCACGAGCTCCAACGGCAATCGATCGCCGGTCAGGTTCTTAAGCTCGTAGCTTGCCACCAGACGCGATGCGCCGCGCGCCCCCGAAGCGAACGACGACACGCTGAGCTGCCACTGCGGCTGGTCCCATCGCACGCCCGGCATCGGCAGGTACCCATCGGGTAAAAACGGATGCGGCTCGACGTCGGCCCAGCTTGTCAGCTTGCCGCCGGCGACGACGAACGGTTCGATCGAGAATCCGCCCTGCCCGACCTCGAGCGCGCCATCGACCGACAGGAGACCGTTGTCGCTGCCGCCGTCGACGCCGACCAGCGTCCAGTACGCCTGTTCTCCGGAAAACCCGCGCGGAAAATAACCGCGCGGTGAATTGCGTGCGAGCACTTCGATAAAAGCATTGGCCGATTCGCCAAAATCCGGGTCCTTGATCTCGACTTCGGCGAGGCCGTAGCTGGCGGCGGGTCCCTCTTGCAGCGACAAGCGCAGGTAGCGGCTTTCAGCTTCGGGCAGCGCCAGCACGTCGTTGCCGCCGTTACCCTCGTTGACGCTCTTCAGCGTTCGCCATTGCGCGCCGTCGTCGGAGGTCTGCACTTCGTAGCGCGAAGCGAACGCCTGATCCAGCCAGTGCAGCACGATGCCGCCGAATTCGCGCCGCTGGCCGAAATCGAGCGTAAGGGTTTGTGCCGGACCCGCGCCCGGATCGCTGCGCCAGGCGGTCGCCGATTGGCCGTCGACCGCGAGCGCGGATTCCGCGCCCGATCGATGCGACGAGGCGGTCGCAACGGGCGCCGGCCAGATCGCCGGCACCGGCGGGAGCTCGCGCAGCGCAAGCCGGCTGATCCGGATCGACCCGGCGCCGCCACCGCGTCCCGCGACCACGACGAGCTCCAGCCGCGCCGCGTGCTTGAGCGCGCGGTCGGTCGTCGGGCCCCAGGCGAACTCGATCTGACGCTTCCGGATCCGGATCTCTCGCCACTGGCGAGGAAACGTGAAGTTCGGCCGGTTGAACCACCACACGTTGTCGCCGCCAGCGTCGGTCAGCTTGACCTGGAAATTGTTCACCGGCGCGTCGGCGCGCAGGTAAAAGGAAATCTCGTAATTGGCCGGCAGGTCGAGCGGCAGCGTGCGGTCAGCGAGCGCGTAGCCCGCGGTGCCGGCGAGATCGAAATCGAGCTGCAGCGCACGGCCGTCGATGCCGTCGGCACCATGGATCGACGCCCGTACGCCGTCGGATGCACCGGCGTGCCACGATGAAAGCTCGGCGAAATCGTCGAGCAGTCGCGGCGGCGCTTCCGGCGCTTGCGCCGCCAGCGGCGCGGCTCGACCCGCGATCGCCGCGACGAGCGCCAGCGCGATCATCCAATGCAAGGCGGCGTTCCCGGGCCGCCGCCGGTCATTGGCGGCGCGCGATCTCATCCTTTGACGCTTCCCGCCAGCAACCCTTGCATGTAGTAGCGCTGCAAGGCGAGAAACATCAAAAGCACCGGCAGCGTCGTCAGCACCGAGCCTGCCATCATCAACTCGTTGTCCTGCACGTGCTCGCGCGAGAGGCTCGCCAGCGCGACCGGTAGGGTGTAGAGGTCCTTGTCGGTCAGGACGATCAGCGGCCACATGAAATCATTCCAGGTTCCGAGCAGCGTGAACACCGCGAGCGTGACAATGATCGGCTTGAGCGCCGGCACGACGATCGACCCGAAGATGCGAAATTCGCTCGCGCCGTCGATGCGCGCCGCTTCCAGGAGCTCGTCCGGAATCGACAGCGCGTACTGGCGCACCAGAAAAATGCCGAATATCCCCGCCATCGCGGGCACGATGATGCCACCGTAGCTGTTGACCAGCCCCAGTTGCTTGAGCAGGAGAAACAGCGGGACCATCGCGACCTGCGCCGGGATCACCAGCGCACCAAGCAGCAGCTTGAAGATCCGGTCGCGTCCGGCGAAGCGAAGCTTAGCGAACGCATATCCGGCCGCCACATTGAACACCAGCGATACAGCCGTCACCGTGACCGCCAGAAAGACGCTGTTGACCAGATAGCGTCCGATGCCCGCACGACCGAAGAGCTCCCGATAATTGCCCAGCGTCGCCCGTTGCGGAACGAGCGGCGGCGGGTAGCTGCTGGCTTCGCCCGGGGACATCAGCGACACCGAGACCATCCACAATAGCGGGAAAAGGGTGAACGCGGCCGCAGCCAGCAACAGGCCATTGACCAGCGGCGCCTGCACGCCGCGCGCTATGCGGCGGTCCATTTTCTTCCGCGAAGCTGCAGCGCCGTAACGGCGAAGATCAGCAGAAACAGGACGAAGGCTACCGCCGAGGCGGAACCCAGGTTCCACCACTTGAATCCTTCCTCGTACATGAAATAGAGCACGCTGACCGTGCTTTGCAGCGGTCCGCCCTGCGTCATCACGTAGGGCTCGGCAAAGAGCTGGAAGTAACCCGCGATCGTCAGGATGCCAACGAGCCACACGACCGGGGAGAGCATCGGCAGCGTGATCGAGCGCAGCTGGCGCCAGATCGAGGCTCCGTCGATGCGCGCCGCCTCGTAGAGCTCTTCCGGAATGCTCTGCAATCCGGCCAGAAAGATGATCATGTTGTAGCCGAAGTTCTTCCACACGGCGAAAAGGATGATCGCCGGCATCGCCCAGTGCGGATCGCCGAGCCAGTCGATCGGATCGATACCGATGCCGCCGAGCGCATAGTTGAGCAAGCCGTAACGCGTGTTGAACATGTAGCGCCAGATCACGGCGACGGCGACGAGTGTGGTCACGACCGGCGCGAAAAGCGCCGTCCTGAAAAACGGCTTGAATCGCGCCAGCCGGGAATGCAAAAGGAGCGCCGCCCCCAGCGAGGCGCCGATCGACAGCGGCACGCCGGCGACGACGAAGTACAGCGTGTTGCCCAGCGCCTGCCAGAACTGCGGCGTCTCGAGAAGCTTAAGGTAGTTGCCGAGACCCACGAAGCGAAGATTGGACAGATCCGCGAGCGCATAGATGTCGAAATCGGTCAGGCTGATCAGCAACGCGGCAAGGATCGGAAAGAAAAAGAAGACGGCAATGACCAGCAGCGCCGGCGCGACAAACCACCAGGCGGCGCGATCGAACCTCACCGCAGGCCGCCGCGCGCAAGCATCCAGCGCCGCTTCTCGAGGATGTCGTCGGCGCGCGCATCGAGCTCCTTCGCCGCCTGATCGACCGAGATCTTGCCCGACACGGCGCGCTCGGCGACCAGCCTCATCTCATTGGCGATCCGTTCCCATTCGGCCACCCTGGGCGCGGGCTTCGCCCGCTCCAGCTGGTCGCGGAACGCGCGCGCATAGACGTCATCGGCGAGCGGGGCCTGGCGCCACGGTCCGCGCCGCGGGGGAAGGTCGCCGGTGAGCTCGTGGAATCGTTGCTGCACGTCGGGTTGGGCAAGGTATTCGATCAACTGCCACGCCGCAGCCTTCTTGTTCGACGCCTTGAACACGACCAGGCTGGAGCCGCCGGCGATCGAGGCCCCCGGCCCGTTGGGTCCGGGCAACGGCGCGGTGGCCCATTCGCCTTGCACGCTGGACGGCAGGCGCTGCTTGAACTCGGCGATGTTCCACGGACCCGATATATAGAATGCGAAATAGCCGCGTCCGAACTCGTTCCACACATTCGATACGTCGGCGCCGCTCAAGGCAGGCGCGTAGCCGTTGCGGAATGCATCGACATAGAATTGCAGCGCGCGGCGGAATCCGGCGCTCTCGAAATTGCCCCGGCGCCCATCGTCGCGCAGCAGCGGCTCGTCCTGCTGCAGCGCCAGCGCCAGCAGCGGCTCGAATTCGTTGAGCGGCAACAGGATCGCATAACGATCGGCCCCGGCGCGCTGCTTGATCGCGGCCATCATCCGCGTCCATTCCTGCCACGATGCCGGCGGCGACGCGTATCCCGCTTGCGCGAGCAGGTCGCGCCGGTAGAACAAGAGGCGCGTGTCGACGTACCACGGCACGCCGTACAACGCGCCGCCGACGACATTGGTCTCCCAGATGCCACCGAAATAATCGGCGGCGTCGACCACCCGCGAGTCGGCCACGTAGCGGTCCAGCGGCGTGATCGCGCCCAGCGCCACGAATTCGGGAATCCAGGTATTTCCGAGCTGGCAGATGTCCGGCGTCGCATCGCCGGCAAAGGCGGTGAGGAGCTTTTCGTGCGCCGCGGTCCATGGCAACTGCTGGACCTCGACGTGGATTCCGGGGTGCGCACGCTCGAATTCCGGCAGCAGCTGAACGACGACTTCGCCCTCGCGGCCCATCGCCCAGAACTTCACCACGGTGTCGCCGGGGGGCGGCGAGCGGCAGGATCCCGCCAGCAGCGCGGCGGCGAAGGCGCAAAAGAGCACCGCCCCGCGCCATCGCGCGGGTGGGCCCTGGCCATTCATTGTGACGCGGTGAGCCAGCCGCCCGAGAACCCGGCGCGTTGCAGCCCGCTTCGGACATAAGGATTGGTGTGCATCACCCGCCAGATCATGTCGCTGCGGTAATTCTCGATCATCGTGAAAATCGCTCCCTGATCGATGCCGAGGTAATCGCCATCGACCCAGCCGAATCCGGGAATGCAGCGGCCATGCTCCAGGGGTCCGTCGAAATTGAAGCTCAGGTTGAATGCGTCGAGAAATCCGTACTTGGCGTAGATGTAATTGCCGAAGCGCTTGTTCATTTCGAGTACGGCGGGGATCGCAAGTTCCGGCGCGAACGGCAGCGAGGCGACCGCCGCCGTCGGCGCCAGCGTGCAATCGTCGTGCGATCCCGCGCCGGTGAGGCCGATGCCACGCGCGGCATAGCTGCGAAACAGCCGCATCACCCCGGCGACCTCGAGCTGCATGTCCGCCGGCCCGTCGCTCGCCGTCAGGCCCCAGATCGTCGCACCGTAGTCCTTGCACTGTCGCGGATTGGCGACCGCGTAAGCCTGCTGCGCGTAGATCGCGCGGCGCGTGTTCTGAAAGTAGTCGAGTCCACGCCGCCGCATATAGGCGTCCTGGACATCGCGGAAATCCAGCCAGACGTGCGTGTACTGATGACCGAACAGCGGCGCGAACCCCAGGTATTCCTGTCCGAAGTGCTTGCCCCAGGATTGGTCATAAGTGCTGGTCCATTCTTTCCAGGCCTCGGGTCCGACCGGATGCGTCGGCGAGCCGAGCGCCAGGAGATAGACGAGCATCGCCTCGTTATAGCCGCGCCAGTCGTATTCGAGGAAGCCGTCTTCGGGCGACCAGCCGAGGCTGATCGCCGGCGGCCGCGGCTGCGCCCATTTCCAGTCGACGCGCCGGTAAATGTCGTCGACCAGCGACCTTATTTCCACTTCCTCCGGCTCCGAGCCGTCGAAATACGACTGGCAGAACAGCGCGCCGGCCAGCAGGATCGCCGTATCGACGGTGGAAAGTTCGCTTTCGGCGAAGCGCTCCCCGGTCTTCATGTCCAGGAAGTGATAGAAGAAGCCCTTGTAGCCGGAAACGCCGCGCGTATGCGGACTTTGCGGGGCGTTCCGGAAGAAGCGCAAGGTCGCGAGCACCCGCTGACGCGCCGCTTTGCGCGTGACGTAACCGCGCTCGACGCCCACCGGGTAGGCAGTGAGCGCAAAGCCGACGGCGGCGACGCTGGAGAACGACGGCGTCGGATAGCGATCCGGGACCAGGCCGTTCTTGGGATTGGCGGTGTCCCAGAAAAACCGGAACGTCCGCTCCTGCAGATCGATGAGGAATGGGTCGACGATCGGACTTGCCTTGCGCAGTCCCAGGGCGTCGAACCCGAATTTCGGCGCTTCGCTGCCGTGAACCATCGTCACGACCGCGCCTATCATCACTATGGTCGCGACAAGGCGAGCCCAGCGCCCTGGCGACATCGGCACTTCCTTGCGCACTATTTCAGGTCCCGGTTCTGCACTGCCAAACAACTCCTGTCGGCCAACTGCCTTTGCTTACCTCGCCGCTTGCTCGCGTCGGTAGTCCGCATACGATCCGTCACGCCCGATCCGCCGCCGTAGGATAGCGGAATGCCCGCCGGCAGCGAAGGGGCGCGCCGGGTTCGGCCGACAGGACCAAGCTTCCGGCCGACGAATGCCGTCGATGCTCGATGGAATTTACAACAACCGTTACGCGACAACCGTTCCATCAGCCAACCGGGCGCGCCTCCGCCACCTGACCTGCTGTCGGCTTGGCATCGGGGCACCACCACGCGGGAACGCCGCCAGCGCGCAACCAAAGACGATGGTGAACAGCAGCGGCAGCGGCATTCGACCGTCGCGTGCGTCGATAGTTCTCGACTCGAACCCGCTGGTCGCGCACGGCTTTCGGGCTCCGACGCAGGCCCGCGTTCGATTAGAATGTCATTGCGAGCGACCGATGCTCGGATTGTCAAAGACATACGACCGGCATGGATACTACCGCGCTCCGACCCCTGCGCCTTACCGAATTCAGTCACGGCGGCGGCTGCGGCTGCAAGATCGCCCCGGGAGTGCTGCGGGAGTTGATCGCGAAATCGTCGCCGGGCCTGTTGCCCGGAGAGCTCTTGGTCGGCATCGAGACGTCGGACGATGCTGCCGTGTACCGCCTCAATGATCGTCAAGCCGTTGTCGCAACTACCGATTTTTTCATGCCCATCGTCGACGAACCGTTCGATTTCGGCGCCATCGCCGCGACCAACGCGCTGTCCGACATCTATGCGATGGGGGCAACGCCGCTGTTCGCGCTGGCACTCGTCGCCATGCCGCTCGACCGCCTGCCGTTGGCCACGATCCGGGCCATCCTCGCCGGCGGCGAGGCGGCCTGCGCCCGGGCCGGCATTCCGATCGCCGGTGGACACACGATCGATTCGGTCGAACCGATCTATGGGCTGGTTGCGATCGGCAGCGTCGATCCGGCAGCGATCAAGCGCAATGTGGGCGCCGTGCCCGGCGACGTGCTGGTCCTCGGTAAGCCGCTGGGCATCGGCATCTATGGAGCCGCGCTTAAAAAGCAGCAGCTCGGCGAGGAGCAGTACGCGGCGATGGTCGCGCAGGCGACGCAACTCAACACGCCCGGTATCGCACTCGGCGCCCTGGCCGCGGTGCACGCGCTGACCGATGTCACCGGCTTCGGCTTGCTCGGCCACCTACTGGAAATCTGCCGCGGCTCTTGCGTCGGCGCGCGGATTGTTTTCGACGATGTGCCGCTGCTTCCCGATGCGCTGGCGCTGGCCGGCGCGGGCTTCATCACCGGCGGCTCGGCGCGCAACTGGGCCGGCTATGGCGCCGAAGTGAGCTGGGGCTGTCGCTACGATGCCGCCACGCAGGCCTTGTTGACCGATCCGCAGACTTCCGGCGGCCTGCTGGCCGCATGCGCACCCGACGCCGTCGAGGAAGTGCTCGGGGTGTTCAAGACCCAGGGCTTCGAACGCGCCGCCGTTATTGGCGAGATGACCACCGGCCCCGCGCGCGTCGTTGTCGGCTGAGCAGGATCGCGCGGAAGAGCCCGCAAGCGCCAGGAGCAAAACCATGACCGAACGCTCGCATCTGCGCACGATCCCGCCGCCGGCCAGGCAGCGCGCGACGTCGCCTTCGGATCGATACCGCGAGGTTCGCGCCGCCACCGAGGCGCTGGCCGCCGTGCTGTCGGACGAGGACTGCGCGATCCAGTCGATGCCCGATGCGAGCCCGGTCAAATGGCATCTCGCGCACACCAGCTGGTTTTTCGAGACCTTCCTGCTCGATTCCTCGCTTCCCGGCTATCGCTCGTACGATCCGGCGTTCCGCGTCCTTTTCAATTCCTACTACAACGCCATCGGCGACAAGCACCCGCGGCCGCAACGCGGCCTGCTTTCCCGTCCGTCTCGCGGCGACGTTATCGCCTATCGCGCACACGTCGACGAAGGGATGCGGCAGTTGCTGGCGCGGCGCGATCCGGGTGACGCGAAGCTCGCGAATCTCATCGAGCTCGGCTTGCAGCACGAGCAGCAGCACCAGGAACTGATCCTCACCGACGTGCTGCACCTTTTGTCCTGCAATCCGCTGCAGCCCGCCTACCTCCCGCTTTCCGGAGGAGATGGCCTCGCCGCCACCGACGCGGCCGCGCCCGCGTGGATCGAGTTCGACGGCGGCCTGACCGACATCGGGCACGATGACACCGCATTCGCCTTCGACAACGAATTGCCCCGGCACCGCGAATTTCTGGCGCCGTTCGCGCTGGCAAGCCGGCCAGTGTGCAACGGCGACTACCTGGCGTTCATCGGGGATGGGGGGTATCGGCGGCCCGAGCTGTGGCTATCGGAAGGCTGGGACTGGCTCAACGCCAACGACATCGCGGCGCCCCTGTACTGGCGACGCGACCCCGCCGGTTGGCGGCGGTTCACATTGCGCGGCGCGCTCCCGATCGAGCCGGCGGCACCCGTGTGTCACCTGAGTCTGTTCGAGGCCGATGCGTACGCCCGCTGGGCAGGCGCGCGGCTGCCGACCGAATCGGAGTGGGAGATCGCCGCGGCACGCGCTCCGGTTGACGGAACCTTCGTCGAGGACCGCGCGCTGTTGCCGCGCCCGTCGACCGCCGCCGCGGGCGCGCTGACGCAGATGTTCGGCGACGTCTGGGAATGGACGCAAAGCGACTACGCGCCGTACCCGGGGTTTCGTCCCGCGTCCGGCGCGATCGGCGAGTACAATGCAAAGTTCATGTGCAACCAGTACGTGTTGCGCGGCGGCTCCTGCGTTACACCGCGTTCGCACATCCGCGTGACTTACCGAAATTTTTTCCCTGCTGCCGCGCGCTGGCAGTTCTCCGGTCTCCGCCTGGCGCGGGACTTGAACCGGCGCGCTTGACGTTGACGATCGGTCGCCTGCGCGATATTCGACGTTGCCATCGCCGATAAACCTTTTGCAACCGGGCATACGGGCATGATCGCCAGCGGTTCGATCCCGAGCGGAAGGCAGCGCAACGGCAAGCACTGGGCCCTCCCGTTCGTGGCGCTATTTGCCGCGGCGATGCTGTTGTCGGCGCCGCTTGCATTCGCGTTCGGCTTCGACGACGTCGCGAAAATCGCGGCGCAGCGCGCGGCGACCTCATACAAAGTGCGCACCGACAAGCTGCCGGACGCACTCGCCCGCCTCGACTACGACCAATTCCGCGACATTCGCTTCAAGCCGGATCGCTCGCTCTGGCGTCCCGAGGGACTGCCGTTCGAGATCACATTCTTTCACGAGGGGCAGTACTTCAAGGACCCGGTCAAGATCAATGAGCTGGTCGGCGATGTCGCGCGTGAAGTGCGGTTCAGTCCCGACCTGTTCGATTACGGCGCCAACACCATCGATCCGCGCGAAATGCGCAACCTGGGCTTCGCGGGATTCCGCGTCCATTACGCGATCAATTCGCCCAAATACAAGGATGAGGTGCTGGTGTTTCTCGGCGCCAGCTATTTTCGCGCGCTTGGCAAGGGCCAGCGCTATGGATTGTCGGCGCGCGGACTTGCCGTCGACACCGCGCTCGGCTCGGGCGAAGAGTTTCCCCAGTTCGTCGAGTTCTGGATCAGGCGGCCTTCGCCGGGAGCGACCGAGCTCACGATCTTTGCGCTGCTCGACTCGCGGCGCGTGACCGGCGCCTACAGCTTCATCGTCAAGCCCGGTGTCGATACGGCGATCGACGTCAAGGCTCGGCTCTTTCTGCGCGAATTCGTCAGCAAGCCCGGCATCGCGCCGCTGACGACGATGTATTTCTTCGGTGAAAACCAGCGTGCGGTCCGCGACGACTACCGACCCGAGGTCCACGACTCCGATGGTCTGTCGATTGCGTCCGGAAGCGGCGAATGGATCTGGCGACCACTGGTGAACCCGAAACGCCTGCTGGTGACGTCGTTCACGGTGGCGAATCCCTCCGGGTTCGGGATCCTGCAGCGCGATCGCGACTTCGAACACTACGAGGATCTGGAGGCCCGCTATGATCTTCGACCGAGCGCATGGATCGAGCCCAAGGGATTGTGGGGAACCGGAAGAGTGGAGCTGGTGCAGATTCCCAGCCCCGACGAGACCAATGACGACATCGTCGCCTACTGGGTGCCCGACAAGGCCCCGATCCCGCAGCAGCCGTACGATATTGAATACCGCATTCTGTGGCAGAAGGACGGCTGGATCCGGCCGCCGACCTCCTGGGTAACGCAAACGCGGCGTGGCCGCGGCTTTGTCCGCAACGACGACGGCAGCATCGGCTTCGTCATCGATTTCGACGGGCCTGCGCTGCGCAAGCTGCCGGCCGATGCCAAGGTCGAGGGCATCGCCTCAGCCGACGCCAACGGCGAAGTCGTGGAGCTGATCGGGCATCGCAACGAGGTTGCGAGCGGCTGGCGCCTGGCACTGCGCGTCAAGCGTCGCGATCAGAACAAGCCGGTCGAACTGCGCGCCTACCTGCGCGGCGGCAACAACGCGGTGTCGGAAACGTGGAGCTACATCCTTCCACCGGACTAGCCGGCGCAGACGATGCCGCCGCGGTCTCTATCCGTTACCTGGATCGACTCCCGCTCGCTCCCGAACAACGTGCTGCGCTGCTGCGGCTCGTCGCGGCCGAGGCCGGCTCCGACGACTCGGTCCGCGCGACGATGCTGTCGCTGCAGGCAGCCTTGGCCGGCGGCGACGGCGCCGTCGATCCCGACAACCCCGCATTGGCATCGATCCGCCGCCGCCTCGAGCTCGCTTATGCGACGGACGACGCCGTCCATCCGCCGCTCGCTCACGACGCTCTCGGTCGCGACCGTCTAGTCACGGCGCCGCCGCTGACGCGTACCTCGATGGTGCCGCGCGCCTGGCCACGCGGGCCCCTGATGCGGTGGCTGCGGCGGCTTGCAGGCCGCGACGAGGCGCCCGCGAACGCGCCGGCAGGTCCCCACGCCGCGGGCGGCGATGGCATCCGACGCGCGCCCGAAGGTCGCGAGGCATGGCGTCGCGTGGCGACGTTCCGGCGCTCTGTGCTGATGGGACTCATCGTCTCGCAGACTTATATCGCGAGCAATTTCATGGTCGCCGTCCTTCCCTATCATGGTCGCCAGCCGCTCGAGATCGCGATACTCGTCCTGTTCGCGATTCTGTTCGGATGGGTTTCGGCCGGCTTCTGGACGGCGATGGCGGGCTTTGTTCTGCTCGTGTTCGGAACCGACCGCTATGCGATCACCGCCGGTGCGGCGCGAGACGCGCCGATCGATCCCGACGCCCGCGTCGCGATCGTCATGCCGATCTGCAACGAAAACGTGTCGCGGGTCTTCGCCGGACTTGCCGCCAGCTACGCGTCGCTGGCCCGCACCGGCGAGCTCGCGCATTTCGATTTTTTCGTGCTCTCCGACAGCAGCAACGCCGACATACGCGTCGCCGAGCTCGATGCCTGGCTGGCGATGTGCCGCGCCGTGGACGGGTTCGACCGCGTTTTCTACCGATGGCGGCAGCATCGCATCAAGCGCAAGAGCGGCAACATCGCCGATTTCTGCCGGCGCTGGGGCAGTCGCTATCGGTACATGGTCGTGCTCGATGCCGACAGCATCATGAGCGGCGCCTGTCTCACCGAGCTGTTGCGGCTGATCGACGCCAATCCCGATGTCGGCATCGTCCAGACGGCGCCGCACGCGGCCGGACGCGAAACGCTTTTCGCCCGAGTCCAGCAGTTCGCGACCAGCGTTTACGGCCCGTTGTTCACCGCGGGTCTGCACTTCTGGCAGCTCGGCGAATCGCATTACTGGGGGCACAACGCCATCATTCGCGTCGTGCCGTTCATGCAGAATTGCGCGCTCGGTCGCTTGCCGGGTCACGGTACGCTGTCCGGAGAAATCCTGTCGCACGATTTCGTCGAGGCGGCGCTGATGCGACGCGCGGGGTGGCGGGTGATGATCGCCTACGATCTTGACGGCAGCTACGAAGAGATGCCGCCGAACCTCGTCGACGAGCTCACGCGCGACCGTCGCTGGTGTCGCGGCAATCTGATGAATTTCCGCCTGTTCCTGATGCGCGGCTTGCACGCGGCCCACCGCGCGGTCTTCATGAGCGGCGTCATGGCTTATCTTTCCGCCCTGTTGTGGTTCGCTTCGCTGATCCTGTCGACAGCCCTGCTGGCCGTTCACACCCTGAGCGCCCCAAAGTATTTCATCGCGCCATTCCAGCTTTTCCCGTTGTGGCCCGAGTGGCACCCGGAATGGGCGATCGCTCTTTTCTCGGCGACGGCCGTCCTGCTGTTTCTGCCCAAAGTGCTCGGCGCCCTGCTTATCGTCGTGCGCGACGCAGCCGACTACGGAGGCAGCGCACGTCTTGGCGTCAGCGTGCTCGGAGAGATGCTGATCTCGGCGATGCTCGCGCCGATACGCATGCTGTTCCACTCGCAATTCGTCGTCAGCGCTTTTGTCGGCTGGGCGATCCAATGGAAGTCTCCGACGCGCGAGGATGCGGAGACGACCTGGCGCGAAGCGCTGCGGCGGCATGGCGCACATACGCTGCTGGGGGTGCTTTGGGCCGCCGGCGTGTATTGGCTCAGTCCATCGTTTCTCTGGTGGCTGTTGCCGATCGTCGGCGCCCTGATGCTATCGATACCGCTTTCGGTCTACACGAGCCGCCTGCGATTAGGCCGCCGGCTGCGCGCGGCACATCTGTTCCTCATTCCGGAAGAGACGCGACCGCCGGTGGAAATTATTGCGATGATGCGCGCGGTCGCCGCCGCGCCGGCGCCCCCCGGCTTTGTCGACGCGATCATCGACCCTGCCACCAACGCGCTGGCGTGCGCCGCCGCCGTCGCCCGATTCAGCCGGACCGCGCTTGGCCAAAATAACCGACTGCAGAAAGTAGATGCCGCCCTGGTCGAAGGACCCGATGCCTTGAGCGCGGGCGCGAAGCTCCGCCTGCTCGGCGATCCGATTGCCCTGTCACGCCTGCATTGGCGCGTCTGGACTTCGCCCGACGCGCACTCCACGTGGCGCGACGCGATGGCATCGCCGCGCCGAACGGGCGTGGTCATCGCTGCGCTGCCGCACCGCCCAGCCGGTGCCGACATGCGGTCGCCGGCCAACGTCTGAGACGGCTGGCGTGACCGAGCGCCAAACGCATCAGTGGGCCACCGGTGACGGCGACATCGGTCTTTATCGCGCCCGCGATTTCCGCCTGACCGACGGACATTGCGCTGATGGCAACGCCCTGCCGCAGGCGCTTTGGTATTTTCGCGACCAGCCGATTGCCGTGCCTCAGCCCGCCCTTCCGGTTGCCGGATTTGCCCGCGGGATGAGCGCCTTCGACGACGTGGCGCGCTGGGCAGCCGATCATGCGCCCGGCAGCTCGGCCGACTATCCGACGCTGGTCTGGGTCGGCTCGCCGGCGGTCCTGCGCGGCGCTCGACTCGACGCGACCGGTAAAGAGATCACGGCCGAGGGCATGACGATGGCGTTCGACGTCGTGCCCAAAATCCCGCTCAATCGCTCGTATTACAACGCGACCTCCATCGCCTATTTCGCCGGGCGGGCGCTGAAGGTCCGTGGTGAGATCGCCGACGGCAAGTTCACCGCACGCTCGATATGGCCCGAAGATTTTCGGCTTCACACGGATGTCGCCGCGCCGTCGCCCGGCGCTGGCGCCGCAGCATCGCCCGAGGCGATCCGCCGTCTGCTTCGCGCCGAGCCGCGAGGCGGCGCGACCAGCGGCTTCGCCGCAACGACGCTGTGGGAGCGAACACCGGGCGCCGCCGGGCACAGCGACGGCAAGGCGGTTCTGGCCCTGCTGCTCAACGGCGCGCAGGGTGATGACGACGAAGCCCACGGCGGCCACTTTACGATCGTGACCGGCCGCGTCGGGGCCAACGGCGCCATCGACGATTGGCTGGCCAACAATTTCTATACGCTCGATCTGTTCAGCGAAAAAGGGATCATCGCCGCCGCACTGCCGCTCGACCGCTATCTGGCCGACCTGAACAGCGGCCAGGCCTGGTACCGGCCCACGCATCTCCTGGTCGCGATCCTGGATCGCGAGCGCACGGCAAGCCAGGTGCAGGGCGCACTCAACCGCGTCTACAACCAGTTCTACCGCCATCAGCTCGTCTACGGCAATGTGACGATGAACTGCGCCGGCATCGGCATCGACGCACTGCGCGCGCTCGGCTGGAATGTCCATGCGCGCGGCCCGACCAGTCGCCTGCTGGCGTGGCTGGGCCTGCCCTGGTTCGCGATTCACGACCGGAGCATCGTCAAGGCGCGCCAGGCCTTCGATTACCTGAGCGAGGACGCCACCCGGCTGTTCCCCGCCGCAGCATTCGAGGAAACCGCCGCCGATCTGTTGCGACTCGCCAGGCGGGAAACCTCGCGCGAGCTCACATCTTTCGAGTCGATGCTCGCCGACGACATTGAGGCGCTGGTATGGCTGGGCATTCCGCAACTGCCGTCGAGCCGCGTCTGGGGCGATTTCGCCGTCGTGGCCGGCTCCGAATACATGGCGCGACTGCCCAAGGATCGCAGTCAGGCCAAGATCATTCCGGTGCCGCCGCGCCCCTTTCCGCCCGAGCTCCGCGACCCGGATCTGCTTCCCGACCGGCCGAGCCGTAGCGCCTTGGCGGTCGTCCTGTGGGCGGCCGTTTCGCTGGCTGGCATACCTTGGCTCTTCTGGCGCTGGTGGAGGAGCCAGAAAACGGGGGGGAAGTTATTGACGTGACCATATAATTCCATTATTTTGGAAATGTGGAAATCAAGTCGGTTGTGAATGCGCTCGGCGCCTTGGCCCAGGAAACCCGGCTGCGCATATTTCGCCTGCTGGTCGAGCATGGCCGGGCCGGGCTCCCCGCCGGCGACATCGGCAGAAAGCTCGGCCTGCCGCCGGCGACCTTGTCGTTCCACGTCAAGGAGCTGGCAATGGCCGGCCTGGTGTCGGCACGGCAGCAGGGTCGCTATATCCGTTATTCGCCCGGCTTCGCCGCCATGCGCGCGCTGGTCGGCTATCTGTCCGAAAACTGCTGCGACGCCGGCGTCGAAGGCGGGCATGGTGCGCTCGCCTGCACGGCGGATGGCTCCCCCAGCGCGGAGCCCGAGCGCCAAGTGTCGGTCATGCCGAAGCCCAATGTCCGGCCCAAAAGGACAATCGTATAAAACGACTCCGGGCCGGATGCGGTTGCGCACCGCGCGCCGGCGCTGCCGGCAAGTTCTGCTGCAGCTGACGCGACCGCTGGCGTAGCGCCCCCGCGGCAAGAGGCAATCGCGCGGATAGCCGATTACTGCATGAACCAGCCATGGCTGACGACCAGCGACTGGCCGGTGAGTGCGTTCGACGGGAATGAGGCGAAAAACAGCGCGACTTCAGCGACGTCCTGCACGGTCGTGAATTGTCCGTCGACGGTGTCCTTGAGCATCACCTTCTTGATGACATCGTCCTCGGAAATGCCCAGCGTTTTCGCCTGTTCGGGGATCTGCTTGTCGACCAGCGGCGTGCGCACGAAACCCGGGCAGATGACATTCGAGCGCACACCGTGCCTGGCGCCCTCCTTGGCGACGACCTTGGCCAGACCGATCAGTCCGTGCTTGGCGGTGACGTAGGGCGCCTTGAGCAGCGACGCTTCCTTCGAGTGGATCGAACCCATGTAAATAATGCTGCCGCCGCGGCCCGAGCCGTACATCTGCGTCAGACAGGCCCTGGTCGTCAGAAACGCGCCGTCGACGTGAATCGCCATCAGCTTCTTCCACTCGGCATAGCTGAATTCCTCCAGCGGATGCACGATCTGGATGCCGGCATTGCTGACCAGAATATCGACACCGCCCAACGCCGCGACCGCCGCTGCGACGCCATCGTTGACCGCTCGCTCATCGGTCACGTCCATCGCCACACCGATCGCCTGGCCGCCCGCTGCGCGGATCTCTCCGGCACACGCATCGGCGGCCACCTTGTTCAGGTCGGCGATCGCCACCTTCGCGCCTTCGCGCGCGAACGTCATCGCGATTTCCCGGCCGATGCCGCTTGCCGCACCGGTGACGATCGCGCACTTGTCTTTGAGTTTCATCCTGGATTCCCACCATTCGCAACTGAGCTACGCGCCCGAACTGGAGGCGAACGCCTCCGGGCCACGCTGCATCGTATCATTCGAACATGCCCGCGCTTCTCACCGACCAGACCTTCTGGGTCAACGTTTTTTTCGCCGTCGAATGGGCGGTACGCATCGCGATGATCGTCGTCGTCCCCTTCCGCCGCTCGCCCGAAGCGGCGAAGGGCTGGCTGCTGCTGATCTTTTTCGAGCCCGCGATCGGCGTCGCGCTGTATCTGCTGATCGGTAGGCCGACGTTGCCGGCCTGGCGCATCCAGCGCCATGTCGAGTTCATGACGCTCTGCAAACCGGTCTACCAGCGCCTCGGCAACGACCCGAACATCTTCCATCCGCAGCTCGGCCCGACGCTCGACCACGCGGTGACGCTGGCGGAAAATCTCGGCCGCCTGCCGATACTGGGCGGCAATTCCGCCGCGATCCTGTCGGACTACGACGGGACGATCGACCGTCTGATCGACGACATCGACATGGCGCACGACCACGTGCACCTGCTGTTCTATATCGTGGCCGACGATGCCACGATGGCGCGCGTCATCGAAGCATTGACGCGGGCCGTCGACCGCGGCGTCGTCTGCCGGCTGCTGGCCGATTCGCTGGGATCGCGCCCGGATTTCGGGCGGATGCTGCCGCGCCTGTTGGCAGCCGGAATTCTGGCCGAGGAGACGATGCGCGTGGGCTTCTTCCGCCGCCGCACCGGTCGCATCGATCTGCGCAACCACCGCAAGATCGCCGTGATCGACGGCCGCGTCGCGTACACCGGATCGCAGAATCTGGTCGACGCGACTTTCAAGCGCGGTCTCACCTACGAGGAGCTGAACGTCCGCCTCAGCGGGCCGATTGCCCTCGAGCTGCAGGCGGTTTTTGTCGAAGATTGGTATGTCGAAACCGGCGAGACTCTGTCGGATATGCGCTACTTTCCGGATCCGCGAATCGAGGGCGACGTGACGGCGCAGACATTGCCCAGCGGTCCCGGCTATCCGCGCGAGAACAACCAGCGCCTGATCGTGTCACTGATCCACGCCGCCGCCCGACGCATTGTCATCACCATGCCCTACATGGTGCCCGACGAGGCGTTGCTGCAGGCACTGCAGACGGCAGTGCTGCGCGGCATCGACGTGACGCTGGTGGTGCCGCTGCCGATGGACCAGATACTGGTCTGTCTGGCGCAACGCTCGTACTACGACGAGCTGCTCGGTGCCGGGGTCAAGATCTGCCGCTATGGCAAGCGCTTCCTGCACGCCAAACACGTGACCATCGACGATGCGATCGCCTGGATCGGCTCCTCGAACCTTGATATCCGCTCGTTCGCGTTGAATGCCGAAGTCGTCGTGCTGCTCTACGACACCAACGTGTGCGCGAGCCTGGCGCGCGAACAGGCGCGCTATTTGCGCGACGGACAGATGCTCGATCCGGCCGGCTGGTCGCAGCGGCCGGCGGCGATCAAGGTCGCGGAGAACCTGGCGCGGCTCCTGGGCCCGCTGCTCTGACCGCGGCTCAGGGCGCGCGGACGATGACCTTGCCGCTCATGTAGGGATGAACGGTGCAGATGTAATCGTAGCTGCCGGCCCGATCGAAGGTGCGCGCGAATTTGGCGCCCGGCAGCAGCAAATTGGTGCCCTGCGCGCCGTCCTTGTAGGCGAGACCATGCGGCGCGCCGTCGTCGTTGCTCCACGTCACCGTGTCGCCGGTCGCGACGGTCAGCTCCGCCGGCATGAACGCGAAGTTGGCGATCGATACCGTCGCGGTGCCCGCTACCCCGGTCGCCGGCTGCTGCACGACGACTTTGCGCGGCGCGTTGCCGACGGCGATCGTCGTCACCTGCCCGCTCGCGAGGTCGACGACGCTCACGTCGTTCGAGCCCTCGTTGGTCACGTAGGCCCGCTTGCCATCACCGCTTGCCGCCACCCAGTGCGGCTGCTTGCCGACCTCGATCGAGCGAATCGGCGCGTGGGTGGCAGGGTCGAACAGCAGCAGCTCGCCCGGACCCTGCACTACGGCCGTCGCCACAGGGGCGCCGCGAAAATAGGCGGCGATGTGGGGCGACGCGCCGGTCGGCACGGTCGCCACGACCTGGTCGTTCGCGGGGTCGAGAACTTGCACCGCATTAATCCCCGCCATCGTGTAATACAGCGCCTTGCCGTCATAGGAAAACTCGGGGTCGCGCGGCGGCTTGTCGAGCGCGATCGCGCGCACCGTCGCGCGAGTGGCGAGATCGACGACGACCAGCGCGAACTTCCCTGGCTGCTGCGATGCCACGTACGCCAATTTGCCGTCGGGCCGGATGGCAATCGTGTGCGGCTTGGGCACGGCGACCGAGGCTACGATCGCGTGGCTCGCCGCGTCGATGAACGCGACCCGGTCCTCGCCGTAGACGGCGACCAGCAGGACGCGGCCGTCGGGCTGCATCGCCAGACCGTGCGGCGTCTTGCCGACCTCGATCGTGCCGGTCACGCGATCGGTCGCCGTATCGATCACGCTGACCGTCGATGACTCGTCACCGCTGACGTAGACGGTCTTGCCGTCGGGCGTCACCGTCATGCCGTGCGGCCCGGCGGCGACCGGCACGGTCCCGGTGACCGCGCCGGTGGCCGTGTCGATGACGCTGACCGTACTATCCTTGAAGTTGCCGACGTAGGCCTTCGGCCCGGCGGCAAACGCCGCGGCCGCCCCCACGGCGAGCAACGCGCCAAGGACGAGTACAGGGAGATATTTGAGGCGGGTGTTGCGCGCGATCATGGCGGACTCCTGTTCGTCGCAGTCAGACAGGCAGGCGTACGATCGACGCTGCCGTAATGTCCTACTGCCCGCCGGCGCTGTCTTATTCCCGCGGGAATAAAACGGATGGGCAATCGGTATGAATCCTGATCGATGCTGGGAGATACGATTTGCCCGACGACGAGTTCCGGGTCCGTTTCGAACGCGTGGTCATGCCGCATCTGGACGCCGCCTACAACCTGGCGCGGTGGCTCACGCGCGATGCCCACGACGCCGAGGACGTCGTGCAGGAGGCGATGCTGCGGGCCTACCGCTATTTCCGCGCGCTGCGCGGTGCCAGCGCCCGGCCCTGGCTGCTGACGATCGTGCGGCGAAGCTTCTACGAGTGGCTGACCGCGAACCGGCCGGCCGAAATCGACCGCAATTTCGACCAGGATCTGCTGGGCTCGCAGGCTGACCGCACCACCGTCGGTCCGGAGCAGGTCGCATTGCGACGGGCCGAGAACGCCACGCTGGCCGAAGCGATCGCTGCGCTGCCGGTCGGATTTCGCGAGGTGCTGATCCTGCGCGAGCTCGAGGAGCTTTCGTACAAGGAGATCGCGCACATCGTCGACATCCCGATCGGTACCGTCATGTCGCGGCTAGCCCGGGCGCGCGGCCTGCTGCAAAAGTCGCCGCTGCTGGAAAGCGTGCGGGGCAGCGCGGCGGGAGGCGAGCGATGAGAGCGCGAGGGCGATGATGAATTGTCACGAAGCGACCGCACTGACGGCGGCGTACCACGATGGCGAGCTGGGACCCGCGCAGAGCCTCGCGCTGGAACAGCATCTGGTCGGTTGCGCCGACTGCGCCGCGCGCCGCGCCGAGCTGGATGCACTCCACAGCAGGCTCCGGAAGGAGACTCCCTATCATGCTGCGCCGGGAGCCTTGCGCGAGCGCATAATCGCGATGCTTCCGGTCGTGGCGCCGTCGGGCGCCGGCTCGGGCGGACAGCGCTGGCGCTGGCTGTCCGCCGGCGCATTCGCCGGCGCCGCGGCGACCGTGTTCGCCTGGGTTCTCGGCACCGCGCTGCTGGAATCGCGTGACGTCGACGCGCTGGCGGCCGAGGCGGTGTCGGACCACGTGCGAGCGACCCTGGGCAAGCGGCAGATCGAGGTCGCGTCTTCCGATCAGCACACGGTCAAGCCGTGGCTGTCCTCGCAGCTCGACTTCTCCCCGCCGGTCAAGGACCAGGCCGCCGACGGATTCACGCTGCTCGGTGCACGGCTCGATTACCTCGACCGGCATCCGGTCGCCACGCTGGTCTACCGTTATCGCCAGCATGGCGTCGACGTCTTCGTCCGTCCGGCGACGCGCGCTTCGCGCCCGACGCCGCCGACCACGGTGCGCGGATTCAACGTCAGCCATGCGATCGGCACCGGCATGGAGTGGTGGGCGGTGTCAGACGCGTCGCCCGACGTGCTGGCCGCCTTCGTCGAACGGCTGGCGCACGACGACGCGCGCTAAAGCGCACTCAAGGCTTGGCTTGGACGTCTAGCGATGCTTGAAGTCGGGTTTGCGCTTTTCGACGAACGCGCGCATGCCTTCCTTCTGATCGTGCAGCGCGAAGGTCGCGTGAAACTCGCGGCGTTCGGACAGGAGGCCTTCCGAGAGCGACGATTCGTACGCCCGATTGATCGCTTCCTTGATCTTCAAGACGACCGGCAGCGAATAGCTGGCGATCTTGGCCGCGACCGCCAGCGCTTCGTCGAACAGCTTGTCGGCCGGAACGACGCGGGCGACCAGTCCCGAGCGCTCGGCTTCCTGGGCATCGATCATGCGGCCGGTGAGGCACCAGTCCATCGCCTTGGCCTTGCCTACCGCACGAGGCAACCGCTGCGTCCCGCCCATGCCCGGCATCGTCCCTATGGTGACTTCCGGCTGGCCGAATTTCGCCGTATCGGCCGCAATGATCAGGTCGCACATCATCGCCAACTCGCAGCCTCCACCCAGCGCATAACCGGCCACCGCGGCGATCACGGGCTTCCGCGTCGCGCGCGCCGATTCCCAGCTCATGATGTAGTTGTCGGCGTAGACCTTCTGGTAATCCCATTCGGCCATCGCGCCGATGTCGGCGCCGGCGGCGAACGCCTTTTCGTTGCCGGTAATGATGATCGCGCCGATGGCGGCGTCGGCATCGAACGCCGCGAGCGCGCGGCCGATCTCACCGGCCAGCGCTTCATTGAGCGCATTCATCCGCTGCGGCCGGTTGAGCCGGACGACGCCGACGCGGCCATGCGTTTCGACGATGATATTCTCGTAGGGAGCGCTCATCTGGGCTTCTTCAGGGTTTGTCCGGATCGAAATGGCTGGCAAGCGTCGACCAGCAGCGGTAGTACTCGGGTTGGCGTTGCGCCGATTCAAGCGCAAAACGGGTCGGATGGATGACGGTGCGCGTCTCGAACATGAATGCCATCGTGTCGGCAACGCGCTGTGGTCGCGAGACATCGGCCGCGGATGCGCGCGCGAAGGTCTCGGCGTCGGGTCCGTGCCCGCTCATGCAGTTATGAAGGCTGGCGCCGCCGGGCAGGAATCCTTCGGCCTTGGCGTCGTAGACGCCTTCGATCAAGCCCATGAACTCGCTGGCGACGTTGCGGTGGAACCACGGCGGGCGGAACGTATGCTCCATCGCCAGCCAGCGTGGCGGAAAGATCACGAAGTCGATCGTGTCGACACCGGCAGTATCGCTCGGCGATTGCAGCACCAGGAAGATCGACGGATCAGGATGATCGAAGCTGGTCGACCCCATGGTGTTAAAGCGCCTGAGATCGTATTTGTACGGCGCGTAATTGCCGTGCCAGGCAACGACATCCAGCGGCGAATGATCGATCGCCGCCGTCCAGAGATTGCCCATGAACTTGGCGACGAGCTCGAAGCGGCCGCTGCGCTCCTCATACCACGCGGTGGGCGTCATGAAGTCGCGCGGATTGGCGAGTCCATTGGAGCCGATCGGACCCAGGTCCGGCAGCCTGAACGGGGCGCCGAAATTTTCGCAGACGTAGCCGCGCGCCTCGGCGTCGAGGAGCTCGACCCGGAAGCGCACGCCGCGCGGAATCACGACGATCTCCTGCGGCGCTGCCGCGATGCGCCCGAGCTCGGTGTCGAAACGGAGCTTCCCCTGCTGCGGCACGATCAGGAGCTCGCCGTCGGCGTCGTAGAAAAAGCGATCGCGCATCGACCGGTTGATCGCGTACAGATGAATGCCGCAGCCGTTTTGCGACGACGGTGCGCCGTTGCCGGCCATCGTCACCAGACCGTCGACGAAATCGACCGGCGTCGCCGCGGACGGCATCGGCAGCGGGTCCCAGCGCAGCTGGTCCGGCGGGGTCGGTAATTGATCGAAGCGGCTCTCGATCCGGCTGTCGGCGATCTGGCGGAAAGGCTCGTGCACGGCGGCCGGCCGGATGCGATACAGCCAGGCGCGGCGATTGGCTGCGCGCGGCGCGGTGAATGCCGTGCCCGACAGCTGCTCGGCGTAGAGCCCGTAGGGCCCGCGCTGCGGTGAATTCTGACCTTCGGGCAACGCGCCGGGCAGCGCTTCGGTGGCGAACGCGTTGCCGAATCCGGATTGATAGCTCAACGCGGCGTCCGCAATCGCGGCTTCGTTGACCGGCGTCGCGCCGGTTGCGCCGCGTCGGCGCTCGGTTGTCCTGGTCGTCATCTGGAATCTCGCCGCGGCGGATCGCACCGCCGACTGCTATTTTACCGCGCCCAAGTCGTCGCGGGCCGCGGCGAGTGCTTCGCGCAGCGTCGTCAGGTCGCCGACGTGGTTGGCCAGCAGCAGGATCAATCGCGCATTGAGCAGCGCACTTTGCGCCTCGGTAAGATCGCGGTGCGCATCGATCAGATCCTGGTAGAAGTCGTCGGGCACCGACACATTGGGCTCGGTGTTGAGCGTCGTCACGCCGCTGCCCTCGCCGCTTCCGCCGGCTTGCCGGTGGCGCGCGCGATCGCCGCGCGGACGGCGCCAAGCTCGAATGCACGCCAGCGCGCGCAGACATGCTGGTCGGGCCGCAGCAGATAGCAGGTGCCGGGCATCGCGTCGTAGCGCTTGGCGGCGAGACCCTCGCTGTCCTCGATCAGGCAGGCGCCGCTCGCCGCTGCGCCTCCCACTTGTACCACCGCGCACGCGACCGCATCGCGGGCGAGGGAACGCAACGCATCGGCGGGCACCGCGTTGCCGAAGCAGAGCAGCGTGAAGCCGCCGTCAACATAACCGAGCAGCCATTTCCCCCGAGGACCGGCGACCGGCGCGTCGATCGCGACCGCACCCGGGATCGGGCCGCCACCGAACGCGCCGGTGTTGTCCGGCGTGTTCAGCGGCGATTCGCCGAGCGTGACCGGCAGCGACAGCCGGCCGCTGTTGACCAGCGCTCGCGCGAACGGATAGCGCTTGGCGAGGCCCAGCACGGCGTCTCGAAACGTCCGGCTGATGGCGCCCTTCGGCGTGATAAAATCGGTGCTGCGCGTCGAGTGCCGAATGTTCTCATCGGCAGCTTCTGTACGCTCGCTGTCATAGCTGTCGAGCAGGGCCTCCGGCGCCTGCCCGGCGAGTACCAACTCGAGCTTCCATGCCAGGTTGTCGGCGTCCTGTATGCCGGAGTTCGCGCCTCTCGCCCCGAACGGCGACACCAGGTGCGCGGCGTCGCCGGCGAACAGCGTGCGGCCGTGGCGGAATGAGCGCATGCGCTGGCACTGGAACGTGTAGACGCTCGCCCACTCGATTTCGAACTGCGCAGCGTCGCCCAGCATCGCGCGGATCCGCGGGACGATGCGCTCCGGCCGCTTTTCTTCCTCGGGATCGGCGTCCCAGCCAAGCTGGAAGTCGACCCGCCAGACGTCGTCGGCCTGGCGATGCAGCAATGCCGACTGGTTGCGATGAAATGGCGGATCGAACCAGAAGCGCCGCTCGGCCGGGAAGCCGGAGCTCATCAGAATGTCGGCGATCAGGAAGCGATCGCGAAAGACCTGGCCTTCGCATTCGAGCCCGAGCATGTTGCGGATCGGACTGTGCGCACCGTCGGCGGCGATCAACCAGTCGGCGTGCACTGTGTATTCGCCATCGGGCGTGCTGATGCGGAGCGCGATTCTGTCGGCTTCCTGCCTGACACCGACGACTTTGCTGCGCCAGCGGAGCTCGGCCTGCGGGAGTTCGCCGAGGCGCTCGACCAGGAACTGCTCGACCCAGTACTGCTGCAGATTGATGAACGCGGGCCGGCGATATCCCTCGCCCGGAAGCAGGTTGAATTCGTAGACTTGTTCGTCGCGAAAGAAAACCCGCCCCACGTTCCAGCCAACGCCCTTTTGCACCAGCCGCTCGCCGCAGCCCAGGCGGTCGAGAATCTCGAGCGTGCGCTTCGACCAGCAGATCGCGCGCGAGCCCACGCTGACGGTGTCGTCCTCGTCGACGAGCAACACGTCGATGCCGCGCAGCCCGAGATCGATCGCCCCGGTCAAGCCTACGGGTCCGGCGCCCGCGACGACCACCGGCCAATGTCGCGGCGCGCCACCCGTATCGGGGGCTCCGACATATTCGTAGACCGGGTGCGTGTATGTCTTCACGAGTTAGCTTGTCCTCACCCCAGCCTCTCTTCCACGCGGAGAGGCATGCGCGACTGCGCGGGTGAGGGACACATCACGCATTTGCGGAATCGTGGACCGCTAACCTTCCAGCGACTCCCACATTTCCTTGTCGCGCTGCGCCGTCCAGATGCGGGGGTCGCGGTATTTGGTTGCCTCGTCGTACGCGCGCGTCACGTCGAACGGCAGGCAGTGGTCGAATATCACCCAGTTGCCGAACCTGGGCTTCAATGCCGCGTAGGTTTCCTTGTACACGGTGCGCAAATCCTTGCCGGAAGTCGCGCCCGCCTTCACGGCGGCGAACATCTCGGTGATGAAGGCCCGCGTGCCATCGAGACCGGCCGCGACCTGCGCTTCGTTCTGCAGCGAGGCGCCGCGGCCCGGGACGAGCTTGGCCGGCTTGAGCGCGGCGATGGCATCGAGCGTGGCCGGCCAGTCGGTCAGGTAGGCGTCGCCCGTATACGGCGTCGTCTGGTATTCGACCAGGTCCCCGGAGAAGAGGATCCGTTCCTGCGGCAGCCAGACGACGGTGTCGCCCTTCGTATGTCCGCGTCCGATCTGCATGATCTCGACCTCGAGCTTACCGATCCAGAGCGTCAACCGCTTTTCGAACACCAGCGTCGGCCAGGTCAGGCCGGGCACCGATTCGACCGCCTGGAACAGCCGCGGAAAACGTTCGATCTCGCTTTTCATGTCGGCTTCGCCGCGCTCGACGATCAGGTCGTAGGTGTCGCGGCTGGCGATGACGTGCTCGGCGGCGTAACCCGAAGCGCCGAGCACGCGCACGGCGTGATAGTGCGACAGCACGACATAGCGGATCGGCTTGTCGCTGACGGTGCGAATGTGCCGGATGACGTCCTGCGCCATGACCGGCGTGGCCTGCGTATCGATGACCATGACCGCGTCGTCGCCGATGACGATACCGGTGTTCGGATCGCCCTCGGCCGTGTACGCATAGGCATGGTCGGACAGCTTGTCGAAGCTGACCTTTTTGGCTTCCAGGTCGGCTTGCGACGCGAATTTCTTGTCGTTCATTGCGAAAATCCCGTGCACAAAGGCGCTGCCGCCGCGAAGGTCGCGACGATGGACCCATTGTAGGAGGGATTGTCGCGGCCCGCACGCGGCATCTCACCTACGACGGGTAGAGGCCCCTCACCCTCGCCTGCAGCCTCGCCAGCCCCAGCAGCGTATCGATCGACGGCGTGGCGACCTCAACCCGTTCGCCGATCTCGCGTGCTGCGCTCAACAGCACGTCGATCTCGACCGGCCTGTGCGCTTCGACATCCTGCAGCATCGAGGTCTTGACCGCGCCGAGGCGGCGCGTCACGGCGATCCGGTCCTCGCCGCTTTGTTCGATCGGACAGCCGATCTTCGCGCCGATCGCCGCGGCCTCGCGCATCGCGACCAGGCAGAACCGCTTGACCAGCTCGTCGTCGAGGATGCGGTCCATCGTGGCACCCGTCAACGCCGAAATGGGATTCATCGTCATGTTGCCCCACAGCTTGTACCAGATGTCGCGCTGGATGCAGGCCGATACATCGACGTCAAAGCCAGCGGCAGACAGTTGCGCGGCAATCGCTTTGGTGCGCGGCGCCGGATCACCGGCCGGCTCGCCGATGATCAGCCGCTGACCCCCGTGATGCTGCACGAGGCCGGGCTCCGGCGTCGAGCAGGATACATGGACGACACAGCCGACGATGCGTCGCGCCGGCAGTGCCGCCGCGATCCGGCCCTCGGGATCGACCGAATGCAACGCCATGTCGCGGTACGTCGCACCGAAGCCCTGAAAAAACCACCACGGCACGCCGTTCATCGCGGTTAGCACGGCCGTGTCCGGTCCCAGCAGCGGAGCGACGATCGCCGCGACACTGCTAAGCGACGGACCCTTGACCGCGACGATGACCAGATCCTGCGCGCCGAGCGCGGAAGGCGTCTCGGCGACGTTCGCCGGCGCGGCGATCAGGCGCTGCTGCGTTTGCAGCCGCCAGCCGTGCGCGCGCAGCGCGGTGGCCGTCGCGCCGCGTGCCAGCACGGAGACCTCCGCCCCGGCATGCGCGAGCCGCGTGCCGATGAATCCGCCGATGGCGCCGGCGCCGACGATGCAGATCTTCAGCGCCGATCCTTAAGTCTTGTGCGACCGATCGCCGTCGGAGCTCAAAGCTTCGACCGCTTGTCGATGACGCGCTTCGCCTTGCCGAGCGAGCGCTCGATGCCGCCGCTTTGCACGACGCGCACGGCGGCGCTGACGCCGATCAGGCTCTTGATATGGTGCGCAAGCTTCTGGCCGGCGGAGTCGCCATCGGCGCCGCCGGCGCCCGGCGCGCGCTCGACCACAACGGTGAGCTCGTCGAGCGCCTTCGGGCGACTGATCTCCAGCTGGTAATGCGGCGCCAGCGCCTCCTCCCTGAGGATCAGCTCCTCGACCTGCGTCGGAAACAGGTTGACGCCGCGAATGATCAGCATGTCGTCGGAGCGACCGGTGATTTTCTCCAAGCGACGCATCGAACGCGCGGTCGGCGGCAACAGCCGCGTCAGGTCGCGCGTGCGGTAACGGATGATCGGCAGCGCGTGCTTGGAAAGCGACGTGATCACCAGCTCGCCCTTTTGCCCGTCCGGCAGCACGTGACCGGTCTCGGGATCGATGATTTCGGGGTAGAAGTGATCCTCCCAGATCGTCAGGCCATCCTTGGTCTCGATGCATTCCTGCGCGACGCCGGGACCCATCACCTCCGACAGGCCGTAGATGTCGATCGCGTCCATGTCGAGCTTGGCCTCGATCGATTGCCGCATCGTCGCGGTCCAGGGCTCGGCGCCGAAAATGCCGATCTCGAGCGACGTCTTCGCGGGGTCGATGCCTTGCCGCTCCATTTCCTCAGCGATCGCCAGCATGTACGAGGGCGTCACCATGATGATATTGGGCTTGAAGTCCTGGATAAGCTGCACCTGTTTTTCGGTCTGGCCGCCGGACATCGGAATGACCGTCGCCCCCAGCCGTTCAGCGCCGTAGTGGGCGCCCAGTCCGCCCGTGAACAGGCCGTAGCCGTACGACACGTGGATCATGTCGCCGGCACGCCCGCCGGCGGCGCGAATCGATCGCGCCATCAGATTCGCCCACGTGTCGATGTCGCCACGCGTATAGCCGACGACCGTCGGCTTGCCGGTCGTGCCCGAAGAGGCATGGATGCGCACGACCTCCTCGCGCGGCACCGCGAACATCCCGAACGGATAGTTGTCGCGCAGGTCGGCCTTGACGGTGAACGGAAAGCGCGCCAGATCGGCGAGCGACCGGCAATCGCGCGGATGCATGCCGGCCCGGTCGAAGGTCTTGCGGTAATGCGCGACATGGTCGTAGGCATGCGCAAGCGACCATTGAAGGCGTTCTAGCTGCAACGCCTGCAGTTCGTCGCGGCTGGCCGTCTCGATCGGTTCGAGATCGCCGGGCGCGGGCTTCCTGACAGCCATGCCAACCCCTCCTGCGCTGGTGCCGACTAGGCGGCCTTGTCGGCGCCGTCGATCACGTGTCCCTTGATCCGGTACGACTTGCCGCGGAAAAAGGCGATCGCGGCGCCGTCCTGGTTGGTCACCTCGATATCGTACACGCCGGTGCGGCCGCTGACGCTGCGTTCCTGCGCGACCGCCACTAGCAAGTCGTTTTCGCGTGCGGGTGCGACGAATTCGATCGTGCAGCCTGAGGCGACCGTCACCAGGTTGTAGCTGTTGCAGGCGAAGGCGAAGGCACTGTCCGCCAGCGAAAAAATGAATCCGCCGTGGCAGGTCAGATGGCCGTTGAGCATGTCGGCGCGCACGCGCATCGAAAGCTCCGCATGACCGGCGCCGATGCGCACGATATGCATGCCCAGCGCCTGCGACGCGCGGTCGCGCGTATACATCGCCGAAGCGACCCGCTCGGCCAGCGCCCGCGCTTCCTCGGGACTCCCGGCAGGATGATGCTCGCCCATCGACTTCGATCCTTATTTTCCGATGAATTGCGGCGGACGTTTTGCGGCGAATGCGGCAACACCTTCGCGATAGTCGGCACTCCGGCCGAGCTCGCGCTGCAGGTCGCGTTCGAGGTCGAGCTGCGCTTCGAGTGTATTGCCAGCCGCGGCGTAGATCGCCTGCTTGGTCGCGGCGAGTCCGCGGGTCGGCGCGCTCGCCAGGTGCTTCAGCATCGCCTCGACGGCCGCCGGAAACGCGGCGTCGTCGACGCAGCGCCAGATCAATCCCCAGCTCGCCGCCTGCTCGGCCGGGAGCTTGTCCCCGAACATCGCGAGCCCCATCGCGCGCGCAGTTCCCGCCAGCCGCGGCAGCAGATAGGTCCCGCCCGAATCGGGCACGAGGCCGATCTTGCTGAATGCCTGGACGAAGCTCGCCGACCTCGCCGCGACGACGATGTCGCAGGCGAGCGCGATGTTCGCTCCGGCGCCGGCAGCCACGCCGTTGACGGCGCAGACGACCGGCAGCGGCAGCGCACGCAGCGCCAGCACCAGCGGCTTGTAGTTGCGCTCGATCGACGCGCCGAGGTCGACCGGATCGGCGCCCGGCGCGACGGCGCGATCGGCCAGGTCCTGCCCCGCGCAGAAGCCGCGTCCCGCGCCGGTCAGCAGCAACACGCGCACCGAGGCATCGGCGCGCACGCGTTGAATCGCGTCGCGCACTTCGGCGTGCATCGCATCGTTGAAGCTGTTGAGCCGATCGGGCCGGTTGAGCGTCAGGCGTGCGACGCCGCCGGCGAGCTCGAAAATGATGGTCGTGTAGTTCATTGAGGCACCGTCGCCACGTGCATGCGGTGCTGCACGACGCTGAATCGCTCCGCGACGAACGCCGCATCGGTCAGCGCGGCATTGGCCGCCGGGTTGGCGCCGGTGCCGTGATAGTCGGAAAAGGCGGCCGACTGATTGACGAACACGCCTCCGGTCAGGTTGATCGACAGCGCGACGCCGGTTTCTTCCGCCAGCGCGATCGTGTCCTCGATCACGTCCGGCCGGCTGCTGTAGAGCGACAGGGTCAGCGCGCCGTGGTCGACGACGGCGCGGCGCGCGATGGAAAGACTCTGCGCCGTGTCGTCGGTGGCGATGACGAACGCGATCGGGCCGAACCATTCCTTCAGATATTTGGCCTCATCGGTGGCGTCCAGCTTGACCAATAGCGGCGTCGCGATCCGCGCGTTGGGGAACTGCGGATGGACGAGCGATTGGCTGTCGTGCACGACGGCGCCCAGCGAACGCGCGGCATGGATCCGCTCGGCGACCCCGTCGTTGACCACCGCACCCAGGATTTCCACCGCGCGCGCCGGATCGCCGACGAGCTTCTGGATCGCCGCGGCCAGGCCCTGCGCGACGTGGTCGAACGACAGATGTCCCTCGCCGGTGTCGATGCCGACGCGAGGTACGTAGATGTTCTGCGGCGCGGTGCACATCTGGCCGGTGTACAGCGCCAGCGAGAAGGCGATGTTGCGCGCCGCGCCGGCAAAGTCCTCGACGGAGTCGATGATGATCTGGTTGACGCCCGACTTTTCGGCGTACACCCGCGCCTGGTGGGCGTTGCGTTCGAGCCAACTCCCGTGGGTGCTGCTGCCGGTGAAATCGATCAGCTTGACCTCGGGCCGCAGCGCGAGCGTTTGCGCCATGTCGTCATCGGCCTCGTGCGCCACCAGCGTGACGACGTTCGGATCGAAACCCGCGTCCGCCAGGACATCGCGCGCAATCGCTACGCTGATCGCCAGAGGCAGGATCGCGTTCGGATGCGGCTTGACGATCACGGCGTTGCCGGTGGCCAGGCTCGCGAACAGGCCCGGATAGCCGTTCCAGGTCGGGAAGGTGTTGCAGCCGATCACGAGTGCAACGCCGCGCGGCACGATCGCGTAGCGCTTTTCCATTTTCAGCGGTTCATTCTTTCCCTGCGGCTTTTCCCAGTACGACCTGGCGGGAACGCGGCGCATTTCGTCCCAGGCGTAGGCGACCGCCTCCAGGCCGCGATCCTGCGCATGCGGGCCGCCGGCCTGGAACGACATCACGAACGCCTGTCCGGTCGTATGCATGATCGCGTGCGCGATCTCAAAGCTACGCTTGTTGATGCGCGTGAGGATCTCGAGGCAAACGCCGACCCAGGCTTCGGGGCCGGCCTTGCGCCATGAGTCTCTCGCCGTGGCGATCGCGGCAAAGAGTGCGTCGAGATCGACGCGCGGATAGCTGATGCCCAGCGTAATTCCGTACGGCGACCGTTCGCCGCCGACGGTGCCGACCGTGCCCGGCAAACTGATCGGAAACGGCTTGTTCGCCAGCGCGTCGAACGCCGCGTTGCCGGTGTCGGCGGCGCCTTCGCCGTAGACCTTCGGGCTCGGCGACTCGGGAAAGGCCGACCAGTAGCCGCGCTTGGCGATCGCCTTCAGCGCCTGATCCAGCACCGCACGATGGCGCTCGAATAACGGATGGGACACGACTCTCTCCTGATTCGTTTGCAATGACGCGTGACTCGCGCCCTCATCCGCGCTCATCAAGCGCCCCTCCCCCACGGGGAGACGGGCCGGGGGTGAGGGCCAGCGCTGTGAACTCTATGCCCCCTGATCGAAGTCGACGACAACCTTGTCGGTGACCGGGTAGCTCTGGCAGCACAGGATGAATCCGCGCGCGACCTCGTAGTCCTCGAGCGCGAAATTGACGTCCATATCGACCTCGCCCTCGACCAGCTTGGCCCGGCAGGTCGAGCAGACTCCGCCCTTGCAGGAATACGGCAGCTCGATGCCGCGCTGCAATGCCGCGTCGAGGATGTTCTCCCTGGTTTTCTCGAGCGTGTATTGTCGCACCGATCCGTCGAGGATGACGGTCACCTCGCATTCGGCATGGCGGGGATCGGGAGCAGGCTGCGGTTTGCGCTCGTGCTTTGGAATGCTGGCGGCGAAGAGCTCGATCTTGATGCGGGACCTGGGCATGCCATGCGCCTGCAGCGACTCGGCAACCGCCCGCATCATGCCGTCGGGTCCGCAGACGAATGCGGTATCGATGTCGGCCAGGTCTACCCAGTGCTCGATCAGCGCGTCGGCCTTGTTGCGATCGATGCGGCCATTCAGGATATCGATGTCCTGCGGCTCGCGGCTCATCACGTAAATCAGGCTGAAGCGATCGAGGAAGCGATCCTTGAGGTCGGCCAGCTCCTCGCGGAACATGACCGCGCTCGACGAGCGATTGCCGTAGAACAAGGTAAACCGGCTATGCGGCTCCGCCGGCAGGGTCGTCTTGACGATCGACAGCAGCGGCGTGATACCGCTGCCGGCAGCGAATCCCAGGTAATGCTTCCTGTTGGCGGCGTCCAGCGGCACGTTGAAGTGACCGAGCGGCGGCATGACGTCGATCGTCTGACCTGGCGCGATGTGCTCGTTGGCCCAGCTCGAGAACACGCCGCCGGGCGCCTTTTTCACCGCCACGCGCAAGGTCCCGTCCTGCACCGCCGAGCAGATCGAATACGAGCGGCGCACGTCGTCGGCGCCGATGGTCGTGCGCAACGTCAGATGTTGGCCGGGCTCGAACCGGAACGCTTCCCGGAGCTCGGCAGGTACGTCGAAGGTCAGCGCGATCGCGTCGCGCGTCTCAGGAGCTACCGAAGCAATCGTCAACCGGTGGAATTTGCTCATTACGAAATCGGCTTACCTGCGCCAGACGAAACCGCCGGTTCAATGCGGCTTGAAGTAATCGAAAGGCTCGAGGCAGTCGTCGCAACGATGCTGCGCCTTGCACGGCGTCGAGCCGAAACGAGACAGCTCGCGGGTGCGCCTCGAGCCACAGCGCGGACATGGCACCGGCGCCCGAGGCTCGCGGCGCGTCAGCCCGCCGATGTCTATCACTTGGACACCGGCGCGGGTGCCCGGCGGCGCGATTCCGTATTCGGCCAGCCGGGTTTTCGCCGCCGGCGCGATCCAGTCGGTCGTCCAGGCGGGAGAAAGACGCGTTTCGATCCGGGCGCCGACGATGCCCGCGTCCACCAGTGCCGCGGCGACGTCGGCGGCGATCACCTGGGTTGCCGGGCAGCCCGAATAGGTCGGCGTCAGCGTCACGACCAATTCGTCGCCACGCCAACTGACTTCGCGAACGATGCCCAGCTCGACCAACGAGATCACCGGGATCTCGGGATCGGGAATCGCTGCGAGCGCGGCCCAGATGGCATCCATCGTCGGCCGGCTTTGGGTTGCGGCACGCACCGCGCTCACCACCGGGCTCCCGGATAGGCGCGTTGCAGCCACTGCATCTGCGCGAGCATCGGGCCGATGTGCTCGGTATGCACGCCCTGCTTTCCGCCCCGGCCGTTGCTCCCCTGCATCCAGACGTCGGTCGGCAAACGGAGCGTCGCCTCGTCGAGCACGGCGTCAACGCGCTGCCGCCACGGCGCAGCCAGCGCTCGCGCGTCGCAGGCGATGCCGCCATCGATCAGCGCGAGATCGACCGCATCGACATCGAACATCTCGCCGGTGTACATCCACAGACCGTCGATCGCCGCCTGCATTTTGCGATGGCTCTCGTCGGTCCCGTCGCCCAGGCGAATCACCCAGTCGGCGCTGCGGTCGCCGTGGTAGCGCACTTCCTTCAGCGCCTTCGAAGCGATTTCGGCGATGCGCGCATCGGTCGATTCGGCAAGACCGCGCAGCAGCAATTCGTGCCAGACGTCGAAGTAAAACTGACGCGCCATCGTATCGGCGTAGTTGCCGTTGGGCTGCTCGACCAGCATCAGGTTGCGGAATTCGCCGGCATCGCGCAGGAAAGCAAGCTCGTCCTCGCTTCGTCCGGACCCGTCATTGAACCGCGCCTCGACTTCGCCCGCATAGGCGAACCAGAGCCGCGACTGGCCGAGCAGGTCGAGTCCGACGTTAGTCGTCGCGATATCCTCTTCCAGCACCGGCCCGTGGCCGACCCACTCACCCAGGCGCTGCGCCAGTATCAGATCGCTGTCGGCAAGCCGCAGGAGATACTCGAACAGGCTCCGATCGTCGCTCATGGCTAGATGTGCTTGACTTCGTCGGGCATCGGAAAGAACGTCGGGTGGCGGTAGACCTTGCTCGAAGCCGGCTCGAACAGCGGCCCTTTTTCGCCGGGCGAGCTGGCGGCGATCTCGGACGACCTCACCGCCCAGATGCTGACGCCCTCGTTGCGCCGCGTGTAGACATCGCGCGCATTCTTGATCGCCATTTCGGCATCGGGCGCATGCAGACTGCCGACGTGCTTGTGCGCGAGTCCATGCTGACTGCGGATGAAGATCTCCCACAATGGCCATTCGCGACTCATCGTTGCCCTCTACGCGGCTTTTTCGGCAGCGGCGGCGCGCTTTGCGGCGTGGGCGAGTGCCGCCTCGCGCACCCATGCACCGTTCTCCCAGGCCTCGACGCGAGCGCGAAGACGGTCGCGGTTGCACGGCCCGTTGCCCTTGACGACTTCGTAGAGCTCGCTCCAATCGATGGCGCCGAAATCATAGTGGCCGCGCTCCGGGTTCCACTTGAGGTCGGGATCGGGCATCGTGATGCCGAGAAAGTCGGCCTGCGGCACCGTCTGCTCGATGAAGCGCTGGCGCAGCTCATCGTTCGACAGGATCTTGATTTTCCATTGCGCCGATTGCGCACTGTGCACCGAGCTCGCATCGGGCGGCCCGAACATCATCAGCGAGGGCCACCACCAGCGATTCAGCGCATCCTGCGCCATCGCCTTCTGCTCGGGCGTTCCGCGGCAGAGCTTGATCATGATGTCGAAGCCTTGCCGTTGATGGAAGCTCTCTTCCTTGCAGACGCGGATCATCGCCCGCGAATAGGGGCCGAACGAGCAGCGGCACAGCGGAATCTGGTTCATGATCGCCGCGCCGTCGACCAGCCAGCCGATGGCGCCGATGTCGGCCCAGGTCAAGGTCGGATAATTGAAAATGCTCGAATACTTGGCCTTGCCCGAATGCAGATCGGCGACCATCTGGTCGCGCGAGACGCCCAGCGTCTCCGCTGCGCAGTACAGATACAGTCCATGGCCCGCTTCGTCCTGGACCTTGGCCATCAGAATCGCCTTGCGTTGCAGGGTCGGCGCGCGCGTGATCCAGTTGCCCTCGGGCAGCATGCCGACGATCTCCGAATGCGCATGCTGCGAAATCTGCCGGATCAGCGTCTTGCGATAAGCCTCGGGCATCCAGTCCTTGGGTTCGATCTTGATGTCGGCGTCGACTCGCGCCTGAAACGCACGTTCCTCCGGCGTCATCTCCTCGGGCGAACGGAGCTTCTTGGCACCGGTGTCAACCATCTGCGCGTACATCGCTCTAGCCTCCTCGCCGCGACGGGTCCCGTACTGGCCGCGGACGAATTAAAACGATACATTTTTGTGATGATAGTAGCAATTTCTGTATCGAATGGCCGGGTGCGGCGGCGATGAAGGGGCGATCGCAGGCGGCGATCGCCCGCTGGATCAAGCGCGAGCTGGATACGGCGCCGCCGCGCGCGAAGTCGCTGGTCGTGACCGTATGGGGCGACTCGCTGGCGCCGCACGGCGGGGCTGTCTGGCTGTCGGGCCTGATTCGCCTCCTGGCGCCGCTCGGACTCAACGAGCGGCTGGTCCGTACCAGCGTTTACCGGCTGGCCCGGGACGGATGGCTTGCCAGCCGCCAGGCCGGGCGACGCAGTGTCTACCGGCTGACCGCGCAGGGGCGCAAACGCTTCGAAAGCGCCTATCGGCGCATTTATGCCGCACCGTCGCAGGCTTGGGACGGCCACTGGGACCTGATCGTCTCCCCGATGCCGAGCGGCGGGATCCGACGCGGCATGCGGCGTGAATTGGCGTGGGAAGGATTCGGCGCGATCGCCGCCGGCGTCTATGCGCGGCCGGCCCGGCCACGCCAGACGGCACCGGCCGAAATCGTCAGCGCGCTCGACCACGCTCTGGATGTCGTTCTGCTCCGCGGCCGGGAGGTAGCTCCCGGAGCAATGCCGCTCGAGTCGCTGCTAAAGCAATCCTGGGACCTGAAGAACCTCGATGCCGATTACCGGCGTTTTATCGGCCGCTTCCGGCGGGTCGTCGAGCTATTCCGCGAGGATGGGGCGCGGGACCCAGGACAGTGCTTTGTCGTGCGCACCTTGCTGATCCACGAGTATCGCCGGGTGAGCTTGCATGATCCGCAGCTACCGGCGGCGATGCTGCCCGCCGAATGGCATGCGCGCGACGCCTACGCGCTGTGCCGCGACTTCTACCGATTGACGCACCGCTGCGCGGAGCAGCATCTGGCGGCGACGCTCGAAGCCGCCGGCGGAGCGTTCCCACCGGCAGCGCCTTACTTTTACCGGCGCTTCGGCGGTTTGGCGCCCTGATCCTGGCCGCGTTGCCCGCGTCGGTCGGACCGGCTAGCGGCTGCGTCCTGCCGACTTGCCCTGCCAGCTGGAACCACGCGGCGCCTGCGCCCCATGCCCGCGCGAATCGCGCGCGTACGTGCGAGAGCCGCCATTGCTGCGGGGCCTCGTGCGGGAAGGCGGCGCATCGTGCATGCCGCGGTTGCGATTGCGCGGCTCGAGGCCCGGGATCACATGCGCGGCGATCGGGGCGCCGGTGTGGCGCTCGATCTGACGCAGTGTGCCGCGGTCGGCGAACGAGGCGAGCGAAATCGCAACCCCGGTCGCGCCGGCCCGGCCGGTGCGTCCGATACGGTGGACATAGTCGTCCGGTTGCCGCGGCATATCGAAATTGATCACATGGCTGATGCCGGCGACGTCGAGCCCGCGCGCCGCAACGTCGGTCGCGACCAGCGTACGCACGCGTCCGCGGCGCATTTCCTGCAGCGTGTAGGTCCTTTCGCGCTGGCGCATGTCGCCATGCAGGGCGGCGGCGGCGTGACCTTCGCCGCGCAGCCGCGTGGCCAGCGTTTCGGCATCGCGCTTGGTGGCGGTGAACACGATGCTCTGCGTCATCGTGATGTCGGTCAGCAAATGATCGAGGATGCGGTGTTTGTGCGCATGATCGTCGGTGAAATGCACGCGCTGCTCGATCGCTATCGGCGCCGCTTTGCCTGCGGCCGCTTCGATGCGCACCGGGTCGCGCAGCAGCTTGCCGGCGAGACGACCGATCGCACCATCGAGCGTCGCCGAGAACAACACCGTCTGGCGTTTCGCCGGCGTGCGCGCTGCAATCTTCTCGACGTCCTCGATGAAGCCCATGTCGAGCATTCGGTCCGCCTCGTCCAGCACCAGCATGTCGAGCTGCGACAGGTCGATGCGCCCGCGTTCCATGTGATCGAGCAGACGGCCCGGGGTCGCGACCAGGATGTCGACCCCGCGCGCAAGCTGCTTGTTCTGTACCGGATATGGCGCACCGCCGTAGATGCACACCGTCTTGACGCGCAAATGCGCGCCGTAGCGCATCGTCTGTTCGGCGACCTGCTGTGCCAGCTCGCGCGTCGGTGCGAGCACCAGAACGCGCGGGCCGTGGCCGAACGGACGCGCACGAGCCGGAGCGGCACCCTCGAGCTCGACAAAGCGCTGCAGCGCCGGCAGCACGAATGCCGCGGTCTTGCCGGTGCCGGTCTGCGCGGAGCCGACGACATCGCGCCCTTGCAGCAGCGGCGGGATCGTCTGCGCCTGGATCGGCGTCGGTTCGGTGTAGCCGCAGTCGGCCAGTGCGCGCAGCAGCGCCGGCGCGAGTTGCAGTGATTCGAAATTCATCGTTCGTCCCATCATGAGCTTCGCGCCGCCATGCAGGCGTCGCGAAAAAGACAACCGCCGCGCCGGCGAAAGACGCCGGGGCCAGCTCAAATTCCGGAAACGCGGGAATGGCGCCGGTCGTCAGCTGCCGGACAGCGCCGGGCAAACGTCACCGTGCGCAAACGGCCGCAACCGGGTCGAGAAACCATCATCTCTAACCGGAAAGTGCCGCTCGCAAGAACGAAGGGAGCGAAGGATTAGAAGCCGATGATCGGACTGCCTGAATTCCGTGCGGAAACGTGCTTTCCGAAACGAGGCGGGCAATCGTACGCTCAAACAAAAACCAAGCTCGCGTAGCGCCTTACAGGTGACACTATAGCACGAAACGCGCGTCTGCGCCGCCGCTGCGCACGTTGGCGGCGCGGGCCCACTGCTTGTCGGCTTCGTCGTCGTCGTCACCCTCGTCGTCGTCGACATCGTCGTCCTCGTCGTCCGGATCGATGTTGCCTCCCGTGCCGCCGCGTTTGCGATCCTCGTCATCGTCGTCGTCATCATCGTCGACCGGTGGAATCGGCCCCGGGGTGTGCACCCGCAGCGGTGTCGTCACCCCGCCGCTGATCGACTCCGATGAACAAGAAGGCAAACGCTTTGGCAGATCGGGCGCAGTTGTTGGCGCACTCATCGCGAGACTCCTGTAATTGGGCGGCAACGGGTATGATCGCAGGCGGCCCCGTGCGTTCACCGGCTTCGCCCGCGTACGCCGGCACGCGGGCGCTTCGATTATCTTAAACCTCTCCATCGCAATGTCATCTCCAGCGCTCGCCGCTCTGCCGTCCGATTGGAAGACGTCGACCTTGCTCGGCCGCGCCTGGCTTCCTGGCCGCCCAGCCGGCCCGACGCCGATCACCGTGCGGCCCGACGGGGCCGTCATCGATCTTGGCGCGATCGCGCCGACGGCCAGCGCATGGCTCGAGCGCGACAACCTGGCGGCGGCGATGCGCGCCACGGCCGGACCGTCGCTGGGCAGCATCGACGACATCCTCGCCAACAGTCGCGCCGATTTCGACGCCGATGCTCCGCGACTCCTCGCGCCCTGCGACCTGCAGGCGATCAAGGCGGCGGGCGTGACTTTTGTCGCGAGCACGCTGGAGCGCGTGATCGAAGAGCAGGCGCGCGGCGACGCCCGCCGCGCCGAAGCAATCCGGGCCCGGCTGCAGGACATTCTCGGCGACGACCTGGCAAGCGTTCGGCCCGGCTCGGACGAGGCTGCGCGCATCAAGCAGATCCTGGTCGAGCAAGGTGCCTGGTCGCAATACCTGGAGGTGGGCATCGGCCCCGATGCGGAGATTTTCACCAAGACCCAGCCGATGGCCGCGGTCGGCCACGGCGCGCTGATCGGCGTGCATCCGAAATCGACCTGGAACAACCCCGAGCCGGAAATCGTGCTCGCCGTCGACTCGCGCGGCCGGATCCGCGGCGCGACCCTGGGCAACGACGTCAACCTGCGGGACTTCGAGGGCCGCAGCGCGCTCCTTCTGGGCAAGGCCAAGGACAACAATGCCTCATGCGCAATCGGCCCGATGATCCGCATTTTCGACGACGGCTTCGCGCTGGACGACGTGCGCGGCACAGACATCACGCTCGACGTCCACGGGCCCGATGGATTTCACCTGCGCGGGGCGAGCTCGATGACCAAGATCAGCCGTGATCCCGAGGATCTGGTCGCGCAGGCGATCGGCGCAAACCACCAGTACCCCGACGGCTTCATGCTGTTCCTCGGAACGATGTTCGCACCGGTCGAGGATCGCGGCGCGCCCGGCATGGGCTTCACGCACAAGCCCGGAGACCGGGTCGTCATCGCCGCAGCGCGCCTGGGTGCGCTGGAAAATGAGGTGACGACCAGCGACCGGGCGCCGCCGTGGACGTTCGGCGTCGGCGAGTTGATGCGCAACCTTTCGGCCCGCGGCCTGCTGCGCGCTGGATGACGACGAGGGAACGACAATGACTGATCTGCACCGCAACTACATCGCCGGCGAATGGGTCGCCGGCGCCGACACCGCGAAGAACATCAATCCGTCCGATTTGAGCGACGTCATCGGCGTCTATGCGCGCGCCGATAAGGCGCAGGCCGACGCGGCCATCGGCGCCGCCCGCGCGGCCTTTCCTTCGTGGGCCGCGTCGTCGGTGCAGGACCGCGCGAACTGGCTCGACGCGATCGGCAACACCATTCTCGCGCGCAAGGACGAGCTCGGGCGCCTGTTGTCGCGCGAGGAAGGCAAGACGCTGCCGGAAGGCGTCGGCGAAGCGGCTCGCGCCGGTCAGATCTTCAAGTTCTTCGCCGGAGAAACGCTGCGGCTCGCCGGCGAAAAGATTCCGTCGGTCCGTCCCGGCATCGACGTCGAGGTCACGCGCGAGCCCATCGGCGTGATCGGCCTCATCACGCCATGGAATTTTCCGATCGCGATTCCGGCCTGGAAGATCGCACCCGCGCTCGCGTACGGCAACTGCGTCGTCTTCAAGCCCGCCGAGCTCGTGCCCGGCTCGGCATGGGCGCTGGCCGAAATCATCGTCAACGCCGGCGTGCCCAAAGGCGTATTCAACCTGGTCATGGGACGCGGCAGCATCGTCGGCGAGGCCTTGGTCAACGACCGGCGTGTCGACGGCATCAGCTTCACCGGTTCGGTCGCGACCGGCCGCGCGATCGCGGCCAAAGCGATCCAGCGCATGGCCAAGCTGCAACTCGAAATGGGCGGCAAGAATCCGCTAATCGTGCTGGACGACGCCGATTTGGCGGTGGCGCTCAATTGCGCGATCAACGGCGCGTACTTCTCGACCGGGCAGCGCTGCACCGCCTCGTCGCGCCTCATCGTCGGTGCGGGCATTCACGACCGTTTCGTCTCCGCGCTGTCGGATCGGCTGGCGAAGCTCAAAGTCGACGATGCGCTCGCGCCGGGCACCGACATCGGACCCGTCGTCGACGAGGCGCAGCTCAAGCAGGACCTCGACTACATCGGGATCGGCCAGAAAGAAGGTGCGAAGCTGGTCGCAGGTGGCCAGGTGCTCGAGCGCAGCAAAAAGGGCCATTACCTGGCGCCCGCGCTATTGACCGAGGCGACCAATGCGATGCGTACATCGCGCGAGGAAATCTTCGGCCCCGTTGCGAGCGTGATCCGGGTCCAGGACTACGACGAGGCGGTCTCGGTGGCCAACGACACCGATTTCGGCCTGTCTGCGGGCATTGTGACCACGTCGCTCAAGCACGCGTCGCACTTCAAGCGCGCGAGTGAAGCCGGCATGGTCATGGTCAACCTGCCCACGGCCGGCGTCGACTACCACGTCCCGTTCGGCGGCCGGAAGGGCTCGAGCTACGGTCCACGCGAGCAGGGACGCTATGCGCGCGAATTCTTCACCGTGGTCAAGACCGCGTACACTCTGCCCTGAGTATTCGCTGCGCTTCCGAAGCCGATCCGCAAGACGCCGGGCTCGCCGGTCGCCCCCGCGCATTTCTATTGCCATCGAGTTGTCGGCAATTCTTACAGGGGGCGTGGCTCGATCGATGATGCTCGCCGTAAGCCTCTGTCTTAATTACGGAATACATGGTTCGGTACGTTTGTTGCGTACAAATTGATCCGCGGATTGGCGCATCGTTTAACGCGGAGAAATGCCATGTGCTCGCGGATCGTCCGCCTTATCTCCAGAGCCTCTCGACGGATGGTGTTCGGCGCCGCGCTGTCAATGCTCACTGCATCGGTGTTCGCCGGACCGGTTTTCTTCAGTACCGGCGACCCCGACGGGCAAATGGCGACTGCTTCGAGGCCGGACGGTGCGGGCAAGACCGAGATCGAATCGGCCGACGATTTCGTTCTGACGCAGCCAACGACGACGATAACAGGCGCCACCTTCACCGGCTTGTTGACCGGCGGGACGACCGCGGCCGACATTGGCGAAGTGCGCGTGGAGATCTACCGTGTCTTTCCACTCGATTCCGACACCACGCGCACTCCGGCGGTACCGACGCGGGTCAACTCACCGTCGGACGTCGAGCTCAGCGATCGCGACACCGCTTCCGGGAACCTGTCGTTTACAACGTCGGTACTCAAAGCGAGCTTCGCCGCATCGAACAGCGTTCTTAACGGCATCAACCCGTTTCCCAATCAAAGGACGGGCGGCGAGGGGGCGATAACCGGCCAGGAAGTCGCGTTCACCGTCGATTTCCTTGTTCCCTTGGTGCTCCCGGCCGACCATTATTTTTTCATCCCCCAGGTCGAGATCACCGACGCCAACGGAGATTTCTTCTGGCTGTCGGCGCCGAAGTCGATTGCTCCGCCCGGAATACCGTTCCCTGCCGGCTTCAGCGACTTGCAGAGCTGGATCCGAAACGACAACCTGGCGCCGGATTGGCTGCGCGTGGGGACCGACATCGTCGGCGGGGCGCCTGCACCGACGTTCAACGCCTCCTTTTCGCTGATCAGCGAGGTGCCGGAGCCGGCCACGCTGCTCCTGATCGCCGTGGGACTGGCCGTCCTTTGGTGGGGTTTGAAGCGCAAACCCTGACCTGAGCGATGAGTTCGGACCCGCTCTAGCGTCCGACCATCGCCAAGACGTCGGCCTTGAGAAAGCGCTCGACTACGAGCATGAATCCGATCGACGGGATCAGCAACAGCAGCGCGGTGATCGACGCGATCTGGTAATTGCCGCCCATGCTGGCGTTGAACATCAGCAGCGGCAAGGTCGTCACATCGGGAACACCGACGAAATACGTGCCGGTGAATTCGTCCAGCGATTCGAGAAACACGAAAATCGCACTGGCGATCAGACCCGGCGCGGCAATCGGGAGCGTGACCGTGCGAAAGCAGGTCCAGGCCGACGCACCGAGGTTGCGTGCGGCCTCCTCCAGCGAAACGTCGACCGAGGCGAATGCGGCCGACGCGATCCACACGGCTAGCACCAGTCCGTGCGACGCATGCACCAGCACGACGCCGACGATCGTGCCGTTGAGACCGATCTGATAGAACACCTGCGCAATATTGACGTAGACAGGCAGGTTGGGCACCGCCTGCGGCAGCAGGAACACGAGCAGGATGGCACTGCGCCACGGCAGCTTCAGCCGCGCCAGCGCGTAGCCGGCCGGCACGGCCACGGCGAGACTCAGGAACACCGTAAGCACGGCGATCCACACGCTGGTGCCGAGCGAGGCCAGCGCGTTGCCACGCGGCTGAAAGACCCGGTACCAGAACGTCAGTCCGTACTCGAGCGGCAACTTGCTCGGAAAATACCAGCGTTCGGCGAATGCCCACAGGAACAGGTTGAGCAGCGGCCCGAAAATCGCGAACGCGAACAGCGCCAGCAGCACGGCGCGCAACAGCGCTCGCAGCGGCGAAGGCAGCGTCAGTGCGTTCATGTCACGGCCTTGCTTGCTGCATGCCGCAGGTAGAACCACGCTCCGCCCGCGGCAAGAAGCAGCGACAACAGACACAGGGCATTGGCGACGGCGTAGTCGGCGAACGTGTTTATGCGGTAGGCGACATCGACGGTGACCATCGTCGGCGAATTCGGATTGATCATCAACGGTACCGACAGGACCGAAAGCATCGTCACGAACGAAAGCACAAGTCCGACCAGCAAGGTCCCGCGCACCTGCGGCAGCACGATGTCGAGCAGCACGCGGACCCGTCTGGCGCCGAGATTGCGCGCTGCCTCGATGTGTTGCGATTCGAGCGAGGCCATCGCGCCCGCCAGCAGCAGCGTCACGAACGGCGCCTGCTTCCAGACGAAGGCGACGACGATGCCTCGCCAATCGAGAAGGCTTTGCGCGGACAGCGGCTCGATCAGCCCGGTGCCGATCAGCACGTGGTTCAGCATGCCGTTCTTGGCCAGAAACGTCCGCATCACCTGTCCAGCAACGACGAACGGAATGAATAGCGGCCAGCGATAAAGCCAGCGCAAGAGCGCGACGGCGCGCGGATTCTCGCCCAGCGTCAGGTAGCCGGCGATCGCAATGGCCAAGACTCCGATCAGCACCGTCGACAGCAGTACGATCGCCAGCGTGAACAGAAGGTCGGTCGTGTAGAGGTCGAAAGCCTTGCTGAAATGCTCGAGCGTGAAGCCACCGGCTTTGTCGCGAAAGGCGACGACCGCCGACATCGCCAGCGGCGCGATGAAGAAGACCCCGACGACGGTGAGGGCCGGCGCGGCCAGCGCCAGCCCATGCCAGCGCGGCGCCGATGTCTGGCCGTTCATCGCACGCCGACCCGGCGAGTCAGACAGCTACTTGAGCACGACCCGCTCGTAGCCCTCGACGATTTCCTTGAAGTACGGCGACAGCGGGAATGGACGGCCGTACCGGGCCAGATCCTGCGGCGAGACATCGGTGAAGAGCTTGTTCCACGCCGTCTGATCGAGCTTGGGCTGCACGTACTGTGGATCGATGCCCGGATACCAGTTGAACTGCTTGATGATGCCGTCGGCCTGCACCTCGGGGCTTTCCGCGAGCTCGATGAACTTCTTGGCGAGCTGCGCGTGCGCCGCCTTCGCCGGGATCACGTAGTACATCGGCTGCCCCGGAAGTCCGGGGGACGGCAGCGCCAGCTTCATCTTTGGGCTCATGCGCCCATCGGCCTGCCAGGTGTAGAACATGTCGACCCAGACCGGGCCCATCGCGATCTCGCCCCGGTTCAGCATGTCCAGCGTGCCGGCGTTGCCCGGCGTCATCACGACGTACTGGTTGAAATCCTTCAGGCCGGCCAGCGCTTTGTCGATCGCCGGGCCCGACGAGGCATCGAACGGCCCCTTTTCCAGCTTGTCGCCGATACCGCTGTACGCCGACACCCAGCCGGTGACGAATCCAACGCCCGACATCCCGCCCTTGACGCCGTTGTAGCCGAATTGCTTCGGATTCTTCTTTACCCAATCGGTCAATTCGGCGAACGATCTCGGCGGCGATTTGACCAGCTCGGGGTTGTAGGCGAACACGATCTGGCTGTGAAACATCGGCATCACGTAGCCGTCGACGTTGGCGCCCAGCGCATTCTTGGCGGTGTCGCGCGAGACAAGCTTGCCGGTGCTGATGTCGTTGCGATACGGCATCAGCAGCTTCTCGTTGACCATCGTCGCCGACGCGAGCTGGTGGATCACGGCCACGTCGACATCCCAGTCGGCGGTGCCGGCCTTTTGCTGGGCCGACAGCTTCTCGTAGATTTTCTGTGAGCCCGAGTCGCCCGGTCCAGTACCGACCGCGCGCACCTTGACCCCGGGGTTCGCGGCCTCGAACTTCGGCGCCAGGTAGTTGTTGACGTAGTCGACCATGTTCTGGTCGCCTGCAGTGACGACGTTCAGCGTGGTCTGTGCGAATGCGGCGCCGGCAAAGGCCAGCGCGGCAACGAGCGCAATCAGGTGAGATTTCATCGAATCCTCCTAGATTTTTGATTCCGGCGGCGATTCTTCAGCGGCATGCGCTCGTGCAAACCGGCGCATCCGCCCGCACCGGCGCGGCAGTGCAGTCACCGGACGACGATACCGCAAATCCTCCGCTGGAGACATCGGTTCCCGTGTCTAAGCCGCCGGTCGCATCGCACTGGTCGTGGCGCTGTCCGGTGGCTCCGGCGGAAACAGCAGCACCGCCTGGCGCGGGACGACGACGCAGGCGGGGGTCCCTTCGGGCACGCGGTCCGGCGCGTGGACCCAGACGTCGCCGCCGGGCGTGCGCACGCGGTAGCGATAACCCTGACCTATGTACACAGCCTGCTCGATCGTCCCGGAAAGGACGAGGTCGGGCCCGGACGACGGCGTTGAGCCTGTCTCCAGCCGGGCCGAGTCACTGCGAAAATGCGCGCGTACGCGCGCGCCCGGTCCGCCGCCGGCCGCCAGCAACGTGCCATCGTCGCGCTGCGTCACGTCGATCGCGTTATCCGCTCCCATGAAGCCGGCGACGAACGCCGACGTCGGCCGATGAAAAATTTCCTCGGGCGCGCCGACCTGCACGATGCGACCGGCGTCGATAACGGCGATCCGGTCGGACAGCGTCAATGCTTCCTCGCGATCGTGGGTGACGTAGACGGCAGTGATGCTGATGCGCTGCTGCAGCGCGCGCAACTCGTGCCGCAATTCCAACCGCACCTTGTAATCGAGGTTCGACATCGGCTCGTCGAGCAGCAACAGGTGCGGATCGATCGCGAGCGCGCGGCCGAGAGCGACGCGCTGGCGCTGGCCGCCGGAAAGCTGCGTCACCGGCCGCGGCCCGAAGCCGTCGAGCTGCAACAGCTTGAGCATGTCGGCCACCCGGGCGGCCATCGCGGCTTTCGTCCAGCCCCGCATGCGCAATCCGTAGGCGATGTTGTCGGCGACGTTCATATGCGGCCACAGCGCGTAGGACTGGAACATCATCGCAGTCTCGCGCGCCTCCGGCGGCAGATGCGTGATGTCCTTGCCGCCGACCCGGATCGTGCCCGATTCCGGACGAACGAATCCGGCAATCGCGCGCAGCAACGTCGTCTTCCCGCAGCCGGAGCTGCCCAGCAGCGCGATCATCTCGCCCCGCTCGACGCCGAGGCTGACGCGGTCGAGGACACGCGTCGCACCGTAAGCGACGGTCAGCGCTTCGATCGAAAGGTACGAGGGGTTCGCTTTCAAGCGGTCGGTCGCGATCACGGCACATCCCGAGGCAGCAGAGACTGCGCTTGAATGTCGTGGCTCGATGCGTCGGCGATTGTGGCGCAATTGCCGATGGCGTTCAAGGCAAGGAAGCCGGGAACTGGAACGACAGTTGCATAAGTGTCTGCGTTACGAAAGATTGTGCGCCGCTGTGCCCATTGAGCGATCGCTGGCTCGCGAATAGTGGCGCGAACCGGGTAACGCGTTGCGTCGCAAAGCGTCGCGGCAGGTTGCCCGCGCGGCGAGCGACAATGACGATGTCATGGAAAATATCTGCCGCGCGTTTCGCGTATGCTATTTCGGGGCTGGCGACGAGCCGCCAACAGGCGCGCGACCGGCCCGTATCGATCGGGGGATGGGAGCATGACGAGGATGAATATCTTGCGCAGGATGACGATCTTGCTGGCGGCCTTGGCGCTGATCGCGCCATGCGCGGCGGCCGCGGATTTCGTCTTCTCGATCACCGAAGGCGTCACCTACTTTCAGACGAACCGGGAAATCCAGGCGCGATTCCAGCCGCTGGCCGACCTCCTGGCGAAGGCGCTCAAACGGCCGGTGCGCATGGTCGTGGTCAGCCCCTATAATGATGTGCGCGAAGGTCTCGCCAAACAGGAATACGACCTCGCGTTCATCCATCCGGCGCACGTCTCGCTCGCCGCGATCAAGTCGGGCCAATACCATTCGGTCGCCTGGACCACCGGCTTCATCGACTACTCGGTATACCTGCTGATCAACAAGGATCAGCCGTACACCAAGTTCGACGACCTCAAGGGCCACACGGTCGTCAGCCCCGACCCGGACTCGATCACCGCGGTAATGCTGCGAGCGATGCTGCGCGACCAGAAGCTGACGTCGACCGACGTCAAGGTGATCACGACGCGCTATCAGGACGCGGTCCCGTTTTACGTCGAATACGGCTTTGCGCAGGCGGGCGCAACGGCGGCCAAGGCGGTGGCCAAATCGTGGACCGCCAAGGGCGGCAAGATACTGCTGACCTCGCGGCCGACGCCGATTAAGCAGTTCATCGCCTCGTCCAAGCTGTCCGCCGACGACGACGAGAAGGTGCGCGCCGTGCTGACTACGCTGGGCCAGAGCGACAGCGGCAGGCACGCCCTAGCTACCCTCGGCTACCAGGGGTTCGTTGCGCCGAATCGAGACGACGAGCTGAAGGCGATCGCCTGGCTCGGCCTTTGAGGCGGCGGCGCCCTCGGACCGCCGCAGCGCCTGGCGACGGGCGCCCCGCGCCATCGCAAAGATGACGATGGCTAGCGCACGCCCCAAGCGTTCGTACACCGTCCGGTCATCCGCCACTCACGGCCGCGGCGCATTCGCGACGCGAACGATACGCAAAGGTGCCCGCATCATCGAGTACCGCGGCGCCCGGTCGAGCTGGGATGTGGCCAGCGAGCGTCCCCTTAGCGATCCTGCCGACCCCTACCACACGTTGCTGTTCGAGCTTTCCGACGGCACGGTGATCGACGCGGGCTTGCGCGGCAATGCGGCGCGCTGGATCAATCATGGCTGCCAGCCGAACTGCGAGGCGATCGAATACGACGACGGTCGCGTGTTCATCCACGCCAGGCGCACGATACGCGCCGGAGAAGAGCTGGCGTACGACTACCGCTTGAGCTTCGTCGGCCCGATCACCCGGAAAGCGCGCGAAGCCCTGACCTGTCGCTGCGGCGCCAAGCGCTGTCGCGGCACACTGCTGCTCAAGGTGCCGGCCAAAACGAAACGACGCGCGCGGCAAAGCTGATCCTGCCGGCGCAAGGCCAGGGGTCAGTGCTTGGCGAGCTCCAGCTTGCCGATCTGGTTGCGATGCACCTCATCGGGTCCATCGGCCAGGCGCAGGGTCCGCGCATGCGCGTAGGCCTGCGCGAGGCCGAAGTCGTCACAGAGGCCGGCAGCGCCATGCGCCTGGATCGCCCAATCGAGAATCGTGCAGGCCATCGCAGGTGCTGCGACCTTGATCATCGCGATCTCGGCCCTCGCGGCTTTGTTGCCCACCGTATCCATCATGTAGGCAGCCTTGAGCGTCAGCAGGCGCGCCTGGTCGATCATGATGCGCGACTCGGCGATCCGCTCCAGGGTGACTGTGCGTTCGGCCACCGGTTTGCCGAACGTCGTGCGCGACTTGACCCGCAGGCACATCTTTTCCAGCGCCCGTTCGGCGAGACCTATCAGACGCATGCAGTGATGGATGCGGCCCGGGCCCAGTCGTCCCTGCGCGATCTCGAACCCCCTGCCCTCGCCGAGCAGGATGCTGGACTGCGGGACGCGGACGTTCTCGAAATCGATCTCCATGTGCCCGTGCGGCGCGTCGTCATAGCCGAACACCGGCAGATGACGCAGGATTTTGACGCCGGGCGTGTCGCGCCGCACCAGCAGCATCGACTGCTGCGCATGTCGCGGCGCTTGTCGATCGCTCTTGCCCATGACGATAAGGAGACGACAGCGCGGATCGCCCGCGCCTGACGACCACCACTTGCGTCCATTGACCACATAGTCGTCGCCGTCACGCACGATCGAGCTTTGGATATTGGTCGCATCCGACGAGGCGACGTCGGGCTCGGTCATGCAGAATGCCGAACGCATGCTCCCCGCCAGCAGCGGCTCGAGCCAGCGCGCCTTCTGTGCCGGAGTGCCGTAGCGCTCGAGCGTTTCCATGTTTCCGGTGTCCGGCGCCGAGCAATTGAAGACTTCCGATGCCCAAAGCACGCGTCCCATGATCTCGCACAGCGGGGCGTACTCGGTATTGGTCAGGCCCGCGCCGCGCGACGACTGCGGCAGAAACATGTTCCACAGGCCGGCGGACTTCGCCTCCGACTTGAGTTCTTCGACCAGCCGCGTCGGCTGCCAGCGATCGCCCGCGGCCACCTCGCGGTAATAGCGCTCCTCGTTCGGGTAGACGAACGCGCCGAAAAAAGCATTGAGCCGCGTCTGCCACTGGACGACCGTCGGCGAGTAATCGAAATCCATCACCATCCTTTCGCGAGTGCCGATGCGGCCGGCGCGCGCAGGGCGAGCTACGCCGCCCGCACGCCGCCGCGCGCGACCTGCTTCCATGCGAGCTCCGCCAGCGGTCGCGCGCGCCGCCCGGCTTCGAGCGCCTGCGCGCTCGCTGCATTGCCTGCCAGCGCGCGCGCCAGCACGCCCTGCAGTATGCCCGCCATGCGAAACATGTTGTAAGCCATGTAGAAGTTCCACGCCTGGTCATCCGGACGGGCCGGTATCGCGCTGCCGCGCAGGTACATCGCGACGTACTCGTCCTCGGATGGAATCCCCAATGCGCCGAGATCACAGCCGCGAAGGCCGCGAAACTCGTCTGGTGACAGCCGCCAGGCCATCAGATGATAGGAAAAATCCGCCAGAGGGTCGCCCAGCGTCGACAACTCCCAGTCGAGCACTGCCAGCACTCGGGGTTCGCGACGATCGAAGATCATGTTGTCGAGTCGGAAGTCGCCGTGGACCAGCGAGGTTCGCTCGCCCGGCGGTATATGCTGTGGCAGCCATTCGATCAGGCGATCCATGGCGTCGATGCGCTCGGTCGCCGAGGCCTGGTACTGGCGGCTCCAGCGATCGATCTGCCGTGCGAGGTAATTGCCCGGCCGGCCATAGTCGCCAAGGCCGATCGCGACGAAGTCTACGCGATGCAGCGCCGCGATCACCCGATTCATTTCCGCGAAAATCGCCCCTCGTTCATCGGGCGTCATTCCCGGCAGCAGTGGATCCCAGAAGATACGCCCGTCGATGAAGTCCATCAGGTAGAACGGCGTGCCGATCACCGTGTCATCGAGGCACAGGCAGTGCGTCGTCGCAACCGGCACGGCGCTCCCGGCGAGCGAACGGATCACCCGGTATTCGCGATCGACCGCATGCGCCGACGGCAGCAGCTTGCCCGGCGGCTTCCGCCGCAACACATACGATTTTCCGCCGACGCTGAGCTTGTAGGTCGGATTCGATTGCCCGCCCTTGAATTGCTCGATGTCGATCGGGCCGGTGAAGCCGGCGACATGGGCGGCGAGGTAGCGCTCGAGCGCGGCGACATCGAAGCTAAGCGCCTCCGCAACCGGTCGCGTACCGGCGAACTGACTGTAATCGTTCACTGCCAGACCCCGCGAAGGATCAAACCGCGGTGACGCCGCCGTCGACCGCGACGATCTGGCCGGTGATGAACGCGCCCGCCTCCGAAGCGAGGAGCACGGTCAAACCCTTCAGGTCTTCCGGGCCGCCGACCCGCTTCAGCGGCGCCTTGGCCGCGACGGCCTCGCCCATCATCTCCAGAACGCCCTTGGTCATTCGGGTCGGAAAAAAACCGGGCGCGATCGCGTTGACGTTGATGTTGTACTGCGCCCATTCGGCGGCAAGCGAGCGCGTGAAGTTGACCACGCCGCCCTTGGTCGTGTTGTACGCCAACGTGGCGGGCCGGCCGGGATCGCCGCCGCCGACCAGTCCCAGGATCGATGCGATGTTGATGATCCTGCCCTGGCGGCGCGGCAACATCGATCGGCGGCCGACTTCCTGGCACATGACGAACATCGAGGTCAGATTGAGATCGACGACCTTCTGCCAAGCCTCGAGCGGATGGTCTATCGTCGCCGCCCCCCAGGTGGTTCCGGCATTGTTGATCAGCACGTCGATCGGTCCGAGCGCCGCGATCGCCCGTTCGACGACGGGACCGATCGTTGCCGGCTTCGACAAGTCGGCGACCAACGGAACGACTTCGGCGCCCCATTGTGCGCGCAACTCGGCCGCGGCAAGCTCGAGCTCGTCTGCCTTGCGCGCAACCAGGGCGAGCCTGGCGCCCATTTCCGCGAGCGCCTCGGCCATCTGCAATCCCAGTCCGCGCGAACCACCGGTAACTAGCGCTGCCTTCCCGGTCAGGTCGAATCGTTGCTTGATGCTCATGACGCTCCCGCTGCCTGATTTTGCACACCGGATCGTGCTTCGCCATCGGCTGGCCACGGCCACTACGACCCCGCTGTGGCCGCTGCATTCAGGTTAACATTGTCCGCCAACGCGAGAGCGCTCGTCTAGGCAGCAAACCGGTATTCGAGGCGTCCCAGACACAGAGCCTGAACGGATAGAAGATCGATTCCGATCTCGATCCAGTGCGCAGCGACCCTCGATTCAAGGCGATGTTCGAGGGGGCGGAAGCACAGCTGGCGAAACTCCGTCGCCCGGCGCCGCTTGATCCCGCCGATCGCATGGCGTATGGTCGTGATACTAGCGCGACGCCAATCCGCGGTCGCGAAGATCGCTTGGTCGATTGTCGATCGGCGACCAACGACAGAAGGAATGGCGATGAAAACAGCGATGGCATCGATCGTCGCGGCAATAGCGATTGGCGGCATGGTCCCGGCCGGCGCGGGCGATCTGAACAGCGAGGTCAAGGTCCAGATTCAGAGCGCGGGACTTCATGCCGACATGGCACCGGGAATGTACGTCTGCGCCGAAGGCCACCTGCATATCAAGGGCACCGTGCAGAATCTCGCTGCGGTGCCGGTCGGTCCGATCAAGGTCGCCGGGAAGGTCTTCGACGCCGATGGAAAGATACTGGGGACCGCGACCGCGTCGACCCGGCGTGCGGTGCTGAATCCCAACGACACGGCGGACGTCAATCTGGAATTCCTCACGGTCACCGGACCGCTGATCAAGCAGGTCAAGAATCAGACGCTCGAGGTCGTCGCCGTCGCTCCCAAGCCGTAAGCAGGCTCAGCGGCAAATCGCGGGCCGGTTGGCGTGAGTCGACGAGCGCAAACCGTCGCTGTTTCCCCGCCATGAACGACGTCCGGGCCCCGTTCGACGATGCTGCGACCACCGCCGACGTCATAGCGTCGACGCAGCGCTGGCTGGAGCGGGTGGTGATCGGACTCAACCTGTGCCCGTTCGCCAAGGCCGTCTACGTCAAGCGACAGATTCGCTACGCGGTCACCGCGGCGACGACGGCTGGGGGACTGCTCGCTGAGCTGCGGCACGAGCTCGAACTGCTGGGACAAGCCAATCCGGAAGAAATCGATACGACGCTGCTGATCCATCCGCGGGTGCTGAACGATTTCACCGCATACCACCTTTTCCTGAAGGACGCCGATGCCGAGCTCAGGCACTATGGGCAGGAAGGCATCTTGCAGATCGCTAGCTTCCACCCGGCCTACGAGTTCGCCGGGAGCGCACCCGATGACATTGCGAACTTCACGAACCGCTCACCGCACCCGATGCTACATCTGCTGCGCGAGGCCAGCATCGATCGTGCCGTGGCGGCGTTTCCCGATGCTGCAACCATTTACGAGCGGAATATCGAGACGCTGCGCCGACTCGGTCACGGAGGGTGGCGACGGTTGTGGGAGGCCGACCACCTTTCTTTCAGTCAAGACTGACGTGTCGAAGGTTTCTTACGCACTCGTCGACAAATGCGCGCACGGTAGTCGAAAGTCGTCTGGTATGCGGATAGATTATCTGCACGGGCACCGGCTCGTTTTCAAACTCTTCCAGGACGTATCGGATCTTTTTCGACTTCCTGTACGGCGCGGTCTGATACGACAGAAACATGCCCAGCCCGATGCCGGTTGTGCACGCATTCAAGGTGCTGTCGATCTCATTGCATACGATCACACAGGTAATCGGAATAGTTACGACGCGCCGGCCGACCCGGAAGCTCCATTCGTTTCGCGGTGAGAGGCCTATGTGCCTGATGCAACGATGCGTCCGGACCTCGTCCGGCGTGCGCGGAATACCGTGGCGGCGAAGGTATCGCGGGCTTGCGCAGATGACGCGTCGAACGTGCCCGACCTGGATTGCCACGAGCGACGAATCTTTCGGATGTCCAATCCGCACGCCGACATCTACACCTTCCTCGACCATGTTTACCACGCGATCGACGAACAGCATTTCCACGTTGACGTTTTGATGGCGCCGGATGAACTCGCTCACAATCGGCGCGACATAGCGTCGGCCGAATAAAACCGATGCGGTCACCGTCAGCGCGCCTTGCGGCTCGGCTTGACTGGAGCGCAATTCCGCCTCGGCGTCCTGGACCTCGGAAAGAATCGCACGACAGCGTTCAAGGTATTGAGCGCCTTCATCCGTCAAATGGATTCGGCGCGTGGTGCGGTTCAACAGGGATACGCCAAGCTGGCGTTCGAGCGTGGCCAGGATCCGGACCACGGTCGGCAGGGAGGTGTTGAGCGCATTCGCAGCCGCGGTAAGGCTTCCCTTTTCCACGATCCGTACAAATGTCGTCATTGCTGCAAACTTATCCATGCTTATGATTATTACTCCATTATCCAAAGGAGTCTAATCCTCATTGCAACATTTACTTCGCGTGGATAATTCGCGACACTGGCTTGCCGCGCGGAGCTGTGGAGTGCGTGTTGGCGAGTGCGATCCGGACATCTGCGCTTGCCTTCGCAAACATCGGCGCTCGACAAAGCGAGGACCAGGCCATGAACAACACCAGGACGTTCTGCTGGGTGGTGCTGCCGGTAGCAATGGCGTTATTGCTTGCGGAGCCGATGGCAGCGGCCGACGTAGTCACCGACTGGAACGCGACTGCAGCCGACATCACGGTCGCCGCCGGCCTGGGGCCACCGCCCGCCAACCGGACGCTGGCCTTGGTGCAGACCGCTGTCTACGAGGTCGTCAACGCCATCACCAAACGCTATCCTCCCGATCTCGTTATGCTGAATGCCGCCCCGGATGCGTCGGTTGCCGCCGCGGTCGCGGCCGCGAACCGCGCGATGCTGTCGCGCCTGGTGCCGTCGCAACAGGTCGCGATCGACAAGGCCTCCGGGAGCGCGCTCGGCGCGATCGCCGATGGCCCCGCGAAGACGGCGGGGATCGCCGCAGGCGAACAGGCCGCCGCGGCTGTTCTCGCTTGGCGCGCGGACGACGGCCCCGCAGCGCCCGAACGCTACCGGCCCGCTACGACTGCCGGCGTATACGTCCCCACTGTAATTCCCGCGGTTCCGCAGTGGCCGCAGCGCAAGCCATGGGTGATGAGCTCGTGCGACCAATTTCGACCTGCGCCCCCGCCAGCCCTCACGAGTGCGGTATGGGTGCGTGACTACAACGAGATCAAGGCGGTCGGCGCGAAAAACAGCACGACGAGAACGCCGGCACAAACCGAGATCGCCCGCTTCTGGGAAGCCACCGCGCCGACGATCTACTATCCGGTCGTACGTTCAGTCGCCAACCTGGCCGGCAGAGAGGTGACGCAGAACGCGCGGTTGCTTGCAACGACCGCCGAGGCGATCGACGACGCGATGATCGCGGTCTTCGACGCCAAGTACTACTACAACTTCTGGCGGCCGGTTACCGCGATTCGCAACGGTGACATCGATGGCAACGATGCGACTGAACGTGACGCAGGCTGGCTGCCGTTCATCGACACGCCTATGCACCCCGAATATCCGTGTGCCATTGCATCGTGGCAGGAGCTGTGGGCGCGGTGCTGGTGGCAGAGATCGGCACCGGGCCCATGCCGACGCTGAGCACAACCAGCCCGACGGCGCCAGGCGTCGTCCACAGTTGGACGCAGATCGACGATTTCGTGCTGGAAGTCGCCAACGCTCGCGTTTACGACGGCGTGCACTACCGCAATTCTGCGGAGGTCGGTGCAGCGATGGGGAAAAGGATTGGCACATTGGTGGCGGCGAAGGCGCTGCGGTCGACCGACTAGCACAGGCGAATTGCCGTATCCACGCGTGACTCGCGCTGCCGACATGAATGCTCGCCGCTGATGCTTACACCAGCTCGAACAGACCGGCGGCACCCATGCCGCCGCCTCTGGAATTCCTCACGGTGACCGGCTCGCTGATCAAGCAGGTCAAGAGCCAGTCACTCGAGGTCGTCGCCGTCGCTCCCAAGCCGTAGGCCCGACGAAGAACTTGCTGAACTGCGGATCGGTGGCCAGTCGACCGAGGAAATCGTCGGTGACGGCGGCGAGCGCGTCATACCCGCCGAGGCGCTTGTACAGGCTTGGCGCCTGCTGAGCTTGCACCGGAACGGCAATCGCCAGCGCGAGCAGGCCGGCGGCAATGGCAGTACGGCGCGAACGACCCAATGGATGCAGACGATAGTCAGTTGGAGTCGCCGCGTCTACGCCACCTCGAACAGACCAGCGGCACCCATGCCGCCGCCGATGCACATCGTCACGACGACGTATTTGACGCCGCGCCGCTTGCCTTCGAGCAGGGCGTGGCCAGTAAGCCGCGTCCCCGATACGCCATACGGATGTCCGACGGCGATGGCGCCGCCGTCGACATTCAGCGAATCGTCCGGAATACCGAGCTTGTCGCGGCAGTAGATGACCTGCACGGCGAACGCCTCGTTCAATTCCCACAGGCCGATGTCGTCCATTTTCACGCCGGTGCGCGCGAGGAGCTTCGGAACCGCAAAGACGGGGCCGATGCCCATTTCATCGGGCTCGCAGCCGGCGACGGCGAAGCCGCGGAATATGCCCAGCGGCTTAAGGCCGCGCTTTGCCGCGAGCTTGTCGCTGACGACGACGCATGCCGCGGCGCCATCGGAGAACTGGCTGGCGTTGCCCGCCGCAATGACCCCGCCCGGCAGCGCTGGCTTGATGCGTGCGACGGCTTCGTACGTCGTATCGGCGCGAATCCCTTCGTCGGATGCCAGCGTCACTTCGCGCGTATAGAGTCGATTGGACTCCTTGTCGGCAACCCCCGTCGTCACCGTCAGCGGCACGATCTCGTCGTCGAAACGGTGCGCCGCCGCGGCCGCTGCCGCCCGCTGCTGGCTGCGCGCGCCGTACTCGTCCTGTGCCTCGCGCGAAATGCCATAGCGCCGCGCGACGTTCTCCGCGGTCTCCAGCATCGGCCAGTAGACGGCGGGCTTCTTCTCGACGAGCCACGATTCGCGCAACATGTGCTTGTTCATTTCGTTTTGCACGCACGAAATCGATTCGACGCCGCCGGCGACGAACGCCTCGGCTTCGCCTGCGATGATGCGCTGCGCAGCGAGCGCGATCGTCTGCAGGCCCGACGAGCAGAAGCGGTTGACCGTCGCGCCGGGAACGGTGACGGGACAGCCGGCGCGGATGGCGATCTGACGCGCGATGTTGTAGCCGGTAGCGCCTTCGGGAAACGCGCATCCGATCAGGACGTCGTCGACCTCGCCCGGCGAAAGTCCCGCGCGCTCGATCGCGTGCCGCACGACATGGGCCCCCATCGTCGCGCCGTGCGTCATGTTGAGTGCGCCGCGCCAGGATTTCGCGAGTCCGGTGCGCGCGTAGGATACGACGACTGCGTCGGTCATAACGGCATGCCTTTAGCTGCTGAACGTCTTGCCTTCGGCGCCAAACCGAGCCAGCAGCGGCGCCGGCTGCCAGAACGCCGGATCGCCGCGGCCGGAGGCGCCAAACCGGCGCATCGCGCGGATCACGTTGAACAGGCCGACCGTATCGGCGTAATGCATCGGCCCGCCGCGATAGAGCGGGAAGCCGTAGCCGGTCAGATAGACGACGTCGATGTCGGAGGCGCGCGATGCGATGCCGTCTTCCAGTATGCGCGCGCCTTCGTTGACCAGCGCGTAGATGCACCGCTCGACGATCTCCCGGTCTTCGATCGCGCGCGGCGTCATGCCCTGCTCGGCGCGATAACCGGCGATCAATGCGTCGACCGCCGGATCGGGCAGCGCATCGCGGCGTCCCGGTTCGTATCGGTACCAGCCGAGGCCCGTCTTCTGCCCGAAGCGGCCCAGCTCGCAAAGCCGGTCGGCGATGCGCGAATAGACGAGCTGAGGCTTCTCGACGTAGCGGCGCTTGCGGATGTACCAGCCGACATCGTTGCCGGCGAGGTCGCTCATGCGGAACGGCCCCATCGCCATCCCGAATTTCTCCAGCGCACGATCGACCTGGCCGGGCGATGCGCCTTCCTCGAGCAGAAATAGCGCCTGGCGCAGATACTGCTCGATCATGCGGTTGCCGATGAAGCCGTCGCATACGCCGGAGACGACCGCAGTCTTGCGCATCCTCTTGGCGACGTTCATGACGGTGACCAGCACATCACTTCCTGTCCTGGCGCCGCGCACGACTTCGAGCAACTTCATCACGTTGGCCGGGCTGAAAAAATGCATGCCGACGACGTTTTGCGGGCGCGCGGTGAACGCGGCGATCTTGTTCAGATCCAGCGTCGATGTATTGCTGGCGAGGATGGCTGCCGGCTTCGCGACCACGTCCAGCCGCTCGAACACCTGCTGCTTGACCGCCAGGTCCTCGAATACCGCTTCGATGACTAGGTCCGCACCCGCAAGATCACTGTACGCCAGCGTCGGCTTCAGCCTGGTCATTTTTCGGTCGAGCTCGCCGGCGGAGAGGCGGCCCTTGGCCAGCGCCTTGTCGTAGTGCGTGCGGATGTTCGCAACACCCTTGCCGAGCGCTTCCTGCGTGGTCTCGAGCAAAGCAACCGGAATGCCGGCGTCGAGCAGACAGATCGCAATGCCGCCGCCCATCGTTCCTGCGCCGATCACCGCTGCCGTGTCGATCGGGCGCGGCATCGTCCCGGGAGCAATGTCGGCTATCTTGGCCGCCGCGCGCTCGGCGAAAAAGGCGTGCCTCAAGGCGCGCGATTCCGACGTTTGCGCGAGCTGGATAAACAGCTCCCGCTCGTAACGCAGGCCTTCGTCGAACGGCATCGTTACGGCCGCGGCGACGGCGTCGATGCATTTGAGCGGCGCCGGAAAGCCGCGGGCGAGCGCGCCGACAGTGTTGCGGGCGAACTGGAATAGCGCGTCGGCGTTCGGGTAATGGATGGCGATATCGCGCACGCGAGGCAAAGGTCGCTGTCCGGCACTGGCGCCCGAAGCGAATGCAAGCGCGCCCTGCAACAGATCGCCGTCGACGATTGCATCGAACAGCACGCTGCCGCGGAAGCGCTCGCACGGCACACTGGCACCCGAGACGATCATGTTCAATGCCGCCTCGACTCCGATCGCGCGGGGCAACCTTTGCGTGCCGCCGGCGCCCGGCAACAGACCCAGCTTGACCTCCGGAAGGGCGACCTGCGCGTGAGGCACCGCAACTCGGAAATGGCAGCCGAGTGCCAACTCGAGGCCGCCCCCCATGCAGCTGCCACCGATTGCGGCGATCACGGGCTTGTCGCTAGCTTCCACGATGGCGATGACCGTCGGCAGCGTCGGCTCGGCCCGAGCCTGCGGCGTGGCGAACTCGCGAATGTCGGCGCCACCGGAGAACAAGCCGCCGGCGCCGGTCAGGATGATTGCGCTGACTGCCGGGTCAGCTTGCGCCCGGTCGATTCCGTCGACGACAGCGAGCCGCACCGCATGGTTCATGCCGTTGACCGGCGGATTATCGAGCGTGATTACCGCCACCGACCCATGCAGCGCGTACCCCGTACTCATCGCAATTTCTCCCGCGTCCAGCCCCGTGACGGCGCCATCGGCGCCGTTCGACACTGAGTCGACACCGAAGCCGCAGATCACGTCCTTGCCTGCGCCGATGCTACCGACCTCGCGCATCGCTTACAAGCGGATATTTCTCGGCGCAGCAGGCAACGGCCGATCGAGGCTGTCCGCTCAGTACCGCCATGGCAATTTTGATCGAGCGGTGGGCACCGCAATTGCAGGCGGCCTGCGTTGCCGGGTCTTGCTACAGAATCAGCATCGCCGCCACCGCCGCGCCCATCGTCGCCATCGCCAGCCAGCCCGCCGCTTTAAGCCACCGCCGCACGACGAACTTCCCCAGCACGCGACGGTCGGTCGCCAGCAACATCATCACTACCATGATCGGCACTGCGGCGACCCCGTTGATGACCGCCGCCCAGAACAGCGCGCGAATCGGATCGATCCCGGCAAAGGTCAGTGCCACGCCGCCCACAGTCGCCAGAGCGACGATCGCATAAAAGCCTCGAGCCTCGTGCAGCTTGAGGTCCAGCCCGTGCTTCCAGTGAAAAGTCTCGGCAACGGCATACGCAGCGGACCCGGCGAGCACCGGCACCGCCAGCATGCCGGTGCCGACGATGCCGAGGCAGAACAGCAGGAACGCGAACGGCCCGGCGATCGGCCGCAGCGCCTCCGCCGCCTGCGCCGAAGTTTCGATGTGGGTGATCCCCGCCGGATGCAGTGTCGCGCCGGCGCTGACGATAATCGCCAGCGCGATCAGGTTCGAGAAGACCATGCCCGCGATCGTATCTAATTCGATGCGCCGCAGGTGGCGATCGGTCGACGCCGGACTCACGCTTCCGCCGGCGGACTTCGCCGCTGCGGCGTCCTCGACTTCCTGTGCGGCCTGCCAGAAAAAGAGGTAAGGGCTGATTGTCGTGCCGAAAATCGCGACGACCAGCGTTACCGCGGTGGCGGACAAGTCCATGCGCGGCAGTGCAATCCCGGCGATCACTTCGCTCCACGGCACGTCGACCGAGAGCACGACGCCGACGTACGCAAACAGCGCCAACGTCAGCCATTTGAGGTAACGGACATATTTGCGATATGACATGAATGTCTCGAGGCCGAGACAAGCGGCGCCGAACGCAAGTGCATAAACCTGCGTGGGGCCGCCGGCAACGAGGTGCACGCTCTGCGCCATTGCAGCGATGTCAGCCGCCACGTTGATCGTGTTCGCGACGAACAGCAGCCAGACCACGGAATACAGTACCGGCGCCGGATAGCGCTGGCGAATGTTGCTGGCAAGGCCATGCCCGGTGACCCGTCCGATGCGCGCGCTGATCATCTGGATGCTCACCATCAGCGGCAGGGTGAGCACTACCGTCCAGCCAAGGCCGAAACCGAACTGCGCGCCCGCTTGAGAATAGGTCGCAATGCCGCTCGGATCGTCGTCGGCGGCGCCGGTGATCAGACCGGGTCCGAGCTTGCGCAACCAGCGGCGAAAAGGGTGGCTCATCCGGGTGTAGGAGAAAGTCCTATAGTCGCCGCGCGCACATCAGGCCAAAAATCAGACAAACACCGACAGCGGCCGCGATTTCGATTGTGTACCTTTTGCCGTGTTGCCAGGCCGACCAGGAGACCCGATGAAATCCGTTCTCGACCCGACATTCCGTTATACGCCGAGCATCCATACTGACCTGCGCAAGACCTTTGCCCGGCTCAAGCGCGAGGCCGCGCGCCAGGCGCCGCAACGCGACGAACCGCGTTCGTCAGCGAACAATATCGCAGTGCTCTTTGCGGAGCAAAAGCTCGCGCACAAGTAAGCTGCGTTGCCGCCGGCGTCGATTTGTCGACGGCATGGAATCTATCCAATGAGCGATGCGGTCGCCGCAAGGACCCCGCCACACCCGACGCCTAACTGCTGAACGTGCCCAACGACCTCGTTTCCCCCTCTCTGGAGCAGCCACGGCCGCCATTCGGTGAACAGCATCAGCGCGCGCCGGGCCTTGAATCCGCCCTTGATCCGCGTCCGCGCTATCGCGCCGATCGCTACCGTGCAGCCCGCAAGCTCGAAGGCAAAGCCGCATTGATCACCGGCGGCGATTCGGGAATCGGCCGCGCCGTCGCCCTGCTCTATGCACGCGAAGGCGCCAACGTCGCGATCTGCTATCTGCCGATCGAACAGTCCGATGCCAAGGAAACCCGTACAGCCGTCGAAGCGGCCGGTACGAAATGCCTGTTGATTCCGGGCGATCTTTCGCATGTCGGCGCTTGCGACGACGCGGTGGAGCGAACGGTCGAAGCCTTCGGCCGGCTCGATATCCTGGTCGCCAACGCGGCACACCAGCGTCGCAAGAAATCCCTCGCCGATGTCAGCGACGAAGAGTTCGATACGACGTTCAAGACCAATATGTACTCCTATTTCTGGCTCGCTCGTGCGGCGCTTCGTCACATGCAACGGGGCTCTGCCATCATCGCGACGAGCTCCGAGACCGGCATCATGGGATCGAAGGAACTGCCCGACTATTCGGCGACCAAGGGCGCAATCAACGCATTTACCAAGACGCTGGCCCTCGAGCTGATCGACCGTGGCATCCGCGTCAATGGGGTGGCGCCGGGACCCGTATGGACGCCGCTGAACCCGTCGGATGCCGGGTTGTCGCCGGACAAAGTCGCCAAGTTCGGAGAGGACAATCCGATGGGACGGCCCGCGCAGCCGGAGGAACTCGCCCCGACCTATGTCTTCCTCGCCTCGGAGGCCGATTCTTCGTACATCACGGGTACCGTCATCCAGGTGATGGGGGGCGAAACGACGGGCGGCTGACGGTCCAGGTCCGTCCGGCGCTTTGCGTGAACACGGCGCGAAAAGAAGGGAGCGCGATGCGCTCCCTTAAAGTTTGTGCCGCTATCGCCCGTTTTACTTGCCTTTGGCGGCCGCCGGCGAGGAGCCCGCTGACGTCGAGTCCAGGCCGTGCACGCAGGCGTCCAGCGCATTGCCCGTCAGCCTCTGGCACATCGGTTGGATACCGGCGTAATCCCTGGTGAGCGCCGACCAGCATTCGCTGCGCATTGCGGCGGCCCCTGCATCGCAGTTGGCACGCGCCCGCTCGTAGGCGCGGATCCGCGCCGTCGACATCGGCTGTCTGCTACCCGTCGGGGTCGTCGTGTTGTACGTGCCGGTGCCCGCGGTGGGCCCGACCCCGCTTTCCGGCGCGGCGGCGCCTGGTGAGCCCGGCGTCTGGTCGGCGGTAGTGTCAGTTTGAGCGTAGCCCGATGCGGCCAACGCCCCTAAGGAGGCCAACCAACAAAGCTTGCACGGTAACGACGTTTCATGATCTTTATCCTTTCGTCTCGAATGGCACTCGAATGCCGGCAGAACTAGGCGAAGGTGCGCCGCGGGAAAGGCGTCGCAACGGCCGGCCGTTGCGGCCGGCAAATGCAACGAAGGCGGGCCGTACGGCTTGTGTCGACACAGACATAATGGCCCGGCCGCACGGCCGTACCTATCGGTGAACCGCTGTTTCGCAACTAGGCGCGGAGGGTTCCGCGCGTCGGAGTTCGTCTTACGCAGCGCCGGCGACTTCAGTCGAGGTCGCGCGCCGCGACAGCGAGCCGACGCGACGGGCATAGGCCGCCGCGAATTCCGCGCCCAGCAGAAAAACCTGGGCCGAGTAGTAGAACCAGAGCAGCAGGATGATCAGCGCACCGGCGGCGCCGTGCATCGACTCGCCGGCAGTATGCGCAAGGTAGGAGCCGATCAGCAACCTGCCGATGCTGAATAGCAGCGTCGTCACCAGCGCGCCGGCCAGAACGTCGCCCCACGTAAGGCGAACGTTGGGCAGCCATTTGAACAACAGCGCAAAGCAGAGCGTCAACACGATGCCCCAGGCAACGACATGCGCCGCCGCGATGACGATCGGCGATCCCGGCACGACGGCGACGCCGTTCTCCTCGAGCGCCGAAAGTGCGGTGCTAACGACCAGTGAGGCAAGGAACAGGAAGCCGATGCAAAGCACCAGGCAGAACGACAACAGCCTTGAATAGATTGCGGCGATGACACCGCTCGCTTTCCGAGGCGGTGCGCGCCAGATGACGTCGAGGTCGTGCTGCAACTCGGTCAGCACCGTCGTTGCACCGACGATCAATGCGACCAGGCCCAGTCCGCCGGCCACCCAGCCGCTGGCCGCATGCGGAGTCTGGCGCAACATGAATTCGACGCCTTCCGCGGCGCGCGGTCCGAGCAGGGCCGCCGCCTGGTCCGCGATCGCGTGCGCGGCGACATCGGAATCGACCCAGATGCCGGCAACAGCGATCGCGATCAGCAGCAACGGCGCCAGCGAAAACGCCGTGTAATAGGCTAGTGCCGCCCCGAGGCTGGATGCGCGATGATCGATCCATGCCGCGACGGCTTCACGCACCAAGGGCCAGACGGTTCGCACACCCGCCACGCGCTGGAGCTGCGCGGCCGCGACGCCGAGGACGCGGGCGACCGCTGCGCGGGGCGGAGGAATGCCGGTGGTCATGTCGTTGGCGGCAACATTTAGCCAGCGATCGCAGTCAATGCATGTATGCTCGGTGGTCTTCGCCTAGCTTAGCAGCAGCGATTTCGGCGGTCGACACCGTTTGCCGAGGCGGTATCGGTGCGGCGCCGGCGTTGGCATGCGCCTTGCGTCGCTGCACGTGGCGGTTAAGGATCGAGGGCGATAACGCCGTCGCCACTGCGCTGCATCGCGCCGACGCAGATGGCTCGAATCGGCAACCGCGCCGAATCTGCAGCAAATTAGACACGCCCGGCTTGTAAAATTTGCCAACCTTGCATCGATCGATCCTACCCCCGATGACCCGACCCGCTTCCCCGATGGCAAACTCCGCGGCGCCGGGTGCGCCTTCGGCGGTCGAGGCGCAGCCGGCGCTTTCCGATTTTGACATCTTCTTGTTCCGCCAAGGCGCCCATGCCCGCCTTTACGATCGGCTCGGCGCCCATCTTATCGGCGATGGGAACCGTGGTGCGCGGTTTGCAGTTTGGGCGCCAAACGCCAGCCGCGTCGCCGTCATCGGCGATTTCAACGCCTGGCGCGCTGATGCCGATCTTTTGACGCCGCGCTCCGATGGGTCGGGCATCTGGGAGGGTTCGGTCGCTGCTGCAACCCACGGCGTCAATTACAAGTATCGGATCACGGCGGCGAACGGTGACATCGTGGACAAGAGCGACCCTTTCGCGTTCTATTGCGAAGTTCCGCCGCGAACCGCTTCACGGGTCTGGTCGCTCGACTATCGCTGGGACGACGACGAGTGGATGCGGCGGCGATCGGCGGCGAATGCGCTGGACGCGCCGATGTCGATCTACGAGCTTCATCTGGGCTCGTGGCGCCGCTTCGATCAGGATCCGGCACGCTTGCCCGGTTACGGCGAGATTGCGGAGGAATTGGCCGGCTATGTCGTCGACATGGGGTTTACGCATGTCGAACTGATGCCCGTCTGCGAGCATCCGTTCTACGGGTCGTGGGGCTATCAGACGACCGGCTATTTCGCGCCGACGTCGCGCTACGGGACGCCGCAGGACTTCATGCGCCTTGTCGACCATCTTCATCAAAATGGCATTGGCGTGATACTCGACTGGGTGCCTTCGCACTTCCCCAACGACGCGCATGGCCTGGCGCAATTCGACGGCAGCCACTTGTACGAGCATGCCGATCCTCGCCAGGGCTTCCATCCTGAATGGAAAAGCCAGATCTTCAACTACGGCCGGCACGAGGTTCACGCGTTTCTGATCAGCAGCGCGTTGTTCTGGCTCGACCGCTACCATATCGACGGCCTGCGCGTCGACGGCGTGGCCTCGATGCTCTACCTCGACTATTCGCGCGCCGCCGGCGAATGGATCCCGAACGAATACGGCGGTCGCGAAAACCTTGCCGCGGTAAAATTCCTCCAGGATCTGAACCAGGCGACCTATCGCGACTTCCCCGACACGCAGACCTTCGCCGAGGAATCCACCGCCTGGCCCGCGGTTTCGCGTCCGGTGTACGTCGGCGGCCTGGGATTCGGCTTGAAGTGGAACATGGGGTGGATGCATGACACGCTCGCCTATGCTGCGACCGATCCGTTGTTCCGGCGCTATCACCATCACCAGCTGACGTTCAGCCTGTGGTACGCGTTCAGCGAGAATTTCGTGCTGCCGCTGTCGCACGACGAGGTCGTTCACGGCAAAGGTTCGCTGCTGGGCAAGATGCCCGGCGACGACTGGCAGCGCTTTGCGACGCTGCGCTGCCTGCTCGGTTACATGTGGGCGCATCCGGGCAAAAAGCTCTTGTTCATGGGCGACGAATTCGGCCAGCGTCGCGAATGGCAGCACGATGCGGCACTCGAGTGGTTCGTGCTGCAATACCCCGAGCACCGCGGCGTTCGCGACTGGGTGCGCGACCTCAATCGCTGCTACCGCGCGACGCCGGCGCTGTACCAGCGGGACTTCGACCCGGCCGGGTTCGCCTGGATCGATGCCGACGATGCGGAGAACAGCGTCGTCGCCTTCCTGCGCCTTCCTTCGGGCGAAGGCCCTGCGCTGCTGGTCGCGTCCAATTTCACACCGGTGCCGCGCCGCAATTACGTGGTCGGCGTGCCGACCGGCGGCTTCTGGCGCGAGGTGCTGAACAGCGATGCAACCGTCTACGGCGGCAGCGGCCAGGGCAATTTGGGCGGCGTGCACGCGGCGCCGCTGCCTTCGCACGGCCGCCCCTACTCGCTGACCTTGTCGCTGCCGCCGCTGGCGACCATCATGCTGGAGGCCGCGCAGTGACCACAGCGGTCACCGTCGACGGCCGCCGCCGGGCCGTCATCGAGAACGTCTCGCCGTGCGTTGATCACGGCCGCTTCTCCGCCAAGCGCTGCGCCGGCGACCTGGTGACGGTCGAGGCTGATATCTTTGCCGACGGCCACGACCAGCTGCGTGCGCTGCTGCTGGCGCGCAAGAGAGGCGCGGCGGCATGGACCGAATTCGAGATGGCGATGCTGGTCAACGATCGCTGGCGCGGCGCGTTCCCGGTCGCCGACATCGGCGGCTACGAATACACGATCATCGCCTGGGTCGACCGCTTCGCGTCGTGGCGTCACGATCTTGCCCGCTGGCTCGCGTCGGAGGACATCGTCCTCGCACTGCAGGCTGGCGCTGCACTGGTCGGGGCGCTCGCGCGGCGCGCGCGCGGTGCCGATGCGAAGGCGCTGCGCGAATGGGCGCATCGCATCGGCGGCGCCGACCCGGTCGACATGAGGCGTGCAGCGGCGCTCGACGCCGCGCTGGCGGAGATTGCGGCGCGCCATGCCGATCGAAGTCTCGCGACGACGTTCGAGCCGGCGCTCAAGCTCGTCGTCGACCCGCCGCGCGCGCGGTTCAGCAGCTGGTACGAAATGTTCCCGCGCTCCGCCGGCGATGGACGCACGCATGGGACCTTCGCCGATTGCGAGGCGCGCCTGCCCTATATCGTCAATATGGGCTTCGATGTGCTTTACCTCCCGCCGATCCATCCGATAGGGCTGTCGCGGCGCAAGGGAAAAAACAACGCGCTGGTCGCATCGCTCGACGACTGCGGCAGCCCCTGGGCGATCGGCAGCTCCGACGGCGGCCATACGGCCGTGCACCGCGAGCTCGGCACGATCGAGGACTTCCGGCAGCTCGTTGCGGCCGCGCGCATGGCCGGCGTCGAGATCGCGCTCGACATCGCGCTGCAGTGCGCGCCCGATCATCCCTATATCAGCGCGCATCCGGAGTGGTTCCGGCAGCGTCCGGACGGCACGCTGCAGTTCGCCGAGAACCCGCCGAAGAAGTACGAGGATATCTACCCCTTCGATCTCGAGAACGAGGACTGGCGCGGCCTCTGGCGCGAGGTCCGGGCGATATTCGACTACTGGATCGCAGAGGGCGTGCGGATTTTCCGCGTCGACAATCCGCATACCAAGCCGTTCGCGCTGTGGGAGTGGCTGATCGGAGAGATCAAGCAGGTGCATCCGGACGTGGTCTTTCTCGCCGAGGCCTTCACCCGGCCGAAGATCATGCACCGGCTGGCGAAACTGGGCTTCACTCAGTCGTACACTTACTTCACCTGGCGCAACAGCAAGTCGGAGCTCACCGCCTATTTCACCGAGCTTTCGCAAACGGATTCGCGCGACTATTTCCGGCCCAACGCCTGGCCCAACACGCCGGACATCCTGCCTGAGGCGCTGCAAATCGGCGGACGGCCCGCGTTCATCGTGCGCGCCGTGCTGGCCGGAACGCTCGCTGCGAACTACGGAATCTACGGGCCGGCATTCGAATTGCAGGAGCACCTGCCACGCGAATCGGGCAGCGAGGAATATCTGGACTCGGAAAAGTACCAGCTGCGGCAATGGGACCTGGCGCGCGCGGACAGCCTCGCGCCTTTGCTCGCGCGGCTCAACCGTATCCGACGCGACCAGCCGGCGCTGCAGCAGGACTGGCGGCTCGACTTCCAGCCGACCGACAACGATCAGCTGCTGTGCTACGCCAAGTCGACGCCGGACGTGTCCAACGTCGTCATCACCGTCATCAACCTGGACTATCACCACAGACAGGCGGGCTGGGTGACGCTCGACCTGGAGCGACTGGGCATCACCGCCGACAAGCCGTTCCAGGTGCACGACCTGCTCAACGACGCGCGCTACATGTGGCACGGGGCGCGTAACTATGTCGAGCTCGATCCGGGCTTTTCTCCGGCGCATATATTCGTCGTGCGCCATCAGTCGCGGCAGGAACAGAACTTCGACTATTACGCGTAGACCGGACGATGGACACCTATTCCGAGCTCGTCGCCGATACTGCGCCCGCAACCGGGTCGACGCAGCCCAAGCCGACGCTCGAAGATGCGCTCTGGTACAAGGACGCGATCATCTACCAGGTGCACGTCAAGGCGTTCTACGACAGCAACGGCGACGGCATCGGCGATTTTCGCGGCCTGACCGAAAAGCTCGACTACATCCGCGACCTCGGCGTCAACACGCTCTGGCTGCTGCCGTTCTATCCGTCCCCGCTCAAGGACGACGGCTACGACATCGCCGACTACCATGGCGTGCACCCGGATTACGGCACGCTGGCCGATTTCCGCCATTTCATCCGCGAGGCGCACCGCCGCCATCTGAAGGTCATCACCGAGCTGGTCATCAATCACACTTCCGATCAGCATCCCTGGTTCCAGGCCGCCCGGCGTGCGCCGCCGCACTCGTCGAAACGCAACTACTACGTGTGGAGCGACGACGACAAGAAGTGGCCCGAGACGCGGATCATCTTCACCGACACCGAAAAGTCGAACTGGACCTGGGATCCGGTCGCCGGCGCTTATTACTGGCACCGGTTTTTCTCGCACCAACCGGACCTGAACTTCGCCAATCCCAACGTCATCCGCGCGGTCGTACGGGTGATGCGCTACTGGCTCGACATGGGCGTCGACGGCATGCGCCTGGACGCCATTCCGTACCTGTGCGAGCGCGATGGCACCAACAACGAAAACCTGCCCGAGACCCATGAGGTGCTGAAGTACATACGGACCGAGCTCGACGCGCGGTATCACAACCGATTCCTGCTGGCCGAGGTAAACCAGTGGCCGGAAGACGTCCGTGAATATTTCGGCAACGGCGACGAGTGCCACATGGCGTATCACTTTCCGCTGATGCCGCGCATCTACATGGCCGTTGCCGAGGAGGACCGCCACCCGATCGTCGACATCATGTCGCAGACGCCCGACATACCCGACAACTGCCAGTGGGCGATCTTCCTGCGCAATCACGACGAGCTCACGCTCGAGATGGTCACCGAGCGCGAGCGCGACTACATGTACCGGACCTACGCGGCCGACAAGCGCATGCGGGTCAACGTCGGCATACGCCGCCGGCTGACGCCGCTGATGGAGAATAACCGGCGCAAGATCGAGCTGCTCAAGAGTCTTCTGCTTTCGACGATCGGCTCGCCGATCCTGTATTACGGCGACGAAATCGGCATGGGCGACAATGTCTTTCTGGGCGACCGGCACGGCGTACGCACGCCGATGCAATGGAGCCCCGATCGCAACGCCGGATTCTCGCGCGCCGATCCGCAATCGCTGTACCTGCCGCCGATCATGGATGCGGTCTACGGTTTCCAGTCGGTCAATGTCGAGGCGCAGAGCCGCAGCCCGTCGTCCCCGCTGCAGTGGATGCGCCGGCTGATCGCCGTGCGCAGCGCACACCCGGCCTTCGGCCGCGGCAGCCTGCGCTTCATCCATCCCGGTAATCGCAAGATTCTCGCCTACGTCCGGGAATATCAGGATGAGATCATCCTGTGCGTCGCCAACCTCGCCCGCTCGAGCCAGCCGGTCGAGCTCGATCTTCGCGCCTACAAGGGCCGCATTCCGGTCGAGATGCTCGGCCGGACGCCGTTTCCCCCGATCGGGGATCTCACTTATCTGCTGACCTTGCCGGCGTGGGGATTCTACTGGTTCGTGCTCGCGACCAACGCCAAGGTGCCCGAGTGGCACGATGAGCGCCCCGTGCCGGTGGAGCTGCCGGTGCTGGTAATCCCCGAGGGACTGCGCGCGCTGTTCGCGTCCCGGCCGGACGCACCGAGCGACATGCGCGGCTTGATGGCGGCGCGCGTGCGCACGATGCTCGAGCGCCAGATCCTGCCCGACTTTCTGGCCGCGCGTCGCTGGTATGCCGGCAAAGGCAAGCAGATCGCCCAAGCTCGGCTGACCGAGCAGGACGAATGGACGACGCCGGACGGAAGCTGGCTGCTCGGATTTGCGCAGATCGAGTTCGCCGACGGCGAAAAACAGAATTACGCGCTCCCGCTGGCGCTGGCGTGGGAGGACAGCGACGGCGACCGGATTCCCGGATTGCGCTACTGCACGCTGGCCCAGGTCCGCCAGCACGCGCGCGTCGGCATCGTCTACGACGCGTTCTGGGACAGTGGCTTCTGCCGCAGCCTCGTCAAAGCCATGGGCAGCGATCTGGTCGCGCCGCTGCAGACCGGCAGACTCGTGTTCACGCACACCAGAGCATTCGCGGAGGCCGCCAGCGTCGAGGTCACATCCGCCCGGCATCCGGCCTTCGAGCAGAGCAACTCGATGGTGATCCTCGACGAAAAGCTGGTGCTCAAATGCTATCGTCGGTTGCGGCAGGGTATCAATCCGGAAATCGAGGTCGGCAAATACCTGACCGACGTCTCGCCGTTTCCGAATATCGCCCCCGTCCTGGGCGCGCTGCAGTTTTGCGACGACGACGGACGGACCACTGCGCTCGCGGTGCTGCAGCGATACGTGAACAACCAGGGCAGCGGCTGGAACTACGTCATCGAATACCTGCAGCGCTACCTCGATCAGCAGCTTGCGCTGGCGCCGGACGACATCGACGCCACCACGACGGCCACGGCCGGCGCGGCAGTCGCCGCAGTGTCGGCCACGGTCTCGCCTGCCGGCATTCAATCCCCCGCCGCACCGGCTGCCGCAGCTGCGCCTTCCGCCGTTCCTGCGGCCACGGCCGCGGCGAAGATCGCGAACGCGCCGACGCCGCACGCCAGCTTTCTTACGCTGGTCGCGATGATCGGCCAGCGTACCGGAGAGCTGCATGTCGCGCTTGCCGCGACCTCGGGCGATCCCGCGTTCGATCCCGAACCGGCGTCGGCCGATGACATCGCCGGCTGGATCGCTGCCGTCGACGCCGATATCGACCGGACCTTCGATCAGCTGTCGCAGCGCCAGGGCGATCTTCCGCCGCCGGTCCGCGCGGCCGCCGAGCGCTTGCTCGGCATGCGCGCGACCTTGCACGGCCGCCTTGCCGACCTCGCACCGCGCACGCTGACATTCACCAAGACGCGCTTTCACGGCGACTTTCATCTGGGCCAGCTGCTCGTGGTCGAGCACGATTTCATCATCGTCGATTTCGAGGGCGAGCCGTCCCGGCCGATGGAGGAGCGGCGGCGCAAGCATTCGCCGCTGCGCGATGTCGCCGGCATGCTGCGCTCGTTCAATTACGCCGCCGCCATCTCGCTCGACGAGGTAACCGGCGACCGGCCGGCCGATCGTGCTCGTGCCGCGGCGCTGATGACGCGGTGGGAGCGCGAAACCACCGCCGCGTTTCTGGCCGCGTACGCGCTGGCGGTGCGCGGCGCGAGCTCGTATCCGTCCGACCCCAGCGACGTGGCGCGACTGATCGACCTATTCGTGCTCGAAAAGGCGCTCTACGAGGTGCGCTACGAGCTGGGCTCGCGCCCGGATTGGGTCCGCATCCCGATCGCCGGGCTGCTCGAGCGCATGCAAGACGCGGCTGCCGCCTCGTGAACGCGGGCGAGCACGCGACGGCCACGCCGATCAGCGTCTGGCGGGGCAAGCCCGCCCCGCTGGGTGCCTCCTGGGATGGCGCCGGCGTCAATTTCGCGCTGTACTCGGAGAACGCGGAAGGCGTCGAGCTGTGCCTGTTCGACCCCAAGGGGCGCCGGGAAATCGCACGGATCGACATTCGCGAGCGCACCAACTTCGTCTGGCATTGCTATTTGCCCGAAGCCCGTCCGGGGCTGCTCTATGGTTACCGCGTCCATGGTCCATACGCGCCTGAGCGGGGTGATCGGTTCAACGCGCACAAGCTGCTGCTCGATCCTTACGCGCGAATGATATCCGGACCGCTGCGCTGGACCGAGGCGCATTACGGCTACCGGGTCGGCGGACGGCGCGAAGATCTCAGCTTCGATACGCGAGACAGCGCTTCGGCGATGCCCAAGTGCCGCGTGATCGACCCCGCGTTCACGTGGGGTACCGACATACGGCCGCAAACGCCATGGGAAGACACCGTCATCTACGAATTGCACGTCAAGGGATTTACCCAACTGCATCCTGCTGTGCGGCCCCAGCTTCGCGGGACTTATGCCGGTCTTTCCACCGCCCCGGTGATCGCACATCTGCACCGCCTGGGCGTCACCGCGGTCGAGCTGATGCCCGTGCACCATTTCGTCGATGATCAGGCGCTGGTGCAGCGCGGGCTGCGCAACTACTGGGGCTACAACAGCATCGGCTTTTTCGCACCGGATACGCGCTACGCCGCAGGGGACGCCGTCAATGAGTTCAAGACGATGGTCAAGACCTTGCACGCCGCCGGGATCGAAGTCCTGCTCGACGTCGTCTACAACCATACCGCCGAAGGCAACCAATTCGGCCCGACCCTGTCATTTCGCGGCATCGACAATCGCACCTATTACCGCCTCGACCCCGAGCATCCGCGCAACTACGTCGATTACACCGGCACCGGGAACACGCTCAACACCGTGCACGGGGCCACGCTGCAGCTGGTGATGGACAGCCTGCGCTACTGGGTCAGCGAAATGCACGTCGACGGCTTTCGCTTCGACCTCGCGGCGACGCTGGGACGCGCCGAGCACCTGGTCGATGAGCACAGCGTCTTCTTCGATTGCGTGCGCCAGGACCCGGTCCTGTCGCGGGTCAAGCTGATCGCCGAACCCTGGGATCTTGGCGAGGGCGGCTACCAGGTCGGCAATTTTCCACCCGGCTGGGCCGAATGGAACGGCAAGTATCGCGACGCCGTCCGCTCGTACTGGAAGGGCGATGGCGGCGTCATCGGAGAGCTCGCCTCGCGCCTGTCGGGATCGAGCGATCTGTTCCAGGGCCGCGGCCGCGGCCCGACGGCAAGCGTCAATTTCGTCACCGCGCACGACGGATTCACGCTGCACGATCTCGTCAGCTACAACGAAAAGCACAACGAGGCCAACGGCGAAAACGGGCGCGACGGCGAAAATGACAATCGGAGCTGGAACTGCGGCGTCGAGGGCCCGACCGACGACCCGGCGATCCGGGCGCTGCGCGAACAGCAAAAGCGGAATTTCCTCACTACCTTGCTGCTCTCGCAGGGCGTTCCGATGCTCCTCGGCGGCGACGAGATGGGCCGCACGCAGCAGGGCAACAACAACGCCTATTGCCAGGACTCGGAGCTGTCGTGGGTCGACTGGAAGCTGGGGCCTGACGCGCAGAAGCTGATCGACTTCACCCATCGCCTGGTCGCGCTGCGCAACGGCCATCCGCTCTTTCGCCGCCGCACGTTCTTTCACGGCCGCTCGATCGTCGCCGCGGACGCCAAGGACATCGCCTGGCTCAATCCCGATGGTCAGGAAATCACCGGAGACGACTGGAATCAGGGCTTCGCGCGCTGCCTCGGCGTCTTCCTGTCCGGACACGGCCTGGCCGAAAGCGACGCCCATGGTGATGCGCTCGACGACGACGACCTGCTGCTCCTGCTGAACGCCGATCACGAAGCGATCACTTTTGTGCTGCCCAAGCCGCGGCTGACGCATTGGCGCGTGCTGCTCGATACCGCCATCGCCACTGACGCACCATCCCCCGAGCCGCTGTCGTTCGGCGCGCCTTATCCATTGCAGGGCCGCTCGATGGCGGTGTTGTGCAGCTCGCCGGGCGACGATGAAACGCCGGCATGAGATGGGTTTCGGGGCGACGGTACTCGATGATGGTGCCGTGCGCTTCCGCCTCTGGGCGCCCGGCGCTCGCGACGTCGGCTTGTGTCTCGACGGGACACCGCATCCATTGCCGCTTGCAGGGGCGTCGGACGGCTGGTTCGAGCTAACGACCCGGGAAGCGGCGCCCGACACGCTCTATCGCTACCGGATCGACGACGAGATTTCGGTGCCTGATCCGGCATCGCGGCAGAACCCGCAGGACGTCGACGGACCGAGCGCCGTCGTCGATCCATTCGACGTCGACTGGGACGACGAGGACTGGGTCGGCCGGCACTGGGACGAGGCGGTCATCTACGAGCTGCATGTCGGAACCTTCACCCGCGAGGGCACGTTCACCGCGATCGAGGCGAAGCTGGACCACCTGTGCGACCTGGGCGTGACCGCACTGGAGCTGATGCCGATCGCCGACTTCCACGGCGCACGCGGGTGGGGTTACGACGGCGTTCTGCCGTTCGCCCCCGACGCTGTCTACGGCACGCCCGCGGCGTTGAAGCAACTGGTGCTCGCGGCCCACCGTCGCGGTCTGATGGTATTCCTCGACGTCGTCTACAACCATTTCGGCCCCGTCGGCAACTACCTGCCCCGCTACGCACCGCAGTTCTTCACCTCGCGCCACCGCACGCCATGGGGCCACGCGATCAATTTCGACAGCCGCGTCGTGCGCGATTTCTTTATCGACAACGCGCTGTACTGGCTCGACGAATTTCATTTCGACGGCTTGCGCCTGGACGCGGTGCACGCGATTCGCGACGATTCGACGCCGCATTTCCTCGACGAGCTCGCGGCAACCGTGCGACGCCGATGCGCCGGTGGACGGCAGGTGCACCTTGTCCTGGAGAACGACGACAACGCGGTCGGCTTCCTGGCCCGCGGCGACGACGGCGCCGTCCGTCGTTACACGGCGCAGTGGAACGACGACATCCACCACAGCCTGCACACCAGCCTGACTGGTGAGCGCGACGGCTACTACGTCGATTATGCGGACGCGCCGGTCGAGCATCTGGGCCGTTGCCTGACGTCCGGTTTCGCCTATCAGGGCGAGCATTCTGTGCTGCGCGGGCGGAGTCGCGGCAGCTCGACGGCGGGACTGCCGCTGACGGCATTCGTCTCGTTCCTGCAGAACCATGACCAAGTCGGCAACCGCGCTTTGGGCCAACGGCTGACGGCGCTCGCCGAGCCGGCGCCGCTGGCTGCCGCGGTCGGAATCGTTTTGCTCGCGCCCTCGCCGCCGCTGTTGTTCATGGGCGAGGAGTTCGGCGCGACGACGCCGTTTCTGTACTTCTGCGACTTCGATCCGCCGCTTGCCTCGGCCGTGCGCGCGGGCAGGCTCGAGGAGTTCGCGCGCTTCAGCCGCTTTGCCGATACGGCCGCCGCCGCGACGATTCCCGATCCGCAGGCGCCGTCGACGTTCGATCGAAGCAAGCTCGACTGGGCCTGCCGCGCCGCCCCGGAACACGCGAGCTGGCTCGACCGCTATCGCGAGCTTTTGCGGATTCGGCGCGAGGTCGTGATTCCTCTCTTGGCCAAGCTCGACAGTCGGCGCTGCGGGTTCATCCTCACCGGTGCGCGCAGCGTGGCCGGGTACTGGCCAACCGATGATGGCGCGCGTCTGCTGCTGTTCGCCAACCTGGGCGGCGTGCCCGACACCGAGACAGTTCTGCCACCGGGGCAAGTCGTGTACACGACCGGCGAGACCGCGGCACACGCATTGGCCTCGCCATGGTCGGCGACCTGGCTGCTGGCGGTCGACCGTGCGAATGGTCCCGGCAATGCGTGACGGCGCGACGCTCGAGCACTTGTGCGAGCGCTACGGCATTGCGACGGGCTACGAGGATGCGTTGGGCGCCGCGCGCCGGACGCCGGACGAGGCGAAGCTCGCGCTCCTGCGTGCGATGGGCGTCGACGCCGGGGGGGCGGGCAACGATGCCTTGGAGGGCGCATCCGATACCGGCGCAAGCATCGCGCCGCCGCCGGTTATCGTCGCCGACGAGCGCGCCGGCCAAGTCGCGCTGCAACTGCCTTCCTCCGACGCGCTGACGCTGGTCGACTGGCGCATCGATCTGGAAACCGGCCAAAACCTCGAAGGCGTCGTTGCGCCGGCGACAGGCTCCGGCAGCGATCGTGAGAGTGCGCTCGCCATCCCGCTGCCGCCGACCAGCGGCTACCACCGGCTGACGCTGCGCGATCACGCGACGCACGCGCTGCTGGCGTCGTCGCAGCTTATCGTCACGCCGTCGCGTTGCTACACGCCGCCGCTCCTCGCCGGTGGCGTCCGGATCTGGGGCCTGGCACTGCAGCTTTACGCGCTGCGCTCGCATCGCAACTGGGGTATCGGCGACTTTACCGACTTGCGCAACGCCGTCGCCGTCGCGGCCGTGGTCGGCGCCGATTTCGTCGGCATGAATCCGCTGCACGCGCTGTTTCCGTGCCGGCCCGACGCCGCGAGTCCCTACAGCCCATCGAATCGCGCCGCGCTGAACGTGCTCTATATCGACGTCGAGGCGGTCGACGATTTCCTCCACTGCAAGCCGGCCCGCGCGCGCGTCTACAGTCAGGCCTTCCAGAGCACGCTCGCCCGCTTGCGCGCGTTCGACCATGTCGACTACGGCGGGGTCGCACGATTGAAATTCGAAATACTCACGCTGCTGTTCGACCGGTTTCGGGCGCACGAACTGGGCACGAATCCGGGCGAGCGCGGGCGCGCCTTCCGCGAATTTCAGGGAAGGCGCGGCGCGGCGCTCAAGCTGCACGGCTTCTTCGACGCGCTGCAGGAGTACCTCACCGCAACCACGGGCACTCCGGCCGGATGGCCGGCCTGGCCGGCTGAGTGTCGGCCGCCGTCGGCCGCCGGCGACGAGGAGCTTTATCGCCGGCACGCCGATCGCGCCGAATACTTTCAGTACCTGCAGTGGCAGGCAGAGCTCCAGCTCGCCGCCGCAAGCGACGAGGCCCGCGCCTGCGGGCTCGGTATCGGCCTGTACGCCGATTTCGCCGTCGGCGCAGACGCGGGCGGTGCGGAAACCTGGAGCCAGGCCGCTGTGTATGCGCCGGACATGCATATCGGCGCGCCGCCGGATGGATTCAACCTGAAGGGACAGGACTGGGGCTTGCCGCCGATGCTGCCGCGTCGCCTGCAGGCGGAGGGCTACGCACCGTTTGTCACCGCCCTGCGCGCGTCGATGCGGTGTGCCGGCGCGCTACGCATCGATCACGTGATGGCATTGATGCGCCTGTTCTGGGTGCCCGCGGGGATGGCGCCGGCCGACGGGGCCTACGTCGCGTACCCGTTTCCCGAACTCCTGGGCATCGTCGCACTGGAAAGCCAGCGCAATCGTTGCCTCGTCATCGGCGAGGACTTGGGAACGATCGCGCCGGGCGTGCGCGCAGCCCTCGCCGGCGCGGGCGTGCTGTCGTATCGGCCCTTGTATTTCGAACGCACCGCCGACGGCGAATTCGCGCCGCCCGAAAAATATCCGCTCCAGGCGCTGGTCACGGTGGGCACGCATGACCTACCGACGCTGGCCGGTTTCTGGGCCGGACGCGACATCGCGGCGCGGACGCGGCTGCGGATGTTCCCCGACGACGACAGCCGTGCGGCGGAACTCGCGCTGCGGGTACGCGACCGGGAACGGCTGCTGCGCGCGCTCGAGCACGCCGGCGTCCTCGCCGCCACACATACGCCGCGACGGATGACGGTCGATTTGATGCTCGCCGTGCACTGCTTTCTGGCCCGCACGCCGTCGATGGTCATGGCGGTGCAACTCGAAGACGTGTTCGGACAGGACATGCAGATGAACCTGCCGAGCACCACCGAGGACCAATATCCGAACTGGCGGCGCAAGCTCAACATTCCGCTCGAATCCTGGACGTCGAACCGGCGCTTCGCCTCGCTCGCGCGGATGCTGAGCAAGGAACGGCCCCGTCGGTCAAATCAGGCTGACGGCGACGGCGCGTCGGCCGGCGGCGACTCGGGATGATTATCCCGCGAGCCACCTATCGCCTGCAGCTGCATCGCGATTTCGGATTTGCCGACGCCACCGCCCTGGTCCCGTATCTGGCCGAGCTGGGGATCAGCCACGTCTACCTTTCGCCCTGGCTCAAGGCCCGGCCTGGAAGCACGCACGGCTACGATATCGTCGACCATTCGCAGCTCAATCCGGAGCTCGGCAGCGAAGATGAGTTCGCAGCACTCGCCGCGGCGCTCGCCGCGCACGGCATGGGCCAGATGGCCGACATCGTGCCCAATCACATGGGCGTCATGGGCGGTGACAACCCCTGGTGGCTCGACGTGCTGGAGAACGGCCGTGCCTCCAAGTACGCCGGATACTTCGATATCGACTGGACGCCGCCGCTGGGCGCACTTTCGGGCAAGGTACTGGTCCCCGTGCTGGGCGACAACTACGGCGAAGTGCTGCTCCGCGGCGAGCTGAAGCTCGAATTCGATTCGGCGTCGGGCGAATTCAGCGTTCACTATTCCCACCATCGCTTCCCGATCGACCCGCGCTCCTATCCTCGCATCCTGCGCAATGCCCTGCCTCCGGGGGACGGCCCGGCCGGCGACGACGCCGCGCATCGCCTGGTCGAGCTGGCGAGCGCGTTCGCAGCGCTGCCGGCCTATGACGGCGCAACGGGGCGCAGCATGGCGCGCCGTGAGCGCGACAAGGAGCGCCTGAAACGGGAGCTCGCGACGCTAGTGGCCGGTGCGAAAACCATCGGGGAGCGCATCGCCGACGCGGTGGCCCGCCTGAACGGCCGGCCCGCCGATGCGGCCAGCTTCGATGCGCTGCACGCCCTTCTCGAGGCACAGCCGTACCGGCTGACCAGTTGGCGCGTCGCGGCGGACGACATCAACTACCGCCGTTTCTTCGACATCAACGAGCTCGCCGCGCTCCGCACCGAGGATCCGCAGGTCTTCGCCGACTCGCATCGGCTGGTGCTGCGGCTGGTGGCGGAGCGCAAGGTCGACGCGCTTCGGATCGATCATCCCGACGGCCTGTACGACCCGAAAGCCTATCTGGAAAGGCTGAAGGCCGCCGTCCGCGCCGCGCTGCCTCCGGGCGCGGCAGCGCAAGCGCACCGCGGCAGGCCGCCGCCGGTGAGCGCACTCTATACCGTCGTCGAAAAGATCCTTGCCGAGCACGAAGCGCTACCCGCAGACTGGCCGGTCCAGGGAACGACCGGCTACCGCTTCGCCAACCTGGTCGGCGGCCTGTGGGTCGACGGCGCGGCCAAGTCGCGCTTCGACCGCGCCTACGCCGCTTTTATCGGCGCGCGGGCCGACTTCGACAAAATCCTGCGAGAAGCGAAACTGCTGATCATGACGGGCACGCTCGCTTCCGACCTGAACCTCCTTGCGCACGCACTGACCCGCATCGCCGAGGCCGATCGCAATACGCGCGACCTGACGTTCAACGGCCTGCGCCGCACCTTGATGCTCTACACCGCGGCGCTCCCCGTCTACCGCACTTACATCGACGATCACGGTCCCGGTGCGACAGATCTGCGTTACATCGACTGGGCGCTGGCGATCGCCCGGCATTGGCGTCCGGCCCCCGATCCTCTTGCTTTCGACTTCCTTCGCGGCGTCCTGACGGGTACGCTTGCCGCTGCCACGCCGCCATTGCGCGCCGACATCAATCGCTTCGCGCGCCGCCTGCAGCAGTTCACCGCGCCGGTCATGGCGAAGGCCATGGAAGACACGAGTTTCTATGTCTACCATCGGCTGGTCGCGCTCAACGAGGTCGGCGGCGATCCCCGGCGGTTCGGCGTCACCGTCGCCGCCTTTCATGCCGCGGCGCAGGAACGCCAGCGCGACTGGCCTGGCGAAATGCTGGCGACGTCCACCCATGACAACAAGCGATCGGAAGACGTTCGCGTCCGCATCGCCGTCCTGAGCGAGATGCCTGCGATGTGGCGGCTCGCATTGCGGCGATGGGCGCGGCTCAACAAGCGGTACGAGACGCGGTTGCAAGATCTTCCGGCGCCTGATCGCAACGACCAGTACCTGCTTTATCAGACGTTGCTCGGCATCTGGCCCCCCGCCCAGCCGGATGAAAGCGAGCTCGACGCTCTCCGCCAGCGCGTGCAGGTATACATGCGCAAGGCGGTGCGCGAGGCCAAGGTCCACAGCAGCTGGATCCGTCCCGACGACGCCTACGAAACCGCGCTGGCCGCATTCATCGACGGCCTGCTCGGCCGCCTCGAGCCCAATCCGTTCCTGCAGGAATTCCGCACGCTGCACGCCCTGGTCGCGCGCTGCGGCCTGTGCAACAGCCTCGCGCAAACGCTGCTCAAGCTCACCTCGCCAGGCGTTCCCGACATCTATCAGGGCAACGAGTTGTGGGATTTCAGCCTGGTCGATCCTGACAACCGGCGCGCCGTCGACTACGCCAGGCGGAGCACGATGCTGCAACAGTTGCAGCGTTCGTTCGAACCCGGCGGACCGCACGTCGCGCAAGCGCGGGACCTGTTCGATTCGCTCGACGACGGACGGCTGAAGCTCTATGTCATCTGGCGGGCACTGGCGCTGCGCGCGCGGCGGGCGGGCCTGTTCGAGCGCGGCCGCTACGTTGCGCTATCCGTCGCCGGCGAGCACGCCGCGCACGTCTTGGCGTTCGCGCGCGTGCACGACACCGACACCGTGCTGACGATCGTGCCCAGGCTGCTGCTGGACCTGACGGCGCGGGCGACGCATCCTCCGCTCGGCGGCGAGGTCTGGGGCGACACTCGCGTCATGCTGCGCTCGCCGATGAGGTGCCGAGACGCGCTTACCGGCGCGATGCGGGACAGCCGGCCGGCGACCAAGGGCTCGTATCTGCCGCTTGCCGAGCTGTTCGATACTCTGCCCGTAGCTTTGCTCGAGAGCGTCGCGGCGCCCTGATTGTGGCGAAGATCGGCGGACGGCATTGGCACGCGGCATGCTTGAGTTCATCGCGGCTCGTCACACAATCACTCAACGGAGGCGAAGGCATGCGTACGATATTGCTGATAGTGGTGATCATCCTTCTGCTCGGTGCACTACCGACCTGGCCGTATAGCGCCGGATGGGGCTACTACCCCAGCGGCGGCCTCGGACTGGTGTTGCTGATCCTCATCATCCTGGCGGTCATGGGCCGACTGTAACTCGGCGTACAGACCGAGGCGCTGTTTACCGCGCGACAACGACGGTCGCGTTATCCGCGGTCGTGACCGTTTCTACAATCCAGCGTAATTTTTGCAACGCATTCACGATGGCTAGCGCTCGATCGTTTCCGAACTGCATAGAGTGATATGAATTTCAGTCGCCGCCTGAAATGCGCGAACGGCCTCTTCGCTTTCCTGCAGTGCGCGCATTCTTTCTATCTCGGCGGCGACCGCCTGCTCCAGCGTCGTGCGAACGCCACCGGATTTGGCTGCGCATCGGGCCTCGCGAAGCACGCAGTCGGCGCGCTTTTACGCATTCAGTTTGATCGGCAGAAGGTTCTGCCATGTCCCATGATTTCGCTTTCTTGTTTGCGTGGCCATCGCATGAGTCCTCTGTTTTTAGATGCCGTATCGATGATCCGGCGGCGGACAGACTATCGCGGAGCAACGACATGGAAGGCTATAGGACATCTCCTGATTTAATGGTAAGACCACACCTACGCGGCCTCTGTCGCGGAGAAAAAGCGGCCACGCGTACCCACGCCGATTCGATCGATATTCTGCGCAGCGGCACGGCTGAAGGTCGGTCGCCACGGCCGAGCAGCCGGTCATGATCCCTCCCATCTCGACCGCTGTGCAACCAATGGAAGCGTTGCCGGTCGATGCGGCTGCGACCTGCAAACGCTGAAGCGGTGGCAAAGATGATCAGCGCGGGCATTCTTCTGTACCGAGTCCGTGATCAAACGGTCGAAGTTTTCCTGGTTCATCCCGGCGGTCCCTACTGGACGCGCAAGGACAACGGCGCCTGGTCGATTCCGAAGGGCGAAGCGACGGAGGGCGCCGACTTGCTGGCGACGGCGTACACCGAATTTCACGAGGAAACGGGCTCGCCGCTGGAAGGTGAGCCGCTGCCGCTGACGCCGCTGAAGCAGCCCGGCGGCAAGCTCGTCCATGCGTGGGTAGTGCGAGGCGACATCGACGCCGCATCGATTCGCAGCAATACGTTCGCGATCGAATGGCCACCCCGGTCCGGCAAGCGCCGGGAATTTCCCGAAGTCGATCGAGCCGGCTGGTTCGAGCTTGCGGCCGCGCGACAAAAGCTGCTGCCGGGACAACGCGGCTTTCTCGATCAGCTGCGGGATCATCTTGGAAATGGTCCCACGGCCAAATCAGACGGCGTCGGATAGGAAGTCATTAGCGCCAACCGAATAATTCTGCTACAGGCGGGGGAGGCACCGGTCGACCGATCCGGCGCCTTGCGCCCCAGTGCTTTCACCACACTACAAGTCATGGAGACTCCGATGCCAGGAACTACCGCAGCTCGCACGACGCGCCGTTCGCAGACAGCCCTCGAGCTGTTGAAGGCCGACCACGCCGAAGTCAAAAACTGTTTCGGCAGTTCGAAAAGCTGAAGAACAACGAGGATAGCGACGGCATGCAGCAAGTCGCAAAAACCATCTGCGACGCCGTGCGGATCCACGCACAGATCGTAGAAGAAATCTTCTATCAGGCGCTGCGCGAGGCGAGCGACGCCGACGACGCGCTCGACGAAGCCAACGTCGAGCACAGTCACGTCAAGGAGTTGGTCGAGCAGATCGCGGGCAGCGACGCGGACGACGAACTGCTCGCAGCGCGCGTCAAGGTGCTTTCCGAATATGTCGAGCACCATGTGCAGGAAGAGGAGTCGACGATCTTTTCGAAGGCCAGGAAGGCCGACTTCGATCTGGTCGCGTTGGGCCAGCAGCTCGAGTCGCGGAAGGCCGAGCTCGGAGGCGAAGAGCCACTCGTCGATGTAGCGCTGGCTGGTAGGCAGCAGGCAATGCAAAAACGCAACGGCCAGCGGGCCAAGCGACAACCGTAGCGATCGAGGATCTACGACGTACTTCTGGCGGAGCGGTCAGGTCGCGCCAGTACGGTCGGCAGCGCCTGCGGCGGCCGTGGCCCTTGGCGATCGCGAGCCGCCGCACATCTGTCAATGAATTTTACGGTGCCCCCGTGCGCAGCCGGCGGCCCGAAGACTAAGTGCTTGATAGCGTAGCCAGGCGGCAAAGTGGAACGTCTCTTGCGAGTCAGGCGGCCCAACGTGTCCTTGCCCCATTCCGCAGGCCTGGGGCCGGCCGAAACGCCGGAGTCAGGCAAGCGGAAGGGATTGGCTTGAACTGCGATGCGGCCAAGCCGCGGCGCCGCTAATCGAGGCGGAGGGACGCCTGATGCTCGAAAACAAGGATGATGCATTGATCATGTCGCAAATACGCACCGCCGACTTTGCCCGTATGAGCACGTCCAAGCAGCTGTCGCTGTGGGCGATTCTTCGTGCGCAGCTGAGCAGCAAAAAGCAGCTCGAGGCGCAGGCCCCAGCCCCGGGGCAAAAAACCATTCCTGCGTCGCCCGCCAAATAACGACCCCCTGCAGGGATCGTGCGCTGCGAACGCAACGGTCCTAACGTGTGAACAGCGCGATCAGGATAATGATAGGGATTGGCACACCGAGCAGCCACAACAGAATCGACCGCATGATCGGAACTCCTGGTTAGTTGATCGTGCCGCCGTGGCGTCTTGGCCGCCGGCGGTTGTTCAGTTTGCCTGCGCGTTCCTACGCATAGGCGCCGTCGCGCAACCGCCCGCCGACCGTCGCGGCGAAAGTTGCAGAGAATGCGCCGACCAGCAGGGCGATGAACATCCACAGCGAGGTGTAGCTCGCCGCCTTGCGCGCCGCGTCCGCCGCTTCACGCGCCTTGGCTTCGGTGTCCGCGGCGACGGCCTTCGCACGGGTGTACACGTCGTTGACGCGCGCGTCGGCGTCTTCCGGACTCAGGCCCGTCCGTGCCGCCACCAGTTGCGAAAGATAGAGCCGGTCCGACGGCGGGACGTCGCCGCTGCGCAGGCTATTGGCGAAAATGCGACCCACTTCGGCGCGCGTCGCTGTATCGTCCGTTGCAGACGCTTCGGCCGGCTTGTCGGTGCGAAAGAGGCTGTCGATGTAATACGCGTTGGGATCGCCCGCTTCGATCGTGCGTGTCGGAAGCACGGTGTTCGGTGCCGCCATTCCCGCGGCGCCTGCTCCGGCGACTGCCGCGCCGGCGCCCGTGGCAGCTATCTTGGCCGTACCGCCGACCAGTGCACCGGCAGCCGAGGTGAGCACCGCCGCGGTGATCACCGTCCCGACCGACCAGGCCAGAAATCCGTGCGCGGTATCGCGAAAGAAAACCTCGTCGACGTGGACGTCGATCCAGCGTGTGCGCAACCGGCCCGCGAGATAGCCTCCGATCGCCGAAGCGATCGCCGACATCAGCAGCAGCCAGATCGCGCCGGCGATCGTCATCGTCGTCGTCGATGCGCCCGATCCCGACCAGGGCGACACAGCCGAAAAGCCGAGGCCTGTGCCTAGCGCGATCAATATCAGTCCCATCGCCGCGGCGGCAAATGCGCCCCCGATGATGGCCCCCCAGGAAATCGCGGACGCTGCCGCTTCGCTGGCTGCCGTTCCCACCGCGACGACAGTCGTTTCAGGCCGGTAGACCGCGGCTTGCGGGGCTGTACCTTGCATCGCGCCTCCTTTTTGGTGGATTGCGGCGAATCGCCGCGAGCACCGATGCAATGCAAGTCGCGTGCCTATGCAAAATCAGCGCAATCTCGGGGATGAGACTGCGTTTGCGTCGCTTCCAATGTATGAATTACGAGAACGCGAACAAACGTGCCGGCACCACTAACAAAGGACGAACGAATGGGCAGCCTTCAGGCCGCGGCGCGCAACTCGGACGGCTCGACGCGTTTCGACTTGACGCGCCGCGCCCGGGGAAAAGCCTTGATCACGCCGAACGAGGGTGCCGACGCTCGCTTGGCCTTGCGCGCCTGGCGGCGCAGGAAAGCGGGCACCAGCCGCTCCGCCCGCCGCGGCGCGCCGGCGATCTTTTCGCCGATGCCCTTGTGCAGCGCCCCGCTACGCCAGGCATCGAACACCAGCGGATTGATGTAGGACTTGCGGCAGACGGTCGGCGTGTTGCGCAGGTCGCTCGCCACCTGCTTGACGGCATCGGCAATGTGGGCCTTCAACGCCCGCTCGCCGGCCGGATCCGGCAGCGGTGTCGCATGCATGATTGCGATCGCACGCAAGGTCGCACCCCAGGTGCGAAAGTCCTTGGCAGTAAAGTCGTCGCCCATCGCTTCTCCCAGATACATGTTGACCTGGTCGGAATCGATCGGATGCAGCTCGCCGGCCTCGTCGACGTACTGGAACAGCCGCTGTCCGGGCAGCTCGTGCAGCCGGCGCACCAGCCGGGCAAGCCTCTTGTCGTCGACGGCGATCTCGTGCTCGGCGCCGCCCTTGCCGCGGAACCGGAATCGCAGGCGGCCGTCGCGGACGAACTGCACGTGACGGTTGCGCAGCGTCGTCAGGCCGTAGCTGTCGTTGGCGCGCGCGTACTCGGCGTTCCCGATGCGCACGCGCGTTGCGTCGAGCAGGCTGACGATGACCGCGAGAACTTTTTCCCTGGGCAACCCGGGCAGCGAGAGATCGCGGCGCAACCGTCGGCGCAGCCGCGGCAGAGCTTCGCCGAATGCCGGCATGCGCTCGAATTTGGCGCTGTCGCGGAGCAAGCGCCATTTCGGGTGGTAACGGTACTGCTTGCGTCCGCGTGCGTCGCGTCCGGTCGCCTGCAGATGCCCTTTCGGATTCCGGCAAATCCAGACGTCTTCGTATGCTGGCGGAATCGCGAGACTCGCGATGCGCTTCAGCTCGGACTCGTCGGACAACTGCTGATCGCCGATCGTATAGACGAACTTGTCGCCCTGACGAACGCGTCGGATGCCCGCGGTCGCATCCGAAACGTAGACCAGGCCCGCCGCAGCCAGCATTGCGTCGGACGCTGCCGTCCGTTCGGTCGAGTCGCTCACCGCACTAGCCCTCGTAATCGACACGCTTGAACATCGCACGCGTGACCGTTTGACTGATCGTGCCGACGGCAGCCCAGGGATCTTCCGAGAGTCGACCGAGGCGCGCGGGCACGTTGCGAACGTTGAAGTAGTCGAAGCGGACGTCCCTGGCGAGCTCCTGCCAGGCGATCGGCGTCGAGACCGGCGCGTTCTTGCGCGAACGGATGCCGTACGGCGCGATCGCGGTCGCACCTTCGGCGTTGCGCAGGTAATCGATGAAGATCCTACCTTTGCGCTGCGCCTTGGAAAGGGTGGCGATGAACCGGTCCGGGAACGTGCGCACCATCAAGTCGGCCACCGCCTTGGTGAAGCCCTTGGCCTGATCCCAGTCGAGCGTGGGTCGAATCGGCACGACGACGTGCAAACCCTTGCCCCCGGTCGTCTTGAGGAAGCCTTCGAGGCCGAGATCGTCGAGCAAGGTACGCAGCAGGCCGACGGCGTCGACGATCTCTTTCCAGGCGACGCCGTCGTCGGGATCGAAATCGAATATCAGTCTGTCCGGACGATCGAGCTTCGGCGTCCTCGATCCCCATGGATGGAGCTCGACCACGCCCCATTGCACCAGCGCGACCAGTGCCGGCAGCGAATTGGCGGCAAAGTAGGTGGCCGTGCCCTTGCCCTCCGGCACTTCGACCCGCGTGACCGCAGCATTGACGCTCTTGTCGGCGTGCTTCTGGAAAAAGCATTGCTTGGTCCAACCGTCGGGGCAGCGCATCAGCGCCAGCGGGCGGTCGCGCAAGTGCGGCAGTATCCAGTCGGCGATCGCGCCGTAATAAAGGGCGAGGTCGCGCTTGGCGAGCTTGGCCTCGGGGAAGAACTGCTTGTCCGGATGCGACAGCTTGATACCGGCGACGGTATCGGCCGGGCTCGCCGTCGCGTTCGCGGTGTTCCGCGCGGACGTCGCGCGTGCAGCGCCCCGTGTTCGCGGCGCGGGCGCGGGGTCCGGCGCGTCGCGTTTGATCGCGTTTGCCTTGACCGGCGCGGCCTCTTCGCGCACGACCTCGGTCGCCTTCTTGTCTTCGCGCAGACCCTGGAACGACGGATGGCGCAGCGCTCCGTCGTTGCTCCATTCGGTGAAAGCGATTTCGCCCACGAGCTGCGGCTTGACCCAGTGCGCGCCCTTGGCCTCGAAGCCGCGCGGAGGATTGTCGAACGGCGCTTCTTTCTGCTCGAGCTTGCCGAGGATCGGCCGCAGCTTGGCCAAAGTCTTGTCGTCGAATCCGGTGCCGACCTTGCCGGCGTAACGGAGCTTGCCCTCCTCATAGATGCCGAGCAGCAGCGCGCCGAATCCTGTGCGGCTGCCTTGCGGGTCGGTGAAGCCGCCGATCACCATTTCCTGACGATGGCCGCACTTGACCTTCAGCCAGTCGCGCGTGCGCGCGCCTTCGCGATACAGCGAACTCGCGCGCTTCGATACCGCACCCTCGAGCTTCAATTTGCAGGCCTGCTCGAAAAATTCGGCACCCGAACCTTGCACGTCGACGCTGTAGCGCAGAAGCGGATCGGACGCTCCGACCAATGCGCGCAACAACCGCTTGCGCTCGATCAACGCGACGCTGCGCAGATCGTAACCATCCTGGTAGAGCAGGTCGAAGACGAAGTAACTGATGTTCTTCGCCCGCGAATCGGACAGCGCGTTTTGCAGCCGCTGAAAGCTGGTCAGGCCTTGGTCGTCGGCGACGGCGATCTCGCCGTCGAGCCACGCCTGGTCGACATCCAGGCGCTGCAGCGAAGCAACGATCGACGGCAGCGCCGACGTCCACTCCTTGCCGTTGCGCGAGTACACGTGCACGTCGCCGTGGTCGATCCGGGCAACCATCCGGTAGCCATCGAACTTGATTTCGTGGATCCAGTCGTCGCCGGTCGGCGCGCTGTCGACCAGGCTGGCCAGCGTCGGTGATAGCGACGCGGGCAACCTGGCCTTCTTCGCGCCGGCCGCCGACGCCGGCGACAGCTCTCGCGCCCCGTTCCCGCCGTTGGCGCCGGTGGCGCCAACCGAGCGCGACGATCTGCGGACCGGTGCCTTCGCCGGCTTCCGCGATTTGGGGGATGCAACGTCGGCCAGCGCCCCCCCGCGCACATTCGCGGCCACCGAGCGATTCGAATGCCATTCGTGCGCCTTGTCGCGCGCGATCTCGTCCAGGCTGCGGCCCGAGACGACGCTGTCGGGCTCCTCGTCGACGATACGGGCCGCGCGCCCTTCCTTCGCGTATTCGTCGCTCTCCTTGATCAGCAGCCACGCCTGCTTGCCCGATTTGCCGCCGTACTTGCTGCCATGCGTGCGAATCAGCGCCCAGCCGCCTTTGAGCTTTTCGCCGTCGAGCTCGAACTTCAGATGGCCCTTTTCGTATCCAGCAACAGGGTCGCCGATCGGACGCCAGGTGCCGCGATCCCAGACCATGACGGTGCCCGACCCGTACTGATGCGGCGGGATGATGCCCTCGAAGCCGCCGTATTCGAGCGGATGATCTTCGACGTGCATCGCCAGGCGCTTGTCATGCGGGTCGAGGCTTGGCCCCTTGGGCACCGCCCAGCTCAGCAGCACGCCGTTCAATTCCAGCCGGAAGTCGTAATGCAGGTGGCTCGCCGCGTGTTTCTGGATGACGAAGCTCAACTCCTTCGCTTTGCCACGAATGACGCGGCCGCGTGGCTCGGGCGTCGCCCGAAAATTGCGTTTCTCGCGATATCGCTCCAGTCCCATGCTTTTCGTTCCCCGTCAGGCCCGCTTGCGCTTGGCGGCCGGGCGGGCCGATCTGCGCGAGCCGGCGACCACGCGCAGCGTAGGCTTGCCGGTCTCGGCCTTCGAACGGCGGACGTCGGCCGGTTTGCGTCGGGCGCCGCCTTTGTCGAGGCTCTGCTTGAGCAAGGCGGCCAGATCGATGATCTTGGCGGAGCGCGGCTCCTCACCTTCCTCCGCTGTCCGCTTGGTGATCTCCTTGTTCTCTCCGGCCTTGATCTTTTCGTGGATGCGACGCATCAGATCTTCGTGGTAGGTGTCCTTGAATTCCTCGGGCTTCCAGTGTTCGGTCATGTCGTCGACCAGGCGCTTGGCGAGATCGACTTCCTTAGTGCTGACGCCAGCGCTCTTCAATCCTTCCGCGGGCAGCTCGAAGCCGCTGGCGCCTCGGATCTCGTCGGCATGGCGCATCGTGACCAGCATCAACGCACGCCCTTGAGGAACGACGGCCGCCAGGTGCTCCGTCGTGCGAATGACGACTTGCGCCACGGCGACGCGTCCCGTCGCGCGCAAGGTTTCGCGCAGCAACGCGTAAACCTTTTCGCCGCGATCGGCTGGCGCGAGGTAGTAAGGCGTCTCGTAATACTGCGGCGGGATTTCGGTGGCTGGCACGAACGCCTTGATGTCGATCGTCCGGGAGGCCTTGACGTTCGCGCGTCGAAAATCCTCGTCCGACAGGACGACGTATTGGTCTTTTTCGTATTCGTAGCCCTTGACGATGTTGGACCATTCCACTTCCTTGCCGCTCTTCTTGCTGTAGCGCTTGTATCCGACCGGCGAAAGGTCGCGCTTGTCCAGCATCGAGAACTGGAATCCCTTGCGCTCTTCCGCCGGGAAAAGCTCGACCGGTATATTGACCAGTCCGAACGAGATCGCACCTTTCCAGAGTGAGCGAGCCATGATCTATTCCTTCTCCTGCCCGGCGACGTGGACGGTTATGCAATCGACGCACAGGCCATGCGCCACTGGACGGACGATCAAAATGCCGCAGCCGACACATTGCAGCAGGGGTTTCTCGCCCGAAAGCTCGCATGCCGACTTGCAGCCGGCGAGGTCGCACCAATGCATGTCGTATGGGCAAACGAGCATCGTCTCTCCTTGCATCGAGCCTGTGCATTCTCGCTAGAGGACCCAAGGCTTCGCCATCGGCGGCCGTCTTGTTCTGGCGTCGGCGTATCGCAGCGCCGATGTAGGAGCCTGTCTTATACTACGACTGCGCCATTTCCTCCGAGGGCAGCCCTATGCCCTGCGGCGGCGTCGATCGGTTGCTTGTGGACGATCGGCGGCACATACGCTATCACGCAATTTGGTTCGCGTTGCCGATTGCCATCACGTCGTCGTAGCTCAGCGCGCGATAAATCGCCAGTGGCGGGAACGGCGTCTTGCGCTCAACCGGCCTGGCGGACAGCTTGACGACCACTTCATCGCCAATCGATTCCGCCAAGATCGCGATATCGATCGGCCCCCCATGGACGTCCGTCAGCGCGAGCAGCGAGGTGACCAGAAGCTCGCGCAGCACCGGCTTGGAAACCAGCGCGTCACCGCTCCTGACATCGCTCGACACCTCACGATGCCGCGCAGCGGCCAGTCGTCGCCGGCGACCTTCAGGCAATGCCACAGCGTTTCGTCGACCATCGCCCTCGCCTTGTCGTCGGGCCGAAGCCATTCGATCATCGCGCGGCAGCTATTGACCGCGGTGCGCGTCTGTTCGGGTAGCTGCTTGATGCATTCGTCGAGCTTCGGACTGGCGGCGCTGGTGTCAATCATTCGCGCGGCGAGATCGGCGGAGAACTGTATCGTCTGGAGCTCGCCCATCAGCGCATGGCGCATCCCCGAGGCGAGCTTGCGCAGCACCGCGTACCGGATCGCATCAGCGTCCCGTCTATCCGCGTCGATCATTGCGTCGGTACCCATCACTGAGGCGACCGAGTCGGAGGACTTGGCCGCAGTGCTGGTACCGAGTATCGCAAAAAACGGGAAGGTTGGGCGACTCCCCACCCGAACGAGAGAGGCGGCATTGACCGGCAGTCAGTGCCGGTCGCGATGCTGGCCGCGCTCGCCGGTGTTGCGGCGCGACTCGTCCTTGCTGCAATGGCGCAGCGCTACGTGAGCGCGCGCCGCCCATTCGCTGACGGCATCCTCGAAGGCACGGATCGCTTCGGTGCGCGCGCCGCGCTCGAGCATATGCGCAGTCTCGCGCACGACGGCGTTGTCTAAAATTCGGCCCACGTCCTGCGCGTCGGTCTGACGCATCAGTGCGGACAGCAAAACCGATGCTGCCCTAAGTTCCGCTTTGAGGCGGATCTCCTCTTTCAGCGACATCGTCCCACCCCTTGCGCCGCCGGCTTTCGGCCGGCTTCCCCAGCAACTGCCGCAGCAAGGTCTGCGGCGGACCGTCCCGGCGCCGCCCGCATCGACCTGGGCGGCGCCGGCATCAATCACATCAATAGACCTTGGGCTCGCCCGGCGCGATTTCGTCGGCCGAGCGACGCTCGCGAACCTCCAGCTCATCGTCGTCCCAGTACGGAGCGACGTTGTAATAGGCATGAATGTCAGATGCCCAGGTCGGATCGGCCATGCTCGGCCAGTGATCCTTGTCGAAGCCTTCGGCGTTCTCGAGCTTTTCCTTGCTCGCGTCGAGGATGAAGCCGTGCTCGCGCGCGTCGAGCGTCAGCGCCCCGCAGGGAATCGCGAAAAGCTTGGAGCCCATGCCCAGGAAGCCGCCGAACGACAGCACCGCATAGGCGATCCGACCGGTCGTGACGTCCAGCATGATGGCTTCGATCTTGCCCAGATTCTCGCCCGCGGCATTGACGACCTTGTCGCCAATCAGCGTCGCGGCGTCCATGACTTCGGGGCCGGGACCGCTATGGTCATGATCGTCGGACGGAATGATTTGTGCGCCCGACTGTGCCTTGGTCGAGTCATACGGGTTCGCTTGCGTTGCCATGAAAACACTCCTGAAAAAAATGCCTCGATAAAAAACGGTCCCCGGGTAGCCGAAGTTGCGAAAAGCCGTTGCTTGCGCGGATGTTGCGCCGACACGGCCTGCCGCACTTGCGATCCCAAGGTCATAGTCTCCGTTAGCGGCAAGCGCTCCAATCCGTAGCCGTCCTATTTTGGTGTAGGCGGTGGCAGTGCTGCCCGTAAGACGGATGCTGTCATTGCGACACCGAGCTTCGATTGGTGCCAAGCGCTGATCGCCCTGGCGCCGGCTTGGGATGCGCCCTAGCGGACGCGCGCGATGAGCTTGAAGTCCCGGACCAGTGCGGCGTAGGCGTCGTCGAAGTCCTCGCGCGGCACGCGCAGGACCGACGACGGGTGAACGGTGACCATTACATGCTCGGCCAGGTCGCTCTCCAGCCACCGACCGCGATCGACGGTGACCCGCACGGCGGGACCAAGCAGCGCCTTGGCCGCGGTCGCACCGAGGCAGACGATGATGCTCGGGTTGACCAGCTTGAGCTCCTGGCGCAGCCAGTCGAGGCACGAGGCGACCTCCTGCTGCGTCGGCGTCTTGTGCATCCGCCGCTTGCCGCGCGGGAACCAGCTGAAGTGCTTGACGGCGTTGGTGACGTAGACCTCTTTGCGGTCGACACCCGCCTCGGCCAGCGCCTTGTCGAGGAGTTTTCCCGCGGGACCGACGAACGGGCGACCCGTCAGATCCTCCTGATCGCCCGGCTGCTCGCCGATCAGCATGATGCGGGCGTGCGCCGCGCCCTCGCCCGGCACGCCTTGCGTTGCGTTCTTCCAGAGATCGCAGCGGCGGCAGGCGTCGATCGACTTCGCGAGCTCGGACAGCGACGAAGGCTCGGGTTCGTCGGAGTTGGGAGACGTCAGTTTGATCATTAGGATCCCAGGTCGGACAGCTTAGTTTAAGCAAAGCCGATGCCCGAAAGAAGCCGCACAAGCACGCGTGGCCAATTCGACGGATCGGATCGATCGTCCTAGGTCGATCGTTCTAAGTCGGTCCTCCTAGTACTTTTGGCCTAGTGCGGTGGCGCTCACGCGGCAAGAGTTACATGCATTTTCTACTCTGCAGCGGGCGTCCGTAGTGAGGCCCAACAGCGATCGAACCCGGCTGCATTCCTGTAGGAACTGACAGCTGCACTGCTGACGGCGGCCGGCGTAGCGTGCCTGGACTCGCGCCAATATCGGACGCGTTTGCGTCGGACGAATTTGTCCGAGCGATTTGCCTCAGGAGAATCGCCCATGAAGTGGATGCACTTGCCGGAAATGGACCATCGCGGCATACGTGCATTAGCCAGCGCGGCGACGACTGCGCTGCTCCAGGTCTGCTCGCTCGTTGCATCGCTCGACGCAAGTGCCCTCACCAGTCAAACCATCAGCTTCGCCGCGCTGAGTGGGAAAAGCTTTGATGCGGCGCCGTTCGCGATAAGCGCTACGGCGTCCTCGGGGCTCGCGGTCGGTTTTATTTCGCTTACACCCTCTATTTGCACGGTCGCCATCACGACCGTGACCATCCAAGGCGCAGGAATATGCACGATACAGGCTTTGCAAGCGGGTGACGCGATCTACACGGCCGCTCCAACCGTCAACCAGACTTTCACCGTCGCCAAAGCAGCGCAGACAATCACGTTCGCCGCACTGGCGGGCAAGACGTACGGCGCAGCACCCTTCGCCATCAGCGCAGCTGCGTCGTCGCGTTTGATGGTTACCTTCGTCTCGACGACAACTGCCGTGTGCACCGCGACCGGGGCGATGGTCACGATCATAACCGGCGGCAGTTGCACGATCCAAGCGCAGCAGGCCGGCAATGGCAATTATTACGCCGCCGCGAACGCAAATCAGACCTTCGCAGTGGCCAAGGCCGCACAGACAATTACGTTCGCGGCGCTCGCAGGCAAGACCTATGGCAACTCACCATTCACGGTGAGCGCGACGGCTTCTTCAGGGCTCGCGGTGACATTCGCGTCGACGACCACGACGGTGTGCACGGTGAATGGCAGCACCGTAACGATCAGAGCCGGCGGTACCTGCACACTCCAGGCGGCGCAGGCGGGCAACGTAAGTTACAGCGCCGCGCCTGTTGTGAGCCGAAGCTTCACCGTCAACATGGGTGCGATTGTCCAATACACATACGATTCGGCGGGCAACGTCATCAAGATTGAACGCGCACGGCCGCCATAGGCAAAACGATGGGCCCGACACCGACAAGAGAATTCAGACTTTCGCGACTACGAGGTATGGCAATGACGCCCAATTCAAGTACAAGTCCGGGGTACCTCTGCGAGCAGTGCATCGGAAGGCGCGTGCTGCGGCGCTGGCGATCGAACAAGCCGTTATCCTCTCTTTGCGCCCTCCTAGTCCTCTTAGTGATCATTTTAAGTACGGCCGCGCATGCTGCCGGAAGTTTTTGCACACGCACCGACGCCGGCAATGCGCTGTGCGCTCCGATAGAAACCTTTTCGACCGTCCACTGGGGGCTGAGTACCACAGGCAGCTGGAATGCATTTCACCAGTACAAACCGAGCCCCTGGCCAGACTTTCCCACCCCAGAAGCGCTTATCCAGGCATTCGTGGCGGCAAATCCGGCTGCAACAACCTGCAATACAGCACCCTATTTATATCGAGGGTTCGCCTACGAGCCTCGTTTGGTGGGCTACTATTACAACGTCTATCCTGCAACCTCGGCGATGAGCTACGCGGATGGCATCTTGCCGGATGTTGCGCGCGACCGACAACCCGAAGAGGCGTCGGTTTGGTACAAATGGGTAGTTCCCATCGGCGGCGGCCCCTGCACCGGCACGCAGACCATAGACATTCTTCCGTTCCAGAGGCGCATCGGCGTTTGCCCCGCTGGATTCGTGTTCGCCGCGCCTCTTGCGTCGACTGGGTCGGAGTTTTTGCACAATCCCGAAGCCTGCGTCATGGGGCTAGCCGTTGACGCAAAAAACCTTGGAGCCTGTACCGGACCCAATCAGATCGCCGGTAACCCCGTAAGTATCGCCACTGGCAACAAGTTTCAGCAAGAGATCGATATTGCTCCCGCGCCATTCGGCACCCTGGGCTTCCAGCGCTACTACAATTCCGTGCAGATCGGTTCCTATGCGCTGGGTTTGCAGTGGCGGCACACCTACGATCGCACTGCGACACCCGCTGGTGTTGCGACTGCCGGAGCAATCGCTATAGTCAGTCGTCCCGACGGCAAGCGGTTTATTTTCAAGCGCCTTGGTGCGGCTTGGACGCCCGACCACGATGTTGCCGACCAGCTACTTCCGGTGGTCGACGGCAGCAATAATCTTGCAGGCTGGCGCTATGTCACCGCCTCCGATGACACGGAGATATACGACGCCACTGGAAAATTGCGGTCTATTACCGCTCGAAACGGGATAACGCAGACCTTGGTCTACAGCGACGACGCGACGACTGGGGTACCCAAGGCTGGCCTACTGATACAGGTAACCGATTCGCTGGGTCGAAGCCTCGTATTCGCCTACGACGCACAAGCACGCATTATCAAGGTGATCGACCAAGCGGGCCAACCGTACCTGTACGGGTACGATCAAGCGGGCAACCTCGCGACGGTCACATATCCGGACCTGGTGCAACGCCAATATCTTTATAACGAGACGGCGCACGTACAGACTGTAAACGCGCCATGGTTGTTGACCGGCATCGTCGACGAAAATGGAGAGCGATTCGCAAGCTTTTACTACGACGCGAAGGGTCGGGCGATTGCGACAGAGCATGCCGGTGGTGTCGACCGGTATCAATTTAACTTCGCGGGCGTAGTTCCAGCGGTGAGTACGATAGTAACGGATCCCCTGAGCACCCAACGGAAGTACGACTATTCGTACTTAAATAGCCACTACACCAACACGGCACTGTCGCAGCCTTGCGTTGGCTGTGGCGGCGATAGCGGCCGCTCGATTACCTACGACAAGAACAGCAATACAACGGCTATCACCGACTTCAACGGTGTCAAGACGACCTTCGCTTTCGACTTGATCCGCAATCTCGAAACGTCGCGGACTGAAGCCAGTGGTACGACTCAACAACGCACAGTGACGACGCAATGGCATCCGACATATCGACTGCCGACGCAAATAACCGAGCCCGCACCAGGCGGTACCAAGACCACTACGTTCACATACGACTCGTCAGGCAATTTGCTTGCCAAATCGGTCCTCGCGCCGAAAAACGACGGCACCGGCTTGACGATAACGCGCAGCTGGAGTTGGACCTACGGAACTTTCGGTAGGACGCTGACCGCAACCGATCCAAACCTCAAAACGACGACCTTCACCTACAACTCCGATTCGGACCCCAATCCCGGGAAACGCGGCAATCTGGCGTCGATTACGAATCCCGCTGGCCATGTGACGCTGATAAGCGCCTACGACCTCGTCGGTCGCCCAAGGGTCACCACAGACGCGAACGGATTGACCACAACATTGACCTACGACAGTCGGGGCAGACTGACATCGCGGCAAGTCGGGATTGAGACGACGAGGTATGCATACGACTGGGCTGGCCAACTGATCCGGGTCACGCTCCCTGACGCGTCCTACCTGCAGTACACATACGATGACGCGCATCGCCTCATAGAAGTGGACGATGCGCTGGGCGACAGCATTGTGTATACGTTGGACGCAATCGGCAACCGTATTCAAGAGCAGGTATTTGATCCGGCGGACAACCTGACACGCTCGCGGTCGCGCACGTTCAATAGCCTGAATCAGTCGGCCTCTGATCTCGGTGCACAGGCGCAGCGTACTTCGTACACGTATGACAATAACAATAATCTTGCCACGGTGACCGATCCCCTGGGACACTCCAACGGCAACATCTATGACGCACTCAATCGGCTGACTGCGGTTCTGGATCCCAATCTCGGAACGGTCCACTATACGTACGACGCGGCCAGTAACCTTGGGCAAGTGACGGATCAACGCGAGCTTGTGACTAGCTATACGTACGATGGACTGAACAATCCGATCAAGATTCAGAGCCCGGATACGGGAACGACAGTCAACACTTATGATCTGGCCGGTAATCTGCTTACTAAATCGGATGCGCGCGGCGTTACTGCGACGTATACCTACGACAATATCAATCGGACAACGAATATCGTATTTCATCGAGGCAACGTCGACGAGATACACCAATTCCAGTACGACGTCGGCGTTAACGGCAAAGACCATTTGACGCAGATTACGGATCCGGCAGCAGTCACGGCCTGGACCTATAACGCTCAAGGGCGTGTGGCAAGTAAGGCGCAAACCGTAGACGCCCTTACCAAATTGGTGACGTATGTCTACAACAATGCAGGCCAATTGGTTGAAATGACATCGCCATCAGGTCAACAGATCGGATACAGCTATATTAATAATCGCGTTTCCGCGATTACGGTCAACGGCCAAACCCTGCTCCACGGCGCAGTCACCATGCCTTTTGGTCCGCTGTCCAGCTGGCTCTGGGGCAATGGCTTGTTTACGTTTCGCAACTACGATCGCGACGGCCGCGTCGCGAGTTGGGAATTCCGGAACGGGGCCAGTATCTTGCGGAAGGAGCAAACCTTCGACGAGGCGAGCCGAATTGTTGCTGTCAACGACCCAGGTCATCTTGGGGCAAGCCAGGCCTACCAATACGATCCATTGGATCGGCTCACCGTGGCGCAGACCGGTATCCCGTCATCACATACCCAGCAGTTCGCATACGATGCGGTGGGAAATCGCCTGAACATTACGATCGATAATTCGATTACGAACGCTGCATACGAGCCGGGTAATAATCAACTGCAAATGCTTAGCGGATCGCTTCCCACCACTTACTTACTTGGAAGCGGGACATGGGCGTTTACCTATAACAATGCAAATAGACTGAGCACGGTGCTCAATGGAAGCGTGACGATTGCGACATATCGCGTAAACGCGCAGGGCCAGCGAGTGAGCAAATCCGTCGGTGGCGCGATAACATACTTCGTCTATGATGAGCAGGGACATGTCCTGGGCGAATACGATCGCGCCGGTAGCCTGATCGCGGAGACGATCTGGTTTGAAGACCTGCCGGTTGCGACGCTGCGACCCACCGGAGCGAGCGGCATACCGACGCCTGTAAACATCTATTATGTCCACGCCGATCATCTTGGCACTGGTCGCGCGGTTACACGCCCCAGCGATAACAAGCTGATGTGGCAATGGGACAATCTCGACCCGTTCGGCGCCAATCTGCCAAACGAAAATCCGGCGAGCCAGGGACCCTTCAAGTACAACTTGAGATTCCCCGGGCAGTACTACGATGCTGAGACTGGTACGAACTACAACTACTTCCGCGATTACGATCCACAGATCGGAAGGTACACGGAGAGCGATCCCATTGGCATCTGGGGTGGGTTGAATACTTATACTTATGTGGCTAACGACCCGTTAATCCACATAGATCCGACTGGCGAAAACATCCACGGTAATTGGTGTGGGCCAGGCGGTGGCGGCCCAGTACAAGACGGAGTCGATCAATGTTGCAAGGATCATGATGAGTGTTACGACGGATGTCGGGCCACCTGGAAAAACAAGGTCTTCGGAACAGGCGGTCCAGCGATGCAATCGGAAATTGTGTCGTGCGATAAGAAGGTATGCGCCTGTCTGGCAACAACGCGGCCAAAGAACGATGGGGAAAGGAGAGGCAAAGAACGGGTGAGCTGGTTCTTCAAATGCACAATACTTCCAACCGCGAATCAGAAACCTAAGCAGCCTTCTTCAAAGCTATGAACCCAGTTTCTGTGATGGCGGTCTGTGTAGCTATGGCACTTGGTGTGTGGCACTTCAATTTAGCGCTCCAGGCAATTTTGGTATTTCGTACCGGCGAGCCGATTTCATCGTGGATCGCGGTTCTGACTGGGCCGGCGTGCACCCTTCCCGCGGCGCTGCTTGCAGTGTTTACCAAACGGGCTGGCGGATATTGGTTGATTACGAGCGGCATCCTCTCGTTCCTTGTGTTCGCAGTCGGCGAACAGGGCGCTACTGAAAATCTCTTTCCTTTCATTTCGAGAATCTCAGTGCCAATGACTCTGATCGGCGCAATACTCATCTACCTGTCGAAGATGCGCTCGTAACGTCCCGCGGTACCAATCGTCACCTCTAACTATTAACCCCCCGCCGGCGGCACATCCGGATCGAACATCGGGTTCTCCGGCATCTTCTCGACAATCGGAGGGGCCGTAATCGACATCCGATCGCGTGCCGTCTCGCGATGTCCCTGCGCCGGCACCTGCCGCGTTGCGCGGCCCAGGCCGAACGGCGGCATGTTGTTGTAGATCGTTTCCAGGTCGCCGGGCCGCACGCGGTAGGTTTCGTGCCAGATGCCGACGTCGCCGTTGCCGGCCGTCGCGCGATTGAACGCCGCCCACGCTGGCCGATGTGCGCGCGAAGCGTCCTTGGCAAAACGCTCGAGATCGTCGAACGATCGCCAGTACTGCACCATGATCGTCGGATTACCCCGCCACGATTCGCCGCTCAGGAAACCGGACGCCGGGTCGGCCTGCAACTCGCGCAGCATGCGCGGCATCGCCAGCGCCATCGGCAGCCACTTGTGGATCTTCCAGAAGGAATTGATGCGCATGCCGATCAGGAAGACGATGACCTCGCTATCGACGTCGGCGGTCATCCGTTGTGCGATCACCTGTGCCATCGGTCAGCCTCGGGTACCCAACACGCTCATCGTGCCTTGGCGACGCGCTCGTAGCGCAGCTTCCCCGACGCGCCGGCAGCGACGAAACTAAATCCGGCGTGCTTCAGCACGATGTGCGAGGCCACGTTGTCGGCCGCGACGTGAGCGATGACTCGGCGCACGCCTGGACGGCGCAGCGCCCGCTCCGTCAGCGCAAGCGCGAGCTCGCTGCCGTAACCCTCGCCCCGCGCTTCGTCCGCGATCGAATAACCGATCTCGACGGTGCCGTCGTGGCTCGGCGGCCCGAAGTAGCCGCCGGCGCCGACCAGTTGGGCGGGCGATCCTTCTCCCACACGGCACACGGCATACCAGCCGTACCATCCGACGGCCGCGGGGCCGCGGATTTCGTATTGGGACAGAAAATAGGCGATGGCATCGCGGTCGTACTCGCCCGGGGGCCAGCTTGGCGGCACCTCGGCGCCGAGGAGTGCGGCGAGCTGTGTCGGCTCGGCAAGCTCGGTCCGCAAATGAACGAGCTGCGCCGCGATCATTCGCATCCGCGCCGTGTCGATGACAAACTCTTCGTCCGGCACGAGGCGCGATGCGGATGAGCGAAGCATTGGCCGCGTCTGCCGCGCTATTTCGGCGCCATCCGGATCGCGCCGTCGAGACGGATGGTCTCGCCGTTGAGCATTTCGTTGCGGACGATCTCCGCCACCAGTGATGCATATTCCACCGGCCGGCCCAGCCGCGGCGGGAACGGCACCATCTTGCCCAGCGACTCCTGCACTTCCTTCGACAGGCTGTCCATCATCGGCGTCTCGAACAGGCCCGGCGCGATCGCGACGACGCGAATGCCGTGGCGCGCGAGCTCGCGCGCGATCGGCAAGGTCATGCCGACCAGGCCGCTCTTGGATGCGCTGTACGCTGCCTGGCCGATCTGCCCGTCGTACGCGGCAACCGACGCAGTCAACACGATCACGCCCCGCTCGCCGCCGGCATTGGGCGGGTTGCGCGCCATCGCCTCGGCCGCCAGGCGGGTCATGTTGAACGACCCGATCAGGTTGATGTTGATCGTGCGGGCGAAGGTGGCGAGGTTGTGCGGCCCCTCCTTGCCCAGGATCCGTTCGCCGTGCACAACGCCGGCACAATTGATCATGCCGTGAATCGCGCCGAAGGCGGTTTGCGCCGCCTCGACGGCGGCCTTGCCGCTCGCCTCGTCAGTGACGTCGGTGCGGACGAACCGCGCCGACGGGCCGAGCTCGGTCGCCAGCGCCTTGCCGTCGCGCTCGTTCACGTCGGCCAGCACGGCCTTGCCGCCGCCGGCGACGACCATGCGTGCCGTCGCGGCGCCGAGACCCGACGCCCCGCCGCTGATCAGAAAGACGCTACCGCCGAGTTGCATCGCCTTGCTCCATCGTCGTGTCGATTCGTTGCCGCGTGTGCGCGCCAATGCGGCGTCGGCGAGTGTCGCGGCTTACTTTTCCTGCG
>PLYT01000063.1 GCA_003153475.1 Betaproteobacteria bacterium | reverse complement strand
GGCCGCTTCGACCGCCAGGTGGTGGTGCCGCTACCCGATATCCGCGGCCGCGAGCAGATCCTGCTGGTGCACATGCGCAAGGTTCCGGTCGCCGGCGACGTCAAGGCCGAGGTGATCGCGCGCGGCACGCCCGGCTTTTCCGGCGCCGATCTCGCGAACCTGGTCAACGAGGCGGCGCTGTTCGCCGCGCGCAAGAGCAAGCGCCTGGTCGACATGGACGATTTCGAGATGGCCAAGGACAAGATCATGATGGGCGCCGAGCGCAAATCGATGGTCATGTCCGAAGACGAAAAGAAGAACACCGCTTACCACGAGTCGGGACACACGGTCGTCGCCAAGCTGCTGCCGAAGTCCGATCCGGTGCACAAGGTGACGATCATCCCGCGCGGGCGCGCGCTGGGCGTGACGATGCAGTTGCCCGAGCAGGATCGCTATTCGTACGATCGCGACTACCTGCTGCAGCGCATCGCGGTGCTGTTCGGCGGCCGCATCTCCGAGGAAATCTTCATGCACCAGATGACCACCGGTGCGAGCAACGATTTCGAGCGCGCGACGCAGATGGCGCGCGACATGGTCACGCGCTATGGCATGTCCGACACGCTGGGTCCGATGGTCTACGCCGAGAACGAAGGCGAGGTGTTCTTGGGCCGCTCGATCGCGACGCAGAAGAACGTGTCCGAGGCCACGATGCAGAAGGTCGATCTCGAAATCCGGCGCATCATCGACGAGCAGTACGCGCTGGCGCGGAAGCTGATTGAGGAGAACCGCGACAAGGTCGAAGCGATGGCCAAGGCGCTGCTCGAAGTCGAGACGCTCGACGCCGACCAGGTCGAGGACGTCATGCAGGGCCGGCCGCCGCGTCCGCCGAAGCCTGTGAGCGCGTCGGCAGGCACGACCTTCGGCCCGGACACCGGCCCCGACGCCGCGCCCTCGGCCAATCCCGCGTGACGCTCATTTTCGTAGCCTGGTTCGCTCCCAAGCCTTGCCGGAGCTTGCCACCCGGCAGTTGATCTGCGGCCGGCATTGGGTCGCGCTCGACCGGCCGCGCGTCATGGGCGTGCTCAACGTCACGCCCGATTCCTTTTTCGACGGTGGCCGTTACGCCGATCCGGGCCGCGCGCTGGACCGCGCCCGCCGCATGCTCGACGACGGCGCGGCGATCCTCGACATCGGCGGCGAATCGACCCGTCCCGGCGCGGCACCCACGTCCGAACAGCAGGAGCTCGACCGTGTGCTGCCGCTCCTCGAGGCGCTGTCCGCCGAATGCGATGCGCGCGGCGTGCCGCTGTCGGTCGATACGCGCAAGCCCGCGGTGATGCGCGCGGCGATCGCCGCCGGCGCTTCGATGGTCAACGACATCAACGCGCTGCGCGCCGGCGGCGCGCTTGACCAAGTCGCGCGCAGCGGCGCCGCGGTCTGCCTGATGCACATGCGAGGCGAGCCGCTGACGATGCAGCGTAACGCGGTCTATGAGGACGACGTGGTCGCCGTCGTCACCGCCTTTCTCGCCGAGCGCGCCCAGGCCTGCGAGCGCGCCGGCATCGCGCGCGGGCGCATCGCCGTCGACCCGGGGTTCGGTTTCGGCAAGACGCTCGAGCACAACCTCGAGCTATTGCGGCGGCTGCCCGAAATCGCCGCGCTCGGCTATCCGGTCGTCGCCGGCCTGTCGCGCAAATCGACGATAGGCGCGTTAACGGGGCGCCAAGTCGAGGATCGTGGCGCCGGCAGCCTCGCTGCGGCGCTCGCGGCGGTCGCCCGCGGCGCGTCGCTGGTGCGCGTGCACGATGTGCGCGAGACGGTGGATGCGCTCAACGTCTGGCAGGCGGTGCAGACCGGCCAGCATGCCGGCAGCGCAGGCCGACGCGCCTGAGTTCATAATTCCCGCACTGGATATCGGCGATGAGCCTACGACCATGACCAAAAACTACTTCGGCACCGACGGCGTCCGCGGCCGGGTCGGCGAGTCGCCGATCACGCCGGAGCTGGTGTTGCGGCTGGGTTACGCCGCGGGCCGCGTGTTCGCGGCCGAATCGGCGGCGCGGCCGGGCACGACGCCGGCGGTGCTGATCGGCAAGGACACCCGCATCTCCGGCTACCTGCTCGAGGCGGCGCTCGAAGCGGGACTGTCGGCCGCTGGCGTGGACGTCTACCTGTCCGGACCGCTGCCGACACCCGGGGTCGCTTACCTGACGCGGGCGCTCCGCCTGTCGGCGGGTATCGTCATCAGCGCCTCGCACAATCCATTCGAAGACAACGGCATCAAGTTCTTCTCCGCCGGCGGCAGCAAGCTGCCCGACGCCGTCGAGCATGCGATCGAGCAGGGCATCGACGGGCCGATCACCTGCGTCAAGTCGGCCGAGCTCGGCAAGGCGTTCCGCGTCAACGACGCGGCCGGACGCTACATCGAGTTCTGCAAGGGCACGTTTCCGAACGATCTCGACCTCAAGGGATTGAAGATCGTCGTCGACTGCGCGCACGGCGCCGGCTATCACGTCGCCCCGCCGGTATTCCACGAGCTGGGCGCCGAGGTGGTCGCGATCGGCAACGAGCCCGACGGGCTCAACATCAACGCCGGCGTCGGCGCGACGCACCCGAAGCATCTGCAGGCGGCGGTGCTCGAGCATGGCGCCGATCTGGGCGTGGCGCTCGACGGCGACGGCGACCGGCTGATGATGGCCGACGCCGCAGGACGCATCTACGACGGCGATCAATTGCTCTACGTCATCGCGCTCGATTACTGGCGCCGGGGCGCGACCGCCGGCGGCGTCGTCGGCACCTTGATGAGCAACCTGGGATTCGAGCAGGCGCTCGACCGGCGCGGCATTCCGCTGCAGCGGAGCGCCGTCGGCGACCGCTACGTGCTGGAAATGATGAAGGACAAGGGCTGGATGCTCGGCGGCGAGAATTCCGGACACATCATCTGCCTGGACAAGCACACGACGGGCGACGCGATCGTCGCGGCGCTGGCGGTGATCCGCGCCCTGCGCGAGCAGCAGACCACACTTGCCGCCGCCACCGCCGACGCGCCGTTATTTCCGCAGCGGCTGATCAACGTGCCGATCCGACGTGGCTTCGACTGGCGCGGCAGCGACGGCATCCGCCGCGCCGAGCGCGAAGCGATGGCGAGTCTCGACGGATCGGGCCGCGTGCTGCTGCGGCCTTCGGGCACCGAGCCCGTGCTGCGCGTCATGGTCGAAGCGCGCGAAGCCGCCGCCGCCGACCGTTGCGCGCGCGGCATCGCCGCGGCGGTGTCGGAAGCGCTTAACGCCGCCTGATTCGACCCTGTCCGACCAGCGGCAAGCCCGCGGCCAGGACAAGCAGCGCAGCGGCGACGAGCCCCCATGTCGACAGCGTCGGAACAGGCGGGATCGCAACCGGTGCCGGCGCGCTGAATCCGCGCACTTCGATCACCTGGTTCGAGCCGCCGTAGGTCGAGAAGAAAAAGTCCCCGGTGAGCGGATCGATCGCCGCGCCTTCGGCGCCGGTCAGGCCCGAGACGAAGGTTTGCCGCGAAGCAAGCACCGGGTTGCCGTTGGCATCGATCGTGTAGCTCGCGACGGTGCCATTCGAGTATTCCGAGACCAGCATGCTCTGGCTGGGAAACAGCGTCGAGCCCAGCGGAATGTAGACAAAGCCTTCGGGACCGCCGGGTAGTGTCACCTGCAACGCGGCGCCGGTGAGATCGTAGGTGCCGCTGCCGTCCGACGCGAGCGTGACGGTATAGAACTCTCCGCCCGCCCAGCTCGAAACCTTGAATTGGCCCGCACCGTTGTAGCCGGCGGGAACGAAATTGAGCGCCCCGGTCGAAACCGGAATGCCGAGCGGACCGAGCGCAACGGTCTTGTTATCACTATTGGAGCCGGGCTTGACCTCGCCGACGTTGTTGATGCTGTACTCGGAGTAGAACAACACGCCGCCGGGACCGTAGGCGATCCCGCCGTCGTTGTTGGTGCCGAATCCCAGCGCGGTTGCCGGACCCAGGGCGACGATGTGATTGCCCGCGCCGCGCGTGACGGCTACCTCATAGAACAGGCCTGCGGCCCCGTTGGCGGCCCCTCCGAGCAGGATCGTGTTGGGGTCGCCGGCCTTGAAGACCAGCCCGCCGTAGTTGGTCGGTACGCCGGCGACCGATCCCAGGTTGGTGATCGAGTAGATTCCAGCGTAGACCGGATCGACCGTCTGTGCCCAGGTCAACGGTGCAGCACAAGCGAACAGACACGCCCACATCCCCTGTTGTATTTTCTTCATGGGACCTCCGCTGCGAGTCGGGGCCATCCTACACCGTTCCAGTCGCCGCGCAAATGGCCGGCGCGGCGTTGACGGTGAAGGGTCTGGCGCGCGACGGCCACGGGCGTTGAGGGAATCGTCGAAGCGCCGAATATCGAATTTGCTTAGCAGTGCGCGCAATATTCGCGTCGCTGCGCGCCGGTATAATCGACGCATGGTTGCGCTGATTCACGCCGAGCCGCAAGCCGCGTCGTCGGATGCCTACGCCGCGCGGGTCGCGCAGGCGGCGAGTGGCTACACGGCTGCCGAGCGCGCGGCGATCGAGGCGGCCTTCGCGCTCGCGCGCAGGGGCTACGGCGATGCGCGGACGTCCGACGGCGAGCGCTGGCTTGCCCGCGCCGCGGGCACAGCGACGATCGTCGCCGAGCTCAAGCTCGACGCCGAATCGGTGCGCGCGGCGCTGCTGATCGGCATGCCTGACAGCGAGGGCTTCGACGAGCCGGGCTTTGCCGCGGAAGTCGGCGACGAAGTCGCGCGGCTGGTGATCGGCGTCGCGCGCATGGGCGCGATCCGCGCCGCGCCCTCGAGCGAAGCCGGCGCGCGCAAGGAAGCGCGCGACGAGCAAGCCGAAAACCTGCGCAAGATGCTGCTGGCGATGGTCGAGGACATTCGCGTCGTGCTGGTGAAGCTCGCCGAACGCACGCAGGCGATGCGCTACCTCGTCGCCGCGTCCTCCGGCGAACCGGATTCCGCCGGCTCGGTCGCGACGCTCGCTTCCCATCGGGCCTCGCAGGCGCGCGAGACGCAGGACCTGTTCGCGCCGCTCGCGAACCGGCTCGGTGTCTGGCAGCTGAAGTGGGAGCTCGAGGATCTCGCCCTTCGCGCGCTCGAGCCCGATGCCTATCGCAGGATCGTCGCCGCGCTCGACGAGCGCCGCGTCGATCGCCAGCGCTATATCGATCAGGCGGTGGCGGAAATCCGGCGCGAGCTCGCCGCCGCCGGCGTCAAAGCCGAGGTCACTGGCCGGCCGAAGCACATCACCAGCATCTGGAACAAGATGCGGCGCAAGCGCGTCGGTATCGATGCCCTGTACGACATTCGAGCGGTGCGCGTGCTGGTCGACGACGTCAAGGACTGCTACACGGCGCTCGGCGTTGTGCACAACCTGTGGACGCCGCTGCCGCAGGAATTCGACGACTATATCGCCAAGCCGAAGGCCAACCGTTATCGCTCGCTGCACACTGCCGTCATCGGTCCCGACGGCAAGCCGCTCGAAGTGCAGATCCGCACCCAGGAGATGCACCGGCACTCGGAGTACGGCGTCGCGTCGCATTGGCGCTACAAGGAGGGCGGCGGCGCGCAGCGCGATCCCGGCTACGACGAAAAGATCGCGTGGTTGCGCCAGGTGCTCGACTGGAAGGATGCGGTCGCCGATGCCGGCGAATGGCTGCAGCAGTTCAAGTCGACGCTCTTTACCGACACGATCTACGTGCTGACGCCGCAAGGCAAGGTCGTCGACCTGCCGCGCGGCGCGACGCCGGTCGATTTCGCCTATGCGGTGCACTCGAGTCTCGGCCATCGCTGCCGCGGCGCGCGCGTCGACGGTGCGATGGTGCCGCTCAACTACACGCTGCAGAACGGGCAGCGGATCGAGATCATCGCGGCCAAACAGGGCGGCCCGTCGCTCGACTGGCTGAATGCGGACCTGGGCTATGTGCAAAGCCACCGCGCGCGCGCCAAGGTGCGGCAATGGTTCAAGGCCCAGCAGCTCGAAGCGACGATTGCGCAAGGACGCGAAGCGGTCGAGCGCGAATTGCATCGCGCGGGCCGGACGGCGCTCAAGCTCGATGCGGTCGCGGCGCAAGCCGGGTTCGACAAGCTCGACGAATTTTTCGCCGCGGTGTCGCGCGCCGAGCTCAATACGCGCGCGCTGCAGCAGGCGATCCAGGCGGTCGCCAGGCCCGGGGGAACCGTGGCGGCGCCGGCCGAAGACGAATCGGTGCTGCCGCGCGCCAGCAAATCCGCGGGCGCCGGCAGCGGCATCCTGATCGTCGGCGTCGACCGGCTGATGACGGGGCTCGCGCGCTGCTGCAAGGCGGCGCCGCCGGATCCCATCGTCGGCTTTGTCACGCGCGGCAAGGGCATCTCGATCCACCGCCGCAATTGCAGCAATATCGCGCGCATGCAGGAAAAGCACCCCGAGCGGCTGATCACCGCAGAATGGGGCACGCCGCGCGACGAGGTCTTTCCGGTCGACGTCGTCGTCGAGGCGATGGACCGCCAGGCACTGCTGCGCGACGTCAGCGAAGTGTTTTCGCGCGAAAAGATCAACGTCACCGCCGTCAAGACCTTGAGCCGCAATCTTCAGGCGAAGATGTCGTTCACGCTGGAGGTGAAAAGCCTCGAGCAGTTGAAGCACGCGCTTGGGCTGGTGCAGGACGTCTCCGGGGTCCTTTCCGCCGCCCGCCGCTAGCGGTCACGAGCCAAGGTTCAGCAGCGACCGGGCCTTCCGCCCGCTTTTCCGCGTGGCCAGGGGCCGGCGCCGTCTCCGCGCGGACAAAAGGTATTTCTTTTCAATGCCTTGGAGCTCCATAAGCGGCGGCTATCGGGACGTTGCGAATTCTTGATTTGAATCAGAACCACCCTCATCCCATAATTGTATTGTGCGATGCACCATGACTCGCACGGAAGGCGGAGCCCTCATGAGGGGCTATGCGCCGACATAACGGAGGTGAAGGAGAAACATAAGTGGAATCATATAATTACGATTTTCGGAATCGAAATTTCATCGACACGCTTACCGGGCTGACCTACGACGCATTGCAGCAAGCCAAGGCACCCGAGCGCACAGCGGCGGCCCACGCCACCAAACGAACGCCACGGCGCAGCTGGCTCGACCGGCTGGATACCTGGTTCTGGAAGCAGGAGCTTGCGAACCGCGAGGCCTTTCTGGCCAAGGCGAACGACATCGTCGAGCTCGAGCAACGGATGCGCTGGTTGGAGCACGGGCGCTGCTAGCGCCCACTAGCCGGCATTAGCGTCTAGATCAGGCCTTCGAGCAGTTGCACGTCGACCGGCTCGCCGGCGGCGACGTTGCCGGTGTCGTTGCCCAGGATGATGAAGCAGTTCGCCTGCGACATCGACGAGAGGATTCCCGAGCCCTGGTCGCCGGTCGTGCGCACCGTCCAGCCGCCGGCGCCGTCGGGTGTTAGGATGCCGCGCTGGAATTCGGTGCGGCCCGGCGCCTTTTTGATCGGCGCCGACAACGGCACGCGGAAAGTCGGCATCGGTTTGACGTCGCGCTCGCCCTGCAGGATGCGCAGCGCGTCGCGCACGAACTGGTAGAAGGTGACCATCACTGACACCGGATTGCCGGGCAGGCCGAAAAAATGCGCGCTGCCGAGCTTGCCGTAGGCGAGCGGTCGCCCGGGCTTCATCGCGATTTTCCAGAACAGCACTTCGCCGAGCTTGTCGAGCAACTGCTTGACGTAGTCGGCCTCGCCGACCGACACGCCACCCGACGTGATGACGACGTCGGCCGATTGCGCCGCAGCGGAAAACGCCCCCTCGAGCTTGCCCGGCGCGTCCTCAACCACGCCCATGTCGAGAATCTCGCAGTTGAGCCGCGTCAGCATGCCGTGCAAGGTATAGCGGTTGCTGTCGTAGATTTCGCCGGCGGCGAGTGGCGTCCCGATCGACTTCAATTCGTCGCCGGTCGAGAAGAACGCGACGCGAAGCTTCCGGTAGACGCCGACTTCGCTTAGCCCTAGCGATGCGATCATGCCGAGCTCCGCCGGCTTGACTCGCTGGCCGGCGCGAAAGACGAGCTGGCCCGCTTTCAGGTCTTCGCCGGCGAAGCGTCGGTTCGTCCCGGCCTTGGTCAGCGCGCCCGGCGCGACGCGCACGCCGCTTTCGTCTTCGCTCGCGCGCTCCTGCATGACCACGCTGTCGGCGCCCTGCGGCATCACGCCGCCGGTGAATATGCGCACGCATTCGCCGGCGGCGATCGCGCCCGACCAGGGCTTGCCCGCGAACGACTCGCCGACCCGCGTCAACACCGTTTCGGCATCGGGCTTGAGATCGGCGAAGCGCACCGCGTAGCCGTCCATCGCCGAATTATCGTGACCGGGCACCGCGATCGGCGAGATCACGTCGGCGGCGAGCACGCGGCCGAGCGCGCTTCGCACCGGCAGGCGCTCGACGGCGCTCATCGGCGTGAGGAACGTGCGGATCAGCTCGCGCGCCTTGGCCACCGGCATCGAGTTCGGGTCGTAGTCGTCGGCGCAGGAAGCGTCGCGCAGCGTCTTGGGTGTGGCGGTCATCGTGTCAGCCATCGGCTTGTCGGAGCTCGTCGGTGGTGTTGATGTTGCGAAAGGCGTCAGCCTCGTCGTCGAATGGCACCTGGACGATGCGCAACGCCGAATACCAGGCGTCGATCTTGCGTCCGCCGCCTTCGAGAAATTGGGTCAGATGCGGCAGCACCGCGCGGCGCACCAGCGCGAACACCGGGTGCGGCTGATCGAAGGTGCGCGCCACCGCGAGCTCGCATCCTTCGGCCTCGAGCGCCGCCGCGAGTCGCGCCACCAGGTCGGCGGGCAGGAACGGCGAATCGCAGGGCACCGTCGCGACCAGCGCGTGACTCGCGTTGGCGAGTCCGACCTGCAGCCCGGCGAGCGGACCCGCGAAGCCGTCTATCGTGTCGGCGATCACCCGATGGCCGAACGCCGCATATTCGGCGGCGTGCTGGTTGGCGTTGATCAGGATGTCGTCGACCTGCGGCGCCAGACGCTCGAGCACGTGCGCGACCATCGGCCGGCCGGCAAGCGGTACCAGGCCCTTGTCGACGGTGCCCATGCGCCGCCCCTGGCCGCCGGCCAGCACCAGGCCGGTGATTGCCGGTGCGGCCCGCGCATGATCGGAGGAGCTCGTTCGCACGATCACGCGTTAAGCGCGGAAGCGCTCGCCGCCGGTGAACAGCAGGAAATGCTTGTTGGTCGCGCGGCCTATCATCGTGATGCCGACTTTCTGTGCGATCTCGTAGCCCATCTGCGTCAGGCCCGAGCGCGAAACCAGGAACGGTATGCCCATCTGCGCGGCCTTGATGACCATTTCGGACGTGAGCCGGCCCGTCGTGTAGAAGATCTTGTCGCCGCCGTCGACCCGGTCCAGCCACATCATGCCGGCGATCGCATCGACGGCGTTGTGCCGGCCGACGTCCTCGACGAAATACAGGATCTCGCTCGGCGATTCGCCTCCATCCGGGTTGTTGGTCGCGAGCGCGCAGCCGTGCACGGCGCCCGCCTGCTTGTAGATCGTCTCGTGCACGCGCACGCGATCGAGCAGGGCGTAGAGCGTGCCGCGCGTGAGCACCGCGTCCGACGGCAGCTTGACCGAGTCGATCTCGTCCATCAGCTCGCCGAACACCGTGCCCTGGCCGCAGCCGCTGGTCGTCGTCCGCTTGCCCAGCTTGGCGTCCAGATTCTTAAGACCGCTCCTGGTATTGATGACGACCGCGTTGACGTCCCAGTCGACCTGCACCGACACGATGTCCTCGATGCGGTCGAGCAGCCGCTGGTTGCGCAGGTATCCGATCGCCAGCGCCTCGGGCGCTGCGCCCAGCGTCATCAACGTCAGTATCTCGCGCTTGTCGACGTAGAGCGTCAGCGGATGCTCGCCGGCGATCGGCGTGTCGCGGGTCGCACCGTTTTCGTCGACGGCCAGGACGTTGAACGTCGACGGCCGCGCCGCCTCGGACAACAGCGGCCGGTAGGGTTCGTTCGGCGCGTTCACGATTGCTCCGCGGTGGCGCTGCGCAGCCATGTCATCAATGGCAGCAGATCGCGAAAGTAGCGGGCAAGATCGGCGGCCAGGTCCTTTGGCGGGCGTTTTTTGACGTCGACTTCGATCATGCCGAAATAATGCCTCAACTTGATCGCGTCGATGTGCGCCAAGTCGGCGGCGAATCCCTTCGGCGGCCGCTTAAGCGCGTCTTCGTTCGACAGGCCGCCGTAGGTTTTGGCGAAGCGCGGCTCGCGCAGCAGCCTCGTCAGGCTCGCGGGCTTGGCGGCGATATGGCGGCGGATGCGCGCGAGCAGCGCCGGCTCGGGCCGATAGATGCCGCCGCCGGCAAGCAGCATGCCCTGGTGGTCGATGTGGAAGTAATAGCCGGGCGCGAGCCCGCGCTTGGCGCGATCGTTCAGTGCCGCGCTGAAGTGCGTCTTGTACGGTGTGCGGTCCTTGGAAAATCGCGTATCGCGGTAGATGCGAAACATCGCCTTCTTCGGATCGACCGGTCCCAGCGCGCGGTCGAATTTCGCCACCCGTCCTGCGACGTCCCCGACCAGCGCCTGGAACTCGTCGCGTAGCACGTCGTACGCGGGCTTGTTCCACGCGAACCACGGGCGATTGTTGTTCTGCTCGAGCCCTTGCAGGAATTCGATCAGCGCTTTGATGTGCATGGTGTTGCCGTTGCGAAACCGCAGCTCCGGTTTCCTGGAGTCGACTCAACCGCCGATATAGCTCATCTCGACCTTCGGCAGCGCGCGCGTGTTTTCCGAGCGGATTTCCGAATAGCGGTCGGCGCGCCGCGCCCAGATCGCCGCGACGTGGTTGCCGATCTCGTCATCGGTTGCGCCGCCGCGCAGCAGCGCGCGAAGATCGACGCCTTCGGTGGCGAACAGGCACGTGTAGAGCTTGCCGTCGGTGGCGAGCCGCGCCCGCGTGCAATCGCTGCAGAAAGCCCGCGTCACCGAGGAGATGACGCCGATTTCGCCGCTGCCGTCGCGGTAACGCCAGCGCACGGCGACTTCGCCCGCATAGTTGGGGTCGATGGGCTCGAGCGGCAACTCGCGGCCGATGATGCCGATCACCTCGGTCGACGGCACGACGTCGTCCATGCGCCAGCCATTCGTGTGCCCGACGTCCATGTATTCGATAAAGCGCAGGATATGGCCGCTGGCGCGGAAGTGCCGCGCCATCGGCAGGATTTCGTGCTCGTTCATGCCGCGCTTGACCACCATGTTGACCTTGATCGGCGCGAGCCCCGCGGCGGCTGCGGCGTCGATGCCTTCGAGCACGCGCGCGACCGGAAAATCGACGTCGTTCATCGCGCGGAACACTTCGTCGTCCAGCGCGTCCAGACTGACGCTGACGCGGTCCAGCCCGGCCGCCTTGAGATCGCGTGCTTTCCTGCCGAGCAGTGCGCCATTGGTCGTCAGCGTGAGGTCGAGTCCGCCGATGTCGGCCAGCATCGCGACCAGCCGTTCCAGGTGCTTGCGCAGCAGCGGCTCGCCGCCAGTCAGACGGATTTTCTCGACGCCGTGCGCCCTGAAAATGCGGGCGAGCCGCGCGATTTCCTCGAACGTCAGCAGCTCGGCGTGCGGCAGGAACGGATAATCGTGGCCGTAGACGTCCTTCGGCATGCAATAGACGCAGCGGAAATTGCAGCGGTCAGTCACCGAAATGCGCAAGTCGCGCAGGCTGCGGCCGCGCGTGTCGGCGAGCATCCCTGTCGGCGTGACCGCGGGCGCGCTGCGCGCGGCGGCGAGCGGATCGCCGAGCGTGCGGGCGTCGGTGAGAGGGATGATTCTGGCCATGAAAAAGGGGTGTCAGCGGGTGTCCGCGCTGCGATCGTCGATGGTAGCAGACGGGCCGCAGCGGTGCACACTGGCGTATGATTGCCGATCGAGCGAATCGTGCCGCGAATCGGAAAAGGCCATGCCAGCGTTGCGGTTTCCCGTTGCCGTCGTCGTCGAAAGAATTCCACTCGCCAACCGCTGGACGAGCGAAAAATGGCAGATCGGCGCCGTCGAGCGCGATGACAGTCCGCTCGAAACCACGGTCATGATCTCCGACGATGCGAGCGGCACGCGCTGGCGCTTTACCGGATTCGCTATCGAGTTGCACGTCTCCGAAAGCGAAGGCTACTTCTTGAATATCACCGCGCCGACCCCGAAGACTTTCGTGATGTGGCGCATGCTCGACCCGGAGCGCATCGGCGCCGACGGGCTGTTGGCCAGGCCGGAACTGGTGACGGTGAGCTACAACGAGGCGGCGCGATTGATGGACGGCGGCGAGATGGTCGACGCGGTGCCGTTATTGCCCGAAGTGCTGGCATGGATACAGCCGTTTGTCGACGCGAACTACAAGCCCGAGCCCAAGCGCAAGGTCCGCCGCAACGAGCTCTACGAGCGCGACGACAAGCTCGAGGAAAGCCGCGAACGCAAGTTTTCCGACGCGCCGGGCGAGTCGGCAAAATGAGCGACAAACCGGAACTCGTGCAGCCGCCCGATCGCCTGTCACTCAAGCGCTGGTCGCGCCGCAAGCTGGAAGCGGCGCGAGCGCAGGCCGCGCCGGCGAGCGAGCCTGCCGCCTCACCTGAGGCGCCGGTCGCGCCGTCGCCGCAACCGGCCGAGCAGGTCACGCCGAATGCGAACCCGGCGCTGCCGCCGATCGAGTCGCTGACCATCGATTCGGAGTTCGCGGCGTTTTTCAAGCCCGAAGTACCCGAAGCGACCAAGCGCGCGGCGCTGAAACAGCTCTTCCGCGATCCGCGTTTCAATATCATGGACGGCCTGGACGTCTACATCGGCGACTACACGCAGTCCGATCCGATTCCGCCCGAGATGATGAAGCGACTGCTGCATACGCGGCACATTTTCAATCCGCCGAAGACGGAAGTTAACGCTGAAGGCCATGTTGTCGACGTGGTCGAACAAGTCGAGCAGGGCAAGCCGGAACAGGCGGACGCGGACGTCGCCGCCGCGATTGCGACCTCCGAGGGCACCGGCGACGTAGCGTCGGAACTTCTCCCGGGCGCAGCCGACGAATCGTCCGAGCCGGTCAGCGTCCGCCAAACCGACCCGCCTGGCGACACGAAATCATGAGCGCTGCCGGACCGCTCCAAGGCGCGAATCGCGCTCCCAACGGGGGCAGCGCAGCGGCGGGAGCCGCAAGCGTGGGGGGACCATGAGCGCCGCCGACAACACGCTTCACGTCTGCAGCTGCAACGGCACGATGCCGCTCGATGCCGAGGCGCTCGCGCGCGCACTCGATCTCGCCGGCCCGCTGCCGCTGCATACCGAGCTCTGCCAGAAGGAGCTCGCGCGCTTCGTCGACCGTGCCGAAGGCGACGTGCTGGTCGCGTGCACGCAGGAGGCGCGGCTGTTCGGCGACGTGGCCGAAGAGTCGGGCAAGACGCAGACGATTCGTTTCGTCAACATCCGCGAGAACGCCGGCTGGTCGGCCGAAGCGCGCGCCGCCACGCCGAAGATCGCGGCATTGCTGGCGATGGCCTCGTTGCCCGAGCCGCAGCCGGTGCCGCGCGTCGCCTTCAAGTCGGAGGGACGGCTGCTGATCGTCGGCCAGGCGGACGCCGCGCTGTACTGGGCCGAGGCGCTGAAAGACCAGCTCGGAGTCACCGTACTGATCACCGGCCGCGCGGTCGGCCACGAGTTGCCGCCCGAGCGCGCCTATCCGGTGTGCTCGGGCAAGCTCACGCGTCTTTCCGGATGGCTCGGCGCATTCGAGGCCGAATGGGCGCAGGAAAATCCGATCGACCTGGACCTCTGCACGCGCTGCAACGCGTGCCTGCGTGCATGCCCCGAGCAGGCGATCGACGGCAGCTACCAGATCGACCTCGACCGCTGCCGCGACCATCGCCAATGCGTGATCGCCTGCGGCGCGGTCGGCGCGATCGACTTCGATCGCGCCGCAACGCAATCGGCGCGGCAGGAGTCGTTCGATCTGGTGCTCGATCTGCAACGCGAGCCGACGTTCGCGATGCACCAGCCGCCGCAGGGGTACTGGCATCCGGGCCCCGATCCGGCCGCGCAGGCGAAGGTGATCGTCGACCTGATCGGCGCCGTCGGCGATTTCGAGAAGCCTAAATATTTCAGCTACAAGGCGTCGATCTGCGCGCACAGCCGCTCGCAACAGCCCGGATGCAATCAATGCATCGACGTCTGCTCGACGGCGGCGATCCGCGCCGACGGCGACCATATCGCGGTCGAGCCGCACCTTTGCATGGGTTGCGGCGCCTGCACGACCGTCTGCCC
>PLYT01000077.1 GCA_003153475.1 Betaproteobacteria bacterium | reverse complement strand
CTCGCCGCCCGAGAGCTCGGCCGGCCGATGCTGCGCGCGGTGCGCGAGGCCGACGCGCTCGAGCAACGCTGCCGCAGTCGCGCGCGCCGCCGGCCTCGCGTCGCGGCGGATGTAGAGCGGCATCGCGACGTTTTCCAGCGCCGAAAATTCCGGCAGCAGATGGTGGAACTGGTAGATGAAGCCCAGCGCGCGGTTGCGCACGCGGCCGCGCTCGGCCTCGGACAGCTCGACGAACGGCACGCCCTGCACGCGTACTTCGCCGGCGGTGGGCGCGTCGAGGCCACCGAGCAGATGCAACAGCGTGCTCTTGCCCGACCCGGATGCGCCGACGATGGCCACGCGTTCGCCGGAGGCGACCGTCAGATCGATGCCCAGCAGGACCGGCACGTCGAGCGGCCCGCTGCGGTAGGTCTTGCGCAAGCCGCGGCACTCGAGGACCGCGGCCCGCGCTGCCGAAGTCCCCTCACTCATAGCGCAGCGCCTCCGCGGGATTGACCCGGGCCGCGCGCCAGCTCGGATACAGCGTCGCCAGCAGCGCGAGCAAGAGCGCGATCGCGGCGATCAGCATGATGTCGCCACGCTGCAGGTCCGACGGCAGCTCGCTGATGTAGTAGACGCTCTTGTCGAGGAACTGGATGCTGAACGTGCGCTCGATGAACGGCACGACCACGTCGATGTTCAGCGCCAGCGCGATGCCGCCGACGACACCGATCAGCGTTCCGATGAAACCGACCAGTCCTCCCTGGATGACGAATATCGCCAGGATGCTCGCGGGCGACGCGCCAAGTGTCCGCAGGATGGCGATGTCGGCCTGTTTGTCCGTCACCACCATCACCTGCGCCGAGACGATGTTGAATGCTGCGACCGCGACGATCAGCGTCAGGATGATGAACATCACCCGCTTTTCGATCGCGACGGCGCGAAAGAAGTTGGCGTGGTCCATCGTCCAATCGCGCACCTCGACATCGACCGGCATGACGCGCGCGAGATCGCGCGCGACCGCGGGTGCCGCGAACATGTCGTCCAGCTTGAGTCGAACGCCACTGACCGCGTCGTCCAGCCGGTACAGCTTCTGCGCGTCGGAAAGTTCGATCAGCGCGAGACCGTTGTCGAATTCGTACATCCCGATCTCGAACACGCCGACGACGCGGAACGATTTCACCCGCGGCAGCATGCCCGCCGGAGTCACCGTTCCCTGCGGCGTGATCAGCAGCACCGAATCGCCCAGCCGCACGCGCAACGCCCGCGCGATCTCGATGCCGAGCACGATGCCGAAACCGCCGGGCTTGAGATCGGCGAGCGATCCGGCGCGCATATGCCGGCCGATGTCGGCGACCTCGTCCTCGCGTGCGGGGTCGACGCCGCGCACCAGCGCGCCGCGATTGGCATCGCCCGCCGAAAGCATCGCCTGACCGAAGACGAACGGTGCTGCGCCCTGGACATGCGCGTCCTGCCTGGCGACGCGCGCGACGTCCTGCCAGTCGGCCATGGCGCCGTTAAGGGCGCGGATCTCGATATGCGATGCGACCGACAGGATGCGATTGCGCAATTCGTCCTGGAAGCCGTTCATGACCGACAGCACGACGATCAGCGCGGCGACGCCCAGCGCGATGCCGGCCATCGACACGAAGGCGATGAAGGAGACGAATCCGTTGCGGCCGGCGCCGCGGCGGGCGCGCGTATAGCGAAGGCCGACGAGGATTTCGTAGGGAGTCAAAGGCTGTGAGCAATCGGAATTTCGCACCTCGAAGTGTGCCACACTCGTTTGTAGGGTACACTCACCGCCCATGCGCAAACTTTCGTCGGCAGTCGCCTCCGGATCGGCTGTCCGCCAGGAAGTCAGGGCCGCCGTTGCGGCATCGACGAGCGTCGCACTGCCCGCGGCTGCTGCCGCGCTGATCGACGCCTATCGTGCGCATGGCTACCGTCGGGCCTCGATCGATCCGCTGGACAGCAATCCACGCGAACGTCCGATCGTCGCCGAGCTCGATCCGCGCACGCACGGCTTGTCAAGCGACGAATCGATCGAATACTCGCTAGATTTCGCCGGCGATACGCAGGTCCTCACGCTGTCCACCCTGCTGGCCCGCTTGCGGGAGAGCTACTGCGGCTCCGTCGCTATCGATTGTGCCCATGTGCGCGCCAGCGAGCAGCGACGGTGGCTGCACCTGCGCATGGAGACGCGCAGCGGCTGGCCCGAGCCCGCCGGCGACCAATGCCTGCGCGTTCTCGGGCAGCTGGTGGCGGCCGAGACGTTCGAGCAGCTTCACCGGGCCAATTACGCCGCCTACAAGCAGTTCAGCCTGGAGGGAAGCGAGAGCATCGTCACTCTGCTGCGGGAGACGATCGAGAGCGCCGCCGGGCTCGGCGTCGAAGCCGTCGTCCTGGGCATGCCGCATCGCGGCCGCTTGAACATGATGCTCAACGCACTCGACGTACCGGCGCGGAAGCTGCTGTCGCTCTTTTCTCTCAATCCCGACGTCAGCCTAGCTGCCTGGGATCTCAAGGATCACGCCGGTCTTTCCGCCCGCATCAAGACCGCCGGCGGCGAGATCGGGATCCTGCTCGCGCATAACCCGTCGCACCTTGAAAGCGTGTCGCCGGTCGTCTGCGGCATGGCGCGCGCGCTGCAGGACCGGCAAGCCGACGCTTCCGCCCGGAAGGTGATGCCGATCCTGATCCACGGCGATGCGTCGTTTTCGGCGCAGGGCATCGTTACCGAGACGCTCAACCTCTCGCAGACGCGCGGTTATGGCGTCGGCGGCACGCTGCATCTGATCCTTAACAACCAGATCGGCTCGACGGTCTCGCATCCGCGCGACTCCCGGTCGACACTGTCGTGCGCGGACGTCGCCAGAGCCGTCGACGCGCCGATCGTTCACGTCAACGCCGACGATCCCGAAGCAGTCGTCTTCGCGGCGCACCTGGCTACCGGGTTCCGTGCGGCGTTCGGCGCGGACATCGTCGTCGATCATGTCGGTTACCGGCGCCACGGGCACTTCGTGCGCGATGATCCGACGATTACGCAGCCGGCGATGCAGCGCCGCATCCGGCGCCATCGCAGCGTCGTCAGCCTCTACAGCGAGCAGCTTTCGCGCCGCGGCATCCCCGATGAGAAGCTGGCCGAAAGCCGCGGCGCCGCAGCGCTGGCCTCGATGAAAGCGCAGGCGCCCGACAGCGCCGACGCGGCGGCGGTAAGCCCCCGGCAGCAACCGCCGCAAGGCAAGCCGGTCCGAACGACCATTCCGCTCGGCCAGCTGCGGGCAATGATCGAACGGCTGGCAACGGCGCCGCAAGGTTTTGTGCTGCATGCCGACTTGAGCAAGATGCTCGACGATTGGCGGCTGGTCGCAAGCAGCGGCGATCGTCCGGTCGACTGGCGGCTCGCCGAGAACCTTGCCTACGGCTCGCTCCTGGCGAACGGATTCAACGTTCGCCTGTCGGGCCTCGACGTGGGACGCGGCACGTTTGTCCATCGGCAGCACGTCTGGCACGACCAGGATTCCGATACCGACTGGCGGGACCTGCACGTGCCGCTCCGTCACGTGGCTGAAGCCCAGGGCACGTTCTCGATTTTCGAATCGCCGCTGTCGGAAGAGGCCGTCGTCGGCTTCGAATACGGCTACAGCCTCAAGTGCGGTCGTGATCTGGTCGTCTGGGAAGCACAGTTCGGCGATTTCGTGAACAACGCCCAGGTAATCATCGATCAGTACATCGCATCCGGCGAATCCAAATGGGGCTACGAGAGCGGGCTGGTGCTCCTGCTACCGCACGGGCACGACGGCTGGGGCCCGGAACACTCGTGTGCGTTTCTGGGCCGGTTCCTGCAGCTATGCTCATCGGGCAACATGCACGTCGCGATGCCATCGACGGCCGCGCAGATGTTTCATCTGCTGCGTCGCCAGGCGCTCGCCGAGCGCCGTCAGCCGCTGGTTGTCATGACACCCAAGCCGTGGCTGTACGGCGTGCAGCGGTCATACTCGCCGCTGCGACTGCTGGCAGAGGAGGCGTTTCATCCGCTGCTGGCCGAGGATCGCGCCTGCGATCGCGACCAGGTTTCCCGCGTGATCGTTACCAGCGGAAAACTGTACTACGATCTGGCGGACGAGCGCGAACGGGCGGGGCTTCGGGACCTGCCGATACTGCGGGCCGAACAGCTCCATCCGTTTCCCGCAGACAGGCTAGCTGCCGAGCTTCGGCGGTATCCGCGGCTAAAGCACGTGGTCTGGACGCAGGAAGAGGCAAGAAATCACGGTGCCTGGCATCTCGTTCGCGATCATCTCGAGAGCGCGTTGCCGCCCGGGGTATTGCTGGATTACGCGGGCCGCGCGGCTTCGCCGTCGACGGCGACAGGCAGCGGCGCCGTGCACGCCGCGGAACAGCGCCAGATCGTCGCCGCTGCTCTCGAGATGCACCGGGCCTGACTCCCGCCTCGCGTTACATGGCCTTTTCGCTGTCGTCGCTGACCGCCCGCGACAACAGATACGTATGCGCAGCCTGCGCAAACGACATGAAGGCGGCGGCCTCCATCGGACGCGCAAACAGGAAGCCTTGCAGCACGTCGCAGCCGTACTTGACCAGAAAATCCGCCTGAGCCCTCGTTTCGACGCCTTCCGCGACGGTCTTCAGCTGCAAGCCTTTGGCGAGGCCGATCGTTGCTCGCACGATCGAGGCATTCGCCTCGCTGGTCATCAGGTCCGCGATGAACGTTCGATCTATTTTCAGCGTGTCCAGCTGAAACCCCTTCAGGTAGCTTAGCGACGAGTAGCCGGTCCCGAAGTCGTCGAGCGCAATCGCCACCCCGAGCGCTTTGAGCTCGGCAAGCGTTGCCTTGCTGCTCGCGAGATCGCCCATCAACATGGATTCGGTCAACTCGATCTCGAGCAGTTGCGCGGCGAAGCCGGTGTCCTCGAGCACTTTCCTGATCGTGCTCGCCACATTCTCCTGGCGAAACTGCCTGCTGGAGAGATTGAGCGAAAGCGGAATCCGCGGCAGTCCACGCACGTACCAGGCATTCATTTGCGTGCATGCCGTGCGCAACGCCCATTCGCCGATCACGCCGATGAGGCCGGTTTCTTCCGCGATCGGGATGAACTGCGTGGGCGCGACCATGCCGTATTCCGGGTGATTCCAGCGCAGCAGCGCCTCCACCCCAACGGGCTTGATGTCGTGCAGGTCGAACGTCGGCTGGTAGAGCAGGAAGAGCTCGTCCCTGTCCAGGGCCGCGCGCACGTCGATCTCGAGCTCCATGCACTCCTGGATCGTGTCCTGCATGTCTGTGTCGAACATGACGTGGCGGTTCTTGCCGTCGCGCTTGGCGCGGTGCATCGCGATGTCCGCGTCGCGCATCAGCGCCTCAGCCGAGCTTCGCGCCCCGGCCGCGATCCCGATGCTCGCGGTCACGGTCA
>PLYT01000023.1 GCA_003153475.1 Betaproteobacteria bacterium | reverse complement strand
GAACAGCGGCACGCCGCCGGTGCGCTCGACCACTGTCGCGATGGTTTCGTCTGATAAACTCTTTTGCGCAGCTACCTGCCCGACCATCGAGCGCACGTTGCTCACGCTCAAGCGGTTGAGTGTGATTTGCGTATGATGCGCGCGCATGGCCCACGGGGCGCGAAACTCAAGCCGCGCCGTGTAAAGGAGCAGCAGCCGCGCGGTCGCACCTTGCTCGACCAAAAGCTCGATCAACTCCAGCGTCGACGGGTCGACCCAATGTAAATCTTCGGTCGCGACCACCAGCGGCTGCGCGTGCGCGGACCCGAGCACCCACTCGACCAAGGACGCGAGCAGTCGGCGACGTTGCTGATCGGGCGGCAGCGTTGACGGCGGATAGTCAGGCGGCAACGGCAGATTCATCAGCGGAGCGATCAGGGGCACCGCTTCGGCGGCGTTGAGTCCTGACGCCGTAAGCCGGGACTCAAGCTGTGCGAGTTGGTCTTGTGGTCGCGTGTCACCGAGGAATTGCCGCAGCATTTCGGTGACCGGGTAGAAGGGCGTGTTCTGGAAAAAGGCTCCGGCGCCGGATTCGACCCAGGTGTGCGGCGTGCCCGCGATTTGTTCGTGGAAGCGCTGCAGCAGACGCGACTTGCCGATGCCGGCTTCGCCGACGATCAGCGCTACTTGACCTTCACCATCGAGCACACGCTCCCAACGACTCATCAGCGAGCGCAGTTCGTCCTCGCGCCCGACGAATGGGGTCAATCCACCAGCCGCTGCCGCCGCTTCGAACCGTCCGCGCATCCCGCTTGGACGAATTACGCGGTAGAGCTGGAGCGGTCGTTCGATGCCCTTGAGTTCGTGTGCGCCAAGTTCCTCGACCACGAACAGCCCCGAGACCAGCCGATGCGTGGCATCGCTGATTGCAACGGTGCCGGGTTCGGCGGCGGCCTGGATCCGTGCCGCGATATTGGGCACGTCGCCGAAGACCTCCGCCTCGTTGCCGGCGCCTTGACCAATCACCACCGTGCCTGAATCGATGCCGATTCGTGCGGACAGCCTTGCGTGCCCAGGTTGTTCATTAAGCGTGGTTATCGCGTCCAGGATCGCGAGCCCCGCGCGTGCCGCACGCTCAGCATCGTTGTCATGCGCTTGCGGATACCCGAAGTAGGCCATAACACCGTCGCCGAGATATTTCGCGACGTGCCCATCGAAGCGGGTTATCGCTTCGGTGGCTATGCGATGGTAGCCCGCCACCGTCTCGCGCCATTCCTCGGGGTCGAGCTGAGCGGCGATCGCGGTTGAGCCAACCAGGTCGCAGAACAGCACCGTCAGGTGGCGCCGCTCCCCAGTAATATCCAGCTTCGCCACAGAAGCGGGCGCCGGGATCGGAGTACCAACCGGCGCCTCGTCTGACACAACAACAACAGACGCGACCAGTGGAGCGCCACATTCACCGCAGAACCTTTCGTCCGGCTGATTGAAGGCGCCGCACTGCGGGCAGACGGTAGCAAGGGGCGCACCGCAACCTGCACAATATTTGCGGCCTTCCCGATTTTCGCTTCCGCATTTCGCGCAGTCCATGCTTCCCTCAACGGCCAGCTACCCGCTCAACTCATCCAGCAGCGCCTTGGCGTCCTTCAAATCTGCGGTATCGAAGCCTTCGGTGAACCNNATGCGAGCAGCCGCGCGAGGCTCGTGGTTGCTCGCAATTCAAATGACTTGGCGCTCTGCTTGCGCGCAATCTCCATCGCCTGCTCAAAGCATCGTTGTGCATCGCCAGCGTTTGAGTCTTCCTTCTTCAGTAGTAGCTTGCCTCTGAGCCGATAGAGCTCCGGCAGGTGGCAATATTCCTCATGGTCTTCCGCTGTGGCCATAGCTTCCGTCAAAGCGCTCAGACCATCATCAAAGCGATTCGCCACCAGGCAGGCCTCGGCGAGCGTGGCAAGACTGTGCGGGCGCAGCATTTCAAACCCCGCCGCGCGCTGCGTGGCGAGACATTCCTGGATTCGAGCAATCCCCTCCTCGCCGCGTCCTTGCGCAGCCATTGCCCAGCCGAGATAGAGATTTGCGGCGGCCAAAAATGTGGCCAACCCGTACTCGGCGCAGAGCACCATCTGGCGCCCTGCCATCTCTTGAACCGCTTGTATTTCGCCCCGAACAAGACGGAGATCGCACTGGTACCCCTGAGCGAAGGCGATACTATCAGGATGTGACAATGCTTCGGCCAATCTGCGGGCTTCGTGGCTCATTTCGAGAGCCTGATCCGCATAGCCGAGATGCCATAGTATCCATCCCCCGTATGATAGATCGACAACGCCGATATCAAGCCCAGTATCGCGGCGCGGCGGTTCGCGCTCGCGATCATAAATGGCTATCGCGGCCTCGACGCGCTCTCTTGCCAGGAGTAGATCTCCGCGATGAAACGCGACCAATGCGATATGCGAGTGCCCCCACAGCAGTTGGCGCGGATCACGCGTTTTCTCGGCCAATTCCAGCACTTGCGCGGCCATCTCCTTTGCCGCGCGCATCTCGCCCCGAACCATATGCGTCGCGGTAATTCCATTCAGCGCAGGAAAAACCTCCGGTGGGTCGCCAAGACGTGCACAAAGCTCGCGCGCCCGGGCGAACGCCCGCCCCATCTCCGGCGCACCCCAGCCTTTCAGGGCAATAAATGCCGGGCCGATCGCCAACTGCAATGGCAATTCGCGCTGGATGCGCTCGGGTCCGTCCGGGAAGCTTTGCAGAAGCTTGATCGCTGTGCTGAGGCTCCCGATCGCGTCGGCATGAGCTGCCCTCTGGAGTGCTTGTTGGCCTGCGCGCCCAAGATATTCGATCGCCTTGTCGGCGTTGCCGCTGTGACTGTAGTGATGAGCCAGCTGAGTTAGATGATCGTCCAGTTGAGCGGCGAACAGTGACTCCAGCGCGTGCCCGGCCTGCTCATGAATCTGTTTGCGGCGCTCAATGAGCAATGAGTTGTAGGCGACCTCCTGCGTCAGCGCGTGTTTGAATACATACTCAAGGTCGTTCGCCGCCGACTGCCCGTATATGAATTCGCCTGCCTGCAAATCCGCGAGCATCCGCTCCAGTTCGGTATCCGCGTGTGAGGCGACTCGCCTTATTAGGGCAAGCGACGATTCCCTGCCCATTACCGCGAGCGTCTGCAACAGCTCTTTCTGTTCCGCCGAAAGCCGGTCGATACGCGAGGCGAGAATGCTCTGCACCGTCGGCGGCAGGCGCAATTGCGAAAGCGACCGCGTCACCTTCACAGCGCCATTGCGTAGCAGCGCGCCCTCGTCGAATAGCGCCTGCACTATCTCTTCGATGAAGAATGGATTCCCGCCAGTGCGTTCCCCGATGAGCTGCTTGATCGGATTCAGTTCGACACTCTGGCCGAGCAGCGCCTCTAACATCGCGGTGCCATCTGCGCCGCCCAGCGGGTCCAGCCGGAGCTGCGAATAGTAGCTCTTGTTCGTCCACTCGTGCCGATACTCGGGACGATAATTGAAGATCAGCAGCACGCGGGAATTGGCGACGCTATCGGCCATGAGATCGAGCAGAGCCTGCGTCTGAGCGTCGATCCAGTGCAAGTCTTCGAAAATCACGACTACTGGTTGTTTCAGGCTTTCGGTAAGAACGATGCGTTTGATCGCATCGAGCGTCCGTTGACGCTTGATCTGCGCATCCATCTGAGCCAGCGGATCGGGACCCTCGACGATGCCGAGCAATGCGAACAGGTAAGGGAGCGTGTCGCCGAGCGCCGTGTCGAGTTCACCAAGTGCGGCACGCACCTTCTCGCGGCGCGATGCCGCATCATCGACGCTCCCAATGCCGAAATAGTCGCGCAGCAATTCGAGCACCGGCAGCCACGCCGAGGCCTTGCCGTGCGATACCGAATAGGCTTCGAGCAATTTGCACGTGGGCGGCAGCGTCGCCTTGAACTCGTAGAACAGGCGCGACTTGCCGGTGCCCGCCTCCGCTACCACCGCCACGATCTGCCCGTGTCCGACCATCGCCAGTTCAAGGGCGCGCTGCATCTGCTCAAGCTCGTGCGCGCGTCCGACGAACTTGGTCAGCCCGCGCCGGGCGGCGAGATCGAAATGGCCGTGTAACGCGCCGACGCCCACGACCTCGTAAACGTCGAGCGGCTCGCCGACGCCTTTGACTTCGGTCGGTCCCAAACCGCGCAGCTCGAAATAGCCTTCGACCAAATGTCGCGTCTCTTCACTGATCACGACCCCGCCGGGCGGCGCTACGCTCTGCATGCGCGACGCTAGATTGACCACGTGGCCCACCGGTGAATACTCGGTGTGCCCTCCGGTCTGGACCGTGCGCATCACGACTTCGCCGGTGTTGATCCCGATGCGCACCTCTACTCCCGCGCGGCCCTGCCTCTGTAGGTCATCGCCACGGCGGCGCAGTTCGTCGCGCGTCGCGATAGCGGCGTGCAACGCGCGCTGCGGATGGTCCTCATGCGCGACGGGAGCGCCGAACAGCGCGAAGATGCCGTCGCCGGTCGATTGCACGACGTAGCCGTCATAGCGATGCACCGCATCGATCATCAGCTTGAGCGCGGGATCGATGATGGCGCGAGCCTCTTCGGGATCGAGATCCCGCATCAACTCGGTCGAGCCCTTGATGTCCGCGAACAGCGCCGTGACGGTCTTGCGCTCACCCTCGATTGTTTGAGTTGCGGCGGTTTCAGGTGCGGTGGGAATCTCCGAGACTGCCGGGCCTGCTGAAACAGGTGCGCGGTCCCCAAGGGCTGCTCCGCACTTCTTGCAGAACTTTGCACCTTGACTAACGGGTGCCTGGCAGTTCGGGCACTTGGCTTCCAATCTGGCACCGCATTGTTCGCAGAACGTGGCATCGCCGGAGTTTTCGGTACTGCAACTGGGACAGAGCATCTCGCTACTCGCTCAATTCATCGAGCAGGGCTTTGGCGTCTTTGAGGTCGGCGGTATCGAAGCCTTCGGTGAACCA
>PLYT01000040.1 GCA_003153475.1 Betaproteobacteria bacterium | reverse complement strand
TGTCGGGCGGCGAAAGCCAGCGCATCCGGCTCGCGTCGCAGATCGGCTCGGGCCTCACGGGCGTCCTCTACGTCCTCGACGAGCCGTCGATCGGGCTGCACCAGCGCGACAACGCGCGCCTCCTCGAGACGCTGAAGCACCTGCGCGACCTCGGCAACACGGTCATCGTCGTCGAGCACGACGAGGAGGCGATCCGCACCGCCGACTGGCTCGTCGACATGGGGCCGGGCGCCGGGGTGCATGGCGGCCACCTCGTCGCCGAGGGCATCCCCGACGACGTCATGAATTGCCCGGACAGCATCACCGGGCAGTATCTAACCGGGGTGCGCCAGATCCCGATCCCGCCGCAACGCCGCACCGGGCACCCCGGGCAGATCCTCAAGCTGGTGGGCGCGCGCGGCAACAACCTGAAGGACATCACCGCCGAATTTCCGCTCGGCACGTTCTGCTCGGTGACCGGGGTGTCGGGCGGCGGCAAATCGACCCTGATCGTCGAGACCCTCTACAAGGCGCTCGCCAAGCGGCTCAANNTCGACAAGATCGTCGATATCGACCAGTCGCCGATCGGCAGGACGCCGCGCTCCAACCCGGCGACCTATACCGGCTGCTTCACCCCGATCCGCGACTGGTTCGCCGGGCTGCCTGAATCGAAGGCGCGCGGCTACCAGCCCGGGCGCTTTTCGTTCAACGTCAAGGGCGGTCGGTGCGAAGCCTGCCAGGGCGACGGGCTGATCAAGGTCGAGATGCATTTTCTGCCCGACGTCTATGTTTCCTGCGACGTCTGTCACGGCCAGCGCTACAACCGCGAGACCCTCGAGATCCAGTACAAGGGCAGGAACATCCACGACGTGCTGTCGATGACCGTCGAACAGGCGCACGCGTTCTTCGAGCCGGTGCCGGTAGTCGCGCGCAAGCTCTCGACCTTGCTCGATGTGGGCCTGGGCTATATCACGCTGGGACAGTCGGCGACCACGCTTTCGGGTGGCGAGGCGCAGCGCGTCAAGCTGGCGCTGGAACTGTCGAAGCGCGATACGGGCCGTACCTTGTACATACTCGACGAGCCCACGACCGGACTGCACTTTCACGACATCGAAATGCTGCTGACGGTGCTGCATCGGTTGCGCGACCATGGCAACACCGTCGTCGTCATCGAGCACAACCTGGACGTCATCAAGACCGCTGACTGGGTGATCGATCTCGGACCGGAAGGCGGCGCCGGCGGCGGGCGCATCATTGCCGAGGGCGCGCCGGAGCAGGTGGGCAACACGCCGGGTAGCTACACTGGAAGCTACTTGAAGCCGGTGCTCGACCGCCATGCCGGCCGCCAGGCCGCGCGCGGCGAGACGGCACGCAACGGACGCGGCAAAAAAGCCGCCGCGGATTTGCTCGGTTAGGTATAGGTTTTACATGCCCGCACGGGTGTCGCGAAGGAGAAGCGATGGATCGAGTCTGGAAGAGGCTGCTTGCAATCGTCGCTGTCGCCGGCATCGTCGGCGTCGCGGGCTCGGGCATGGCCGCGGACACCTCACGCTGGAGTTATGCGGGCGCCAACGGTCCGGCGAAATGGGCCAAGCTGGAGAAGGATTTCGCCGCCTGCGCGCTGGGCAAGACGCAGTCGCCGATCGACATTCCGGACGCCGAGGCGCGGAAAGGCGACTTGCCGCCGCTATTGTTCGACTACCGGCCTTCCCCGCTGCGGATCGTCGACAACGGACACACGATCCAGGTCAACTACGCGCCGGGCAGCACGATTTCGGTCGCGGGCAAGCGCTATGAGCTGGTCGAATTCCACTTCCACAAGCCGAGCGAGGAGAAGATCAGCGGGAAGGCGCACGACATGGAGGCGCATCTGGTCCACAAGGGGAGCGACGGCAAGTTCGCCGTCGTCGCCGTGCTGCTCGACGCAGGCAAGGAGAATGCACTGATCAAGGCGCTGTGGGCCAACCTGCCGCAGACCAAGGACAAGGAGAACGCCGTCGACGCGGTGAAGGTCAACGCGCTCGATCTCCTGCCCCGCGACAAAGGCTATTACACGTTCGCCGGCTCGCTGACGACGCCGCCGTGCAGCGAGGCCGTGACCTGGTTCGTGCTGAAGACGCCGATGCCGATTTCGGCCGACGAGATCGCGCGTTTCTCCAGGTCGTATCCGATGAATGCGCGCCCCGTGCAGGAGCTCAACGGGCGCGACATCCAGGCGACGCGGTAGCGCGCCGCGAACGACAAGAAGCGCGGCGCCGACTCGACGTCGGGCCGCGCTTCTTGCTTCTTGCGGCCTCCTCAGACAACTTGCGCTCGCGGCCTCCTGGTCCGTCGCGTGGGGCGGTGCATCACGCGTCGGCCGCGGTCGCGACTCGCAATTCCCCTTCGATCCCCGCTACGCGGGGCCCCTCGCCGGGTGGCTCGCGCGAGCGGCCTCCTTGGCGCATCGCGTGAGGCGATGCATCACGGGTCGGCCGGCCGCGACTCGCAATTCCCCGTCGATCCCCGCTGCGCGGGGCCCCTCGCCGGGCTCTCGCGCGGTTACTGAATCGTGATCTGCTTGCTGTTGACCTTGGCCACCTTCGGCAGGGTCAGTTGCAGCACGCCGTCGACATGCGTCGCCTGTGCGCCGTTGGCATCGACCGGCTCGGGCAGCCGAATGGCACGCGAGAGCTTGCCGAAGCTGCGCTCCTGCCAAAGGGTCTTGCCGTTGGCGTCGATTTCCTGGCTGAACGCAGCGCCGATGGTGACGTTGCGGTCTTCGACGTTCACTTCGATCTTGTCCTTCGGAATACCGGGTAGCTCGGCTTTGACGATATAGGCTTCCGGCGTCTCGACGACGTCCAGCGCAATGCTGCGGCTGGCTGCGCCCGCATCGCCGTTGGCCAACACCGACCCGAACGCGCGATCCAACGGATCGAAATAGCGAATCAGACTGGTCATTTGTTTCTCTCCATTTGTTTTCCGCGGCCACTGGGGAAAAAGCTTTAAGCCGCGCACGACCGATAAATGGCGGCCCGCCGGCCGAATTCAAGGGGCGTCTGGTCCGTCCGATGGCCGGAGGGTCGGTTCGACGGGCGCGCGGTCGACCGCGGGAGCGACCGGCGGGGCGTAAGCGGAGATCGCCGCCAGGATGCCCTGCAGCAGCGCGCGGGGAGCCGGCGGACAGCCGGGGATCGCGACGTCGACCGGGATCACGCTGGCGACGCCGCCCAGGCTCGCATAACTCTGGCCGAAGATTCCGCCGGTGCAGCCGCAATCGCCGACGGCGACGACCAGCTTGGGCTCGGGGGTCGCGTCATAGGTGCGCTGGAGCGCGATCGCCATATGCTTCGACACCGGACCGGTGACCAGAAGCATGTCGGCGTGGCGCGGACTCGCCACGAAGCGTATGCCGATGCCCTCGAGGTTGTAGTACGGATTGGTGAGCGCCTGGATCTCGAGCTCGCAGCCGTTGCACGAGCCGGCATCGATGTGCCGGATCGTCAGCGCGCGGCCCAGCGTGCGCAGGATCGTTTTTTGCAGGCGAGCGACGACGACCATGTCCTCGTCAGCCGTGGGCGCTGTCTCGCTCTTGATCCCCGTCTTCGCAATCTGGTGGAGGATATGCAGCATGGCTAGAGATCGTGACCGCTGTAGGAAAGATTGAATGATTTGTTGATCAGCGGAAAGTCGGGAACGATGTTGCCGATCACCGCGTGCTCGATCACCGGCCAGTTCTGCCACGACGGGTCGTGCGGATGGCAGCGGCGGATCGAGCCGTCGTGACCGCTTTCCAGCGCGATAAAGATCGGGCCGCGCCAGCCCTCGGCACAGCCGATCGCCAGCCGCGAGGCCGGCGTCTGGGGCAGTTCTGTCGCGATGTCGCCGTCCGGCATGGCCGCGAGCATCGCGCGGACGAGGCGCAGCGATTCGAAGGTTTCGTCGAAGCGTACCGAGACCCGCGCGGCGACGTCGCCATCGGTGTGAGTCACCCGCCGCACGCCCAGCGCATCGTAGGGCGTGCGGGCGAAATCGCAGCGCAGATCGTCGGGCAGCCCGCTGGCACGGGCAGCGAGCCCGGTCAGGCCCAGCTTCATCGCGAGCTCGCGCGTGACCTGTCCACAGCCGCGAAACCGGTCCTGCAGGCCGGCGTGCTCGTCGTAGATATCGCGCAGCACCGCGATCTCGCGTTCGAGCGACGCGCATTGCTCGCGCATCAGCGCGGCGTCTTCGGCGCAAAGGTCGCGTGCGATACCGCCCGGCACGACGACGTCCATCAGCAGCCGATGGCCGAAGGCGCGGTCGTTCAGGCGCAGCACGTCCTCTCTCAGCCGCGAGAACTGCGAAAGGCCGAACGCAAATCCGCCGTCGTTGCCAACGTAGCCGAGATCCCCCAGATGGCTTGCAATGCGCTCCCGCTCCAGGCAAAGCGCGCGCAGCCACGCCGCGCGCGGCGGCGCGGCGCAGGCCGCGATCGATTCGACCGCCTGGGCATAGGCGCAGGCGTAGGCGACGGTGCTGTCGCCGGAAATCCGGCCGGCGAGCCGATAGCCATCGACCAGCGAAAGCGATTCGAAGCGTTTTTCGATGCCCTTGTGCGCGTAGCCCAGCCGCTCCTCCAGACGCAGCACCTTTTCGCCGACGACCTGGAAGCGGAAATGTCCCGGCTCGATCGTCCCCGCGTGAACGGGCCCGACCGCGATTTCGTGCACGCCGTCGCCCGCGACGCGCACGAACGGGTAGTCCTCCTGGCCCGGAGCCCAGGCCGGCGAGACTTCGAAATCGCGCCGCAGCGGAAAGCGGTCGATCGGCCACGCCGCCTGCCAGGTCCACGGGCGCTGGTCTTCGGCGTCGCACACCGCGCCGACCAGGTCGAACGCCGAGCGCTGCATGCGGTTGGCCGCTGGAAAAATCGGCGACAGGTCCGGATAGCGCGCGCCTTCGTCCGGCAGCGTGTGCTCGAGCAAGGTCAGGCCGTCGCCGTCGCGCAACAAAACGCGAACGGCGAAGCCGCGGCCGAGATCGCGCTCGTCGCTCGCCCATAGGGCGACGAGCGCGCCACCGCGCTCCCACGCCAGCCGACAGGCGCTTAGCAGCTGGCCGGAGCTGACCCGGCAGCGCTGCGCCGGCATCGTGCAGGGCAGGGAGGAGGCGGCGAGTCCGAGCGGCGAGACGTTCATCGGGGAGAGGCGCGGTCAACCGATCAGTCGTGCCGCCTGGCGATACCAGTCGGCGAGAAACGGCGGGATCCAGAGGCCCAGCATCAGTACGATCCCCAGGTGGACGAACACCGGGATCATCGCCGGCCGGTGCGGCAGCCGCTTGACCGTCGTCTCGCCGAAAACCATCGGCTGGATGCGCGAAAAAATCGCGGCGAACGAGATTGCCAGGCCACCCAGCAGCAGCGGCGTCGCCCACGGCTGCTCGTGAATCGCGGTCGTCAGGACCAGGAATTCGCTGGCGAAGACGCCGAACGGCGGCATGCCGAGGATCGCGAGCGTGCCCAGCGCGAGCCCCCAGCCGATCAGCGGGCTGATCGTCACCAGGCCGCGAATGCCGTCCATCAATTGCGTGCCCGCCTTTTGCGTCGCGTGTCCGACGGTGAAAAAGATCGCCGACTTGGTCAGCGAGTGCACGGTCATGTGCAGCAGGCCCGCGAAGCTCGCGATCGGGCCGCCCATGCCGAAGGCGAAAGTGATGATGCCCATGTGCTCGATCGACGAATAGGCGAACAGCCGCTTGATGTCCTTCTGCCGCAGCAGCAGCAGCGATGCTACGACCAGCGACAGGAGTCCGAAGCCCATCATCAAGCTCCGTGCGAACGAGGTGTGCACCGAGCCTTCGACCAGCACCTTGCAGCGGACGACCGCGTACAACGCCACGTTGAGCAGCAGGCCGGAGAGCACCGCCGATACCGGCGTCGGACCTTCGGCGTGCGCATCGGGAAGCCAGTTGTGCAGCGGCACCAGGCCGACCTTGGTGCCGTAGCCGACCAGCAGGAAGACGAAGGCGAGCGAGAGCACCGTCGGCTCGAGATCGCCCTTGACGTTGTTGAGCTCGGTCCACAGCAGCGCATTCCCGCCGGCGCCGAGCAGTTTTTCCGCAGCGAAATAGAGCAGGATCGTTCCAAACAGCGCCTGCGCGATGCCGACGCCGCACAGGATGAAATACTTCCAGGCCGCCTCGAGGCTCGCCGGCGTGCGGTAGAGCGAGATCAGCAGCACCGTCGTCAATGTCGCGGCCTCCATCGCGACCCACAGCAAGCCCATGTTGTTGGTCGACAGCGCCAGCAGCATCGTGAAATTGAAGAGCTGGTACATGCTGTGGTAGAGCCTGAGCCGCGCCGGCGTCAGGTGCCCGAGCTCCTGCTCGATCCTCATGTACGGCCGCGAAAAGATCGACGTCGTCAGGCCGACGAACGCGGTGAGCGCGATCAGGAATACATTGAACGAATCGACGAAAAAAAGCTTGTCGGCTACGAGCAGCGGACCCTCGCCGATCACACGGACGGTCAGCGCCACGGCCGCGACGAACGTGACCAGGCATACGCCGACGTTGATTTCCGGAGCGTGCTCACGCTCGCCGATCGAGGCGAGCAGCACGGCGCCGGCGAGAGGCGCGCCGAGGATGACGAGAATTTCCATTATTCCTTCAGTTTTTCCAGATGCTGCAGGTCGAGGCTGTCGAACTGCTCGCGGATCTGGAAGAAGAACACGCCGAGGATCAGCATAGCGACCAGCACATCCAGCGCGATGCCGAGCTCGACCACCATGGGCATGCCGTAAGTCGCGCTGGTCGCCGCGAAGAACAGCCCGTTTTCCATCGCCAGGAAGCCGATCACCTGCGGGATCGCCTTGCGGCGGGTGATCATCATCAGGAAGGCGAGCATGACGCTGGCCATCGCGATCCCCAGCGTTGCCCGGGTCACCGTGTTGGCGAGCTGCGAGATCGGCAGCGCCAGGTTGAACGCGAACACGACCAGCACGATGCCGAGCAGCATCGTCGTCGGAATGTTGATCAGGCCTTCGACGTCCCACTTGACGTCGAGCTTTAGAATCAGCCGGTGCAGCAGCCAGGGCAGCAGCATCACCTTGAGCACAAGCGTGAGCCCGACCGACCAGTACAGATGCGGCTGATGGGTGGCGAACGCGACGATCGCGGTCGACGAGGCGAGCGCGAATCCCTGCGCGGCGAACAGGTTGATCAGCGTCAGCACCCGGCGTTGCGCAAGCATCGCGAACGCCAGCAGCAGCAGTACCGCGGCGAGCAGGTTGATCAGCTGCGCCCAGATCGGGATCTGCGTCATCGGCATCGGGCTCGTCGTCAGCTGCCCAGCATCAGGTTGACCAGCATCGCGAGCACCGCAAGCAGGAAGGCGGTGCCCAGAAACTCGGGCGCGCGAAAGATACGCAGCTTCGCCGACAGCGTCTCGATCAACGCCAGAGCGAAGCCGCCGACGGCGAGCTTGACGATCAGCACCGGCGTAGCGCCGAGGATGGCCAGCCAGTCGGCGCTGCCTTCGGCGATTCCGAACGGCAGGAACAGCGCCAGCCCGATGCACGAATAATTGAACAGCTTCAGCGCGGACGCCCACTCGATCAGTGCCAGGTGGCGCGCCGAATACTCGAGCAGCATCGCCTCGTGAATCATCGTCAGCTCGAGGTGGGTGGCCGGATTGTCGATCGGGATGCGCGCGTTTTCGGCCAGCGACACCATCGTGAACGCGACGCCGGCGAAGGCGAGGCTCGGATAGATCGCGAATTCACGGTGCGCCAAGGTATCGACGATCGTCGGCAGCGAGGTCGAGCCCGAGATCAGCGATGCGGTGAACAGCACCATCAGCAGCGCGGGCTCGGCGAGAAAGCCGACGAACATCTCGCGGCGCGCGCCCATCGAGCCGAACGCGGTGCCGATATCCATCGCGGCCAGCGCTCCGAACACGCGCGCCAGCGCGAACAGGCCGACCAGCGCGATCGCGTCGGCGGCGCGAGCGAACGGCAGGTCGGTCGCGAGCGACGGCACGATTGCCGCCGCGAGTGCCATCGCGGCGAAGACAATATATGGCGTCATCCGGAACAGCCACGACGCATGCTCCGCGACCACAGCGTCCTTGTGAAACAGCTTTCGGATCATCCGGTACGGTTGCAGCAGGGGCGGCGCGCTGCGGTTGGAAAGCCACGCCCGGCACTGATTGACCCATCCGACCAGGATCGGCGCGAGCGTGAGCGCGATCGCGAGCTGAAGCAGTTGCGACAGGAAGCCGGCGGCGCTCATCGGATGAACATCAGCAGTGCGAGCAGTGTGACGAAGCTGTAGATCAGGTAGATCGAAATCCTGCCTTGCTGGATCCTTCCGGCGAAGCGCGCCATGAACTCGACCCCGTGCACGACCGGCAGGTACAGCCATTGCCAAAGATGGTCGCTCAGGGTCACGCGATACTGCGGCTTCGCATCGAAGGGCGACGGCAGCACGCGCTCGATGCGGAAGAAGGCTTCGAATACCTGCCGGATCGGCTGTCCGAACCCTTCCGCCGTATCCTGCATGCGCGGCGTCTGCATCGGAAATCCGCAATCCCAGGGCGGACCGCTGCGCACGCGCCCGTGGTAGGTGCGGTGCACGATCTGGATCGTCAACGCGACAACGGCGACGATCACCACCAGCACGATCAGTGGGCTGTAGCTCGACCGCTCCGGGCTGATCGGGGCGAGCATCCACCACCTGTCCCCGGCGTGGCCCACGGTCGCGCCGATCAGCGCCGTGTTGACGTTGTCGATGACGGCGATGACGGTACCTGGAAACAGGCCCAGCATCACGCAGCCGATCGCGAACCAGGCCAGTGCGACGCGCTCGAAATGACCGGCGTCGTGCGCATATGCCAGCTGCGCCTCCCGCGGGCGCCCGAGAAAGACGACGCCGTAGAACTTGACCATCACATAAGCGCCCAGCGCCGCGACCAGCACCAGCGCCGCGGCCGCGAGCGGCACCAGCATGTTGATGAACGATTGCGGCAGCGTCGGCGTAAAGAGGAATGCCTGCAGCAGCAGCCATTCGGAAACGAAGCCGTTGAGCGGGGGCAGCCCCGCGATCGCCAGCGCACCGATCAGCGCCGCCCACGCGACCCAGGGCATGCGATGGATCAGTCCGCCGAGCTTGCCGAGGCTCCGCTCGCGGGTCGAATGCAGCACCGACCCGGTGGCGAGGAACAAGAGGCTCTTGAAGAATGCGTGATTGAGCGCGTGATAGAGCGTCGCCACCAGCGTGATCGACGCGAGAAGGATTTTGCCATTGGCCTTGAACAGGATCGTCAGCCCGATGCCGGCGACGATGATGCCGATGTTCTCGATCGACGAATAGGCGAGCAGGCGCTTCATGTCGACCTGCACCGTCGCGTAGATGACGCCGAAAAGCGCAGTCAGCAAGCCCAGCACCAGCGCGGTGACGCCCCACCACCACAGCTGCGCATTGAGCAGGTCGAACGTCACCCGCAACAGGCCGTAGATCGCCGTCTTCAGCATCACCGCGGAGAGCAGCGCCGATACCGGTGAGGGCGCCGCCGGATGCGCTTCCGGCAGCCAGATGTGCAGCGGCAAGAGCCCGGCCTTGGCACCGAATCCGGCGAGCGCCAGCAGGAACGCGATCGAGGGCCATGCGCCGGGCAGCACCATCGAGCGCATCGAGCCGAACGTGTAATCGCCGCTGCCGCCCTGCATCACGCCGAAGCAGAGCAGGATGGCCATCGCGCCGACGTGCGCGATCAGCAGGTAAAGGAATCCGGCCCGGCGTATCTCGGGGACGACGTGGTCGGTCGTCACCAGGAAGAACGAGGACAGCGCCATCGTCTCCCACGCCACCATGAACATGTAGGCGTCGTCGGCGATGAGCACCAGCGCCATCGCCGCAAGAAAGACGTGATATTGCAGGCATAAAAGGCGCGGCGATTCGTTTTCGCTGGCGTGGAAGTAACCGGCCGAGTACACCGAGATGCCCGCCGTCGCGGCGCCGAGCAGCACCAGGAAAAATGCCGACAGCGCGTCGAGCCGCAGGTGAAACGGCAGATCGGGCAGACCCAGCGGCAGCACCATCGCCTGCGGAACGTCGCCGATGCCCGTCAGCGCCATAACCGCGATCGCGAGACCGACCAGCGCACCGGCGGCAAAAAGCGAACGGCCGAAGAAGCCACCGCCGGTCGGAACCAGCGCCAGCACGCCGATCGCAAGCCACGCGACGATGGCATAAACGATCAGCGGCAGCGCGCCGATCATCGCCGGAACGCTCCGATGTGTTGCGTCCGACGGAAGCTGCCTCGAGCCATCGTGTCTACTTGACGCGCATGCCGGGCTCGGCACCCGAGTCCGGCGCGAGTAGGAAGATCCCCGGCCCCTCGCCGGATGCGGCGAGCACCATGCCCTCGGACACGCCGAACTTCATCTTGCGCGGCGCGAGATTGGCGACCATCGGCGTCAGGCGCCCGATCAGGTCCTGCGGCTGGTAGGCGCTCTTGATGCCGGCGAACACCGTCCGGTGGCGTGCTTCGCCGACGTCGAGCGTGAGCTTCAGGAGCTTGTCGGCGCCATTGACCTGCTCGGCATTGACGATGCGTGCGACGCGAAGATCGATCTTGGCGAACTCATCGATGCTGATCGGCGGCGCGACCGGCATCGTTGCCGCCGAAGGTTCGGCGGCCGGTGCGGAGACTGCGCCGGCCGCCGCTTTGGGTCCTTCGAGCAGCGCATCGACCAGCTTGGGATCGATGCGGTTCAGCAGGTGCTTGTAGTCGCCGATCGCGTGTCCTGCCGGCAGGGCGGTACCCAGATCGCTCCACGCCTGCGACGGAATCTGCAGAAACAGCTCGGCGCTGGCCGCGACCGCGGGCAGCACCGGCTTGAGCAAGGTCGTCAGAATCCGGAAGTCATCGATACATTCCGAGCAGATTTGCTGCACGCGCTCCGCCCCGTCGGGCCGTTTTGCCGCTTCCCAGGGCTTGTTGCGATCGAAATATTCGTTGGTGCGGTCGGCGAGCTCCATCACTTCGCGCAGGGCCTTGCCGAATTCGCGGTTGGCATAGAGCTCGGCGATGCTGTCGGTCAGCGCGCGCAACGCCATGCCGTGACGTGCGTCGAATCCGGTCGTCGCGGCGAGCTTGTTGCCGGTCTGCGCGATAAAGCGCGCGGCGCGGCTGGCGATATTGACGTACTTGCCGATCAGGTCGCTGTTAACCCGCGCGATAAAATCGTCGGGATTGAAATCCAGGTCCTCGACTTTGGCGTTGAGCTTGGCGGCGATGTAATAGCGCAGCCATTCCGGATTGAGTCCCAGGTCGAGATAAAGCTCGGGGCTGATGCCGGTGCCCCGCGATTTGGACATCTTCTCGCCGGTGAACGTGATGAAACCGTGGACGAAGATATTGTCCGGAACCTTGTACGGCACGCCGGCGAACTTGAGCATCGCCGGCCAGAACAGCGTGTGGAAATACACGATGTCCTTGCCGATGAAATGATATTGCTCGACGCCTTCGCCGCTCAGGAAATCGGCCAGAGCGATGCCCTTGCTCGCAAGGTCCGCCTTGAGGCTAGCCAGATAGCCGATCGGCGCATCGAGCCAGACGTAGAAATACTTGCCCGGAGCGTCGGGGATCGGAATGCCGAAGTAAGGCGCGTCGCGCGAAATGTCCCAGTCGGCCAGTCCCTTGCCGTCGCCGCCTGGCTTTTCAGCCAGCCACTCGAGCGCCTTGTTCGCGACCTCGGGCTGCAGCCTGCCCGGCGCTTGCGTCCATTGGCGCAGGAAGGCGACGCACTGCGGGTCCGACAGCCGGAAAAAAAAGTGCTCCGACGACTTCAGCACCGGCGTCGCACCGGTAAGCGTCGAATACGGGTTCTTCAGATCGGTCGGCGCATACACCGAGCCGCAGACCTCGCACGAGTCGCCGTATTGATCCTTGGCGTCGCAGACCGGGCATTCGCCTTTGATGTAGCGGTCGGGCAGGAACATCGCCTTGACCGGGTCGAAAAACTGCTCGACCGCTTTCGAGTAGATCAAACCGCGGCCTTTCAGCCGGCGGTAGATGTCCTGCGACAACTCGACGTTTTCCGGCGAATCGGTGCTGTGCCAGTGGTCGAAGCTCAGGTGAAAGCCCTTGCCGGCGAACTCGCCGATGCCGAGAATCTTCGGCCTGGTCGCGGCGATGCGGGCGACCATCTGCTGCGGTGTGACACCCTCGGCTTCGGCGGCCAGCATGATGGGCGCGCCGTGCGCATCGTCGGCGCAGACGAAATGCACATCGTGGCCCTGCATGCGCTGGAATCGCACCCAGATGTCGGCCTGGATGTACTCCATGATGTGCCCGATGTGAAACGGGCCATTGGCGTATGGCAGCGCGGTCGTGACGAACAGCGTGCGGCGCGGCATGCGGCGAAGACCTTTGATGCGGCAGGGGATTTGCGCATTCTAGCAAATGGCCTGAAGCGCCGAGTACCGACCGCAGGCGTTTTTCGCTAAACTCGTTGTTTAACCGCTTCACGCGATCGACATCCGATGGCCATTTCCGAGGCAGACGTACAAGCAAGCCTGCGTTCGTTGATCGATCCCAATACCGGCCGCGACTTCGTTTCCGACAAGGCGATCCGCAAGGTGCAGGTCGATGGCGGCAACGTGGCTGTCGAAGTCGTGCTCGGCTATCCGGCGAAGAGCCAGCACGAGACATTGCGCCGGCTGATCCAGCGCCATCTCGCCGCGCTCCCCGGCATCGGCAAGGTCGCGGTGACGATCAGCCATCGCATCGGCTCGCACGCGGTGCAACGTGGCGTCAAGCTCGTTCCCGGCGTCAAGAACATCATCGCCGTCGCGAGCGGCAAAGGCGGCGTCGGTAAGTCGACGACGGCGGTCAACCTGGCACTTGCGCTGTCGGCCGAAGGTGCCAGCGTCGGCGTGCTCGACGCCGACATCTACGGGCCGTCGCAGCCGATGATGCTTGGCATCGCCGGCAGGCCGGAATCGAAGGACGGCAAGACGCTGGAGCCGCTCGAGGCGCACGGCGTCCAGGCGATGTCGATCGGCTTTCTGATCGATACCGATACGCCGATGGTCTGGCGCGGGCCGATGGTGACGCAGGCGCTCGAGCAGTTGCTGAAGGATACCAACTGGCGCGACCTCGACTATCTGATCGTCGACCTGCCGCCGGGCACGGGCGACATCCAGCTGACTTTGTCGCAGAAGGTGCCGGTGACCGGCGCGGTGATCGTCACGACGCCGCAGGACATCGCCCTGATCGATGCGCGCAAAGGCCTCAAGATGTTCGACAAGGTCGGCGTCCCAATCGTCGGCATCGTCGAGAACATGTCGACCCACATCTGCTCGAACTGCGGCCACGCCGAGGCGATCTTCGGCGAAGGGGGCGCGAAGAGAATGTGCGACGACTACAACGTGCCGTTCCTCGGCCAGTTGCCGCTCGACATCCATATCCGCGAGCAGGCCGATTCGGGCCGGCCGACGGTCGTCGCCGACCCCGACGGAGCGATCGCGACGATCTACAAGGACATCGCGCGCAAGACCGCGGTGTTCGTCGCGCAGAAGGCCGAGGATTTTTCGGCGAAGTTTCCGAACATCGTCGTGCAGAACACCTGATTGCTGCGGCAGCCTCGCGATGATCAAGTCCGACCGCTGGATCCGCCGCATGGCGGCCGAGCACAAGATGATCGAGCCGTTCGAGGCCGGCCAGGTGCGCGAGATCCAGGGGAAGAAGATCGTGTCGTACGGCACGTCCAGCTACGGCTACGACATCCGCTGCTCGAACGAATTCAAGCTGTTCACCAATCTCAATTCGACGATCGTCGACCCGAAGAACTTCGACGACAAGTCGTTCGTCGACTTCAACGGCGAGTCCTGCATCATTCCGCCGAACTCATTCGCGCTAGCTCGGACGGTCGAGTACTTCCGCATCCCACGCAACGTATTGACGATTTGCCTCGGCAAATCGACGTACGCGCGCTGCGGCATCATCGTCAACGTGACGCCGCTCGAGCCGGAATGGGAGGGCTACGTCACGCTGGAATTCTCGAACACGACGCCGCTGCCCGCGAAGATCTACGCCAACGAAGGCGTCGCGCAGGTGATTTTTTTCGAGTCTGACGAGGTCTGCGAGACGTCATACAAGGACCGCGGCGGCAAATACCAGGGCCAGAAGGGCGTGACGCTGCCCAAGATCTAACCCGATGGCGTTTGCGACCTCCAAGCGGGCCTCGATTGCCGTCATCGCCGTCTGCCAGGTTGCGGCGATGGCCGTGTGGTTTTCGGCCTCCGCGGTCACGCCGGCGCTCGCCGCCGAGTTCCATCTGTCGAATTTCGCGCAGGCGGCGCTGACCAGCGGCGTCCAGGCGGGCTTTGTCATTGGTTGCCTGGGGAGCGCCTTTCTCGGCCTTCCCGACCGCGTCGATCCACGGTGGCTGTTCGCCGCGTCGGCCGCAGTCGCCGCAGTGTCCAACGCCGGCCTGCTGCTGGTCGACCCGGCATCGGTCGCGGCGCCGCTGCTGCGACTGATCACCGGCATCGGCATGGCGGGTGTCTACCCGGTCGGCATGAAGCTCGCGACGACCTGGGCGAAGGACGACATGGGACTGATGGTCGGCATCCTGGTCGGCGCGCTGACCTTGGGCTCGGCGTCGCCGCATCTGTTCAACGCCTTCGGCGGCGTCGACTGGCGTCCGACGGTGGCGCTGTCGTCGGCGAGCGCGCTGGCCGCCGCACTCGGCATCGGGCTCGCCGGACTCGGCCCGAACCGCAAGCCGGCGCCGCGCTTCGAACCGGCTGCGATGCTGCTGGCATGGCGCGACGTGCCGTTGCGGCTCGCCAACCTGGGCTATCTCGGGCACATGTGGGAGCTGTACGCGATGTGGGCGTGGATCGGCGTATTCCTCAATGCGAGCTTCGCCGTCTCGCTGCCGGCGGCGTCGGCGCCGGTTGCCGCGAGGCTCGCCGCCTTCGCGGTCATCGGCGCGGGCGCGATCGGCTGCGTCGCCGCGGGACTCGTCGCCGACCGGGTCGGCCGCACGACCGTGACCATCATCGCGATGGCCGTCAGCGGCAGCTGCGCAGCGAGCGTCGGACTCCTGTACGGCGGCGCGCCCTGGCTGCTGGTCGCCGTCTGCCTGGTCTGGGGCATCAGCATCGTCGCCGACTCGGCGCAGTTTTCGGCCTCGATCGCGGAACTCGCCGATCCGGCGCGCGTGGGCACGATGCTCACCTTGCAGACCGCGCTCGGCTTCACGTTGACCCTCGTGACCATCCACCTGCTGCCGTATTTCGTCGACACCCTGGGCTGGCGACACGCGTTCGTGCCGCTGGCGATCGGCCCGGCGGTCGGCGTCTGGGCGATGGCGCGCCTGCGGCTCGATCCGGCGTCGGTGCGGCTGGCCGGCGGCCGGCGCTGAATAGGGCGTGAACAGGCCCTTGTCGAATATTCGGCTGGAATCGGTCTCGCGCTCGGCGTAGCATCGACTGGCTGTGGCGCGGAAATCGCGCCCGCGTTCCGTGCGAATTCAAACGAGGGGAAATCCATGGCCTATCATCTGGAAGGAAGACTGCTCGAGGTCTGCAACTGTCGCGTGCTGTGCCCGTGCTGGATCGGCGAGGACCCCGACTTCGGCACCTGCGATACCATCGTTTCCTGGCATTTCGACAAGGGGACGATCAACGGCGTCGACGTCGCCGGCCATACGATCGCGATGATCGCGCACATCCCCGGCAACATCCTGCAGGGGAATTGGCGCGCCGCCGTCTATCTCGACGACAAGGTCAGCGCCAAGCAGGAGGAGGCAATCCTCGGGGTCTATACCGGCAAGCTGGGCGGGCCGGTCGCGGAACTCGCCAAGCTGGTCGGCGAAGTGGTCTCGGTCGAAAAGGTGCCGATCCAATGGGACGTCCAAGGTGGCAAGGGGACGATCAAGGTGGGCAACGCAGGTTATGCCGAGCTCGAGCCGTATAAGAGCGCGAGCGGCGCGACGACGACCCTGGCGGATACGGTCTTCTCGACCGTTCCCGGCGCACCGGTGTTCGTAGGAAAAGCCTCGCGGTATACCTCCAAGGTCGACAAGCTGGGCATCAACCTCAACCTGAGCGGCCACAACGCGCTGCAAAGCACCTTCGTGTTCGATGCCTGAAGGCAGCTGAAGAGGTAGCCCGGGCTCTTGCCGTGTCCGATCTGCGCGCGCCGCCCACGGCGAGCTCTGTGCGCGTCCTCGATCCGCAGACGCTCCGCCTCGTGCTGGTGGGCGCGCTGTCGCTGGTCGCGTGGCTCGCGCTCGCTGCATGGAGCGTAAGCCCGTACGCGCGCTACCTCGAGCATGGCGGCTGGGCCGGCGACGGTCCGTTCGGCGCGCTTTGCCGCAGCATCCCGCAAGGCGCGCTGATCGTCCCGGCGCTGGTCTACGCGTTCGCCTGGCTGCTGATGATCACGGCGATGATGCTGCCGACGACCTTGCCGCTGCTCGGCATCTTCGGGCGGGTCGTGTCCGCGCGGCCTGACGCCGGCGCGCTGGTGGGGCGCGTCGTCGCCGGCTACGCGATCGCCTGGCTGGGCTTCGGCCTGCTGGCGCACGGAGTCGACAGCGTCCTTCACGCCGGCGCGGCGCACGTCGGCTGGCTCGTCGGTCGTGGCTGGGTCGTCGGGGCGATCGTGCTGGCCGGCGCCGGAGCGTTCCAGTTCAGCGCGCTCAAGTACCGTTGTCTGGAGCGGTGCCGCACGCCGTTTGCATTCATCAATCAACGCTGGCACGGGCTCGCGCCGCGCGGCGAGGCGTTGCGGATCGGGTTCGAGCACGGCGTCTTCTGCGTCGGCTGCTGCTGGGCGCTGATGGCCGTGATGTTCGTCGTGGGCATGGGCAGCCTCGGCTGGATGCTGGTTCTGGCGGCCGCAATGGCCGCCGAGAAGAACCTGCGCTGGGGAAGGCGGCTGCGGACACCGCTGGGGCTCGGGTTGATCGCCTGGGCAGGAATCCTGGTCGCCGCCAACGTTTGACCCGCGGCGCCGGAAGGCAGGTTCCTGCCGCCGAGGCGCAAACCGCTCGCATCGCGCGCCCAAAGCGGTGCACAATGCGCCCCTGACGAGGGGTGCGGCCATCGGCCGGACACCCCGCTTTCTTTTTTGGCGCGCGACACATCACGATCTACAGGAGTGGCTGGATGAAATTCCGCTTTCCCATCGTCATCATCGACGAAGACTTCCGTTCCGAGAACGCGTCGGGCCTCGGCATACGCGCGCTGGCAGCGGCGATCGAAAAAGAAGGAATGGAGATCCTCGGCGTGACCAGCTACGGCGACCTGTCGCAGTTCGCGCAGCAGCAATCGCGCGCGTCGGCGTTCATCCTGTCGATAGACGATGAGGAATTCGGCGCCGGATCGGTCGAGGAAACCGAGTCGGCGCTGAAGAGCCTGCGCGCCTTCGTCGAGGAGATCCGCTTCAAGAACGCCGAGATCCCGATCTATCTCTACGGCGAGACGCGCACGTCGCGGCATATTCCGAACGACATCCTGCGCGAGCTGCACGGCTTCATCCACACGTTCGAGGACACGCCGGAGTTTGTCGCGCGCCACATCATCCGTGAGGCCAAGAGCTATCTCAACTCGCTGGCGCCGCCGTTCTTCCGGGCGCTGGTCGACTACGCGCAGGACGGCTCGTATTCGTGGCACTGCCCGGGCCACTCCGGTGGCGTCGCTTTCCTCAAGAGCCCGGTCGGGCAGATGTTCCACCAGTTCTTCGGCGAGAACATGCTGCGCGCCGACGTCTGCAACTCGGTCGACGAGCTGGGGCAGCTGCTCGATCATTCGGGGCCGGTCGCTGCCGCCGAGCGCAACGCGGCGCGGATATTCAACGCCGACCACTGCTTTTTCGTCACCAACGGCACGTCGACGTCGAACAAGATGGTATGGCACGCCACCGTTGCGCCGGACGACATCGTCGTCGTCGACCGCAACTGTCACGTGTCGATCCTGCATGCGATCACGATGACCGGCGCGATCCCCGTGTTCCTGACGCCGACCCGCAATCACCTGGGCATCATCGGGCCGATTCCGCTGGAGGAATTCCGGCCGGAGAACATCCGCAAGAAGATCGAGGCCAATCCGTTCGCGCGCGCGGCGAAGAACAAGCAGCCGCGCATCCTGACGATCACGCAGAGCACTTATGACGGCGTCGCCTACAATGTCGAGATGCTGAAGGACACGCTGGGCGACTGGATCGAGACCCTGCATTTCGACGAAGCCTGGTTGCCGCACGCCGCGTTTCACGAGTTCTACAAGGACATGCACGCGATCGGCAAGGACCGGCCGCGCAGCAAGAAGGCGATGGTGTTCGCCACGCACTCGACGCACAAGCTGCTCGCCGGCATTTCGCAGGCGTCGCAGATCATCGTGCAGGAATCGCAGACCCGGAAACTCGACCGCCACATATTCAACGAGGCGTACCTGATGCACACGTCGACCTCGCCGCAATACGCGATCATCGCCTCGTGCGACGTATCGGCCGCGATGATGGAAGCGCCGGGCGGAACGGCGCTGGTCGAGGAGTCGATCGCCGAAGCGCTCGACTTCCGGCGCGCGATGCGCAAGGTCGACGACGAGTGGGGCAAGGACTGGTGGTTCAAGGTCTGGGGTCCGGAGAAGCTGACCGCGGAAGGCATGGGCCGGCGAGACGACTGGATGCTGAAGGCGAACGAGAAATGGCACGGCTTCGGCAACCTCGCGCCCGGCTTCACGATGCTCGACCCGATCAAGGCGACGGTGATCACGCCGGGCCTCGACGTCTCGGGCAAGTTCGCCAAGACCGGGATTCCCGCCTCGATCGTCACCAAGTACCTGGCAGAGCACGGCGTCATCGTTGAGAAGACCGGCCTTTACTCGTTCTTCATCATGTTCACTATCGGCATCACCAAGGGCCGCTGGAACACGCTGGTCACGGCGCTGCAGCAGTTCAAGGACGACTACGACAAGAACCAGCCGCTGTGGAAGATCCTGCCGGAGTTCTGCGCCAAGCACCCGACGTACGAGAAGGTCGGCCTGCGCGACCTGTGCCGGCAGATCCACGACATGTACAAGGCCAACGACGTCGCGCGCGTGACGACCGAAATGTATCTGTCGGACATGCAGCCGGCGATGAAGCCCTCCGATGCGTTCGCCTGCATCGCACATCGCGAAATAGACCGCGTCGAAATCGACCAGCTCGAAGGACGCGTCACCAGCGTGCTGCTGACGCCGTACCCGCCGGGCATTCCGCTGCTGATCCCCGGCGAGCGCTTCAACCGCACGATCGTGCAGTTCCTGCAGTTCGCCCGGAACTTCAATCAGCAGTTCCCCGGATTCGATACGGACATCCACGGCCTGGTCGAAACCAGCGAGGCCGGGAAGCTTCGCTACTTCGTCGACTGCGTGCAGCCGAAGTAGCGGTTGCCGATGTTCAGTCGGCGTGCCGCGGGCGCCCGTCCGGCAGGTGCGTCTGGCACTCGATGAATATGCGCGCGGTGCTGGCCTGGCAGATCGCCGAGTTAAGGCGGGGATAGATGCCGCGAATGGCCTCGTCCTTGGTGGCGAAGATCCTGTCGCGCCCGATCCGGTCGACTATGCCGGCGCGCTCCAGCACCTCCACCACCGTGGGCTTCATATTGCACAGGTAGAGGGCGCCGCCGGCTGCCCTCTGTGCATCGGCCTCCTGCGCGAGCAGCTCGGCGCCGGCGACGTCGATGAAGTTGATGCCGCTGCCGATCAGGAGCACGTGCGGGCGTGCCGACGCGCTGGTGCGCATCGTGTCGAGCTCGTCCTTCACGTGGTCGACTGCCCCAAAAAACAGCGAGCCGTCGACGCGCAGCAAGGCGAGCTGCGGGCATTCGGTCAGGCGGCCGAGCGAGCCGCTGGCCGCGACCGGAATGAACCGCCGTCGCGGCGACGCCGGGTCGGGTGCTACCGCGTGGATCGCCGGGTGCGTCGTGCGATTGAGGTATGCGAAAAGCGAGCACAGAACGCCGACCAGGATGGCAAAATCCAATTGTACGAACAGCGTGGCCAGAAAGGTAACCGCCAGCACCAGCGCTTCACTGCGGCCGATGCGCGCGATCTCGCGGATGCGCGTGAGATCGATCAGTCCCCAAGCGATGATCAGGAGAAGCGCCGCCATTACCGCGAACGGCAGGTACGCCGCGAGCGGTGTAACCAGAAGCAGCACCACGAGCAGGAAGCCGGCAGAAAACACGGCCGCCAGCGGTGTTTTGGCCCCGGCCTCGAAGTTGGCGCCGGTGCGGTTGAACGATCCCGATGTCGGATAGCTCGAGGTGAACGCGCCGGCGATGTTGGCCATGCCTTGGCCCACGAATTCCTGATTGCCGTCGATGCGCTGGCCCGAGCGTGCGGCAACGGCGCGTGCGCTCGCCACCGCTTCGGTCAGTCCGATCACCGTCAACGCGAAAGCGATCGGCGCGAGCATGCGCCACGTTTCGCCGGAAAACTCCGGCAGCGACAGGGGGGGCACGGCAGACGGGAGCGGGCCGATCGTCGCGACCTGCGCGATGCCAGCGCGCGCCAGCGCGTACGCGAAGACACTGCCAATGACCATTCCGGTCAGCAGGTAAGGAACGCGCGGCAGCACCCGTCGGCTCGCCAGCGAGGCGATCAGCGTCACGACTCCGACCGCCGCGGTCCAACGATCGACCTCGGTCGCGTGCCGTGCGAACGACGCGAGCGCGTTGACGAAGCTGGCCGGATGGGCGGCCGGCAATCCGAAAAAATTCGCCAGCTGCGCGGCGATGATCAGGAGTCCGGCGCCCGCGGTAAAGCCGATGACGACAGTGGTTGAAATGAAGTTGACCAGTGCGCCAAGCCGGGCGAGGCCCAGTGCGAGCTTGATCAGGCCGATCATCAGGCCGAGCGTCAACGCGAGGCGAAGATACTCGGGCGAGAACGGCAGCGCCAGAGCGCCAAGCGAGGCAGAGACCATCAGCGAGGTCGCGTTGGTCGGTCCCGACACGAGGTGCCAAGACGATCCCCACAGAGCGCCGACCACTGCGGGCAGCATCGCGCCGTACAACCCATACTGGGGCGGAAGCCCGGCCAGCGTCGCGTACGCGACGCCCTGCGGCAGAACGATCAACGCGCCGAGCAGCCCCGCAAGCAGGTCGGCTCGCAACGTCGCCGCCGTGACGCGATGCCGCCAGGCGAGAAAGGGGAAGAGCCTCAGCGCCAGCGGAGGCATGGGAGGCAAAAGATCAACGGCACGGCCGCATCATGCAGCCGCGGGGCGGGCCGTGCAACGAGGGCGCGATCGAGCTTAAGCGGCGATCGGAACGCCGGCCAGCGCCGGCGGCGCGGGCGTCTGTTGCGCCTGCGCCGCGGCGATGAATGACGCGAGCACGCAGGCAGCCATGCGTACTTCCATCGTGTCGTTGCGTCCGGCGAGAACGATCGGAACCTTCGCGCCGAGCACGATGCCGGCGGCGAGCGCACCGCTGATCGCAGTGAGCGTGCGCACCATCAGCGAACCGGCGTCGAGGCCGGGAACGATCAGCACGTCGGCGTGACCCGCGACCGGATCGTCGACGCCATTGACGCGCGCCGCGTCGGACGAAAGCGCACTGTCGGCCGTGAGCGGACCGGCCACGGCGCCACCGGTAATCAAGCCTTGCGTCGACATTTTCGCCAGCGCTGCGGCATCGCCGGTCGCCGGCAGCGCCGCGGTCACGCCCTCGACCGCCGCCAGCACGGCGACCTGCGGGTTCGCGATGCCCAGCGCGTGCGCGAGGTCGATCGCGTTCTGCACGATCTCGCGCTTGGCGGCGAGATTCGGCGCGATATTGAGTACTGCATCCGACAAGATGAACGGCCGGCCGAAACCGGGGACATCCATGAAGAACGCGTGCGTCAGCCGATGCTCGCCGCGCAGGCCTGCATCGGGTGCCGCAACCGCGCGCATCAGGTCATCGGGGTAAAGGCTGCCCTTGATCAGCGCCCGAACGGCGCCGTCGCGAGCCAGTACGACAGCGCGCCTCGCCGCCTCGGCCGGATCATCCGGCGTATCGATCAGCTCGATGCGCGACAGATCGAGTCCCGCACGCGCAGCCGCGTCGGCGATGCGCGCTTCGGGGCCGACCAGCACCGGCGCGAGGTAGCCGGCAAACTGCCCGGAAAGCGCGACCTGCAGCGAATCGCGATCGCAAGGATAGACGATCGCCGTCGGCAGCGCCGGCAGATTGCGGACGCGTTCGACCAGCCGCTGGAAGTGGGGACGGGTAGGCATGGGGGCGAGGGTGGCAAAGGGGGAAGGGCCTGTCAACCCTTTCCGATGACCGGCATTTGGCTGGGAGCAGCCGTTATCCTTCTTTCATCCCGGCGAAGGCCGCGACCCAAGGTGCGATACTGCCGGCCGCCATCGCTGCTTTGGCCCGGGCTTGCGCCGGGCCGCGCATTGCGTATCGACTAAACTTTACCTTTCCACGGGACGACGACCCGTTCGACCTGGCGCATCAACAGGTCGAAGAGGTAGGCGACGGCACCGATGACGACGATGCCCATGACCACAATGTCTGTGCGCAGGAAATTCGACGCGTTGAGCACCATCTGCCCGAGCCCGTAGGTGGCAGCGACCATTTCGGCGGCAACCAGCGTCGTCCACCCGAAGCCGATCGAGATGCGCATCGCCGTCAGGATCTCGGGCATCGCAGCAGGTATGACCACGTGAGCAATGACCTGCCAGCGCGATGCGCCCATCGAATACGCGGCGTGAATCTGCTCCTGCGACACCGAGCGCACGCCCGCGCGCGAACTCATCGCCAAGGGCGCGAAGCAGGCGAGGTAGATCAGCAATACCTTCGACAGCTCGTCGATGCCGAACCAGATGATGATCAGCGGCAGATAGGCGAGCGGCGGCAACGGACGGTAAAACTCGATCGGCGGATCGAAAATGCCGCGCGCGATGCGCGAGACACCCATCGCGATTCCGATCGGTATCGCGGTAATGCAGGCGAGCAGAAACGCGGTGAAGACGCGAAACATCGACCAGCCGAAGTGCGTCGCGAGTGGCGCGTCGGTCAGTTCGCCGCGCGCCGACTCCCACAACCGGGTGAACACCGTTTCCGGCGTCGGCAGGAACAGCGGCGGCAACCAGCGGTAGTGGCTGGCAATCCACCACAGCGCGCCGATCGCGGCCATCGTCGCAACCGATATCGCCGTGCTCGGGCCTTCGCCGGGCGTCGCGTAGCGCGAGGTTTTCGGGCGCCCGGTGCCCCCGGTCGGCTGCTGCTTCGCCATCGTCAGGTCGCAGCGGCGCCTGCCGGCGCATGGTCGCGGTGCAGGATCACCGCCAGCACTTCCTCGCGGATGCGGATGAAGTCGGGCGAGGATTTGATCGCGCGCGCGTCGCGTGTTTCGATAAAACGCTGTCCGAAGTCGAGCTCGTATTCGTGCGAGATGCGGCCCGGCCGCGGCGTCATCACCACCAGGTGCGTCGCCAGGAACAAGGCCTCTTCGACGCTATGGGTGATGAAAAAGCACATCTTGCCGGTACGGTGCCACACGTCGAGTATCAGCTCCTGGATCGCTTCGCGGGTGAACGCGTCGAGCGCGCCCAGCGGCTCGTCCATCAGCATCAGCTGCGGGTCGCTGGCGAGCGCGCGCGCGATGCCGACGCGCTGCTGCATGCCGCCGGAGAGCTCATAGATCGGCCGCTCGGCCAGTCCCTCCAGGCCGACCAGCGCGAGCTTTTCGAGCGCGATGCTCCGGCGCGGCACGCCGCCGAGGCCGCGCATCCGCAGCCCGAATTCGACGTTTTCGGCGACGTTGAGCCACGGCATCAGCGCGTGCTTCTGGAACACGACGCCGCGGTCGGCCCCGGGTGCCTCCACGGGCTTACCGCCGAGCTCGATCGTCCCTTCGGTCGGCGGGAGGAAGCCGGCGATGCACGACAGCAGCGTCGTCTTGCCGCAACCGGATGCGCCGATGGCGACCAGGAATTCGCCGTCGCGCATCGACAGGTCGACGCCGGACAACGCGTCGACCGTGCCGTTCCTGGTCGCGTAACGGACGCCTAGCTTGCGGATATCGAGCGTGGGCAAGGGATTCCCGTTCGAAGTCGGCGTTGCCCGGGTCGCGCACTACTTGAGCCGGTGCGCCGCAGGGTTGAGGATTCTGGCGGAAAAACGGCGGCGCATCGTGCGCCGCCGTGTCGATCGGGGAAGCTGGGGCGCCGTTACATCGCCTTGGTCACCCACTCGACGGTCACGTTCTTGCTGTAGTCGGGCGCCACCGTCTGCAGCCGGCCCTGCTCCTTGAGGAAGTTGGCCTGCTGCGTCAGCGCCTTGGCCGCGGCGCCGTTCGCGCCGCCGCCGAGCCAGGTCGGCGACGCCTGCTCTTTCAGGCTGGGGAATCCGTACAGGGCCATCGATGCTGCGACGTCCTCGGGCTTGCCACCCGACCATTTGGCGACCGCCGCGACCTTGGCCTGGTCGCCGGTCCACGCCTTGGCGTTGCCGCGATAGTCGGCATCGGCCTTGGCGACCGCCTTGACCAGCGCGACCATGAACGCGGGATTTTCCTTGGCGAACTTGCGCGTCACGATCAGGCCGTCGAACGTGCAGGCGCCGTTCTTGCAGATATCTCCCGAGGTCGTCAGCACCTTGCCGTTCTTCTTGACCGTCGTCAGGACCGGATCCCAGATGAACGTCGCGTCGATGTCGCCGCGCTCCCAAGCCGCGGCGATCTCCGGCGGGCGCATGTTGAGCACCTGCGCATCGGTGGGTTTGAGCCCCGCCTTCTGCATGGCGTACAGCAGCTGGAAATGCGAGGTCGAAACGAATGGCGTGCCGATCTTCTTGCCCTTCAGGTCGGCGACCGAATTGATGCCGCTGCCGTTGCGCACGACCAGCGCTTCGGCGGCCGCGATGTCCTCGAGAATCCAGAACAGCTCGACGTCCATGCCCTGGCTGATCGCGGTCGCGATGCCGGTCGACCCGACTTCGCCCAGTTGGACGTCGCCGGAAGCCATCGCGCGGATCACGTCGCCGCCGCCGCCGAACTGGCGCCAGTTGATCTTGAAACCGGTCGCTTTTTCGATCTCCTGGCTCTGCTGCACCCAACGCCAGGGATTCATCATGTCCTGATAAGCGAAAGTGACCGTTTTCTGCGCCATTGCCGGCACTGCAACAGCCGCCGCGATCGCCAATAAAAGTCCACCCAGCCAGTGTTTCATATGTCCCTCCCTCCCCTTCGATAGTGAAACGAGCGTCTGGTCAGATCGTCGCCAGCGTCTTGCGCAAACAGTCGACGATGATATCGACGTCCTTCTTCTCGGCGATCAGCGGCGGCGCGATGATCGCGCAATCGCCGGTCGTTTTCAGATGCAGGCCGTTGTCGAACAGCTTGTTCTGCAGTATGTGCCCGCGCTTTCCCGGCGTGCCGTCGGGATGAACGTCGATCGCCGCCAGCATGCCATAGCCGCGCAGATCGGCGACTACGCCCAGGTCCTTCAGCGACCAGATGGCGTCGAGGAAGTACGGCGACAGCTCGGCGCCGCGCTCGAACAGGCCTTCCTTCCGGTAGATGTCCAGCGTCGCGAGGCCGGCCGCGCAAGGGGCCGGATGGCCCGAGTAGGTATACCCGTGGAAGAATTCGATCGCGCCCTCGGCGGCGGCACCCATGATCGTGTCGTGGACGCGCTCGCTGACCGCCACGGCGCCCATCGGCTGCGCGCCGTTGGTGATGCCCTTGGCCATCGTCATCAGATCGGGCGTCACGCCGAAGCTTTGCGCGGCGAACGCCTTGCCGGTGCGGCCGAAGCCGCAGATCACTTCGTCGAACACCAGCAGGATGCCGTTTGCATCGCAGATCTCCCGCAGGCGCTTCAGGTAGCCCTTCGGCGGCACCAGCACGCCGGTCGAGCCGGCGATCGGCTCGACAAAGCAGGCGGCGATGTTCTCGGCGCCATAGAGATTGACGAAGCGCACCAGATCCTCGGCCAGCTCGGCGCCATGCGCCCCTTCGCCGCGGACGAAGGCGTTTTCCTTCAGGTGCGTGTGGCGCATGTGCACGACGCCGGGCAAGGTGGGACCGAAGCGGCGCCGGTTGTTCACCATCCCCGCCAGCGAAACGCCGCCGAAATTGACGCCGTGATAGGCGCGTTCGCGCGAGACGAACATGTTGCGGCCGCCCTGGCCGCGTGCCTGGTGGTACGCGAGCGCGACCTTCATCGCCGTGTCCACCGCTTCCGAGCCCGAGTTGACGAAAAAGATGCGGTTCAGGTCGCCCGGCGTCAGCTCGGCCACGCGCGCCGCGAGCTCGAACGACTTCACGTGGCCGCGCAGGAACGGCGCGATGAAATCGAGCTCGCGCAGCTGGTTGCCGACCGCGTCGGCGATCTCCTTGCGGCCATGCCCGGCCGCGCAGCAGAACAGCCCCGAGCTGGCGTCGATGATCTTGTGCCCGCGATCGCTCCAGTAATACATGCCTTCGGCGCGAACGACGATCTTGGGATCGGACTTGAATGCGCGGTTCGGCGTGAACGGCATCCAGTACTCGTCCAGCGAGACCTGGGTGACTGCCGGCCGGTCGCGCAGATTGGTTTCGGCTTGTCCCATTACGCTTCTCCTTGTCGCCGGCGAAACCGGTGCCGCGACTCGGTCGCGATCGGCCCGTTGCGGCTGTGTTAGGATTCTACGCCAGCTTGCGGGCTGGGGTAGTGCAGCGGCGGCGCATCGCGCAGTCGTCGCGCAGTCGTCGAATCGCGCTGGACCAAGGCACCCTCCCACGATGCACATCGGTGTTCCCAAAGAGATCAAGGTCCTCGAACACCGCGTCGGGCTGACGCCGGAGAGCGTGCGCGAGGCGCGTACGCACGGCCACGACGTGATCGTCGAAACGCGTGCCGGGCAGGGCATCGGGATGGACGACGAGGCCTATCGCCGTGCCGGCGCGACGATCGCCGCGACCGCGGCCGAAGTATTCGGTCGCGCCGACATGATCGTCAAGGTCAAGGAGCCGCAGGCGGTCGAGCGCGCAATGCTCCGCCGGGGCCAGCTGCTGTTCACTTATCTTCATCTGGCCCCCGATCCGGAGCAGGCGGCCGATCTCGTTGCCAGCGGCGCCGTTTGCATAGCCTATGAGACGGTGACTTCGAAGAGCGGAGGGCTGCCGCTGCTCGCGCCGATGTCGGAGGTCGCCGGGCGCATGTCGATCCAGGCCGGCGCCTATTTTCTCGAAAAGGCGCATGGCGGCCTGGGCGTACTGCTCGGCGGCGTGCCCGGCGTCGATCCGGCGAAAGTCGTGATTCTCGGCGGCGGCGTCGTCGGCTCGCATGCCTGCCATATCGCGCTGGGCATGGGCGCGGAAGTCTGGGTGCTCGACCGCAGCACCGACGTGCTGCGCGCCCTGTGGCGCCAGTTCGGCCGGCCGCTGAACACGGTGTTCTCGACGCACGACGCGATCGAGCGCCACCTTATCAGCGCCGATCTGGCCGTCGGCGGCGTGCTGATTCCCGGCGCGTCGGCGCCGAAGCTGGTTTCGGCCGCGCTGGTTCGGCAGATGAAGCAGGGCTCGGTGATCGTCGACGTGGCGATCGATCAGGGCGGCTGCTTCGAGACGTCGCGCCCGACGACGCACGCCGAGCCGACCTATGTGGTCGATGGCGTCATCCATTATTGCGTGGCCAACATGCCCGGCGGCGTGCCACGGACGTCGACGTTCGCGCTGAACAACGCGACCTTGCCGTTTGTCCTTGCGCTCGCCGACAAAGGCTATCGTGCCGCGCTCGCCGACGACGCGCATCTGGCGAACGGTCTGAACGTGGCGTTCGGCAAGGTGACCTGCCGCCCGGTGGCCGAGGCGCTCGGTTACGCCTACACCGAGCCAGCGGCGGCGCTGGTGTAAGCGCAAAAAACGAAAGGAAAGGCAATGAACTCGATGACCGATGCCGGCGCGCTGCCGGCGCGCAGCGCCGTCCGCGGCCGGCAGAAGATGACGCCGTCCGAGGCGTTCGTCGAAACGCTGGTTGCGCATGGCGTAACCGACGTGTTCGGCATCGTCGGCTCCGCGTACATGGATGCGCTGGATCTTTTTCCGCTCGCCGGCATCCGCTTCATCTCGGTGGCGCACGAGCAGGGCGCCGGACACATGGCCGACGGATACTCGCGCGTGTCCGGGCGGCATGGCGTATGCATCGCGCAGAACGGCCCGGGCATCACCAATTTCGTGACCGCGGTCGCGGGCGCGTACTGGGCTCATTCGCCGGTCGTCGTCGTCACACCGGAAACCGGATCGATGACGCTCGGGCTGGGCGGCTTCCAGGAAACCGAGCAACTGCCGATCTTCTCGAAGATCACCAAGTACCAAGCTCATGTGAACAACCGGGCGCGCATGGCGGAGCTCACCTCGCGCGCGTTCGATCGCGCGCTGCTCGAGCTGGGACCCACGCAGCTTAACATCCCGCGCGACTATTTCTACGGCGATATCGAATGCGAGATTCCGTCTCCGCTATCGATCGAGCGCGGCGCCGGCGGCGAGCAGAGCCTGGACGATGCGGCGGCGCTGCTTGCCAAAGCGAAATTCCCGGTGCTGATCTGCGGGGGCGGCGTGGTCATGGCCGGCGGACAGGCAGAAGCGATCGCGCTCGCCGAGCTTTTGCACGCGCCGGTCGCCAACAGCTATTTGCATAACGACTCGTTTCCCGCCGATCACCCGCTGTGGTGCGGGCCGCTCGGCTATCAGGGCTCGAAGGCGGCGATGAAGCTGCTGGCTCACGCCGACGTCGTGCTGGCGCTGGGCACGCGATTGGGGCCCTTCGGTACGCTGCCACAGCACGGGCTCGATTACTGGCCCGCCGAGGCGAAGGTCATCCAGATCGACGCCGACCCGCGGATGCTTGGCCTGGTCAAGCCGATTTCGGTCGGCATCTGCGGCGATGCGAAGGCCGCGGCGCGGGCGCTGATCGCGCGGCTTTCGGGGCGCTCGCTTGCGTGCCACGCCAACCGCGAGCAACGGCAGGCGGAAATCACGTCCGAGCGCTCGGCCTGGGAATCCGAGCTCGAGCAGTGGTCGCACGAGAAGGATCGCTGGTCGCTCGAGGTCGCAAAGGGCTCGTCGGCGATGCACCCGCGACAGATGCTGCGCGAGCTGGAAAAAGCGATGCCGGACGATGCGATGGTGTCGACCGACATCGGCAACATCTGCTCGGTGTCCAATTCGTACCTGCGCTTCAAGTCGCCGCGCAGCATGTTCGCCGCGATGAGCTTCGGCAATTGCGGCTACGCGTTCCCGACGATCATCGGTGCCAAGGTCGCCGCGCCCGGCCGGCCGGCGATCGCCTATGTCGGCGACGGCGCGTGGGGCATGAGCTTCGGCGAGATCCAGACCTGCGTGCGCGAAGCCATTCCGGTCACGGCGGTCGTGTTCAACAACGGTCAGTGGGGCGCGGAAAAGAAAAATCACGTCGACTTCTATGCCAGGCGCTTCCTCGGTGTGGATCTCAACCGGCAGCCGTCGTGGGCGGCGGTCGCGACGGCGATGGGCGCCGACGGAATCCGCATCGACAAGCTTTCCGACGTGGGTCCGTCCTTGCGCGCCGCGGCTGCCGCGCAAAAGGAAGGCAAGACGACGATCCTGGAAATGATGGTGACGCGCGAGCTGGGCGACCCGTTCCGGCGCGATGCGCTGGCGATGCCGGTGCGCCATCTCGACAAGTACAAGTCGACGGCCGCGCGTTGATCGCGCTGCCGCTGCCCGCCCCTGTCGGCTACGTCGCCTGGGGCGCGGGCGTCGCGCTGTTCGCCGGCGTCGTGCGCGGCTTCGCCGGCTTCGGCCTGTCGGCGTTCATCGTCGCCGGCATGTCGCTGCTGCTTTCGCCGCAACAGATCGTCCCGGCGGCGATGATGCTGGAAATCCTGGCGAGCCTCTGGCTGCTGCGCTCGGTCTGGCGCGACGTGGCCTGGCATTGGATCGGTCCGCTGCTCGCAGGGTACGCGGTCGCGGTACCGCTGGGCGTGTGGTGCCTGGCGACGCTGCCGGAGGCTCCGCTGCGCACCGCCGTCTCGATCGTGATATTCGCCGCTGCGCTGATCATGCTCCGCGGGTGGCATCCGAACTTGCGCGACACGATCGCATTGCGCCTCGGCACCGGCCTGGGCTCCGGATTCCTTTCGGGGTTGTCGTCGATCGGCGGCATATTCGCCGCGACGATGCTGTTCACGACGTCGCTTCCAGGCGCGCGCCTTCGCGCGACGCTGATCACCTTGTTCTTCGTCAGCGCGTGGTACGGGCTCGCGTGGGCATGGCAGCAGGGACTTGCCACCGGCGGCACGGTGCTGTGGGCGGCATGGCTGCTGGCGCCGATGCTGATCGGCATCGCGATCGGACGCCGGTTTTTCGCGCGCACCGCGGAAGAACAGTTCCGGCGCTTGGTACTGAGAGTGCTTGCCGGTATCGCCGGGCTTGGCCTCGTGCGCGCGCTGTTGGCGTTTTTCTGACAGCGCGCAAAATCTTGAGTCATACTTAGCCCGGCCGGCAGCGGCGCTGCCGTCTGCATTATCGACCTCTGCCTATGACTCGCCAGATCGCTTTCGACGACCGCTCGCGCCAGCAGACGCATTTCACGACCTGCTACATGTGCGCGTGCCGATGCGGCATCAAGGTCACGATCGAGAACGATCGCGTGCGCTTCATCCAGGGCAATCCGAATCATCCGGTCAACCGCGGGGTCCTTTGCGCCAAGGGCTCGGCCGGCATCATGAAGCAGTATTCGGCGGCCAAGCTGACCAAGCCGCTGATGCGCCGGCCGGGCGCTCGCCGCGGCGCCGGCGACTTCGTCGAGATCGAATGGGCCGAGGCGCTCGACATCCTGACGGCGCGGCTGGCGAAAATACGCGGCAGCGATCCGACCAAGCTCGCCTTTTTTACCGGTCGCGACCAGATGCAGGCACTGTCCGGGTTGTGGGCGCAGCAATTCGGCACGCCGAACTGGGCCGCGCACGGCGGCTTCTGCTCGGTCAACATGGCGGTCGCCGGCCTGTACACGATCGGCTATTCGTTCTGGGAGTTCGGCGCGCCGGATTGGGACTACGCCAAGTATTTTCTGCTCTGGGGAGTCGCCGAGGACCACTCGTCGAATCCGCTGAAGATCGGCCTCGACAAGCTCAAGCGGCGCGGCGCCAAGTTCGTATCGATCAACCCGGTCCGCACCGGTTACTCGGCGATCGCGGACGAGTGGCTGCCGATCCGGCCGGGAACCGACGGCTTGCTCGCGCTCGCGCTGATCCACGTGCTGCTCAAGCGTGGCGCGATCGATTGGGAGTTCCTGATCCGCTACACCAACGCCCCGTGGCTGGTCGTGCAGACGCCGGGCCTGCCGGGCGACGGCCTGTTCGCTCGCGACGACAAGGACAATCCGCTGGTCTGGGACCAGGTTGCACAAACGCTGACCAACGGCCACCTTCCCGATATCGCGCCGGCCCTGCTCGCCAGCGTCGAGCTGCCCGACGGGCGCCGCGCCAAGACGGTGTTCTCGCTGATCAGCGAGCGCTATCTGGACGAGCGCTATGCGCCGGAGCACGTCGCAGCCGAGTGCGGCATCGACGCCGCGACGATCACCCGCATCGCGCACGAGATCGCCCACGTCGCGTTCAACGAGGCCGTCGAGCTGCCGATCCGCTGGACCGACATGCACGGGCGCACGCACGACAAGGTCATCGGGCGGCCGGTCGCGATGCACGCGATGCGCGGCGTGTCGGCGCACTCCAACGGCTTCCAGACCTGCCGCGCGCTGCATCTGTTGCAGATGCTGCTGGGTGCGCTCGAGGGCCCGGGAAACTTTCGCGCCCGCGCGCCGTATCCGCGACGCATTCCGATGCGGACGCTGCCCGAGAACGATCCGGCTGTGATTTTCGCGCCGGACACGCCGCTGAAACGGATGCCGAACGGCAATCCGACGCGACCCGAGGACCTGGTGATCGACAAGGACGGCAAGCCCTTGCGCATCGATCGGGCGTACTCGTGGGAATCGCCGCTCGCGGCACACGGCCTGATGCACATGGTGATCACCAACGCCGCCAACCACGATCCCTATCCGATCGATACGCTCTTGCTGTTCATGGCGAACATGGCGTGGAATTCGTCGATGAACACCGGCGACGTGCGCGAGATGCTGGGTCGCACCGCCGCGCACGGCGAATACGCGATTCCTTTCGTCGTCGTCGTCGACGCCTTCCAGTCCGAGACGGTCAACTTCGCCGACCTCGTCCTGCCCGATACGACGTATCTGGAACGCTATGACGCGATCTCGTTGCTCGACCGCCCGATCTCGGAGCCCGACGCGGCCGCCGATTCGATCCGCCACCCGATCTTGGCGCCGGACCGCGACGTCAAGCCGTGGCAGGACGTGCTGGTCGAGCTCGCGTCGCGGCTCAAGTTTCCGGCATTCACGCGCGAGGACGGCTCGCGCAAGTTCGCCGACTACCGCGACTTCATCGTCAATTACGAAAAGTTTCCCGGGATCGGCTTTCTCGCCGGCTGGCGCGGCAAGGACGGCGAATCCCCATTGCGCGGCGAACCCAACCCGAAGCAGTGGGAAAAGTACATCGAGCACCAGTCGTTCTTCCGTTATCCGTGGCCGGACAACATGCGCTACTACCGGTTCGCGAACAAGGACTACCTCGAGTTCGCCGAAAAACACGCGTTGTTCGGGACGCCTCCGGTGCAGGTGATCCTGCAGATGTACTCGGAGCCGCTGCAGAAATTCCGCCTGGCCGGGCAAGGTCTCTACGACGGCCCGCAGCCGCCCTCTCCGACCGACCGCGCGCGGCTGGCCACTTATTTCGATCCGCTGCCGTTCTGGTACGAGCCGCTGGAAAGCCAGGGAAAGGCGCGCGAAGCCTATCCGTTCCACGCGATCACGCAGCGGCCGATGATGATGTACCACTCATGGGACTCGCAAAACGCGTGGCTGCGGCAGATCGTCGCGCAGAACTACCTGTACATGAATCGTGGTAGCGCGGAGAAGCTCGGGCTTGCCGATTACGACTGGGTCTGGGTTGCCTCGCGCCACGCCCGGATCCGTTGCCAGCTGAAGACGATGGAAGGCGTCGAGGCGAACACCGTCTGGACCTGGAACGCGATCGGCCGCCAGGCGGGAACCGCCGGACTGACACCCGACGCGCCGGAGGCCACGGCGGGCTTCCTGCTCAATCACCTGATCTCGGAATTGCTGCCCAAGCATGCGAGCGACGAGCGCCGGCTGACCAACTCCGATCCGGTCACCGGCCAGGCGGCGTGGTTCGATCTCCGCGTCAGCGTCCGCAAGTGTGCGCCGGGTGAAACCGGCTTGTGGCCGACGGTCGCTGCGGCCAAGCGCCTGCCAGGCGACGACGGCGTCCGTCCCTCGATACTGCGCTGGACCACGAAGAGGTCCGGATGAACGCGACTTTCCGCATCGAACGATGAAACTCGGGTTACTGATCGATCTGGATACCTGCGTCGGCTGCCACGCCTGCGCGACCGCGTGCAAGGAATGGAACGGCGCGTCGTCGGTCAGCGGGCCTCTATCCGACTATCAGCCGTTCGGCGCCGAGCCGTCCGGCGTGTGGCTCAACCGGGTCCGCCATTACGAGGTCGGCGATTATCCGGCGAGCAAGACGATCAACTTCCCGATGTCGTGCCTGCATTGCGAAGACGCCGATTGCGTCAGCGTATGCCCGACCGGGGCCTCGTACAAGCGCGCCGACGGCATCGTCCTGGTCGATCAGGACAAGTGCATGGGCTGCAACCTGTGCGCGTGGGCCTGCCCGTACGGCGCACGCGAGCTCGACCAGTCGACCGGCACGATGAAAAAGTGCACGCTGTGCGTCGATCGCATCTACGACGTGCTGTTGCCGCCGGAGGATCGCCAGCCGGCGTGCGTAATGGCCTGCCCGACGCACGCGCGGATGTTCGGCGACTTCGACGATCCGCACTCCGAAGTGTCCCGCGTTAGCGCGGAGCGCGGCGGCTTCGGCCTCTTGCCCGAGCTGGGCTACGCACCGGTCAACCGCTATCTTCCGCCGCGCGAGCCCAAACCTTTACCCGGCGTCGACGATGCGCGCGCGCTGCTCGAGCGCGGGCTCGCGAGCCTGGCGAGCCCCGTCATCCGGCGCTGACGCATCCGACGCACCGTCCCGCGATGAAGCCTGCACTGTCGATCGTTTTTTTCACCGTTGCTTCCGGCGCGGGCCTGGGGCTGCTCGCGCTGCTTGCGCTGGCGGATCTTTGTCCGGTTCCGCTGCTGTCGCCGGCGGCGCTGCCGCGCGGCATCGCCGTCGCGCTGCTGTTGATCGCCGCGGGGCTGGCCTCGTCGGTCTTGCACCTGGCCAAGCCCTCGAATGCGTGGCGGGCGTTTGTGCGCGTCCGCACGTCATGGCTTTCGCGTGAAGCGGTGCTCGCGGCACTGCTCTTTCCGCTGGCCTTCGTCTATCTGGTCGCAGTGTCTTTCGATAGCGCCGGCATGGCGCGTGTCCTGCTGGCGATCCTGGTCTGCGCGCTCGCGTGGGGACTGCTTTTTTGCACGGCGATGATTTATGCGAGCCTGAAGCCGATACGGCAGTGGCGCACCGGGTGGACGCCGGCCGCGTACCTGCTGCTCGGTCACTGGTCGGGCGCGCTGCTCGCTGTCGCGCTGGCTAGCGGTTACGGCGGCGAACCGATGGCCTGGGCGTGGGTCGCGGCGGCGCTGGGCGCGGCGGCGCTTGTCGCGAAGCTCGGCTACTGGCGCCATGGCGCTGCCGATCGCGGCGGCAAATCGGCGCTGACGATCGAGCAGGCGATCGGCGTGCCGCAGGGCGTTCGCCCGCCCGGGGTCAGCGTCGCGCAGGCGCGGCTTTTCGACGCAGGGCACACGCAACGCACGTTTCTCACCGACGAATTCGTCTTTCGCATCGCGCGCCAACACGCGCAAGCCCTGCGCGGGGCCGCGCTGGCGCTCGGCTTTGCGATTCCTTTGCTCTGGCTTGCGACGGGCCCGCGCCACTGGGCCGCGGCGCTGTCGGTAGCGGTGCTGGCGCTAGTGGGCTTGCTCGCCGAGCGCTGGCTCTTCTTCGCCGATGCGCGGCACACGGTGCGCCTCTATCATGGCGATGCGCGAACCTGAGCTGCTCGAGGTGGACGTCTGGCGCAGCGGCGGTGACGCCGGCGGGCAATTCCGGACCTACGCCGTGCCGCGCGAGGATGCGCAGACGGTGCTCGACGTCGTCACCTGGATCCAGCGCAAGCTCGACCCGACGCTTGCCTACCGCTTTGCCTGCCGGGTCGGCATGTGCGGCTCGTGCGCGATGACCGTCAACGGCCGCGCGCGCTGGACCTGCCGCACCCATGTCGCCAAGGTCGCGCGCGGCAACCGCCTGCAAATCGCGCCGCTCGCCAATCTGCCGGTCGTGCGGGACCTCGTCGTCGACATGCGCGCGTTCTTCGACAAGTGGGCGAAGGCCGGCGGACAGTTCACGCCGACGGCATCCCGCCGTGACGATTTCGTGCGCGTCGCCCCCGATACGCCGGCGCGGCGCGAGGTCGATGCGGCGATCGAGTGCATCGGCTGCGGCGTCTGCTACGCCTCGTGCGACATCGTCGCGTGGAACCCGGCGTACCTTGGCCCGGCGGCGCTCAACCGCGCGTGGACCTTGCAGAACGACGTGCGCGACGGCGATCACCCCGCGCGGCTCGCTGCGGTTGCGGGCGACGCCGGCTGCCACGCCTGCCATACGCAGGCCGCGTGCACCGAACGCTGTCCGAAGCAGCTTTCGCCGACGACGTCGATCGCGGGCCTCAAGCGCATGACGGCGCGCGCCGCGCTCAAAGGCGAGCTGTGAGCGCGCGCAGCGAGACGCGCCTGTGGCTGGCGCAGCGGGCGAGCGCGGCCGTGCTCGCGCTGTGCGTGCTGGTCCATCTGGCGACGATGATCGTCGCAGTCAAGGGCGGCTTGACCGCCGCCGAGATCCTCGGCCGCACGCGCGGCAATCCGGCGTGGGCCGCGTTCTACGCGGTGTTCGTCGCGGCGGTGGCGATTCACGCGCCGATCGGCTTGCGTACGATCGCGTCGGAATGGTTGCAGTGGCGCGGCCGCGGCGCCGACGCGTTCTGGCTGGTCGTCGGCGCGGCGCTCTTCGCCATCGGCATCCGCGCAGTCGCGGCAGTCGTGCTGTGAGAACGGCCGATTGGCGCAACCGCGACCACCCGTCGTATTGGGCGTTTCTCGTCCATCGCGTCTCCGGCCTCACGCTGGCGCTGTTCCTGCCGCTGCATTTCTGGGTGCTGGGACGTGCGCTCGCCGGCGAAGCCGCGCTGGACGAGTTCCTCCGTTGGACCGAGCAGCCGCTGGTCAAGGCGTCGGAAGTGGCGCTGGTCTTCCTGCTTGCCGCGCATCTGGCCGGGGGCTTGCGCCTGCTGCTGATCGAGTTCGTCGGCTGGCGCCGCCAGGCGAAGCAAAGCTGGGTCGCCATCGCCGCCGGCGTGGCTCTGTTCTGTGCGCTGGCGTTCGCGCTTAACTTATACTGAGCGCATGCTTCGCATCGATCCGGGCGTCGTCGAGAACGTCGCCAAAGAACTCTACATCCGCGCGCTCAAGATCCTGCCGCCCGACATCAAGCAGGGTTTCGATACCCTTGCCGCACGCGAGACCGCGGCAACGGCACAGAACGTGCTCGGCACGATGATCCGCAACATCGCCGTCGCCGAGGCGACCGACAACCTGCTGTGCCAGGACACCGGCATTCCGATCTACAACGTTACGATCGGACGCGGCGTGGAGCTCAGCGGCGACGACGGCGCGGCGCTGAAGGCGGCGATTCGCAAGGGCTGCGAGCGTGCGACGCGCGAGCATCCGCTGCGCTCGTCGATCGTGCACCCGTTGACGCGCGCGAACGAGCACACGTCCTGCGGCATCGGCGTGCCCGTGATCCAAATCGACCACCGCGACGAAATCGACGGACTCAGGATCGAGATGATCCCCAAGGGCAGCGGCTCGGAGAACAATTCCTGGCTCAAAATGGCGGTGCCGGCCGAAGGTATCGACGCGATCAAGACCTTCGTCATTGACTGCGTGCTCGATGCCGGCGGCAAGACCTGCCCGCCGACGATCGTCGGCGTCGGGGTCGGCGGCACGGCGGACCTTTGCATGCACCTGGCCAAGATAGCCGCCACGCGGCCTTTGGGAACGCATTGCGCGGACGCCGAGGGCGCGAAACTCGAGGACGAACTTTCCGGCGCGGTCAACATGCTCGGCGTCGGACCGCAGGGCCTGGGCGGCGATGCCACGGCGTTCGCCGTCCACGTCGAGCTCGCCGCCACGCATATCACGATGAATCCGGTCGCGGTGAACATGCAGTGCCATTCGGCGCGACGGGCGAGTGCGGCGATCACTTCCGCCGGCGTGAGTTACGGCTTCTAAGCGCATGGCGCACTACGACCTGTCGACGCCGATCACCGAAGCGCAAACGCGCGCGCTGCGCATCGACGACACCGTCACCCTGAACGGGCCGCTGTTCGGCATCCGCGATGCGACGCAGATCGCGATGTTCGATCGCGGCCGGGCGACGCGCTTCGATCTCGCCGGCCATGCGGTCATCCATACCGCGCCCAATGTGAAGAAGGTCGACGTCTCGCCCGCGAATCCGACCGGCTACGCACCGGTGTGCATCGGTACGACGACCTCGTCGCGGATGGAGCGCTTCACGCGGCCCTTGCTCGAGCGCTGCGGCGTGCGCATCGTCATCGGCAAGGGCGGCCTCGGCGTCGCATCGCTGGCGGCGTTCGGCGAGATCGGCGGCGCGTACCTGGCGATCGTCGGCGGCACCGCGGCGCTCGAGACGACCTGGATCGAGGCGATCGAGGACGTCGACCTCGACGACTTGAATCCCGAGAGCCTGTGGCGGTTTCGCGTCCGCGGCTTTGGGCCCCTGCGGGTGGCGATGGACAGCCACGGCGGCAGCCTGTACACGTCGGTTGACGCCGACGCGCGCGGCAAGCGCGCCGCGGCACTCGCGGCGCTCGGCGTCAACGCGCGCCCGGCACGCTGAATGCGGCGGTTCAGGAGCGACATCCTGATCCTCGGCTCGGGCGGCGCCGGGCTGTTTGCGGCGCTGCATGCCCACGCCGCCGATCCGTCGCTGTCGATCGCGATCGCCGTCAAGGGCCTGCTCGGCAAATGCGGCTGTACGCGCATGGTGCAGGGCGGCTACAACGTGGCGCTTGCCGCCGGCGATTCGGTCGAGCGCCATTTCATGGACACGATCGAAGGCGGCAAGTGGCTGCCCGACCAGGATCTCGCCTGGGCGCTGGTCAATGGCGCGATCGAGCGCGTGCACGAGCTCGAGAACGAGCTCGGCTGCTTTTTCGACCGCAATCCCGACGGCAGCGTGCACCAGAAGGCCTTTGCCGGACAGACGTTCGACCGCACGGTGCACAAGGGCGACCTGACCGGCATCGAGATCATCAACCGTCTTTCCGAGCAGGTGTGGGCGCGCGGCATCGAACGTCTGGAGGAGCATCGCGCGCTCGAGTTCATCCTGACGCCCGATGGATCCGCGCTGGCCGCGGTGCTGCTGGTCGACATGCGCACGGGCGATTACGTCCTTGCCGAAGCCAAGGCGGTGCTCCTCGCCACTGGCGGCGGACCGACGATGTACCGCTACCACACGCCGTCGGGCGACAAGAGCTGCGACGGCCTGGCGATGGCGCTGGCCGCCGGCCTGCCGCTGCGCGACATGGAAATGGTGCAGTTCCACCCGACGGGTCTCCTCGCCGGCCCGCATACGCGGATGACCGGCACCGTGCTCGAGGAGGGCTTGCGCGGCGCCGGCGGTTATCTCCTCGACGGGCGCGGCGAGCGCTTCATGCAAAACTACGATGCGCGTGCCGAGCGCGCGACGCGCGACATCGTATCGCGCGCGATCGATGCCGAAATGCGCGCCGGACGGACGACGCCGCGCGGCGGAGTCTGGCTGTCGATGGCGCATCTGGGCGCGGACAACGTGCGGCGCCAGTTCAAGGGCATGGTCGAGCGCTGCGCCGACTGCGGATTCGACCTGGCGGGCGACCGGGTCGAAGTCGTGCCGACCGCGCATTACATGATGGGCGGCGTCGAGTTCGCCGCCGACTGCGCGACAGCGCTCCCCGGATTGTTCGTCGCCGGCGAGGATTCGGGCGGCGTTCACGGCGCCAACCGCCTCGGCGGGAATGGTGTGGCGAATTCGACGGTGTTCGGCGCGATCGCCGGCGACGCGATGGCGGCATGGGTTGCGCGCGAAGGGGTGTTTCGCCATGCCGACAGCGCCGCGATCCAGGCTGCGCTCGACCGTGCCGAGGCACCGTTCCGGCAGGGGAAAAGCGCTGACCTGGACGCGATCCGCGAGCGCCTGTTCGCCGCGATGTGGGATGACGCCGGCATCGTGCGCGATTCCGCCGGGCTCGACCGCGCCGCTGCCACGCTGGACGCGCTCGCCGATGAGCTCGGCACCTATGCGCTGCCGGCCGGTGCGCGCGAGCGAGCGTTCAACTTGAGCTGGCATGACTGGCTCAACCTGGGGAGCCTGGTCGAGGTGAGCCGCGCGATCGTCGCGGCCGCCGCCGCGCGACGCGAATCGCGAGGCGCGCATTTTCGCGCCGATTATCCTGCTACCGGGGATCTGGCCGCCTCGGCGTACACGCGGGTAAGGCGGCAGCAGGGGACGCTGGGCGTCGAGACCGTGCCGGTACGGTTTACGCGGGTCAGGCCCGGCGAGTCGCTGCTTTCGGGTTAAGGTCAGGGGGTGAACCGCGGCGAGTCGCGCCGCCGGCTGCGGCCGTCACATCGGTGTCATCTACGTCGGGCAAGAATGCGGCAACGACGTCGAGAGGCACATCATGGCTGTTCACGCCGAAGGGTACTGCCGGATCATGGAGCAGCTCGGGGAGAAGCAGGACTTCGAATCCGAGCTTAGCCGCCTCGGCTACCGGCACGAGGACTTCTCGCTCACCGTCCGTCGCGCACACCTGGCAGGGCCTGTCGACGGATGGACCGCAAGCTACACGGTCTGCGTAACCGATCTGCGCACGTCGGCCTCGAACGTCTACTGGGGAGGGCCGCGCATGCATTGGGTCGCGCAGTTCGCGGCGGACCTTGCACGCGGATTCTTCGGCGAGCCGCGCATAGTTCGCGCATCGCCGACGCCGTGGCGCGCCCGCGCGGGCGGCTAGCCAGCCGGTCGATCGAGCTTCTAGTTATCGGCTGCGCGACGGCGCGTGAGCTCCATCAACCAGGTCTGCGCGCCCAGGGCAGCCGGCCCTTTGTCGTCGCCCGCCGGCACCTGCTGCTGACGGTAGGTTCCGTCGGCACCCATTACCCATGCCTGCCGGCTGTCCTGCAGACATGCCTGCAGTATTTCCCAGAGGCGTTCGCGCAGCGGACGGTCATTGATCGGCGTCGCTGCTTCGACCCTTTGTGAAAGGTTGCGCATCATCCAGTCCGCGGAGCCCAGGTAGAACTCGCCCGCAAGCGGATCCTCCTCGCCATTGGCGAAATAGAAGATGCGCGAGTGCTCGAGAAACCGCCCGATGATCGAGCGCACGCGGACGTTCTCGGTCCAGCCCGGGACGCCTGCGCGAAGACAGCAGAACCCGCGGACGATCAGGTCGATCCTGACGCCGGCTCGCGAGGCCGCCACCAGCGCCGAGGTGATCTCCAGATCGTCGACCTGGTTGAGCTTGGCGATGATGTGGCCGCTTCGGCCCGCTGCGCAGTGGGCCGCTTCGCGCTCGATCATCTCCAGAAACCGTTGGCGCATGTTCATCGGCGCGACCAGCAACTTCTGGAATTGAGGCCCCTTCGAGTGGCCTGTAAGGTAATGAAACAGGTTGACGATGTCGCCGGTGATTGCAGGGTCGGCCGTAAGCAGCCCGACGTCGGTGTAGGAGCGCGCCGTCTTGACGTGATAGTTGCCGGTTCCGATATGCGCGTAGCAGCGCAGCCCCATCCCGTGCTGGAGCACGACCAGCGCAATCTTGGTGTGGGTCTTGAGACCGAGCACGCCGTAGGTCACGTGCGCGCCGACCTTTTCGAGCTGTTGCGCCCAGTGCAGGTTGCGGGCTTCATCGAATCGTGCCGTCAGCTCGATGACGCAGGCAACCTGCCTGCCTGCTTCGGCGGTACGGACCAGCGAACGAACAAACGGCGTGTCGTCGCCGACGCGATAGACGGTCATCTTGATCGCCAGCGTTCGGGGGTCGTCGGCCGCCTGATGAATGAAGCGCTCGACGCTCGAATCGAAGCTCTCGTACGGGTGGTGGATGAGGATGTCGCCGGCATCGATTGCGGTAAAAATATCGGACTCCGGCCCGTCGAGCCGGGAAACAGGCTGCGGAGTCCAGGCAGGATCGCGCAGGGCCGGAATGTCGAGCGCGGCGATCTGGAACAGGTCGGGATAGTCGAGCATCCCCGGCAGCTCGAACACGTCGACGTCGGTCAGTTCGAATCGTTCCATCAAGGCGCGTCGCACCGCCGGGTCGGCGCCGGGTCCGAAGTCGACTCGTACGACCGGCTGAAAGCGCCTTTGCCGGACAGCGTCGGTGACAACGTCGCGCAAGCTCTCCCCTTCGTCGTCCTCGAGCTCCACTTCCGCGTTGCGCAGGATCCGAAACAGACTCCCGGAGATGATCGTCATTCCCGGCAGCAACTTGTGCGCGCTGTGGTAGATCAATTCCTCGAGCGCGAGAAAGCGACGCTGATCGGCTGGCACGTCGGCTTTGAGCTCGAACCATGCCGGAAGCTCGGAGGGAATCTTGACTCGCACCATCCGCGGCTCGATCGATTCCTCGCTGGCAATTACAAACGCCCAGTTTGTCGACAAGTTCGACATGAACGGAAAGGGATGCGTCGGATCGAAGCTCAACGGCGTGAGCGCCGGCGATACGTGGCTGTCGAAATAGGCGCTTGCCTCTTCCGCCTGCGTCGGGCTCAGTTGCTCCCAGGTTGAGATCTCGATTCCGTGCGAAGCGAGTTGCGGCAGCAGCGCCTTGTAGCAGATCGCCTGATCATCCAGCATCTTCAGCACGATCGCTCGTATCGCCAGCAACCGCGCGCGCGCGTCCCCCTCGCGAGCGAGCGGGTCTTCGCGATCTTCCATCAACGCCTTGCCGCGAAACATTCCCACCCGCTTCATGAAAAACTCGTCCAGATTCGACGTCACGATGGCAAGGAACTTGAGTCTCTCCAGCAGCGGCGTACGCTCGTCGAACGCCTCGTGCAAAACGCGGTCGTTGAAGGCAAGCCACCCGATATCGCGGTCGAGCCACGCATGCTCGAGAAATGCCTTCCTGTCGATCGTGTGGAGAAGCGCGGACTCGGCGGTGCGGTCGTTCATGGATTCCTCGAGGAACAGGATGGCGGCCCCTGCATGCCGCGCTGGCCGGCCAGGACCGAAGGCGGCATCGATGAGCAAACGCGCAGATTACACTGATACGCTCGGGCGCAAATAGCCGAACATTTGTGACAGATCAATGACAACCGGCCGCGTCGGATCGATTTAATGCATTTGTCACCGTAACGCCATCGAATTGCAATGACCGGTGAATAAGCTCTGGCGTCACCGACCAATGACCTGTCTTCTTTTGTGATCAGCCGAGTGTCCCGCCACCCCGACTTGCTTGATGGCCGCGCCCGAGCTGCTTGAGAGCCCGCACAAAGGGCAGCGCGGTTTGCAGCGGCTGCTAAACGCGCTGTTCTATTCGCTGTCGGGGTTGCGCTTGGCATTCCATCACGAAAGTGCGTTCCGCCAGGAGGTCGCGCTCGCAGCCCTGTTGCTGCCGGTGGCCTGTCTGGTCAATGTGTCGGCGGCCGAGCGCGCATTACTGTTCGGCTCGGTGCTGTTCCTCCTGGTAGTCGAACTCCTGAACTCGAGCGTCGAAGCGGCAATAGACCGCATCGGGTTCGACACGCATCGACTCTCGAAGCGCGCCAAGGACCTCGGTAGCGCTGCGGTGCTGGTCGCCCTGGTCATGCTTGCAATCACCTGGGGACTGATTGCCGTACCGCCGCTGGTTCACTATGGCCAGAGCCTGGTCGGGCCACTGCCCTAGATCGCCGCCGGCGCAACTACGCAGCCCGTGATTGGCGGCGCCTGGTTGCGGATTCAGAGCCGCCTGACGAGAACCTCGCGCGCCCGCCGGCTCGCGAACAGCGCAAGGTAATCTGTAACTCGCGCGGTCTCTTTCAGGCGCGCAAATTCTGATTCGTAGGCGTCCTCGACTTCGGACACCGGGCAGCTCAGCTCGGTGGCCAGGGCTTCGATTGCCTTGCGATGTTTCGCCGGCTCGTCCGAGTCATTGCGATAGCGCTCCACAGTAAGCTCCATTGAAGCGTGCATCCATTGAAGGCGAAGTCGCAAACCGGCGCGTTACTTCCCGGCTTGATGTCGCATTAGACCGCAAGATAAACATCGATGCTCGACGCATGCAAGAATTTTTCGCAGCACGTCAGAACGCCGTCACACAATTGCAACATTCAATTCATGTCGGTGTCGCATTTGCGGAATAAGGTTCATGTCATGCGCCAACATAAGCACTTGCGCGTGATGCTTGACGTTCTGCCTGAACTTTCCAATGCGCGGAACCGTCGCCTTTGGGTTTTGTCTCGCCACGGCGCCCGATCGCGGCCTGCGTAAGACGGCATGAACCCGATGCCTGCCGCCATGCAGCGATTCCGGGCAATCTGGATCTCGGACACCCATCTCGGGACGACCGGTTGTCAGGCTGCGCGTCTGCTCGAGTTTCTGCGACGAACCGAATCGGATTATCTCTATCTTGTCGGCGACATCATCGACGGATGGCAATTGCGACGTCGCTGGTACTGGCATCAATCGCATAACGATGTCGTGCAGAAAATCCTCCGCAAGGCGCGCAAGGGCACCGAAGTCATCTATATTCCCGGCAACCACGATGAAGCCGCCGGTCATTTTCTCGACCTCGCCTTCGGCGGCATCACCATCCGCCGCGAACAGGTACATCGGACCGCGCTCGGGCTGAGACTGCTGGTGATCCATGGCGATCTGTTCGACGGCGTCGTGCAGCATGCCAAGTGGCTTGCCTACCTCGGCGATTGGCTCTATACCCTGACCCTGCGACTGAATCACCATTTCAATGCGCTGCGCGCGCGGCTCGGCCTGCCGTACTGGTCGCTGGCCCAGTTTCTCAAACACAAGGTCAAGAACGCCGTCAGCTATATCAGCGCGTTCGAAGAAGCGCTTGCCGCCGAAGCGCGCTCTCGCGGCTTCGACGGGGTCGTCTGCGGCCACATTCACAAGGCGGAGATCCGCGAGATCGACGGCATTCTGTATTGCAACGACGGCGACTGGGTGGAGAGCCTGACCGCGCTTGTGGAGACCACCGCGGGGGAGCTCAAGATCGTGCATTGGCACGACTTCCTCACCGCGGCCGTGCTGGACGAACCCGACGAGGAAACTGATGCGCATCCTGATCGCGAGCGACGCCTGGTCGCCGCAGGTTAACGGCGTCGTAACCACGCTGCGCAATACGGTGCGAGAACTGGAGAAGCTCGGACACCTGGTCAAATTGATCACGCCCGAAGGCTTCCGGACGATTCCGTGTCCGACCTATCCGGAGATCCGTCTCGCGATCGCGCCCGGCCCACGCGTCGCACGTGCGATCGAGGAATTCGAGCCGCACGCCGTGCACATCGAGACCGAAGCGCCGCTGGGCATCGCCGCGCGCAAATACTGCATGGCGGAAGACCGGCCGTTCACGACCGCGTATCACACGCAGTTCCCGGAGTTCATTTATGCGCGGTGTCGATTGCCCGTCGCCATAACCTACCGCTTGATGCGTTGGTTCCACGATCCGGCGGCGGCGGTTCTGGTGCCGACGGCGGCCATGCAAAGACAACTCGAAGCACGCGGTTTCACAAACCTCGCCGGGTGGTCGCGCGGCGTCGATACCAATACGTTCGCTCCGGCAAAGCGGGAGCGTCTGCCGGGCCGGCCGATATTTCTCTACGCGGGTCGAGTCGCCGTCGAAAAAACCATCGAAGATTTCCTCAAGCTGGATCTGCCGGGCACGAAGTGGGTTGTCGGTGACGGCCCGGCGCGGACCTCGCTCGAGGCCAGGTTCCCCGAGGCGGTGTTTTTCGGGATGAAGCACGGTGCGGAACTCGCGTACTACTATCAGCAGGCGGACGTGTTTGTCTTTCCGAGCCGTACCGACACGTTCGGCCTGGTTTTGGTCGAGGCGATGGCATGCGGGACTCCGGTCGCTGCATTTCCGGTCACCGGCCCGATCGACGTCGTGCGAGACCCGGAAGTGGGCGTCTTGTCGGAAGATCTGCGCGCCGCTGCGCTTGCCGCGCTCAAGCTCGACCGCGCCTCGGTTCATCGCTATGCGCAGCAGTTCTCGTGGGCGGTAGCGACCAGACAATTCGTCAACAGCCTTCGACCTGTCGGAATCGCCGAAGCGGCCTGATCGCCGGCCGGGCGCACCGGTGGCGGCGACCCGCGGTGTAATCGCGCTGTAATACTAGCCACCCACAATCGAGGCTATGACAATAAGACGAGGACATAACGTGCGAAACACTACTACAACATCCTTTTTGCTGGCGGCAGTGCTGGGCGCAGGGTTGCTGGCGGCCGCGTCCGCCTGGGCGGACGACATTACGGGCGCCGGCGCGACCTTCCCATACCCGATTTACGCCAAGTGGGCTGAGGCCTACAAGGCCAAAAGCGGTGTGGGATTGAACTATCAGTCGATTGGCTCCGGCGGCGGGATCAAGCAGATTCAGAACAAGACCGTTGATTTCGGTGCGTCGGACATGCCGATGAAACCCGAGGAACTGAATAAGGATGGTCTGTTGCAGTTTCCGACGGTGATCGGCGGTGACATCCCCGTCGTCAATCTGGAAGGGATCAAGCCGGGCGAGCTCAAGATGACCGGTCCGCTGCTGGCGAACATCTACCTGGGTAAGATCACGAAGTGGAACGACCCCGCGATCGTCAAGCTCAACCCGGGCGTCAAGCTGCCGGATTCCGAGATCACGGTGGTGCACCGTTCGGACGGATCGGGCACGACATTTATCTGGGTAAACTATCTGTCGAAGGTGAGCCCGGAATGGAAGGACAAGGTCGGTGAGGGCACGTCGGTCGCCTGGCCCGCAGGCGTCGGGGGCAAGGGCAACGAGGGTGTCGCCTCGTACGTGCAACGCGTCAAGGGCTCGATCGGCTACGTCGAATACGCGTACGCGCTGCAGAACAAGATGACCCACGCGCAAGTGCAGAACCGCGACGGCAACTTCGTCAACCCGTCGGCCGAAACGTTCAAGGCGGCAGCCGCTGGCGCCGACTGGAGCAAGGCGCCTGGCTATTATCTGCTGTTGACCGATCAACCCGGCAAGACCTCGTGGCCGATCTCCGGCGCAACGTTCATCCTCATGTACAAGACGCAGGCCAAGCCGGACACGGCGAAGGAAGTGCTCAAATTCTTCGATTGGGCGTATTCGGCGGAAGGCGACAAGCTCGCCGATGCGCTCGACTATGTGCCGCTTCCGAGTGCGGTTACCAACCAGATCCGCAACACCTGGAAGTCGCAGATCAAGGACGCTTCCGGGAAGCCGGTGTACTGATAGCGCGACCTGCCTTGCCCGCGTTGTCGCCGTTCGGCAAACGCGCCCACATTAGCTTTTTCGTTCGGAGCCACGCCGTTCGCGGCCGCATGCGCGGTTCGCGCATGGCTTGGCTCCGAGCGATTGCATGAGAGGATGACGTGCGCGTACCGGTCATGCAGGCAACCGCGGATGGCACACCGGTTATAATCAAAAAGTCGCCTCGCGCAGCGTTTGCGGCCACCTTCCGGATGCCAAAGTCCAAACAGCGGAGCACGAAGTTACACGACGCGTTGTTTCGCTGGCTGACCCGTTCTTTTGCGTTCCTGGTGCTCGCCATTTTGCTGGGGATCATTGTTTCTCTGGTCTACGGCAGCCTGCCGGCGATGCAGAAATTCGGTTTCGGATTTCTGGTTAGCGCGGAGTGGAACCCCGTCACCGAGAAGTTCGGCGCGCTTGTGCCCATCGTCGGCACGCTGGTCACGTCGGCGATCGCGTTGCTGGTCGGCGTGCCGGTGAGCTTCGGCATCGCGCTTTTCCTGACCGAGATGTCACCCCTTTGGCTCAAGCGTCCGCTCGGAACGGCGATCGAATTGCTCGCCGCGATTCCAAGCATCATCTACGGCATGTGGGGCCTGTTCGTCCTCGCCCCGCTGTTCGCCGATTACCTGCAGCCGTGGTTGATTGCCAGCCTCGGCGCCTTGCCGCTGCTCGGCGCGTTGTTCAAAGGGCCGCCGCAAGGCATCGGCGTGCTTACCGCGGGCTTCGTCCTTGCGATCATGGTCATCCCGTTCATCGCCTCGGTGATGCGCGATGTGTTCGAGATCGTTCCCCCGGTGCTCAAGGAATCGGCGTATGGCATCGGGTGCACAACTTGGGAAGTGGTTCGCAACGTCGTTCTGCCGTACACCAAGGTCGGCGTCATCGGCGGAATCATGCTGGGGCTGGGCCGCGCGCTGGGCGAGACGATGGCGGTGACCATGGTGATCGGCAACCGCCCGGAGATCGCCAAATCGCTTTTTGCACCCGGCTACTCGCTCGCAAGCGTGGTGGCGAACGAGTTCACCGAGGCAACGACGGACATGTATCTCAACGCCCTCTTTGAACTCGGGCTCGTGCTGATGGGCCTGACCATCGTCGTCAACCTCCTCGCATTGATCCTCATCAAATCCGTCGAGACACCGGGCACCCGGCGCGCCTGACTTTCCCACCATGCCGGGCCGCTACGATCAATACCGCAAACTAAAGAGCGCCGCGATGAGCGCCGTGACGGTGGCATGCGCGCTGTGCGTCATCCTGCCGGTGGTGCTGGTGCTTACCCACCTTGTGCGCGAGGGAGTGGGTGCGCTCAACGTCGCTTTCTTCACGCAATTGCCGAAACCAGTCGGCGAAGTCGGCGGCGGCATGGCCAACGCCATCGTCGGCACGTTTGCGCTCCTCGCACTCGCGCTCGTCGTGGGCGTGCCCCTGGGGTTGTTGGGTGGCGTTTATCTGTCGGAATATGGCAGCGAGCGCTGGAATTCTTGGATCCGCTTCGGTGCGGACATTCTCAATGGCGTGCCCTCGATTGTCTGGGGCATGGCCGCCTATGCCCTCGTGGTGGTGCCGATGAAGGGGTTCTCCACGCTGGCGGGCGGGCTCGCGCTCGGCTTCATCATGATCCCGCTCGTATTGCGCACGACGGAGGAGGTGCTCGTGCTCGTGCCCAACGCCTACCGCGAAGCGGCGCTGGCGCTCGGGCTCCCGCGCTGGAAAATTATCACGCACATCGTGGTGCGCACCGCGCTGAAGGGCATCGTGACCGGCGTGCTGCTGGCGCTCGGCCGTGTGGCGGGTGAGACGGCGCCGCTCTTGTTCACGGCGTTTGGCAACCGCTTTTGGAGCCATCACCTCACCGAACCGATCGCCGCGCTGCCGCTGCAGATCTTCACCTACGCCATCTCCCCTTACCAGGAATGGCAGGACGTGGCTTGGACCGGGGCCTTGGTGCTCCTGATGATGGTGCTGCTGGCCAGCCTGGCCTCCCGCATGACCGTTTCCAAGAACCGCCAAATCCAGCTCTGACAGGACCATGCCTCCTGAGGAACCCGTGAGCACAGACACCATGGAAAAAGAAGCTAAACAGAAGACGGTAGCCCCGCCCATGGTCACCGCGCGCGCGCCCCAGGTGCCCGAGCAGGGCCAGGCCGGCGGCGGCAAGGACCAGGTGAAGATACAGGTCCTGGGCCTGAACGCCTGGTTCGGCGAGAAGCAGGTGCTGCACGACGTGAACTTCAAGGTGGTGGAGCACCAGGTGACCGCCATGATCGGCCCCTCGGGCTGCGGCAAGTCCACGCTCATCCGCTGCCTCAACCGCATGCATGAGACCGTGTCCGGGGCCGAGCTGAAGGGCAGCATCATGTACGAGAACCAGGAGATCCTGGCGCCGGACGTGGACCCGGTGGCCGTGCGGCGCCGCATCGGCATGGTCTTCCAGAAGCCCACGCCGTTCCCGACCCTGACCATCTTCGAGAACGTGGCCGTGGGCATGCGCCTGCACGGCGTGCGCGACCAGAAGTTGGTGACCGCCACGGTGGAGCGCAGCCTGCGCGGGGCGGCCCTGTGGGAAGAGGTGAAGGACGTGCTGCACAAGCCCGGCGGATCGCTGTCCGGCGGCCAGCAGCAGCGCCTTTGCA
>PLYT01000020.1 GCA_003153475.1 Betaproteobacteria bacterium | reverse complement strand
TGACGACGCGATGGCAGCGCTTCTGGAACGGTTCGCCAATCCCGCAACTACTATTCACTAGCCAGCGTGCATTCGGCGGCCAGTTCGCTTTCCTGGCGGCCGCGGCCGCCAACAAACCCAGTGCTCGTGCGCTCTCGAACGGTACCTGCTGCAGATCTTTGACTACGGCGAGGGGTAGGTCTTCGCGCTCATCATTGGCCGAGTAGGGCACGAAGGTCCACGATCGCTTTGTCCACATTGACCTGGACGTTGTTGATCACGCTCCCGGGCGGCGTGTCCGGCGTTCCGGACACCCAGTCGAGCAGCTTGCCCAGCGCGGGCAGCTTGGGTGCGCCTGGGCTCTACCAGACCGTAACCAGGCGCACCAAGGCGGAATTTGGACGCGCCATTCACCCGCACCTATTCCGGGACATCGCAGCGACAACGTTGGCGCTTGCCCGCCCGGAGCAAGCGCTTCTCTCACGCGACTTGCTTCACCATTCCGATTTCCGCATGACTGAAGGCCACTATCTGCATGCGCAAACGGCAGAGGCTGGTCGGTCCTACGCGAGTCAGATCGGTAGCCTCCGCCGCACGCTCAAGAACGGGCCGCGTGTTGGCGACGAGCGTGGAGCAGAACGGCCGCTCAAGTAGCGAATGCCGTTCTTAACGGCTTGGAACTTGTGGGTTAGATCGGCCCCCCTTTCTTTGCCATGCGTTAGTCTGCAATATCGCCGGGCGGCAAGAAGAATGGCGTGGCCGGTGGGACGACAACCGGAATCACAATCCGGCAGAACGAAATGGTTTCAGAGGTAACTCAAGGGCTAGAATGACGCAAGAGCGCCGTTTTGACTCGGCATACTCCGGACAAAAACCCATACATCGGTAAGACAAAAACGCGGACAGCGCCGTCCCACTCTGCCGCGAATAGCGGCTCTACCTGCGCTCAATTTAAACTCGATATGTCGTTGGAACCGACGCGCAGAAGGTCGGGGTTGCACGCGGCTGCGGCCAACCGGATCGGGCACAAGCGACGAGATGCGTCCCTTACGCCACCGGGTCACACCATGCCTGGGTTCGGTCTATTGCGTGGGAAATCTGGGTCCGGGTGCGCACTCGCTGGGTCACCCGAGCTCAATTCGCACCTGATGGATCTGGCCGTCGTCGACTAGGCAGACCCGAGCAATGCCCTTCCCAATCTCAACGCCATCAAGCGCGGCAACGATGACGCCGCGACTCACGCGGCGCGGATTCTCGACAGTGATTTCGTAGCGCGTGATTACATTCCCCGCGCCGTGGCGCCGGAACACGATTTCGTAGCCCGGCCACGCTTTCGGCAAACAGGGATCGATCTCGAGCGTATTCCCCTGCACGCGGAAGCCTAAGATGGCTTCGAGGCCGGCACGGTACAGCCAGCCCGCCGACCCGGTGTACCACGTCCAACCACCGCGACCCACGTGCGGAGCCACCGAATAGACGTCGGCACAAGCGGCGTACGGCTCGACCTTGTACCGCGCGACCGCATCGGCCGTGCTGCTGTGGTAAATGGGATTGAGAATGGCGAACAGATCGGCGGCCTGATCGCCTTGGCCCAATGCAGCGAATGCGAAGACCGACCAGATCGCGCCATGCGTGTATTGACCGCCATTCTCACGAATGCCAGGGGGATAGCCTTTGATATAGCCCGGATCCTGGGATGTGCGGTCGAAAGGCGGAGTGAACAATAGTGCGATCTGGTCATCATGTCGGATCAAATGCTCTTCAACCGCATTCATCGCCAGGGCGGCGTGCCGTGGATCGGCCACTCTCGAGATTACGCTCCAGGACTGTGCGATCGCGTCGATTTTGCATTCTCTACTTTCGTTCGAACCCAACGGTGTACCGTCGTCGTAGTAGCCGCGCCGATACCACTCGCCGTCCCAACCTGCGGAGTCGAGCGCCTGGCGAACAGTTGCCGCAAGCTCCGCCCAGTGCGCCGCGCGACCACTTTCACTACGTGCCTCCGCATAAGGCGCGAATTCGGCGATCGTCGTGAGCAGAAACCAGCCCAACCAGACGCTTTCGCCGCAACCCTTCTCACCGACGCGGTTCATGCCATCGTTCCAGTCGCCGGTACCCATGAGCGGCAAACCGTGCGCGCCCACCGAGAGGCTGACATCGAGAGCGCGCGCGCAGTGCTCGTACAAACTGGCCTTATCGTGCGAGACTGGTGGCGTAAAAAACGCTTCCGCCTGACTATTCTTGAGTAAGTCGCCCTCGATAAAGGGAAGCACTTCGTCAAGCACCGCGGCATCCGCAGTCACCCCGATGTAGTAGGCGGCAACGTATGGGAGCCAGACCCTATCATCGGTCATTTGCGTGCGGATGCCCTGGCCCGACGGCGGCAGCCACCAGTGCTGGACGTCGCCCTCGACGAATTGCCGCATCGCCGCCCGCAACAAATGCTCACGCGCGATTTCGGGTTTGGCTACGCAGAGAGCCATCACGTCCTGCAACTGGTCGCGAAAGCCGTAGGCCCCGCTGGATTGATAGTAGGCCGTGCGCGCCCAAATCCGGCACGCGAGCGTCTGGTACAAAAGCCAATCATTGAGCAGGATGTCCATCGCCCGATCGGGCGTGCGCACCTGGACGGTGCCGAGCACTTCGTCCCAAAGCGCGCGCGTCTGCCGCAACACCGCATCGATGTCGGTCTCACGGTATTTCTCGACCAACATCTGCGCCTGCGTGCACGAGTCTGCGTCGCCCAACGCGAACACGATATCGATCTGTGCGGCGGGCTTCAGTTCGATCCGCGTCTGCAGCGCGGCGCAGGGATCCATACCGGCGCCGACGCGACCCGACAGAGCCGCCGGACCGGTTAGTGCGGCCGGCCGATCAACCCCGCCGTGGCGCCCGAGAAAGTCCGCGCGGTCAGCAGTCCACGAGGTCTGTATGCCGCCGAGATCGACGAATGCGACTCGCTCGCCGAACTCGGCACGCCAGGAATTGCGCGCGAATACCGCGCCGGTCGCACCGTCAACACTGGTGACGACGAACGGCGCAGGCGCGGTTCCATTCGCGCCGAGCGCCCATTCGACGTACGCCGTGACAGACAATCGCCGCACGCGCGACGACCGGTTATGAATGCGTAGTCGCGACAGCTTGATCGAATCGGCGAAGGGCACGCACTGCAGCAGTTCGAGTTCGATCTCGTGCGAGTCGTGCGTGAATCGACTGTAGCCTTGGCCGTGGTGCGCGGCATAAATCGCGGACGGCACGCGAATCGGCAGCGCGGTGGCGCTCCATAATTCTCCGCTGTCCTCGTCGCGCAGATAGATCACCTCGTGCGGCGTATCGCTGACCGGATCGTTCGGCCACGGTGTGAGGGGATTCTGCTGGCTGTTGACTGACCAGGTGTAACCACCGCCTTCGGCCGACACCAGAAATCCGAACGCCGAATTGGCGACGACGTTGATCCACGGCATCGGCGTGCAGCGTCCGTCAGCGAGCGTAATGGCATATTCGCGGGCTGCGCTGTCGAAACCGCCGGTGCCATTGTCGAAGTCCAGCGGCCCTATAGGCGCTCTCGTCGTCTGCGCGGCAGTACTCTTTGGACGAAGCCCACGTGCGGGGCTCGGCGCAGATCCTGCAGCTGACGCGGAATCGGTGTTGCCTGTTCGTTCCGCGGCCTGGTCCAGTCCGTCGCCAGATGCGTCCAGAACGACCCGCGCCGCCGTAGCGAGCCCATCGCGCAGAGCGTCCGTGATTTCATTGTTGTGCAGCGCGAATACCCCTGCTTGCGTGTCGTCGGTACCCATCCGAAGTTGCGTTACCTGCGCGTTCAGCAGTGTGTCTAACGCTGCCTGAAGATGGTCACCCCCGCTCCCGGCAGCGCAGTTGAGCACAACGATATCGACGCCCAGCCGCTGTGATCGCCAATACAATTGCGTGCGAAGCAGTTCATGGACACGGTGGAGGCCAGACTCGTCAGCGATGCGCAGCAACACGATCGGACGATTGCCGGAAAGACCACACGTCCAGAGAACGGGAGGGCCGCCCCTACCACGTTCCAACACCTCTGGCGCCGAACGCCAAGCTGCATCTGCATACAGCAGCGGACCGACCAAGCGCGCACACCTTTCAGCCTGTGCAGAATCAATGCCGAACCGCGCGCGGTCCGCGGCCGCCTGTTCGGCAGCTGCGGCGAACGCCTGTTCACCGGCATCAAGCGTGCGCAGCGGCCGGCAGAGCGCGAGCGCGGCGTCCCGCGAGTCGGACAGCAGCGTCCAGAACGTCACCCGCGCGGTTCCACGAGGCTCAACTCGTACCCGCCGGCGCAGGCTGAAGATTGGATCGAGCACGGTGCCGGCAGTATTGGACAGGGGTCTACTATCCTGCATCGCCAGTGCATTGCGCAGCGTCCGGCCGCGCCCGAGAAAACGTGCGCGGTCGGTTTCGAACTCCAAGGCGCCAGAAGCCTGACCCTCTACGACGGCGAAGTGCGCAGCCCAAACTTCGGACTCTACAGGCGCGCGGCGTCGACGCGTCGCCAGCAGGATGTGGCCGTCCTCCACCGATTCGGTCTGCACGAACAGCTTGGAGAAGGCCGGATGCGCCGCGTCGGCAGCGGCGGACCCGAGCACCAGCTCGGCATATGAGGTCAGCGCGATATCGCGCGCAGTGTCGCCGTGGTTGGTGATCGTCACTCGCCGCAGTTCGGCATCCCGGTCACTCACGACCGCGACATCCAGAGTGGTGGTGACTGTGTCGTCACGCCGTACGAATTCAGCGCGCCCTTCGGAAAACGTCCCCACATGTGCAGCCGAGTCGCCACCACAGGGTTGCAGACACGCCGACCAGACCGCGCCGCTGGAGGAATCGCGCAGGAGCACGTAGCTTCCCCAGCCGTCGCAGGTCGGGTCTTCCCGCCACCGGGTAACTGCGAGATCGCCCCAGCGGCTGAAGCCCGAACCGGCAGCGGTCAGCATCACTGCATAGCGGCCGTTCGACAGCAGCTGCGCGTGGTGCGACGTGACAGGAATCGATTGCGGGCGAAAGGACATCAGGCCGTGCACCTAATCGTGGACGACATCCACTTGTACCGTGCGGACACGCTAATATGCAACTGCAGCGACGCGGTTGCAGCGCAGCACATGTCAGCGTATCGATGTGCACGATAGCATGCGGCATCAGGCTCTGGCGCGCAGACAACAAGCTCGAGAAACTTTTTGCGCCCGCCCACCCTCATACTCCTTTATGATGCCAGCGACGCTTCCTGGATGGAAATGCAATGGGATATGAGCGGCTGCCGGATTCCTGCCGACGCATCCACGTCAAGGCGAATACACGATTACCGAAGGCCGCTCGTGGTTGAGATATCCGAGCCCACAAACGAGGCGTTGCTCGATGGGCTTCAGCGCGCCGCGTTCGGTTACTTTCTGGAAGCAGTGAATCCGGCCACCGGCCTGATCGCAGACAACTCTCGTGCGAACGCGCCGGTCAGCATCGCCGTCGTCGGATTCGCGCTGTCGAGCTATGTAGTGGCGGTAGAGCGCGGCTGGCTCGCGCGGGCCGACGCCGTGGAACGCAGCTTCGCCGCACTTCGCTTTTTTCGTGACAGCGATCAAAGCGGTGGCCCCGCGGCAACCGGTTACAAAGGGTTTTACTATCACTTCCTCGACGCCCGCACCGGCCTGCGCGTCTGGCGCTCGGAGCTGTCGATGATTGACACCGCGCTGCTCATCGCCGGCGCCCTGACCGCGAGTATGTACTTCACAGCGAACACTCCTGACGAAATCAAGCTGCGCGAAATCGTCGACATACTGTTCCGCCGCATCGACTGGCGATGGGCGCAGGATGGTGGCGCCACGCTTAGGCAAGGCTGGAAACCGGAATGCGGATTCCTACATTACGGCTGGGAGGGATACAACGAGGCGATCGTTCTCTACGTGCTGGCGCTAGGCTCGCCGACTTATCCGCTCGAAGGAGACTGTTTCCACGCCTGGACGGCAACTTACCAGTGGGAGAATCTGTATGGCTACGATTTTCTGTATGGCGGTCCGTTATTCGTGCACCAGTTCTCACACGCATGGATCGATTTTCGCGGAATCCGGGACCGATTCATGCGGGAAAAGCGCTGCGACTATTTCGAGAACAGCCGGCGCGCGACGCTCGTGCAGCGTGAATACGCCCAGCGTAACCCGAACGAATTCGCGGGTTACGACGAGCACTGCTGGGGGCTCACAGCGTGTGACGGGCCGAGTGACGAATTACCCGACGTAACCGGCGAGCCGCGGCGCCTGTTCGGCTATGCCGCGCGCGGCGTGCCCTACGGGCCTGACGATGGAACGATCGCCGGATGGGCGTCACTTGCCTCGCTGCCGTTTACGCCGGACATCGCCGTGGACGCTGCGCGCAACATGCATCGGCGCTATCCCGAGATGCTGTCCGAGTTACGCTACGCCAGCGGTTTCAATCCAAGTCTTGCGAGCGCCGACCGTGGCGCCTGGGTGTCGCCCGGTAACTTCGGGCTCGACCAAGGCATCGTGGTCATGATGATCGAAAACCATCGCACGGAGCTGATCTGGCGCCTGATGCGCGCCTGCCCTTATATCCGCGCGGGTTTGCGGCACGCTGGGTTCCGAGGGGGCTGGCTGTAGCCGCTCTTTTCTGTCTGGGATCTCTTTAGATGAAGCAACGCAACAGCCCAAGCGCAGCGCTCCCTCAGGATGCGTACGGCCAGGAGCGGATGGAAAACGTGCGTCTGTCAGGATGGTGCAATCCGAAGCCGGCGGCCCGCTACAACTTGGTGGTTGTCGGCGGCGGCCCGGCGGGACTGGTCGCAGCGAGAGCGGCGGCATCGATGGGCGCCAAAGTCGCGCTCGTCGAGCGAGCGCTGCTCGGCGGCGTCTGCCTGAACGTTGGCTGCATACCGTCGAAAGCGATCATACGAACGTCCCGGCTGTACGCCGAAATGCGCAACGCCGAACGCTACGGCGCACAAGTTCCCGGCGATATCCGCGTCGATTTTGCCGCAGTGATGCAACGCATGCGCCGCATCCGCGCCCGCGTCAGCCGCGTCGATTCCGTTCAACGTCTGAGTGCCGCCGGCGTCGATGTATTTCTCGGTGAAGCGCACTTCACCGGAACCGACGCGCTGTCGGTGGACGGCACCAAGCTGCGCTTCAGAAAGGCCGTGGTCGCCACGGGCGCGCGACCCGACACGCCGTCGATTCCCGGCCTGGTCGAGGCAGGCTATCTGACCAACGAAAACGTATTTGACCTGACGGAGCTGCCTCGCCGCCTGCTGGTGATCGGCGGCGGCCCGCTGGGTTGCGAGCTGGCGCAGGCGTTCTGCCGCTTCGGCGCGCGCACGACCATCGTGCAGGACCTGCCGCTGTTTTTGCCCAAGGAAGAACGCGATGCCGCGCAACTTCTTTCGGATGGTTTTGCGCGCGACGGTATCGAGGTCAGGCTCAATACCGAAGCCGCCAGGGTACGCATGGAAGGTGGCCAGAAACTCGTCGATCTGATCAGCGCTGACTATCAAAGCACGGTGGCAGTCGATGCCATCCTGACCGGCACCGGCCGCTTACCGAACGTCGAGCGCCTCAATCTGAAGGTTGCTGGCGTTGACTGCGACGCCGCCACCGGCATACGGATCGACGACTTCCTGCAGACCAGCAATCCGCGCATCTACGCTGCGGGGGACGCCTGCCTGGAGCACAAGTTCACCCACACCGCCGATGCTTCCGCACGCATCGCGGTGCATAACGCGCTGTCGCTCGGCCGCCGGCGGCTCAGCGTGCTGACGGTTCCGTGGTGCACTTACACCGATCCCGAGATCGCCCACGTCGGCCTTTACGTCCGTGAGGCGCGCGATCAGGATATTCCGGTGAGAACCTTCACCGTACCGATGCACGACGTGGATCGCGCGATCGCCGACGGTGAGGAAGTCGGCTTCGTGAAGATCCATGTCAAGGAAAGGACCGACCGGATTCTCGGCGCGACGATCGTCGCCCGCCATGCAGGCGAGATGATCAACGAGATTACGCTGGCCATCGTCGCGCGGATCGGACTACGCACGCTAGCCCGCGTGATCCACGCTTATCCCACCCAGGCGGACGCGATCAAGAAGGCGGCCGACGCCTATGTCGGCTTGCCCGCAAGGCCGACGATCAGATCGCTGTTACGTCGCTGGGCCGCGTGGTGAAAGGAACTCCTATGGAACTCGGCATGATCGGTTTGGGGCGCATGGGCGCCAATATGACGGAGCGGTTGGTCAAAGGCGGGCACCGCGTGGTCGGGTTCGACCCCAAGCCGGAGGCACGCGCGTCGGTCGAAGACAAAGGCGCCGAATCCGCCAACTCGCTCCCGTCGCTGGTAGCAAGTTTGAAGGCACCGCGTACTGTCTGGATGATGGTTCCAGCCGGCAGCATTACCGACAGCACCGTGACCGCGCTATTGTCGCTGCTCGCCGCAGGCGATGTGCTTGTTGACGGCGGCAATTCCAACTACAAGGACACGCTGCGTCGTTCAAACGGCGCCGCCGAAAAGAAGATTGGTTACATCGACTGCGGCACCAGCGGCGGCGTGTGGGGGCTGACCGAGGGTTACAGCATGATGGTTGGCGGCGACGAAGCCGTAGTCGAGTGGCTCAAGCCGGTCTTCGAGACACTCGCGCCCGCGCCGACTCGGGGCTGGGGCAGGGTCGGCCCGGTTGGCTCCGGCCATTTCGCCAAAATGATTCACAACGGCATCGAATACGGACTGATGCAGGCCTATGCCGAAGGCTTTTCCATTCTGCAGCACAAGCGCGAGTTCGGGCTCGACCTACATCAAATTGCCGAGATCTGGCGATACGGCAGTGTAGTGCGTTCGTGGCTGCTGGACCTTACGGCGGATGCGTTAGCCAGGAACCCGACGATGGACGGCATCGCGCCGTATGTTGCCGATTCAGGGGAGGGTCGCTGGACCGTAGCCGAGGCTATCGATCTGGACGTTCCGGCGCCGGTCATCACCCTGTCGCTCCTCGAGCGATTGCGCTCGCGCGATGCAAACTCGTACTCGGACAAGCTGCTGGCCGCCATGCGCAACGAGTTCGGTGGGCACGCGATCAAGAAAGAATGAGCGTCAAGGACGCACAGGGGGGTCCTACCGCGTCGTCAATCTCGGCTCAATACAGGAAAGTTAGAACATGAAAGCCAACACGCTCACGCCGGAATTGCTCGACAAGATGGATGCCTACTGGCGCGCCGCCAANNGGGCACGACTCCCGGGCAGAACTTCGTGTATACGCACTTGAACCGGGTTATCAACAAATACGACCTGGACATGATCTACGTCTCCGGTCCAGGGCATGGCGGACCCGCGGTCGTTGCCAATACTTACCTCGAGGGCACTTACAGCGAGATCTA
>PLYT01000091.1 GCA_003153475.1 Betaproteobacteria bacterium | reverse complement strand
CCTGCTCGCCCTTGCGGTTGACGACTGCCGGCGCGAGGATCATCAGCCGCGTTTCCTCCGGCAGCATCAGCACCGCATCGACCATCTGCGAGATCGTCATCGACGATAGCTTCTGTTCCGGATGGTTCGGGCAGTACGGCTCGCCGACCCGCGCGAAGAGCAACCGCAGATAGTCGTGGATCTCGGTGACGGTGCCCACCGTCGATCGGGGGTTGTGCGACGTCGCCTTCTGCTCGATCGAGATCGCCGGCGACAGGCCCTCGATCAGGTCGACGTCGGGTTTTTCCATCAATTGCAGGAATTGCCGGGCGTACGCCGACAGCGACTCGACGTAGCGCCGCTGCCCTTCGGCATAGAGCGTATCGAAGGCGAGCGAGCTCTTGCCCGAGCCCGACAGGCCCGTAATGACGATCAACCGGTGACGCGGCAGATCGAGATTGATGTTCTTCAGATTGTGGGTGCGTGCACCCCGGATGCGGATGTAGTCCATGCTGTTGCTGCTGTTTCGCTGCTGGTTCGTTGAGGCTGCGAAGCCTTGGGGCAACCTGTTAATATACTCCTTTTCGCACGCCCGTTCGATGTCGACATGCGCACGGCGTCAGAGCGAGTCCGACAACATTCGATCGAGCGCCGCGCTGGCCCGCACTGCCGCAATGGAGACTCATCGGCCGTCCGGTCGATGCGAAGGGCTTAAGGCCAAGCCGCCGCCTCCGACATAGCATCGAACGGCGCATTTCGTATGGGAGAAGCTCGATGGCATCGGTAAACAAGGTGATCCTGGTCGGCAATCTGGGCCGCGATCCGGAGACGCGGTACACGACCGGCGGCGAAGCCGTCACCAATGTGTCGATCGCCACGACCGACACATGGAAGGACAAAGCCGGCGAAAAGCAGGAGCGCACCGAATGGCACCGGGTCGCGTTTTTCGGCAAGCTCGCCGAAATCGCCGGCGAATACCTGAAAAAAGGCAGCCAGGTTTATGTGGAGGGCCGGCTGCAGACTCGCAAGTGGCAGGACAAGGAAGGTCAGGAAAAGTACACGACCGAAGTCATCGCCGACCGCATGCAGATGCTGGGCAGCCGATCCGGTGCGGGGGGCGGTAGCGGCGAGCCGCCCGCCGAGCGCGAGCGTAGCACCGCCGGCGGCGGCGGCAAACCCGGCGCGGCGCCGGCCAAAAAGAACGTCGACGACCTGGACGACGATATTCCGTTCTAGCGGCCCCGCGTTCCGCGCGGCCCGCAGCAACTGGCGACTGGGTCGATGCGCGGCGCAGCTTTCGATCAGCGCCGGGACGGTCCGGTATCCCCGGCGTCCGCGGGCGCCGGCGTCACTCCCTGGCGGACGACTCGACCCCTCTCGGTAGCAGCGGGCGCCGGTGCATACGTCGGCGCCGGCGCGGGCGCGGCCTGAGGTGTCGTGACGATCACGCGAGGCAGCGGCGGCGCAGGTGCTGCTTGCGGCGCGGCGATGACTGCGCGCGGCATCGACGGCGCGGGCACGATCCTCGGCTGGGCCTGCACTTGCGGCATTGCCGTTCCCGCCGCACCGGCACCGCTCGGCGCCTGGCGCAACGGGCTAGCGCGCGGATCGGCGGGGACCTGCCGGTAGCCCGGTGCGGTCTGCGGCGTGGCGAGCGTCGTGCGCGGCACCGGAGCTTGCCGGAGCTGTGGCGCGCCCGGCGCGCCGGTGCGCAGTTCGCGCCGCGCCTCGGTAGCGCGCCGTTCGACGTTGACGTAGCGATCGCGCACGAGCGCACTGCCGTAGGCGACACCGTGCCGGTGCTCGGGCGCATGCTGCCAGGAAACGCTGCCGTGGTAATCGCGGTACTGCGGACGGTTGAAAAACACGTTGCGCCCGACAGTCACGGCGATCGTGCCGGCCCGCCATTCGGGATGCGCCCAGCCCCAATGATTTCGATCGACCCGGCACGGTCTGCCCCAGCTGATCCCGGCGCCGACCCGCACCGGGTAGCCGAAATAAGCCGGCGGATACCAGAAGAACGGCCGATACGAGCCAACCCACCACGGCCCGTAGACCTGCATCGGATCGTAGACCGGCACGTAGACGTAATCGAATTGCGCCGGCTCGATGATGATCTCCTGGTCCGACGTGGACACATGCTGCTGATCGGAGTCCTGCAGCGTGCCGGCGGCTTCGGCGCGGGCGCGCAGCGCCTGTACCGTATCCATCACCTGCTGCCGGTTGGCGAGCACCGCGTCGCCGAGCTGCTGGGTCCACTCCAGCCGGTCGCTCATCATCGCCAGCACCTGCGGAAAGGCAGCCAGCGATTGCACGCTCGGATCCCAACGCTTGGTTTGCAGCGCATCGTCGAGCGCCGCGCCGGTCAGTCCGGGATTCTGCTGGACGAAGCGCGCGGCCTCGACCACTTCCAGCGGGTAGGTCGACGCCATCAGTACCTGCGCCAGGAGGTCGTCGGGATACAGCGCGATCGGCGCCAGCAGCGCGTCGAGCTGGTCCTGCGAAAGATACTCGGCCGACGAGGATTCGAGGTCGGGCGGCACACCCGACTGAGCCTGCGAACGCGCCGGCACCAGCAGCGCGAGCATCAGCGTCAGCGCGAGCGCGAACAGGCGCTGCGGCGCGGGATGGTTGCGCAATGCGCGGTTACCCGCGCGCGCACTGGAATCGATTGGCATCGTCAACATTTCATCAGCACCTTGACATCCCGCTAGCTCCGGCTAACACGCTGGACCGCTTGAGTGTTCCTGCGCCCTCGCGTTGCGAATCGATGATCGGCGCCTTCTCCCATCATCAACGCGCGGCGAGCACTACAGACAACGTAGGGACGATTTTCTTGGTAACAACTTGTTGCATCAGTGTGGTCACGCCCACGAGAATGGCGGGCGAGGATCGCGCTTGCGCGATGCGTTGGCCGGTGGTCAGTCCGCGGCCGCGAGTGCCGGCGCCAGCTCACGCGCGTGCGCCGATTCGATTACCGCGCCGCCGAGGCAAGTCTCGCCGTCGTAGAGCACCAGATATTGCCCGGGTGTGGGCGCCCATTGCGGGGCGTCGAAGCGAACGCGCCAGCGGCCCTCGGGCAGCGGCTCGAGGCTGCAATGCGCGTCGGCCATCCGGTAGCGCGTCTTGGCGGCGAAACGCCGGCCGCTGGGCGCAGTCCCGGCGATCCAGTGCATCGCCCCTGTTTCGACGACTTCGGCGTAGAGGCGCGGATCGTCGTGGCCCTGGACGACGATCAACGTGTTGCGTGTGCGGTCCTTGCCGGCGACGAACCAGGGTTCAGCACCTCCGCCGCGCGTCCCGCCGACACCCAGGCCCTGCCGCTGTCCCAGCGTGTAGTAGGCAAGTCCTTGATGCCGGCCGACCGTCTCACCCGACGCCGTCTCGATCGCACCGGGTTCTTTCGGCAGATAGCGAGCCAGGAACTCGCGAAACGGCCGCTCGCCGATAAAGCAGATGCCGGTCGAATCCTTTTTCGCATACGTCGGTATGCCCTGCTCGCGCGCGATCGCGCGTACGTCGCGCTTGGCGAGATCGCCGACCGGAAACGTCGTGGCGTCGAGCTGTGATTGCGAAAGCTGATGCAGGAAATAGGTCTGATCCTTGCCCAGATCCGCCGCCTTGCGCAGCGCAACTCCCCGCTCTCCGGGTGCCAGCCGCGCGTAATGCCCGGTTGCGATGCGCTCCGCGCCCAGCGCCCTGGCGTGATCGACGAAGGCCTTGAACTTGATTTCACTGTTGCACAGCACGTCGGGGTTCGGCGTGCGTCCGGCGCGGTATTCGTCCAGAAAATGCGCGAACACACGGTCGCGGTACTCGGCCGCAAAGTTGACCGCTTCGAGCTCGATCCCGATCACATCGGCGACCGATGCGGCGTCGACCAGGTCCTGGCGCGACGTGCAGTAGCCGTCGTTGTCGTCGTCCTCCCAATTCTTCATGAACACGCCGACGACCTCGTGGCCCGCTCGCTTGAGCAGCCAAGCGGCCACCGACGAGTCGACCCCGCCCGACAATCCGACGATGATGCGATGCTTGCGGTCCATCGAACGCACTCTAAAAGCTTAAGCCTATGATTGTAGGCTAATTTCAGCCACAAAAACAAAGGCCCGGTCCCTCGCGGGGCCGGGCCTTGCAACCGCGTTGGCTTGAATCTACTTCTTGGCGGGCTCAGCCGGCGCGGCCGGGGCAGCAGCCGGCGCCATCGCCTTGTCGGACTTGGCGGCGGCGTCGCTCTTCGCTGCCTTGGCCGATTCCTTCTTGGCCTTCTTGGCGGCCTTCCTCGCCTTCTTGGCTTCCTTCTTGGCGGTCGTGGCCGAATCCTTGGCCATCGATGCATCCTGCTTGGCGGCATCCTTCGCCGCTTCGGCCTTGGCCGGCGCCGCAGGCGCGGCAGCAGGCGCGGGTGCTGGCGCCGGAGCCGGGGTTTGCGCGGCGGCGGTCAGCGATACGGCAAAGGCGCCGGCGAGCAGCGCGGTCAACAGCTTGTTCATGGGTCTGTCCTCAGTCTTAAGGGTGGGTTGGTCGACACTCGAAGCCGTGTCGCCGCCATTAACGCGACCCTGGCATAAACGGTTGACAGAGTGGAACTATCGCCCGCGCAGGCCTCAACGCCAGCTGGCAATCGGCCAGCCGCGCGCGGCCGCCTGGGCCGCCAGCACCGGGTCCGGGTCGATGGCGACCGGATGGGTCACCGCCAACAGCAACGGCAGGTCGTTGTGCGAATCGCTGTAGAACCAGGATTCGGAGAAATCGGCGAGCTTCCGGTTCAAGCCGGCAAGCCAGTTATCCAGGCAGGCGAGCTTCCCCGCCTGGAAGCAGGGCTCGCCGCTCGGCCGACCGGTAAAGCGACCGGCGACGACCTCGGGCTCGGTCGCGACCAGGTGGCGGATACCGTAGAGCGCGGCGATCGGCCGGGTGATAAAGCTGTTGGTTGCCGTCACGACCGCGACCAGGTCGCCAGCGGCCAATCGCTGGTCGACAAGCTTGCGAGCCGCCGGCAGCAGCATCGGCTGGATTTTCTCGGCGATGAACCGCTCGCGCCAGGCCATGAGGGTCGACGGCTCGTTTTCGGCCAGCGGGCGCAGCTGGAATTCGAGAAACGCATGGATATCGAGGCGGCCTGCCTTGTAGTCGGCAAAAAACGCGGCGTTGCGGCGTTCGTACACTTCGGCGTCGACGGCGCCTTCCTCGATCAGGAACTGCGCCCAGCCGTAGTCGCTGTCGCCGCCCAACAGCGTGTTGTCGAGATCGAACAGCGTCAGGCGATCGGCCGCCGTGTCCAATCGCATCGCGCCGCTGCTCACACGTCCGCCCTGCGCAACCAATCCTTGAGCAGCGGCACCGTGATCGGGCGCTTGCTCGAAAGCGATGCCCGGTCCAGCGCGGCCAGCGTCGCCAGGAGCGACGGAAGGTCGCGCCGGCCATGCCGCAGCAAGTAGTCGATCACGTCGTCGGACAAGTGAAAACCGCGCTGCTCGGCAAACGCCGCCATCGCCGCGGGCTTGTCGTCGTCGGACAGCGGCAGCACTTCGTAGACCAGGCCCCAGCCGAGGCGCGTGCGCAAGTCTTCGCGCAGCGGCAGCGCCGCGAGCGGCGTGCGACTGGCGGCGATCAGCCGGCCGCGGCGCTGCTTCAACGCGTTGTACAGGCTGAAGATCGCCGCCGCGGCGTTAGCGTCCGCGGTGTCGACGCGATCGATGACCACCAGTGCGTCGGCGTCGTCGCCCGACGTCGATGCAAGCTCGCCCGCCTGCGCGATCCACCGCGCCGCGATACGCTGCTCGTGCGCCGACGCGATCGCCGCGCGCAACAGATGGGTCTTGCCCGCGCCGGGCGCGCCCCAGAGAAGAAGGCCCGTCTCGTCGACATCTCCGGCGACGAAGCGCGGCAGCAAGGCGACGAGCTCGGCGTTGCGGCCCGGAAGGAAATTGGCAAGACGCGGAGGCTCGGCCGGCGCGAGCTCGAATATCAGCTGTTCCATCGTCGCCGATCGGCGTCCGTCGCCTCGTCAAATGAAGGCGCGCGGTCCGTTCGCGGACAGCGTCGTTGCAATGCCGCCGGAGACACTACCGGTACAGCGCGGAATCGTTGTATGCCTTGCGCAGGTGCCGCAGCGCGACCAGCAGCACCGCACTCGCCGGGAGCGCCAACAGCACGCCGGCGAAGCCGAACAGCTGGCCGAAGGCGAGCAACGCAAATATGACCGCCACCGGATGCAGGCCGATCCGGTCGCCGACGAGCCACGGCACCAGCACATACCCTTCGAGCAGCTGCCCGACGCCGTACACGACGAGCACCGCGACAAATCCGGGCAGGCCATGCCACTGCAGCAGCGCGGCCAGCACACCGAGGATGAGTCCGAGGCCGAAGCCCACGTAAGGAACGAACACCAGCAAACCGGTCAGGAGGCCGATCGGCACCGCGAACTGCAGGCCGGCGATCCGCAGCGCGACCACATAGTAAATCGCCAGCACGACCATCACCGACGCCTGGCCGCGCAGGAACTCGGCCAGCACGTCGTCGACCTCGACGGCCACCGCGTACAGCTTGGCCAGCCAACGCCGCGGCGTCAGCTCCTCGACCCGCTTCAGGATCACGTTCCAGTCGCGCAGCAGATAGAACATCACCACCGGAATCAGCGCCAGGTTGATTACGATGGCGAGGATCATCGTGCCGCCGGCCTTGACGCTCGAAAGCACTTTCGGCGTCAGCGCCTGCGCGTCCGGCAGGTTGTCGGCAATCATCGCCTTGATCGAGGCCAGATCGAGGTCCAGCGCTATTCCGAATTTCTCCTGGAGCCAAGGCGCGAACTTGGTCTGCAGCAGCACGGCGAGGTCGGGCAGGCGTTGCAGGAGCTGCGCGAATTCCGAATGCACGAGCGGTGTCAAAACGAGGATCAGTCCAAAGACCACCAGAATCGTGATCCCCAGAACCACCAGCGTGCCGACCGTTCGAGGAACCCGGTGCGTTTCGCCGAAGCTGACGGCCGGATTGCCGATGTACGCCAGGATTGCGCCGATCAGGAACGGCGTCAGAATNNGGCGAATGGTCGGGCGGCGGGCTCCCAATGATCATTTCCGGTAAAATCCTCCCCCGCGCACTGTACCGCGCGCGACGCCGCGACTCAATCCAATTCGCCTCCCCACCGCCGCGCGCCCGCGAAAGACTGCATTGACCTCACCGAAAAGCGCTCCCGGCCACTCGCTTTCATATCGCGACGCGGGTGTCGACATCGATGCGGGCGACCGGCTGGTCGAGGCGATCAAGCCGTTCGCCAGACGCACGCTGCGCCCGGAGGTCCTCGCCGGCATCGGTGGCTTCGGTGCGCTGGTCGAGCTGCCGAAGCGCTATCGCGAACCGGTGCTGGTCGCCGGGACCGACGGCGTCGGCACCAAGCTCAAGCTCGCGTTCGCGATGAACAAGCACGACACCATCGGCATCGACCTGGTCGCGATGAGCGTCAACGACATACTGGTCCAGGGCGCCGAGCCGCTGTTNNCGACGTCGCTGTCGCCAGCGAAGTCATCCGCGGCATCGCGCGTGGCTGCGAGCAGGCCGGTTGCGCGCTGACCGGCGGCGAGACGGCCGAGCATCCGAAGGCATTCGTCGTCGGCGAATACGACCTCGCCGGATTCGCCGTCGGCGTCGTCGAGAAATCGCGCGCGATCGATGGCCGCAGGATTGCCGCCGGCGACGTCCTGCTCGGGCTCGCGTCCAGCGGCGCGCATTCCAACGGATTTTCGCTGATCCGCAGCATCCTCGAGCGCGCGCACGCCGATCTGGCGCAAAAGATCGCCGGCGTGACCGGCGAGCGCACGCTGGGCGAAACGCTGCTCGAGCCGACGCGCATCTATGTCAAACCGGTGCTGGCACTCCTGGCCGAATGCGACATCAAGGGGATGGCGCACATCACCGGCGGCGGCTTGAGCGAGAACACGCACCGGATGTTTCCCGACGAGCTCGCCGCGCGCATCGACGCGCATTCCTGGCCGCGGCCGCCGATTTTCGACTGGCTGCAGCAGCAGGGCAACGTCGCCGCAAGCGAAATGCACCGGGTGTTCAATTGCGGCATCGGCTTCGTGCTGGTCGTCGCACCCGACGCCGCCGACGCGGCGATCGCGCGACTGTCCACTTTGGGTGAGACCGCGTACGAAATCGGCACCGTCGTGGCGCGCGCGCCCGGCGCGCCGGGGACCGTCGTTACGTGACGCACGCTGCATGGGTACCGTTTCCGACGAGGCACGCCAAGTCACTGTCGTCCCCGCGCAAGCGGGGCACCAGCGGCGTTCGAGCAAAGAGACTGGATTCCCGCGTTTGCGGGAATGACACCGGTTGAAGCGTCTCGCCATCCTCATCTCCGGTCGCGGCTCCAACATGGCCGCGCTTATCGAGTCGGCTCGCGCCGGCGAGATCGACGCGGCCATCGGCATCGTCATCAGCAACCGGCCCGAGGCTGCGGGGCTCAAGATCGCCGCCGCGGCCGGAGTCGCGACGGCCATCGTCGATCATCGCAGCTTCGCCGACCGCGGCGAGTTCGAGCGCTCGCTCATCGCCGCCATCGACGGCGCGGCGCCCGATCTGATCGTGCTCGCGGGGTTCATGCGCATCCTGTCGCCGGCGTTCGTCGCGCGTTACACCGGACGGCTGCTCAACATCCACCCTTCGCTGCTGCCTGCGTATCCGGGTGTCGACACGCATCGCCGGGCGCTGGCGGACGGCGTGCGCATCCACGGCTGCACCGTGCACTTCGTCACCGCTGACGTCGATTGCGGGCCGATCGTCGCGCAAGGCGCCGTGGCGGTGGCCGACGGCGACGACGAAGCCACGCTCGCCGCACGCGTGCTCGCCGTCGAGCACCGCCTGCTCGTCCGCGCCGTGCGCTTGTTCTGCGCCGACCGCCTGACGATCGCAGGCGCTCGCGTGCGCATCCGCGGCGAAACCGCCGAACCGGGGGTGCTGGAGGCGCCCTCGGACAAGGCGACGAACTCCGCGCCGCCCTGAACGTCCAATCCGGCAACACCCGGCCAAAGCCGGTAAGCTCCGATCCAGCCATGTTCTCGCGCAGCGCATTGTTCGCACCTTCCGACCGCCGGCACGCTTCGCGTGTGCTGGCCGTGGCGGCGTTCGCCTCGCTTGCGGTCCACATCGCGCTGCTCCAGTCGCCGATCCGCCTTCCCGATCGCGTCGACGAGCCCGCCCCGCTGCTCGCCACGATCACCGAGCTGCCGCCGCCTCCGGCACCGGTCGAAAAGCGCACGTCGGCGAAACCCAGGCCTCGCCACGTCGTACGCGCTCTCCCGCCAGTCCCGGTCGAGAGTCCCGATCCTGAAGTCGTCGCCGCCGCGGTGCCCGCGGCGGAGTCCGCGACGCCTGCGCCCGTGCCCGAGCCCGCGGCTCCGCCGGCAATCGAGGAACCGATTCCGGCCACGCCATCGCTGGCGCCGCCGCGCGAGCTGCCGCCGCGCATCGATCTCGCCTACCGCGCCTTCCTCGGGACGCGCGGCTTCCTGATCGGCGACGCCGTCTACCGGCTCGAGCACTCGGGCAGCCAGTACCGGATCTCGACCGTCGGCGAGGCGCGGGGCCTCGCCGCGCTGCTGTTCCCCGGAGAGGCGAAGGCGAAAAGCGAAGGCGCGATCACGGCCGACGGGCTGCAACCGACGAGCTACAGCATCGAGCGCAACAACGGCAACCGGCGCGAAGCGGCGACCTTCGACTGGGAGTCCGGCATGGTCCAGCTGAACGACGACAAGTCCGCGCCGCTGGACCTGCCGACCTTCGATCCGCTGGTCGTGCTCTGGCAGTTCTATTTCGCGCCGCCGACGCAGGACGAGACCGAGTTCAGCATCGCAACCACGCGCAAGATCTACCACGTCACCTTCCGCCGCGTCGGCACCGAGAAGATCACGCTGCCTTTCGGCGACGTCGATACCGAAATCTGGAAGAAGGTCGCCGGCGACGGTTCGATCGATGCGCAGGTGTGGCTCGCGCCGTCGCTGCGCTACGTCGCGGTCAAGCTGCGGCTGTCGAACGCGCGCGTGACCGTCGAAGGCCTGCTCGACAGTATCCGCGTCGACGATACCGTCGCGCAGCGATGACGGTCCGCGCGAGCCAGCTCGGCGCGCTGACCGACGCGCTGGCCGCCGTGCTGCCGTTCAAGGAGCCCGCCGACAGCGTGCTGCGGGGTTTCTTCCGCCACCATCGCGGGCTCGGGCAGGACGATCGCGCGTTCGTCGCCGAGGGCGTGTTCGCGGCGCTTCGCCGCCTGGCATCGCTGCGGATCCAGGCCGGCAGCTCAACGCCCCGCCGGCTGGCCATCGCCGTGACGCTGCGCGAGCTCGGTGCCAGCCTGCGCGAGATCGAAGGCGCGCTGTCGACGGGCGAAACGGCGTGGGCCAAGGAATTCAAGGCGGCGAAGCCGGCGCTCTCGCCCGCGCAAGCCGCCGAGCTGCCCGACTGGTTGTGGGACAAACTTTCCGCCGCGCTGCCCGCTGCGGAGCGCGACGCCCTGGTGCGCTCGTGGCTCGCGCCGGCGCCGCTGGATCTTCGAGTCAACACGATGAAGACCACGCGCGAGGCGGCGCGCGCAGGGCTCGCGTCTTCGGGCATCGAATCCGAACCGACGCCGTACTCGCCGCTAGGTCTTCGCGTCGCCGGCAAGCCCGCATTACAACTGCACCCGCTATTCACTTCCGGCGCGATCGAAGTGCAGGACGAGGGCAGCCAGCTGCTGGGCCTCCTGGTCGCGCCCAAACGCACCGACATGGTGGTCGACTTCTGCGCCGGCGCCGGCGGCAAGACGATGCTGCTGGGCGCGCTGATGCGCTCGCAGGGGCGCGTCTATGCGTTCGACGTCTCGTGGGCGCGCCTGACCCGATTCAAGCCGCGGCTGGCGCGCTCGGGACTGTCGAACGTACAGCCGACGTTGATCGAGAACGAGCGCGACACGCACATCAAGCGCTTGGCCGGAAAGATCGATCGCGTGCTGGTTGATGCGCCGTGCAGCGGGTTCGGCACGCTGCGCCGCAACCCGGACCTGAAGTGGCGGCAGACGGCAGAGTCCATTCCCGAACTCGCCGTCAAGCAGGCGAGGATCCTCGCTGCGGCGGCGACGCTGGTCAAGCCGGGTGGCCGGCTGGTGTACGCCACCTGCAGCGTGCTGCCCGACGAAAACGAGGCTATCGTCGATGCATTCATCGGCGCCCATCCCGAATTCGCGCTCGGCGACGCGGCCGCCGAGTTGCGGCGCGCGGGCGTGGCGCTCGATACCGGCCGGACACTCAAGCTGTCGACGGCGCGTCACGGCTGCGACGGATTCTTTGCCGCCGTGCTCGAGCGATCGGCATGAGCGCGGCAAGCGCAGCGGCTAGGACGCTGGCAATTGTCGCGCTCGCTGTCTGCGCGAACGCAGTGGCCGACTCGCCTGCGCCGACCGCCGGCGCGCGTTTCGCCGCGACCAGCAGCATCGAGACCGCGTTCACCCCCGGCGACCGCATCGACAATCTGATCATCGCGGCGATCGCGGCCGCCAAGCGCGAGGTGCTGGTCAACGCCTACTCGTTCACGCAACGGAGCATCGCCCGCGCGCTGATCGCAGCGCGCAAGCGCGGGGTCTCGGTGCAGGTGATCGCCGACAGCCAGCAGGCCGCCACGCTGCCGCAAAACGTGCTGGGCGAGCTGGCGAAGGGGGGAGTCACAGTGTGGCTCGACGCCAACTACCAGGCCGCGCACAACAAAGTCGTCATCGTCGACGCCGACGCGCCGAACGCCACGACGATCACCGGCAGCTACAACTTCACCTTCTCCGCGCAGTGGCACAACGCCGAAAACGTCGTGATCCTGCGCGACAACCGCGACGTGGCCCGCGCCTACCGCGACAACTGGCTGCGACTGAAGGCGAAGGCCACACCGTGGCCGGCCGCCAAGGCCGACTAGCGCTAAACTTCCGGGCATGCTGACGCCTCTCGATTTCGAGCGCATCCAGGAATCGCTGCGAACGCCGAACGGCTGGATCGAGCTCTCGACGATCGCGCTGTGCTTCGCGATCGCCTGGGCGGTCGACCGCCGCGTGCACCTGACCAGCCGGCGCGAATCGCGCGTCGCGCGCTTGAGCGCCGGCAGCCTGAACCGGCTGATCTTTCCGCTGACCGCGCTGGCGCTGCTTTACGTCGTCCGCGCCGTGTTCCGGCATTGGCAGGTCCCGGCGTTCTTTCCGATCGCCTTTCCGCTAGTCGTCGCCCTCGCGCTGATCCGGCTTTCGATCTACGCGTTGCGCAGCGTCATCGGCGTGCACGCGGCGTCCGCGTCGGAGCGGACACTGAGTTTCGCGATCTGGGGCGCGCTGCTGCTCTACTACGTCGGGGTGTTGCCCGAAATCGGCCAGGCGCTCGACGAGGCGCGCATCCCGATCGGCAAGGGCGAGGTCAGCGTCCTCGATCTCGGGCGCGACGCGATCGTGATCGTCGTCGTCATCGTGCTCTCGCTGTGGGCGTCGAGCCTGCTCGAGCAGCGGCTGCTGCGGGTCGGGCACCTCGACAGCAACCTGCGCGTTGTGCTGGCCAAGGTCTTCCGTGCGCTGCTGATCCTCGTCGGCGTGCTGGTCGCGCTGTCGTTCGTCGGCTTCGACCTGACGGTGCTGTCGGTATTCGGCGGTGCCGTCGGCGTCGGCATCGGGCTCGGGCTGCAGAAGCTCGCGAGCAATTACATCGCCGGATTCACGATCCTCCTGGACCGCTCGATCCGGCTGGGCGACATGATCACCGTCGACAGCCGCACCGGCACTGTCAGCGTCGTGACCTCGCGCTACGTCGTCGTGCGCGGGCTGGACGGCGTCGAGGCCATCGTGCCGAACGAGACACTGGTGACGACCACCGTCCTCAACCATTCGTACACCAGCAAGGACGTCAAGCTAGGCATTCCGGTGCAGATCAGCTACGACAGCGACCTCGAGCTCGCGATGCGGCTGATGACCGAGCTCGCCGCGAAGGAGCCGCGCGTGCTGCAGGGAGCGCTGGCGCCGGTCGTCAACGTGCTGCAGTTCGGCAGCGACGGCATCAACCTCGAGCTCGCCGTCTGGATCAACGATCCCGAAAAGGGGCAGGGCAACTTGAAAACCGCCCTTAACATCGCCATATGGAAGATGTTTCGCGACAACGACATCCGCATTCCCTACACCCAACGAGAAGTGCGTATCATTGGCGGCCTGCCCGGCGACAGGCCGGAAACGCCCGCTCCGGCATGACTTTTGTACTGGACAGCGGGGTGATCGGCGGCTCGCGACAGCCCAACGAAACGATGTAAAATTGATAATGTTCGATACCATACACTGGGCCCCGGCGCCCGACCTTCCCTCCAGGATTCCCTACTGATGTCATTCGATCCCCTTTCCCTGCTCGCCCATGGCCTGGTTCCGCTGCCGTGGTGGGGCTATGTTGTCGTCGCGCTGGTGTTCACCCATATCACCATCGCCGCAGTGACCATCTACCTGCATCGCTCGCAGGCCCACCGGGGCCTGGACCTTCATCCGCGGGTCAGTCACTTCTTCCGCTTCTGGCTTTGGCTGACGACCGGCATGGTCACCAAGGAATGGGTGGCGATCCACCGCAAGCATCACGCCAAGGTCGAAACCGCCGAGGACCCGCACAGCCCGCAGACCCGTGGCATCAAGAAGGTGTTCTGGGAAGGTGCCGAGCTCTATCGCGACGAAGCCAAGAACCACGAAACGCTGGACAAGTACGGTCTGGGCACACCGGACGACTGGATCGAGCGCAATGTCTACACGCGCCATTCATGGGAAGGCGTCGGGCTGATGCTGGTGGTCAACCTCGCGCTGTTCGGCCCGCTGGGCGCGACGATCTGGGCGGTGCAGATGGCCTGGATTCCGGTGACCGCCGCGGGCATCATCAACGGCATCGGCCACTACTGGGGCTATCGCAANNCACAACAACCACCACGCCTACGGCACGTCGGCCAAGCTTTCGTCGCGCTGGTACGAATTCGACCTGGGCTGGGCGTACATCCGCACGCTGGAGTTCTTCGGTCTCGCCACCGTTCGCAAGGTCGCACCGCGGCTCAAATACAATCGTGCGAAGCTCAACGCCGACCTGGAAACGCTGCAGGCGATCATCACTCACCGCTACGCCGTGCTGACCAGCTACGCCTCATCGCTGAAGCTCGCGTATGCGCAGGAAGTCGCCAGCTTGCGCGAGCGCGCTCGCCGCGGCGAGCTCACGCCCGACATGCCGAGCTTCCGCCGGCTGCGTAAGTGGTTCCAGTCGGACGCAACCGCGCTGGCCGAGATCGATCGCGCGCACCTGGAGACCACGCTCGAGGTCAGCTCGGCGCTCAAGACAATTTACGCGATGCGGCAGGAGCTCGCCGGGCTGTGGGAACGGTCGAACGATTCGCGCGAACAGTTGCTGGCGCGCCTGCAGGACTGGTGCCATCGCGCCGAAGAAAGCAACATCGCCGCGCTGCAGAAGTTTTCGCGGACCTTGCGCAGCTACGCGTAAGCGAGACTTTCGCACGATGCAAAAAGCCCGCCGGAAGGCGGCCTTTTTTATTGCTCGCAGCCGCGCTGAGCGCGACTCGGGGCGCTACTTGAGCTTGGTTTCCTTGTACATCACGTGCTTGCGGGCGACCGGATCGAATTTCTTGATTTCCATCTTCTCGGGCATCAATTTCTTGTTCTTCGACGTCGTGTAGAAATGACCGGTGCCGGCCGACGATTCGAGCTTGATCTTTTCACGCATGGTCTGAAATCTCCTTGAGCTCGCGCCGGGTTAGACGTGCTCGCCGCGGGCGCGAATGGCCGCCAGGACGACGTCGATGCCGTTCTTGTCGATCGTGCGCAGCGCGGCGTTGGTCAGCCGCAGGCTCACCCAGCGATTCTCGGTTTCGACCCAGAAACGGCGGCGCTGCAGGTTCGGCAGGAACCGGCGCTTGGTCTTGTTGTTGGCGTGGGACACATGGTGACCCACCATCGGGGCTTTGCCCGTTACCTGACAGACTCGAGCCATGGCTCGCTCCAACTCGTTGAAATTGCGAAAGTCTTGGATTGTAACCGGAAATCCAAGACGATTCAAGCATTTGGCCGTAAGCGGGCCTTACAACAGCCCCCGCTCGGCAAATGATACCGTCCGCGTGCCGGCGACGATGAAGTGATCGAGCGTCTTGATCTCGACCAGCGCCAGCGCCTGTTTGAGCGTCTGCGTCAGAAGCTCGTCGGCGCGACTGGGCTCGGCGACACCCGACGGATGATTGTGCGCCAGTGCGACGTGAAGTC
>PLYT01000025.1 GCA_003153475.1 Betaproteobacteria bacterium | reverse complement strand
AAGGCGTCACCTTCGACACCGGCGGTATTTCGATCAAGCCTGCCGCCGGCATGGAAGATATGAAATGGGATATGGCCGGATCCGGCGTCGTCATCGGGTTGATGAAGGCTTTGGCCGGCCGCAAAGCAAAGGTCAATGCGGTCGGTGTGGTGGGACTGGTCGAGAACATGCCGTCGGGGACCGCGCAGCGTCCCGGCGATATCGTTACCTCGATGTCGGGACAGACGATCGAAGTGCTCAATACCGACGCCGAGGGTCGCCTGATCCTTTGCGACGCGCTGACCTATGCGGAGCGCTACGACCCGGCAGCCGTCGTCGACATCGCGACCTTGACGGGCGCGATGGTCATCGCGCTCGGCCACGTCGCCTGCGGCGTTTTCAGCAACAGCGACAGCCTCGGACGGGCGTTGCTCAACGCCGGAGAAGACTCGTTCGACCGCGCCTGGCAACTGCCGCTCTGGGATGATTACCACGAGGCGCTCAACAGTAACTTCGCCGATTTCGCCAACATCGGCGGCCGTGCCGGCGGCAGCATCACCGCAGCATGCTTTCTGTCCAAGTTCGCCAAGAAATTCGACTGGGCGCACCTGGACATCGCCGGCGTGGCCTGGAAGGAAGGGAAGGAAAAGGGCGCGACCGGACGTCCGGTGCCGCTGCTGACCACCTGGGTCCTGTCGCAGGAGTCCACCCCATAGTTTGCGTCCGATTTGCGAGCTCATTTACGCAAAACTGTCCAGCGATGCCTCCATGACCTCGATCGATTTCTACACGCATGTGAGCGATCGCTTCGATGTCGTCGCCAAGCTGGTTGCCAAGGCCTTCGCGCAGCACGGCAGCGTGCGGGTGTTGACTGGCGATGCCGAGTCGACCGAGGCGGTGGATCGCATGCTCTGGATCCAGCCGGCGATCGGTTTTCTGCCGCATTGCCGGATCGGCAGCCGGCTCGCCGCCGAAACGCCGATCTGGGTCGATCACCTGCTCGAGCACCAGGGACCGGCCGCGGTGCTGATCAACCTGCACAGTGCGCCGCCGCCGTTTTTCTCGCGTTTCGAGCGTCTTGCCGAAATCGTCGGCGCAGACGAAGCCGGTGCCGCCGCGGCGCGGGAACGCTTTCGCTTTTATCGCGAGCGCGGCTACGAGCTTCGCACGCATAACCTGAGCGAGCGCAGCTGATGGCGACCGCACGCGAGCTTCTCGACCAGGCCGACGCGCTGATGCGGCGCAATCGCGGCCGCGACGAAGTCGACATTCCGGTGCTGACCGACGTCGTTGCTGGCATCCCCGCCAACGACGAGCCGGACGCCGATGTGCCGGTGCTCACCGAAGTGGTCGCCGCCGACGTGGTTGTCGCCGCGGCTTCGTCGCTGGACGTGGCGGCATCCCCGCCGATCCAGGCCGACCTGTCCGAGCCCGCGCAGGCGCCCGCGCCGCCGCAGACTGACGGGGCGGCAATCATGCGTTCGGTCGAGGCAATCCCGGTCGGGTTGCCGCTGGATGGCGACACCTCCGACTGGCTGGTGATGGACACGATCGACCCGTCCACGCACAGCATTACCGGCCCCGGCCCGGACACGCTGGCCGTCGTTCCACCGGTCACGCTCAAGGCCGAACCCGAACCCGAACCCGAGTCGCCGCTTGCCACCGCTCCCACTCCGGTCGTCGTCGACGACTCGGCTGAGCGCGCGGCGGCGGCCGGGGCCGAAGAAGAGCGCTGGTGCGCGCTGGCCGAGCAGGTGTCGATGCAGGTATTGCAGCGGGTGGACCTGTTTACCGACACGGGCCTCAAGACCCAGCTCGCGCAGCATTTGCAGCCGATCGTCGAGCGCGCGAGCGCCGAGCTGATCAGGGCCATCACCGATCACGTCGGCGGTGTGTTACGCAGCTATGTCGCCGAGGCGATCGAACGGGAGATCGCTCAATGGCGGCGCGATCACTGAAGCCGTACGCGTCGGTCATCATTGCGCGGCCGGCGCCAAGCCGTGCTAGACTTGAACTTATGAAATCGCATCAAAGCTCGCAGCACAGCCGTTTTTCTTGCGCCGGCAGTGGCACGACCGCCCGCATCGCCGGGTACGTCGGCTTTTACTATTTTGGGACAATCTCCCCGGGCCGCGCTCGCCGATAGTTCGAAACACCAAGTTTCTAGTCAAATCGGGCGGCCCCAAAAGGCCGCCCGATTTTTTTCAAGGAGCCAGAAATGATCATCGTCATGCAACCGGAAGCCGGCGAGGCCGAGATCGCCGCGGTCGAAGCCAGGATTCGCGCCGCCGGGCTCGATGTCCACGTGTCGCGAGGCACCGAGCGGACGCTGATCGGCGCGGTCGGCGACGAGCGCAAGCTCGATCCGGAGATGTTCGACCCGCTGCCCGGAGTCGAGCGTTCGATGCATATCCTCAAGCCCTACAAGCTGGTAGCGCGCGAATGGCACAAGGCCAGCACGATCGTCGACGTCGCCGGCGTCAAGATCGGGGCGAACGCCGTGCAGGTGATCGCCGGACCATGCTCGGTCGAGACGCAGCCGCAGATGGATGCCGCCGCCGACGGCGTCGCGGCGGCCGGCGCACGCCTGATGCGCGGAGGCGCATTCAAGCCGCGCACCAGCCCGTACGCATTCCAGGGCAAGGGCGTCGACGGCTTGTGCATGCTCAAGGACGCGGCGGCGCGGCACGGCCTGCCTATCGTCACCGAGCTGATGGACGTGCGGATGCTCGACGCGTTCCTCGAGCACAAGGTCGACGTCATCCAGATCGGGACGCGCAACATGCAGAATTTCGATCTGCTGAAGGAAGTCGGCAGGGTCGACGTGCCGGTGATATTGAAGCGCGGCATGAGCGCGACGATCAGCGAATGGCTGATGGCCGCCGAGTACATCGCCGCCGGCGGCAACCACCGGATCATGCTCTGCGAGCGCGGCATCCGCACGTTCGAGACCGCGTATCGCAACGTGCTCGACGTTACTGCGGTCGCGGTGCTCAAGCGCGAAACGCACCTGCCGGTCATCGTCGATCCTTCGCATGCCGGCGGCAAGGCATGGATGGTCCCGGCGCTGTCGTGCGCCGCGCTCGCGGCCGGTGCGGACGCGCTGCTAATCGAAGTGCATCCCTGCCCGCCGGAAGCGTGGTGCGATGCCGATCAGGCGCTGACGCCGGGCGAGTTCGCGGCACTGATGGACAAGCTCGACGCGCTCGCGCATGCGCTGGGACGTCGCATCGATCGCCGGGCCGCCGAAGTGGAGTCCGCCGCGCTAGCGCGCTGATTTCACGCGCGGGCATCCACCGGCCGCGGCAGCGCGCGGCCGGTTCGACTATAATGTCATGTTTTTACGCGAGATTCCGACAGTCGTCATGGCTTCAGGCAAGAGCTTCGAACCCCGCGCCATCGAGGCCAGATGGTATCCGTATTGGGAGGCTCACAGCCTGTTCAAGCCGTCGATGCGACCCGGCGCGCCGTCGTTCTGCATCCAGCTGCCGCCGCCGAACGTCACCGGCACGCTGCACATGGGACACGCGTTCCAGCAGACGCTGATGGACGTGCTGATCCGCTACCACCGCATGCGCGGCGACAACACGCTTTGGCAGGTCGGCACCGATCACGCCGGTATCGCCACGCAGATCGTCGTCGAGAACCAGTTGACAGCCGAAGGCAAGTCGCGCCAGGAGCTCGGCCGCGAAAAATTCATCGAAAGAGTCTGGGCGTGGAAACAGGCGTCGGGATCGACGATCACGAATCAGATGCGCCGCCTCGGTGCGTCGTGCGACTGGTCGCGCGAACGCT
>PLYT01000013.1 GCA_003153475.1 Betaproteobacteria bacterium | reverse complement strand
ACGCCGGAAGAGAAGCTGCTGCGTGCGATCTTCGGCGAAAAGGCCTCCGACGTGAAGGACACGTCGCTGCGCGTGCCGTCGGGGATTTCGGGAACTGTGATCGACGTCCAGGTCTTCACGCGCGAAGGCATCGAGCGCGACAAGCGGGCGGCGCAGATCATCGACGACGAGCTCAAGGGCTACCGCAAGGACTTGAACGACCAGGTGCGGATCGTCGAGAACGACGCCTTCGCGCGAATCGAGAAGCTGTTGCTGGGCAAGACCGCGAATGGCGGTCCGAAGCGTCTAGCCAAGGGCACGCGGCTGACCAAGGATTACCTCGAGGGCACCAATCGCCACGACTGGTTCGACATTCGTCTGGCCAACGAGGAAGCGGCGCGTCAGCTCGAGGCGATGAAGGACTCGATCGCGCAGACGCGCGTGCAGTTCGACGGGGCATTCGAGGCCAAGAAGAAGAAGCTGACGCAGGGCGACGAATTGCCGCCCGGCGTGCAGAAAATGGTCAAGGTCTACGTCGCGGTCAAGCGCCGCCTCCAGCCGGGCGACAAGATGGCCGGTCGGCACGGCAACAAGGGTGTGGTGTCGAAGATCGTTCCGGTCGAGGACATGCCGNNCGTCGCGGATGAACGTCGGCCAGATTCTCGAGGTCCACCTGGGGTGGGCGGCGAAGGGGCTCGGCCATCGAATCGCCGACATGCTCAAGGCGCAGGCGAACGCGGCCGAAGTCCGCAAGTTCCTGACCCGGATCTACAACGGCACGGGCAAGCCCGAGGACATCGAGTCGCTCACCGACCACGAGATCTTCCAGCTGGCGGGCAACCTGACCGACGGCGTGCCGTTCGCGACGCCGGTNNGCCGGTTTTCGACGGCGCCACCGAGGCGGAGATCAAGAACATGCTGGAGCTCGCCGGCCTGCCGCGTTCGGGACAGGTGACGCTGCATGACGGCCGCACGGGCGAAGCGTTCGATCGCCAGGTCACCGTCGGCTACATGCANNGAGGCCTACGGCGCCGCGTACACGCTGCAGGAAATGCTGACGGTCAAGTCGGACGACGTCAACGGCCGCACCAAGGTCTACGAGAACATCGTCAAGGGCGAGCACAAGATCGAAGCCGGCATGCCGGAGTCGTTCAACGTGCTGGTGAAGGAAATCCGCTCGCTGGCGATCGACATCGATCTGGAGCGGTACTGATGCCAGGCGCGGCACCGATTCTCAAGGGATTTGCACAGTTGCAGCTCGGACACGGAATATTCGGGAGTAACGCATGAAAGCATTGCTCGACCTGTTCAAGCAGGTTACCCAGGAAGAAGAGTTCGACGCGATCAAGACCGGGCTTGCCTCGCCGGAAAAGATCCGTTCGTGGTCGTATGGCGAGGTCAAGAAGCCGGAGACGNNCGAGCGCATGGGCCATATCGAGCTCGCGAGCCCGGTCGCGCACATCTGGTTCCTGAAGAGCCTGCCCTCCCGCATGGGGATGGTGCTCGACATGACCTTGCGCGACATCGAGCGGGTGCTGTACTTCGAGGCCTACGTCGTCACCGAGCCCGGAATGACACCGCTCAACCGCGGCCAGCTTTTGACCGAGGACGACTATCTGGCCAAGGTCGAGCAGTATGCCGACGATTTTTCGGCCAGCATGGGCGCCGAGGGCATCCGAGAGCTCTTGCGCTCGCTCGAGGTCAACGCCGAGATCGCGAAGCTGCGCAAGGAGCTCGAAACCACCGGCTCCGACACCAAGATCAAGAAGATCGCCAAGCGGCTCAAGGTTCTTGAGGCGTTCCACAAATCGGGAATCAAGCCCGAATGGATGATCCTGGAAGTGCTGCCGGTGCTGCCGCCGGAGCTGCGTCCTCTGGTCCCGCTGGACGGCGGCCGGTTCGCGACCTCGGACCTGAACGACCTGTATCGCCGCGTCATCAACCGGAACAACCGGTTGAAGCGTCTGCTCGAGCTCAAGGCGCCCGACATTATCGTGCGCAACGAAAAGCGGATGCTGCAGGAGGCCGTGGACTCGCTGCTGGACAACGGCCGCCGTGGCAAGGCGATGACCGGCGCCAACAAGCGGCCGCTGAAATCGCTGGCCGACATGATCAAGGGCAAGGGCGGCCGCTTCCGCCAGAACCTGTTGGGCAAGCGCGTCGATTACTCGGGGCGTTCGGTGATCGTCGTCGGTCCGCAGCTGAAGCTGCATCAGTGCGGCCTGCCGAAGCTGATGGCGCTCGAGCTGTTCAAGCCGTTCATCTTCAACAAGCTCGAAACGATGGGGCTCGCCACGACAATCAAGGCGGCGAAGAAGATGGTCGAAAGCCAGGAGCCGGTCGTCTGGGACATCCTGGAAGAAGTCATTCGCGAGCATCCGGTGATGCTGAACCGCGCGCCGACCCTGCACCGCCTGGGCATCCAGGCTTTCGAGCCGACATTGATTGAAGGCAAGGCGATCCAGCTNNTGGCCGTGCACGTGCCGCTGTCGCTTGAAGCGCAGATGGAGGCTCGTACGCTGATGCTGGCGTCGAACAACGTGCTGCTGCCTTCGAACGGCGAGCCCTGCATCGTGCCGTCGCAGGACATCGTGCTGGGGCTGTACTACGCGACCCGCGAGCTGATCGGCGCCAAGGGCGAGGGCATGCTCTTCGCCGACATTTCCGAGGTGGCGCGCGCCTACGAGACGCGGCAGGTCGATCTGCACGCCAAGATCAGCGTCCGCATCAAGGAGATCGTCGTCGGCGCCGGCGGCGAGCGCAGCGACAAGGTCACGCGTTACGAAACGACCGTCGGCCGCTCGCTGCTCTCGGAGATCCTTCCGGCCGGCTTGCCTTTCGAGACGATCAACCGTCCGCTGAAGAAAAAGGAAATCTCGAAAATCATCAACGGCAGCTTCCGCCGCTGCGGATTGCGCGAGACGGTGATATTTGCCGACAGGCTGATGCAGGCCGGGTACGCCCTGGCCACGCGCGGCGGTATTTCGTTTGCCGCCGACGACATGCTGATCCCGGCGGAAAAGCATTCGATCATCGAGAAATCCGAGAAGGAAGTGAAGGAAATCGAGGCGCAGTACACCTCGGGCCTGGTCACGCAGGGCGAGCGCTACAACAAGGTGGTCGACATCTGGGGCCGCGCCGGCGACGACATCGCCAAGGCGATGATGAGCCAGCTCGGCACGATGGAGGTCAAGGACCGCGAAGGCAAGATGGTCAAGCAGGAGTCGTTCAACTCCATCTACATGATGGCCGACTCCGGCGCCCGTGGCTCCGCGGCGCAGATCCGCCAGCTGGCGGGAATGCGCGGCCTGATGGCGAAGCCCGACGGCTCGATCATCGAGACGCCGATCACGGCGAATTTCCGCGAAGGCCTCAACGTGCTGCAGTACTTCATCTCGACGCACGGCGCGCGCAAGGGTCTGGCCGACACCGCGTTGAAGACGGCGAACTCCGGCTACCTGACGCGCCGTCTGGTCGACGTCACGCAGGATCTGGTGGTCACCGAGGACGACTGCGGCACCAACAACGGCGTCGCAATGAAAGCTCTGGTCGAGGGCGGCGAGGTCATCGAAGCGCTGCGCGAGCGGATACTCGGTCGATCGCTCGCCGCCGACGTCGTCAACCCGGAGACGCAGGAAACCCTGTATCACGCGGGGACGCTGTTGTCCGAGGACGAGGTCGAGCAGATCGAAGCGCTGGGCATCGATGAAGTCAAGGTGCGCACGCCGCTGACCTGCGACACGCGTTACGGACTGTGCGCGACCTGTTACGGCCGCGACCTGGGCCGTGGGCACCTGGTCAACGTCGGAGAGGCCGTCGGCGTCATCGCCGCGCAGTCGATCGGNNCCTTCCACATCGGCGGTGCGGCATCGCGTACCGCGGCGGCGTCGCAGCTCGAAAGCAAGTCGGCGGGCATTGTCCGCTTCTCGGCGGTGATGCGTTACGTCACCAACGGCAAGGGCGAGCTGGTCGTCATCGCGCGCTCGGGCGAAGTGCTGATCCACGACGACAACGGCCGGGAGCGCGAGCGCCACAAGGTGCCGTACGGTGCGACGATGCTGGTCAAGGACGGCGAACAGGTGAAGGCGGGCAAGGTGCTCGCTTCGTGGGACGCGACTTCGCGTCCGATCATCACCGAGTACGCGGGCCGCGTGAAGTTCGAGAATGTCGAGGAAGGCGTTACCGTCGCGAAGCAGGTCGACGAAGTCACCGGCCTGTCGACGCTCGTCGTCATCGACCCTAAGCGCCGGGCCGGCGCCGCCGCCAAGGGCGTGCGTCCGCAGGTGAAGCTGTTGAACGAGCAGGGACAGGAAGTGAAGCTCGCCGGATCCGATCTGCCGGTGAACATCACCTTCCAACTCGGCTCGATCATCACCGTCAAGGACGGCCNNGCAAGGATACGAAGGGCAAGCAGCGCCTGGTGATCACCGATCTGGACGGCGTCGCGCACGAGTACCTGATACCGAAGGACAAGCACGTCACCGCACATGACGGGCAGGTGGTGAACAAGGGCG
>PLYT01000115.1 GCA_003153475.1 Betaproteobacteria bacterium | reverse complement strand
CGCGCGGCTGCGGCACCGGCGACATCCGCTTCATGCTGGAGTCCGGCGGCCTGAGCGGCAAGTGCGCCGACCTGAACGCGCTGTTCGTCGGACTCGCGCGCTCCGTCGGCATCCCGGCACGCGATCTGTACGGCATTCGTGTCGCGGATTCGGCAACCTGGAAAAGCCTCGGCAAGAGCGGCGACATCACCCGGGCCCAGCATTGTCGGGCCGAGTTCCACGATCCCAGCTTCGGCTGGATCCCGGTCGATCCCGCCGACGTGCGCAAGGTGGTGCTCGAGGAAGAAAAGGACCGACTGCTTCCGCTCGACGATCCGCGCGTCGATCTGGCGCGCAAAACGCTCTTCGGCGCCTGGGAAATGAACTGGATGGCGTTCAATACGGCGGGTGACACGAGGCTCGCCCCGGAGACAACCAAGGCGCTTGGCCACTTCATGTATCCCTACGCAGAAACGTTCAAGGGTGCGCTCGATTATTACGACCCGCAGAATTTTCAGTATCGCATCAGCGCACGGGAGGTAGCGGCCTGAGGCCGTCTGGGCGCATGATCCTGGGCTGGAGGTCCTAAGTGACGGTAACCGCCGAATTCGGCCGTGCGCAGCGCCTCGAGGAGGTGCTAAAGCTGGTACAGGCGAAGGTTCCGGCTGCGCAGCGCAACACGATCGCTGCCTTCGTCCAAAGTTACTACGGTCAGGTCGATCCCGAAGATCTGGCCGATCGGGCGCCGGCCGATCTGTACGGCGCCGCGCTGTCGCACTGGAATTTCGCCCGCCGGCGCGACCCGGCGCACGTCCGCATCCGCGTCTTCAATCCTTCGATCGAGGAACACGGCTGGCAGTCGACGCACACGATCATCGAGATCGTGAACGACGACATGCCATTCCTGGTCGACTCGGTGACGATGGAGGTCAATCGGCACGGGCTGACCTTGCACCTGATCATCCATCCGATCGTCGCCGTCATGCGCGACGCCGAGGGCAGCCTGATCGGCGTCGCCGACGATGCCGAGGGTGCGCAGCGCGAATCGATGATCCATGTCGAGGTCGATCGAGTCGTCGATCCGGCGAAGCTCGGCGCGCTCGCCGCCGACGTCGCCCGCGTGCTGGACGACGTGCGCGCCGCGGTCGAGGACTGGAAAAAGATGCGCGAGCGCGTCGGCACGATACTCGCCGAAAACGACCAACGCGCGCCGCCGCTGCCGGCGGACGAGCTCGCTGAGGGCAGGGCGTTCCTGTCGTGGCTCGCCGACGATCACTTCACCTTTCTCGGCTATCGCCGCCACGAGCTGGTGACGATCGAGGGCGAGGATGCGCTGAAGATCGTTCCCGGTTCCAGCCTGGGGATACTGCGCGAAGGCGAGAACAAGGAAGTCGCGACCAGCTTTGCCGCGCTGCCGCCCGAGGTCAAGGCGTACGCGCGGCGGCCAGAGCTCCTGGTGGTCACCAAATCGACGTCGCGCTCGACCGTGCACCGCCCGGGCTATCTCGACTACATCGCCGTCAAGCGCTTCAACGCGAAGGGCGAAGTCAGCGGCGAGGATCGCTTCCTGGGGCTTTTCACCTCGACCGCCTACAGCGCCAATCCGGCGGAGATACCGCTGTTGCGGCGCAAGATCGCCAACGTCGTCGCGCGCGCCGGCTTGCAGCCTGGAAGCCACGCCGGCAAGGCTTTGATCAACATCCTGGAGACCTATCCGCGCGACGAACTGTTCCAGGCCACCGAAGACGATTTGCTGCGCACCGCCGTCGGGATCCTGCATCTGGGCGACCGGCAGCGCTTTCGCCTGTTCGTTCGGCGCGATCCCTTCGAGCGCTCCCTCTCCTGCCTGATCTATGCGCCGCGCGAGAACTATACGACCGAGCTGCGGCAGAAATGGCAGCGGCTCCTGGTGCAGGCATTCAATGGCACGAGCTCCGAATTCAACGTCTACCTGACCGAATCGGTGCTGGCGCGCATCCTGATTACCGTGCGCACGACCCCTGGCGCGATTCCCGACGTTGACGTTCGTGCGGTCGAGGCGCAGTTGGTCGCAGCGGCTCGGCGCTGGAATGACGATCTGAAGCAGGCGCTGATCGAGGCGCTGGGCGAGGCGCGGGGCAACGAGCTCTTCCGCCAGTTCGGCGAAGCCTTCCCCGCCGGTTACCGCGAGGATTTCACCGCACGCCAGGCGGTGCCGGACATCCAGATGATGGCACGGCTGTCCGCCGCCGAACCGCTGGCGATGAGTCTCTATCGCCCGCTCGAGGCAGCACCCGGTGCGCTGCGCTTCAAGCTATTCCATCTGGGCGAGCCGGTCGGTCTGTCCGACAGTCTGCCGATGCTCGAGCGCATGGGGCTCAACGTGCTCGACGAGCGGCCGCATCGCGTGGCGCCGCTGGGAACGCCGCCGATTTGGATGCACGATTTCGGCATGCTCTCGGGACTCGCCGACACCGAGGTCGAGATCGATACCGTGCATCAGGTGTTCGAGGAGGCGTTCGCCCGCATCTTCCGTGGCGAGGTCGAGAACGACGATTTCAACCGCCTGGTGCTGGCGGCTCGCCTTCCCGCGAGCGAAATCGTCGTGCTCCGCGCCTATGCGAAATATCTGCGCCAGATCGGGTTCCCGCTGTCGCAGTCCTTTATCGAATCGACGCTCGCCGCGCATCCTTCGGTCGCGCACGGGCTGATCGAGCTGTTCAAGACGCGATTCGATCCCGAGCTTGGCGCCGGCACCGGCGCGCGGAGTGCCGAGCTGGCGCGCGCGATCGAAGCGGCGCTGACACAGGTCGACAATCTGTCGGAGGACCGCGTACTGCGGCAATACCTGGCGCTGGTGATGGCCACAACACGCACGAATTTCTGGCGTCGCGACACCGCGGGCCGGCCGAGAAGCTTCCTCTCGTTCAAGTTCGATCCGGCCAAGGTACCAGGGCTGCCGGAGCCGAAGCCGATGTTCGAGATTTTCGTCTACTCGCCGCGCTTCGAGGGCGTTCATTTGCGCGGCGGCAAGGTGGCGCGCGGCGGATTGCGCTGGTCCGACCGGCCAGAGGACTTCCGCACCGAGGTCCTGGGCCTGGTCAAGGCGCAGATGGTCAAGAACACGGTCATCGTGCCGGTCGGCTCGAAAGGTGGCTTCGTCCTCAAGCGCGCGCCGTCGCCGGCAGACCGCGATGCCTACCTGAAGGAAGGCATCGCCTGCTACCAGGATTATCTGCGAGGGTTGCTCGACATCACCGACAACCGGGTCGGCGAAGGCATCGTGCCGCCGCGACAGGTGAAGCGCCACGACCCGGACGATCCTTATCTGGTCGTGGCCGCTGACAAGGGCACGGCGACGTTCTCCGACTACGCCAACGGCATCAGCGCCGAATACGGCTTCTGGCTGGGCGACGCTTTCGCCTCCGGCGGGTCGGCCGGCTACGACCACAAGGCGATGGGGATCACCGCGCGCGGCGCCTGGGAGTCGGTCAAGCGGCACTTTCGCGAAATGGGTGTAGATACGCAGACGACCGACTTTACCGTCGCCGGAATCGGCGACATGTCGGGCGACGTATTCGGCAACGGCATGCTGCTCTCGCATCACATCAAGCTGGCCGCGGCCTTCGATCACCGGCACGTCTTTCTCGATCCCACACCCGACGCAGCAGCGGGTTTTGCGGAGCGCGAGCGGATGTTCAAGCTGCCGCACTCGTCATGGGCCGACTACGACACCGGTCTCATCTCCGCCGGCGGCGGCGTGTATCCGCGCACCGCCAAATCGATCGCGATCACGCCGCAGGTGAAAAAGGTGCTAGCGATCTCGGCCGATGCGCTGACACCGGCGGAGCTGGTCAGCGCGATACTGAAGGCGCCGGTGGACCTGATCTACAACGGTGGTATTGGCACCTACGTCAAGGCCTCGGCGGAGACCCACGCGCAGGTCGGCGATCGCGCCAACGACACGGTCCGCATCAACGGCCGCAACCTGCGCTGCAAGGTCTTCTGCGAAGGAGGCAACCTCGGCTGCACGCAGCTCGGCCGGATCGAATATGCGACGGCCGGCGGCAGGATATTGACCGACGCGATCGACAACTCGGCCGGAGTCGATACTTCGGACCACGAGGTGAATATCAAGATACTGCTGGGCCAGGCGATCAGCGACGGCGAGCTGACTGAGAAGCAGCGCAATGCGCTGCTGGTAACGATGACCGACGGCGTCACAGCGCTGGTGCTGCGGGACAATTACTTTCAGACGCAGGCGCTGTCGGTGACCGGCCGCATCGCCCCGCAAATGCTCGACGCGCAGCAGCGCTTCATCGAGCATCTCGAAAAAGCGGGCCGGCTGAACCGGGCGCTCGAATATCTTCCGGACGACGAAGAGTTCGCCGCGCGACGCACCAAGGGTCTCGGGCTGACGGGCCCCGAACGTGCGGTGCTGCTTGCCTACTCGAAGATCTGGCTCTACGAAGAGCTGCTGGCGTCGACGCTTCCCGACGACCCATGGGTCGGCACCGCGCTCGCACGTTATTTTCCGAGGCCGCTGCGCGGGCCGTACGCCGAGCACATGGCGCGACATCCGTTGAAGCGCGAGATCATCGTGTCGCACGTCACCAACAGCATGATCAACCGCGTCGGCAGCACGTTCGTGCACCGCATCAGCGAGACCACCGGCTCCAGGCCGGACGAGATCGTCCGCGCCTACCTGCTCAATCGCGAGATCTTCGGCTTCGTCTCGCTATGGGAGCTGGTCGAGGCGCTGGACAACAAGGTCGACGACGCCGTGCAATCGGCGATGCTGATCGACACGGCAAGGCTGATCGACCGCGGGACGATGTGGTTTCTGCGCTCGCGGCGCCTGGGCGACGACATGGCGGCGACGATCGCTCATTTTTCGTCCCGGGTTGAGGCGCTGGCCGCGCGCCTGTCGCAGCTGCTCGACGAGGGCGAGCGCTCGCGGGTCGACGCCGAAATCGCCCGCTATGAGGCCGACCGGGTACCGCACGACCTGGCGGCGCGGGTCGCGACGTTCGACACGCTTTATGCGGCGCTCGACATCATCGAGGTCGCGGAGGCCACAAAGCGCCCGGTGGAACTCGTTGCCGACATTTATTTCGACCTTGCGACGCGACTCGGCCTGGCGTGGCTGCGCGACAGGATCGCCGCACTTCCGGGAGACCAGCACTGGGAGATGCTCGCCAGGGGCGCGATGCAGGACGATCTGTCCGGCCTGCAGCGTACGATCGCCGCCGAAGTCGTCGGCAGCGCGGACGCTGGGACTTCCGCTGCGCTGATCGGCGCCTGGCAGGACCGCAATCGGCGCGGCATCGAGCGCGCAGTGCAGCTGTTGAGCGAGCTGCGCGCTGTCGCCCAACCCGATGCCGCGATGCTGTCGGTTGGGCTGCGGGAGTTGCGCAACCTCGGTTAGCTCCCCGTCGGGTGCCGCTTAAATGTGCGCGACGGCGAGCGCGCCCAGTGCGATCGATATCGCGGCGCCCACGTAGGAGACGTATTGCAGGCCTTTGTTCCGGGTCAGGATCGTAATCGCCGCGAGCGCGATCGCGATCTGGATCAAGGTCATCGCCTGCGCCCAGCGATGGTGGACGTGCATCGACGCCTCGCTTTTTTCCTCGGCCTGCTTTGACTGCTCTTCCAGTTTCTGGGCCTTGGGCATGATCTCTTCCTTTTCCTGCTTGTATCGATCGACCTCCTTCTGGTATCGCGCCTGCTGCTCGCCACTGCTTAGCGTCGCGCCGAGCTCGGCGAGGTTCTGCTTGGCGCTCTTGGCCTGGTAGAAATTCCACTGGTCCGACGCCTCCGTCCTGCGTATCGCCGCCTCGTTCTTGAACAGCAGCGCGTCGTTCTGCGTGTCGCCCGCCATGTAGCCGAACAGGGCGCCTATGGTCGCGAAGATGGCGGTCATCACCGCGATGCGGCCGGCAAACGGATCCCCGTGCTGCGCCTGATGCTCTACCTCGTGCTCATGCGGTCCATGCACGTGAAAATGGTCTTCGGACATGCGGAATCTCCAGATCCAGGCTTTTGAAGCGGAGCAAGCGCCTTTAGCGGCGCAGGCGCGAATAGGACGCGAAATCGTAGGCGAAGCCGTCGTCCCCGTCCAGCCGCCGCGGCTCGCGCGAATTTTCGCGCCATTGCTTGCGATCGAAGTCGGGGAATCGCGCGTCGCCGGGGAAATCGCGATGGATCTCGGTGAGGAACAAAAGGTCGGCCAGCGGCAATGCATCGCGGTAGACGGTTTCGCCGCCGATGATGAACACCGGCGAAGGCATCGCGACGAGGCTGATCGCGTCAGGCAGCGAAGGCGCGACCACGCAGCCAGGTGCGGCGAAGCCGCGGTTCCGGGTCACGACGATGTTCTGCCGCTCGGGCAGCGGTCTGCCGATCGAGTCCCAGGTCTTGCGTCCCATGACGATCGCGTGACCGCTGGTCAACATGCGAAAGTGCTTGAGGTCCTCAGGCAGGCGCCAGGGCAATTGGCCGCGCAGGCCAATCACGCCGTTATGCGCGACGGCTGCGATCAGCGCAACCTGTCGCGCCGCGCTTTGCGGGGCGGCAGGGGCTGGTGTATCGTGCACGCGTGGCTCGCTGGTCAGTACATCTTGGCGCTGTCATGTGCCGTCCAACCCGATTATAGCGGCCCAGCCCCCGACATTCCGTGTACTACCCGCGCTCATTCCTCAAGTTCATTCTGCTCGGCTTCCTGCTGGTAAGTCTGCCGCTGCTCTATGCATTGGTCGAATTGATCGTCAGCCTCGACCGCCTCGGCACGCAGAGCCAACAGGCGGTGCTGCAGGCCGCGCAAGCCGGCCGCGCCAGCCGCCAGCTCTATGAGCAGGCGACGACGCTGGAGCGGCTGGTCCGCCAGCAGCTGATCCTCGACGATCCGCAGCTGATCGACGATTACGGGCGGCTGCGGCAGGACTTCCGGCAGACGTCGCAACAGTTGATGCAGCTTCCGCTCGATCGTTCGCAGATCGCGCAGCTCGAGAAACTCGCCGAAAACGAAAGCCGCCTCTTTTCGCTTTTGAAGACGCCGCAACGGCCGGCCGGCGCCGCAAAAGCGCTGGCCGACGGCTATGCGACGATGGCCGAAGATGCGCAGACCATGATCAGCGCCACCAACCGCCTGACCGAACGCGAGATCGAGCATCTTCAGCAAACGGCGGCCGAAGGGAGCAAGACCTGGGGCTACCTGGCGCTCGCGGCCGGACTGATCGCGATGCTGCTGGCGATCACCTTCGCCGTCCTGATCGCGAGGCCGATACGCCAGCTCGATCAGGCGATCCGCCAGATGGGCAACGCCGACTTCACGCATGCGATCGAGGTCAACGGCCCGCAGGACATACGCTACCTCGGGCAGCGCCTCGAATGGCTGCGGTCGCGCCTGCACGAGCTCGAGGAGCAGCAGAACCGCTTTCTGCGCCATGTCTCGCACGAACTCAAGACGCCGCTGACCGCGGTTCGCGAGGGCGCCGAGCTGCTGCGCGATCGAGTCGGTGGCGAGCTGTCGCCCGAGCAAAGGGAGATCGTGCGCATCGTGCGCGAGAACACGCTTTCGCTGCAGAAGCTGATCGAGGACTTGCTCAACTACCACCAGACGCGCAGCGTCGAGCCGCAAACGCTGGGGCCGGTGGCGCTGGTCGACGTGGTGCGACGCGTCGTGCGTGAGCACAAGCTCGCGGCGTTCGCGCGCCTGATCACGGTAGAGGCGAAGCTCGCGCCTTCGATCATCGTCGGCGACGGTGAAAAGATTCGCGCCATCGTCGATAACCTGTTGTCGAACGCGATCAAGTATTCGCCCCGTTCCGGCACGATCGCGATCGAGCTCTCGTCGGTCGGCGACCAGGCGGTGCTCGACGTCATCGATGCCGGCCCAGGCATAAGCGAGGCCGACCGGCCACACATCTTCGAATCGTTCTACCAGGGCAAGACTGCGCCTGAGGGCAGAATCAAGGGGTCGGGCCTGGGACTCGCGATCGCGCGCGAATATACGCTGGCCCACGGCGGCCGCATCGAGCTGATCGACCGGATCGACGGACGGCGCGGTGCGCATTTCCGGCTTTACCTGCCGTTGGCGATGCCCACGGGCCGCCTGCAGGCCAGGGGCACGAAGCCCATCGGCACCCTTCAGGAGGAAGGGTGAGCGTGCGGCGTGGAGCGGCAGCACGCGCCGGCGCGACGGTGGCAATGCTGATCGGCCTCTGTGCATGGACCGCGCCGGCGGCGGCTGCCGCGCTTCAACCGGGACTTTCGCAGATGCCCAGCGGAGTCGCGCCGCCGGCGCGCGCCGAGTCCGAATCGATGCCGGCGCTCTTAGCCCAAGCGCCGGCACAAGCACCTGCACCGACGCCGCAACCGTCGGTGCCCGCGCAGGCGCCAGGCCCGGTGGGGCAGGAAGCGCCGGCCGCACCTCCGGTCAACGAGGACGAGCAGCAGACCCTCGCCGTCCTCGCCGATCTGCAGCGCTACGCCGTCTCGTCCGCCGACGAACTCCGGCGCGAGCTCGCTTCGGTGGCCCAGGCGAGCAACCCGCGCGTGCGCACCGACGTCAACCGGATCAGGCTTGCCGTGCTGCTGACGATGCCCGGCGCCGGTCCGCCCGACGATGCGCGTGCGCTGGCCCTGCTCGAATCGGTCTCCGGCAAGGCCGGCGGTGCATCGCCGCTGAAGCAGCTCGCCATCGTGCTTTACGCGCAGATCGCCGAAAGAGTGCGCAATGTCGGCGAGGAAAGAAAGCGAAGCGCGCTGGCCCAGGAAAAACTCGATCAACTGCGTGCGGTCGAACGCACCCTGCTGCTCGAACGAAGTCGCAATGCCGGCGGTGCCGGTGGTGGTGGCGGCGGCGGCGGGACCGGACGCTAGTGTCCATGGAAGCCTACCGATGACCCACGCGAGTGAAATCCTCCTCGTCGACGATGATCCCGATCTGCTCAAGCTGATCAGTCTGCGGCTGATCTCGGCCGGCTATCGCGTGCGCACCGCCGACAGCGGCGAAACCGCGCTCGCGGCGCTGGCGGTCCAGCGTCCTGCTGCGGTGATCACCGACCTCAAGATGCCGGGCATCGACGGCCTGGCCCTGTTCGATGCCATCCATCGCCAGCATCCGGCGATGCCGGTGATCATCCTTACTGCACACGGAACGATTCCGGAAGCGGTCTCGGCGACGCAGCGCGGCGTGTTCGGTTTCCTCACCAAGCCGTTCGACAGCCAGGAGCTGCTGCAGAAAGTCGCGGCGGCTGTCCGGTTGAGCGGTGGCGAATCCGAGCCGACGCCCCAGGCGACCGGCGAATGGCGCGCCGGCATCATCACCCGCAGCCCCCGCATGGAGGACCTGATGCGGCAGGCGCGCCTGGTCGCGGACTCCGACGCCAGCGTGCTTATTTTCGGCGAATCGGGCACGGGCAAGGAGTTGCTGGCGCGGGCGATCCACCGCGCCAGCCGCCGCGCGACTCGCCCGTTCATCGGCGTCAATTGCGGCGCGATACCGGAGCCGCTGCTCGAATCGGAGCTGTTTGGCCACGCCCGCGGCGCGTTCAGCGGGGCAGTGCAGGCGCACAAGGGGTTGTTCCAGGCCGCCGACGGGGGCACGATTTTTCTCGATGAAATCGGCGACATGGCGTTGCCGTTGCAGGTGAAGCTGCTGCGGGTGCTGCAGGAAGGAGAAGTGCGCCCGGTAGGCGCGACGCAATCGATTGCGGTTGATGTGCGGGTCATCTCGGCCACCCACCGGGACCTGGATGCGCAGAAGGAAAACGGCCAGTTCCGCGAAGATCTGTACTACCGTTTGAACGTGGTTTCGCTCAAGCTGCCGCCGCTCGCCGATCGGCGTGAAGATATTCCGCTTCTGGCGACGCATTTCCTGCGCAAGCTCGCCGAGCGATACAAAAAACCGGTGCCGACCTTGGCGCCCGATGCGATGGCGCTCCTGATCGGCGCACCCTGGCCGGGCAATGTCCGGCAACTCCTCAATTTGCTCGAGCAGGCGGTCGCGCTGACAACGACGAGCGTCATTCCCGCCACGCTGGTGCACGGCGCGCTGCGCGAGGATTCCGGCGTCCTGGCTCCGTTCGAGGAAGCGCGCAAGCAATTCGAACGCGACTATCTGGTCCGGTTGCTCAAAATCACCGGCGGCAACGTCACGCAGGCGGCAACCTTGGCCAAGCGTAATCGCACCGAGTTCTACAAGCTTCTGCAGCGGCATCGCCTCGAGCCGGCGATGTTCAAAGAAGCCAAGGGCTGATGGGTCGAACGGGTGCCGATATGCCGCGTTTTGTTGCATTTTTGCACGTATGTCTCTGTTCGGAGACAAATAAAACTTAGTAAAATCAATCTATTGCTGCAATGCAGCGTAGCGATGTCGTGTAAATACGACAGTTTGTCCCAGTTGCGGCGATGTTTTACCCGCTGCGCACGTGTTCCGGACGTTCACTGCGGGCCAAGCCCCTGATTCATCGATACGCAAACCTTGTGGCACGGCGATTGCTTGATGTCCCTCCGAAAGCATCCGGCGCAAGTTGCGCGATGCCAAGCGGTAACAGGAGGCGGCAATGGACAGGTTTGCACCCGAGTTCACAGCGTACTGGCTTGCGAAGCCCGACCGAGCCGGCGAGCCCGACGGCATCGACCACGGCCCCAAGCAGGCGCTGTCGCCTTCGCAACAAGTCGCGCTCGAAGAGCTGGCCGACCGCGTCAATGCCGCCCGGAGCGTCGTCTGACCGTACCGCCCGACCTAATCCCCCTTGCCCGCTCACTTCCTCCGGCGGGCTTTTTTTTGCCCGTTCGCGCTCCACTAGGGACGTTCGCTCCACAGTCAATGCCGCTTGAAGTACTGGACCTCACGTTCGTGCTTCTCGGCGGCTGCGCGGGTCTTGAATGTGCCCAGGTTGCGGCGCTTGCCGGTTTTGAGATCGACCTTGCGGGAATAGAGGCGATAACCGCCCGAGGCGAGTTTCCTGATCATCGAAACCTCCGTTGCACGATGTGCTGCATCCGGCCGAGGACCGCCGAGCCTTCTAGACCGCGACCGGCGCCTTGATGGCCGGCTCATACTGATAGTCGATGATCTCGATATCGTCGAACCGGTAATCGAATAGCGACGGGGGCTTTCGTCGTAGCACCAGCCTCGGCAGCGGGTGGGGCGTGCGCGCGAGTTGCAGCTCGACCTGTTCAAGGTGGTTGAGGTAGAGATGGCAGTCGCCGCCGGTCCAGACGAAGTCGCCGGGTTCGAGTCCCGTTTGCTGCGCGACCAGGTGCGTCAGCAGCGCGTACGAAGCGATATTGAACGGCACGCCGAGGAAAACATCGGCGCTGCGCTGATAAAGCTGGCACGACAGCTTGCCGCCCGCCACGTAGAACTGGAAGAAGGCGTGGCAGGGTGGCAGCTTCATCCGCGGGATGTCGCCGACATTCCACGCCGATACGATCAGGCGCCGCGAATCGGGATTCTTCCTGATCTGGGCGACGAGCTCCGATATCTGGTCGATGTGTCGACCGTCCGGCGCCGGCCATGACCGCCACTGGTACCCGTAAATCGGTCCGAGATCGCCGTTCGCGTCGGCCCATTCATCCCAGATCGTGACGCCATGCTCGCGCAGGTAGCGCACATTGGTGTCGCCGGCGAGAAACCACAACAGCTCATGAATCACCGACTTGGTGTGCACGCGCTTGGTCGTCAGCAGCGGAAAGCCCGCGGCAAGATCGAAGCGCATCTGGTAACCGAACACCGACAGTGTGCCGGTGCCGGTACGATCGTCCTTGCGCTGGCCTTGATCGCGCACGTGGCGCATGAACTCGAGATACTGGCGCATCGTCTGGCTGGCGGAAGAGGGCGGATTTCGTCATTGTAGTCCAAACGCGATCGCGCTCCTGCGGCGCCGGCGGCGGCCAGGCGGGGCCTTGACAACGCTCGGCGGCAGGCTAGAATGACACGACTATGCGACTAGTTATTTAGGTATGAAACAGGCGTATGCCCGAGCGATTCCCGGTGCGTGGCGACGGATTGCCCGCATGTTCGTCGCACTCGGCGACGAACACCGCCAACGCATCCTGCTGATGTTCGAGCCGGGCGAACGCCTCAACGTGGGGCAGATCGTCGCCGCGTCGACGCTATCGCGCTCGGCGGTAGCACATCATCTGCGCGTGCTGCGCGAAGCCGGCGTGCTTAAGAGCGAAAAAGTGGGCAAGGAAGTACAGTTCTGGCCGGACGTGCCGGCGGTGCAGACAGCACTGGCGGCGGTACAGGACTATCTGGCGTCACACAACTAGCGTATCGGGAGTCCAGCGATGGCCGAACACAGTCAGTTCCAGTTGTTGCGCGAAAAGCGCTTCGCGCCGTTTTTCTGGACGCAATTCCTCGGCGCCGGCAACGACAACGTGTACAAGAACGCGCTGGTCATCTTTGTCGCCTTCCAGGCGGCTGCGCTGACGGCGTTCTCGTCGAACGACCTGGTCAATATCGCGGCGGCGGTTTTCATCGCGCCGTTCATGCTGTTTTCCGCAACCGCCGGCCAGCTTGCCGACAAGTACGAAAAGTCGCGCCTGATTCGACTGATCAAGACCTTCGAGATCGCCATCATGATCGTCGGCGCCGTCGGCTTTTACCGGCGCGACCTGTTGCTGCTGTTCGCAGCACTCGGCCTGATGGGCGTGCACTCGACGCTGTTCGGTCCGGTCAAGTACGCGATACTGCCTCAGCATCTGCGCAACGACGAGCTGGTCGGCGGCAACGGGCTGGTCGAGATGGGAACGTTCGTCGCGATCCTGCTGGGCGAGATCGTCGGCGGACTGGTGATCGCGATCAAGCCGGAGGGACCGCTGCTCGCCGGCGCGACGGCAATAGCGATCGGGATCGGCGGGTATCTCGTTTCTCGCGGCATCCCCGAGACACCGGCGGTCGCGCCGCAATTGCGCATCAACTGGAACCCGTTCACCGAAACCTGGCGCAATCTTCGCTTCGCGCACGGCAACCGCGTCGTATGGCTCGCGATGCTGGGCATCTCCTGGTTCTGGTTCTACGGCGCGACGTACCTCACGCAGTTCGCCAACTTCACCAAGGACGTGCTGGGCGGCGACGAGCACGTGGCGACCTTGCTGCTCGCGATCTTCTCGATCGGTATCGGCGTCGGCTCGCTGATGTGCGAGCGACTGTCGGGACACAAGGTCGAGATCGGCCTCGTGCCCTTCGGCTCGATCGGATTGTCGGTGTTCGCGATCGACTTGTACCTGGCCAGCCGCAATCTGGCGCCGCAAGGTCTCGCCGGCATAGGCGCTTTCTTTGCCGTGAGCGCACACTGGCGCGTCATCGCCGACCTGGTGCTGATCGGCGTGTTCGGCGGCTTCTACATCGTTCCGCTCTACGCGCTGATACAGGAGCGCTCCGAGCCCGCGTTCCGCTCGCGCATCATCGCCGCCAACAACATTCTCAACGCGATCTTCATGGTCGCGTCGGCGGGCATCGCGCTGGCGCTGCTCAAGGCGGGCCTGTCGATTCCTCAGCTGCTGCTCGTGACCGGCCTGATGAACGCGGTCGTCGCGATCTACATTTACCTGCTGGTCCCCGAATTCCTGATGCGATTCCTGGCGTGGCTGCTGGTCCATACCCTCTACCGCGTCGACAAGGAGGGCCTCGAGCGCATTCCGGCCGAAGGGCCATGCGTCATCGTCTGCAATCACGTGAGCTTCGTTGACGCGATCGTCATCGCCGCCTGCGTGCGCCGACCGATCCGGTTCGTCATGGACCACCGCGTTTTCCGCGTGCCGCTGCTGAATTTCGTCTTTCGCATCATGCGTACGATTCCGATCGCACCAGCGAAGGAAGACGCGGCGATGAAGGAGCGCGCGTTCGCCGAGGCGGCCGCGGCGCTTCGGGCGGGCGAGGTCGTCGGCATCTTTCCCGAAGGCAAGCTCACCGACACCGGCGAGCTCAATCCGTTTCGCCCGGGTCTGCAGCGCATTCTCGAGCAGGCGCCCGCACCGGTCGTGCCGATGGCGTTGCGCGGACTGTGGGGCAGCTTCTTCAGCCGCTCCGATCGGGGCCGTGCGATGCGAAAGATTCGCGGCCTTTTTTCGCGCATCGCGCTGGTCGCCGGTCCGCCGGTGCCGCCGGAGCGCGCGACGCCGGAGTACCTGCAGCAAAACGTGCTCGCGCTGCGCGGCGACTGGCGCTAAAGCGCAATCGCACGGGAGAGGCGAACATGACCTGGCTCGGTTTGCTTATCGGCGGGATCCTCGGTAGCTACTGGGGCTTCAAAAGCACGCTGCTCGGTGCGCTCGTCGGCGCGCTGGCAGGCATGTACCTGCGCAAATCGGCCGCGCGCGCCAGCGGCGTCCCTGAGGTGGCGCTCCGGGATGGTGAGGGCTTCCGCATGCCGCCACCGGCCGGCGTGCCGGGCGTTGCGACGAATGCGGCGATGCTGCCGGTGCGAAAGGGTGGCACCGGAGCCGTGCCCGATGCCACACCTGCGTCCATCGCAGCTCAATCCGCCGCAGCGGCGCCAATCCCTGCCATCGCAGCACCGTCCGCGACCGCATCGGCTGTCGCGCCGGGCACCGCCGCCGGATCGAATGCACTGTGGGACTGGTTCACCGGCGGCAACGCGTTGACGCGGATCGGCGTCGTCGTCCTCTTTTTCGGTGTGGCATTTCTGCTGCGCTATCTCGCCGAGATCGTCACGATCCCGATCGAATGGCGGCTGATCGGCGTCGGCGTCGTCGGCATTCTGCTAATCGCCGCGGGCATCGGGCTCGCCCGCGCGCGTCCGGGATACGGGCTGTCGCTGCAAGGCGCGGGTGCCGGCGTGCTGTACCTGACGACGTTTGCCGCGTTTCGCCTGTACCACGTCTTGCCGCCGGTGCCGGGACTGCTGCTGCTCGCGGCGATCGCCATATCGACCGTCGTGCTTGCGATCCGCGCCGACGCGCAAGCGCTGGCCGGGCTTGCCGTCGCCGGCGGTTTTCTGGCGCCGGTGCTGACCGAGGTCATCGGCGAGCCGGCGCTGCTGTTCGGCTATTTCGCGATACTCAATGCGGCGATCTTCGCGCTCGCGTGGCTGCGCTCGTGGCGCGCGCTCAACCTTCTTGGATTCGTCTTCACCTTCGTCCTGGGCTCGCTCTGGGCGTTCCGCTATTACCGGCCGCCGTATTTCGCGACTGTCGAGCCGTTCCTTATCCTCTTTTTCGTCTTCTATGTCGCGATCGCGATCCTGTACGCGCATCGCGGCCGCTTCGAGGCGCGCGCCCCGGTCGACGGGCTGCTGGTTTTCGGGGTACCGCTGGTCGCCTTCGGGCTCCAGGCCGCGCTGGTGCGGGATGTCGAGTACGGAGCAGCCTGGAGCGCGGTAGCGCTCGCGATCGTCTACGGCCTGCTGTTCCTGCTGTTGCGTGCTCGCGCCGAGGCGGGTCTGGCGCTGCTTGCACGTGCATTTCTTGCGTTGGCGGCGATTTTCGCGACGATTGCCGTACCGCTGGTGTTCGACTATCGCATCACCGCCGCATTGTGGGCTGTCGCGGCCGCTGCGGCGTTCTGGCTCGGCGTGCGGCAGGAAACGCCGTTGTTGCGTGGCTTCGCGCTGCTGGTGGAGTTCGGTGCGGGCGCAGTCTTCCTCTGGTCGGGCGCGGCACGACCCGACGATCCGCTGTTGGCCAACACGTTCTTCGTCGGCGCCATGCTGGTCGCCTTGTCGGGCATTACGACGGCCGCCGTGGCCGACCGCGCGGGCGACAAGCTGCCGGCGTCGGAACGCGGCTTCGTGCCGCTGCTGCTGCTCTGGGGCGCCGCATGGTGGCTCGCCGGCGGCGCGTTCGAGCTCAAGCGGCATCTGGACAAGATCGACACGCCGCATGCGACTCTGGCGTGGGTTGTTGTCAGCGTCGCTGCCGCGCTGCTCATCTCGAGGATGCTGCGCTGGTCGCGCCTGTTGTCGGTCGCCATCGGGTTGCTGCCCGCCATGGCGCTCGTGGCATGGGCCGATTGGCAGATGGTGCACACGACGTTGGAGAATTTCGGGTGGCTGGTCTGGCCGCTCGCCTGGCTCGTGCAATGGAGCGCGTTGTACGCCGCCGATGCGCCGCAGCGCGCCGGCGCGCCGTTGGCGCCGGGACCTGCGCGAAGCCAGCTGTATGCCGCGCATGCCGTGTCCGCGATTGCGCTGACGGCGCAAGTCGCGTGGGAAGCGAGCGAGTGGGTCGACCGCATCGCGCCGCCGGGAACGGTGTGGCTCGCCTGCGCCGCGGTGTTGCCGCTGTTGGCGTTCCTTTTCCTCGCCTACGCCTTCGCGGGCGCGGCGCGCTGGCCGCTGACCGTGCATCGCGACGCCTACGCGATCGGCGCCGGCGGGCCGATCGCCGTGCTGGCCGCTGTCTGGTTCGCGATGGCCACCGTCGTGTCGCCCGGCACGGCATCGCCGCTGGCCTACTTGCCATTGCTCAATCCGTTGGAACTGACGCTGGCGCTCACGCTAGTCGTGCTGTTCCTGTGGAGCGGCCGCTTCGGCGGCCTGCGCGATACGACGAGGTTCGCCTGGCTGGGCGTCGGCTTGTTCGGCCTTCTCAACGGCGCGGCGCTGCGCACTGCACACCACTGGGGAGGCATTCCGTGGCAGCTCTCGGCGCTGCTGGCCTCGAAATTGTTGCAGGCCGGATTGACGCTCGCATGGACTGCCACTGCGGTCGTCGTGATGTTTTTCGCCACGCGCCGCGCCTTGCGGCCCTTGTGGATGACCGGCGCCGGGGTGCTCGCACTCGCGATCGGCAAGCTGTTTCTGGTCGACCTTGGAACGCTTTCGGGGCTGCCGCGCGTGATCGCTTTTCTCGGCGTCGGGACGCTGCTGCTGCTGATCGGATACCTTTCGCCGTTGCCGCCGGCGGCGAAAAGCGAGACGCCGCGTGATGCCGGTTGAAGCTTCGCGTTCGATGACATCCACGCCGCGGATTCGCTGAATCTCGATCCGCGTCGAACGCGGATCGCGCGGCCGCTGCATGCTAAACTCGCCGCACGTCGTCGTCACGGGCGAGCGATGTCCGGCAACACTTTCGGCAGGCTTTTTTGCGTCACCTCGTTCGGCGAATCGCACGGACCTGCGATCGGCTGCGTCGTCGACGGCTGCCCGCCGGGATTGGAGCTCGCTGTCGCTGACATCCAGCACGACCTCGACCGGCGCAAGCCCGGCACGTCGCGCCACGTCACCCAGCGCCGCGAAACCGACACCGTCGAAATCCTGTCCGGCGTTTTCGAAGGCCGGACGACGGGCACGCCGATCGCGCTTCTGATTCGCAACGAGGACGCGCGCAGCAAGGACTACGCGGCGATAGCCGACACCTTCCGCCCTGGCCATGCCGATTACACCTATTGGCAGAAGTACGGCATCCGCGACCATCGCGGCGGCGGCCGGCAGTCGGCGCGCGAGACCGCGGTCCGCGTTGCCGCTGGCGCGATCGCGCGCAAGTGGCTGCGCGAGCGGCATGGCCTCGTCGTTCGCGGCTACCTGGCGCAGATCGGCGAGCGCGCGATACCGTTCAAGTCCTGGGACCACGTCGACGGCAATCCGTTTTTCGCCGCCGACGATGCCGTGGTGTCGGAGCTCGAAGCGTTCATGGATGCGTTGCGCAAGTCGGGAGATTCCTGCGGCGCGCGGATCAACGTCGTCGCTTCGGGCGTCCCCGTCGGTTGGGGCGCGCCGGTGTTCGACAAGCTCGACGCGGCCATCGCTCAGGCGATGATGGGCATCAATGCAGTGAAGGGCGTGGAAATAGGCGCCGGCTTTGCGAGCATCGCGCAATCGGGCACCGTGCACTCCGACGAGATGACTCCGCAGGGCTTTCTTTCGAATCACGCCGGCGGGATCCTCGGCGGCATCTCGACCGGGCAGGACATCGTCGTCTCAATTGCGGTCAAGCCGACTTCGTCGATACGTCTCGATCGCCGGTCGATCGACAAATCCGGTGCGCCGGTTATCGTCAATACGCACGGCCGACACGATCCCTGCGTCGGCATCCGCGCGGCGCCGATCGCTGAAGCGATGCTGCTGCTGGTCCTGATCGATCATGCGTTGCGCCATCGGGCGCAAAACGCGGACGTCGTCTGTCGGACGCCGAAGATCGCCGCGACGGCGCCCGGCGACGTAATCGCCAAGCTCAGAAGCGCCGGGGCGATCGACAATCCGGACCCGGACGAGGCCTGAACCGCCCGCGCCGGGGCGTTTTAACCCGAGCGCGTGCGCGTGACCTTGCTGCCGGCTTCGCCGCGGGCGAAGCGCAAGTTGAGCGTGTCGCCGATGGCCAGCTTCGTCGCATCCTGCACGACCGCGCCGTTCTCGTCGGTGACGATGCTGTAGCCGCGGTCGAGCACCCCCAGCGGATTCAGGTGTCGCAGGCTCTGCGCGCAGGCCTCGATGCGCTGCGCGGTCGCAGCGACGCGCTCGGCCGCCGCGCGCTGCCAGCGCTCGCGGCGCCGATCCAGATCGGCGCGTGCCGGCGGCGGTGCCCGCATGAGCCGCGCTATCGTCGCTGCCTGGTTCGCAAGCCGGCGTTGCCGCGCCTCCTGCGCCTGTCCAGCCGAGCGCGCGAGGCGCTCGCCCAGCGAAGCGACATCGGCTCGCTGGCGCTCGATCCGCGCGGCAGGATGAATGAGACGGCGCGACACCAGATCGATGCGCTGCATGCGCAGCTCCAGCGCGCGAGTGAGCGCATGCTGCCAGCGGGCAAAGACGGCCTGCGCCTGCCGGCGCAGCGCGGCGCGATCGGGCACGGCCAGCACCGCGGCGGCTGTCGGCGTCGGTGCGCGCGCGTCGGCGACGAAATCGCAGATCGTGAAGTCGGTTTCGTGGCCGACGCCGCTGATGACGGGGATGCGCGATTCGAACAGGGCGCGGGCAAGGACCTCTTCGTTGAACGCCCACAGGTCCTCTATCGAGCCGCCACCGCGGCAGACGATCAGGACATCGACCTGGGCGTGGACGTTGGCGGCCGCGATCGCCGCGGCGATCTCGTCTGCGGCGCCGACGCCCTGCACCGGGACCGGGTACAGGATGATCGGAAGGCCGGGGAAGCGGCGGCCGAGTGTGGTCAACACGTCGCGCAGCGCCGCTGCCCGCGGGGAGGTGACGATGCCCAGCGCCAGCGGAAACGCCGGGAGCGGCCGCTTTCGCTCGGTCGCGAACCAGCCGGCCGCCTCGAGGCGCGCCTTCAGCCGGGCGAAGCGCTCATAGAGCGCGCCCTGGCCGGCGAGGCGTACGGTCTCGACATTGAGCTGAAATTCGCCGCGCGCCTCGTAGATCGTCGGCGTCGCACGAACCTCGACTGCGGCGCCGTCCCGGAGGACGACGTCGAGCAGCTGGGCCTTGTGGCGGAACAGCACACAGCGAACCTGGGCTTGCTCGTCTTTGAGCATGAAATAGCAGTGTCCGGACGCCGCGCGCGCAAAACCGGAAATTTCCCCACTGATCCAGGCGAGTCCCAGGTGGCGCTCGATCAGTAAACGTGCCGAACCGACCAGAAGCGACACCGGCAGCACGGGCGAGAGCAGCGGCGAACCGGGAGCAGAAGACGTCAACGGCGGGAGGGACATGATCGCTGGCTCAAAGTGCGACGTTGAAAGAGAATGTCCTGGACAACGGATAAGACCATTGCGGGTGGCCGACGCGTTATCCCTTCTTGCGCGCCGACGATGTGTGCCATCATCCGAACGTCGAGGGTAAGATACAACATCATGAATAATAATAAGAAAAATACGGTGCGATTTTGGGCATGACAACGAAATCCCTACTCGCAGGGCTACTTAGCGGCCGAATTTACAAGATATGCACAATTTTATCCACAGATATTGTGGAAAACACTTTGGCGCGCGCGTGGGGCACTGCCCGCGAAGCCTTGCTGGGCGCGGTCCTCGCCACATGGGCCGATTCCCCGTGGTATGGCGTCGATGACGCGGGCATGGCCACCGGTTAGAATGTAACAAGTTAGTAATTTGTTCATGAACAAAGAGCAATGACTGCTGCAGTGCGACAAAATCCGGTACCCGGTGCTTCCAATTTTCTTCGACAAATCATTGCGGAGGATAACCGAACGCAGAAGTACGGCGGGCGAGTGGTCACTCGCTTTCCACCCGAGCCCAATGGGTATCTGCATATCGGACACGCGAAGTCGATCTGCCTGAATTTCGGACTGGCGAGCGAAAACGGGGGCGTGTGCCATCTGCGCTTCGACGACACCAATCCGATCAAGGAAGACGTCGAGTACGAGGATTCGATCAAGGCGGCAGTCAAGTGGCTCGGCTTTGACTGGGGGCCGCATCTGTATCACGCCTCCGACTACTTCGATCGCCTGTACGAATTCGCCCGCCATCTGATCAAGGCCGGCATGGCGTACGTCGATAGCTCCAGCCCGGACGAAATGCGCGCACTGCGAGGCACACTGACCCGGCCGGGGCAGGCCTCGACCTATCGCGATCGCAGCGTGGCCGAGAACCTCGATCTGTTCCGGCGGATGAAGGACGGCGAGTATCCCGACGGGGCGCACGTGCTGCGCCTGAAGATCGATCTGGCCAGCCCGAACATCAACCTGCGTGATCCGACGATCTACCGGATTCGGCATACGACGCACCATCGCACCGGCGACAAGTGGTGCGTGTATCCATTGTATGACTACACGCATTCGATATCGGACGCGCTGGAGCGGATCACGCATTCGTTTTGCACGCTCGAATTCCAGGATCATCGCCCGCTCTACGATTGGGTGATCGAGCGCCTGGCCGACGCCGGCCTGCTGCCGCGGCCACTGCCGCAGCAGCACGAGTTCGCGCGTCTCAATCTCACGTATACGGTGATGAGCAAGCGCAAGCTGCTCGAGCTCGTCGAGGGAGGCCATGTCCACGGCTGGGACGATCCGCGCATGCCGACGCTGGTCGGCCTGCGCCGGCGCGGCTACACGCCGGAGTCGATCCGGTTGTTCGCCGAGCGCATCGGCGTGTCGAAATCCGATTCCTGGATCGACCTGAGCGTGCTCGAGGATTGTCTGCGCGACGAGCTCAACGAGCGCGCCGAGCGGCGGATTGCTGTGCTCGATCCGATCAAGCTCGTGATCGACAACTATCCGGAGGACGGCGTCGAGGACTGTCTCGCGCCGAACCACCCGCAGCGTCCGGAGCTCGGCAGCCGCGCGCTCCCGCTGACGCGAGAGCTCTGGATCGAGCGCGACGACTTTCAGGAGCAACCTCCCAAAGGCTACTTCCGCCTCTCGCCGGGCGCCGAAGTGCGTCTGCGCTATGGTTACGTCATTCGCTGCGTCGGTGTCGACAGGGACGCGTCCGGAGCTGTCAGCGTCGTGCACTGCACTTACGATCCGTCCACCCGCAGCGGCACGCCCGGCGCCGCGGCGCGAAAGGTCAAGGGAAACATTCACTGGCTGTCGGTGCGGCACGCCGAACGCGCGGAGGTGCGCCTGTACGATCGATTGTTCGCCGTGCCGCAGCCCGGACGCGCGCGCGACGAGGGCGTCGACGCGCTGCCGCCGCGCGCCGCAGCCGACGCATCAAACGACGAGGAAATCCATTTCGACGAGCCGACCGAGCGCAATCACCTGGACGACCTGAATCCGGACGCCAAGCGCGTTGCGCAGGCCTATGTCGAGGCGGCGCTCGCCAACGTGCCGAGTGAGGCGCGCTATCAGTTCGAACGACACGGTTACTTCGTCGCCGATTGCAAGGAAGCCGCCGCCGGCCGACCGGTATACAACCGCGCGGTCACGCTGCGCGACTCGTGGAGCAAGGATCCCGCCGGCGGACGCTGAATCTCCGGCGCTGACGCTGCCGGCACGTTGGCGTTACCATGCGTGCTGTGCCTTCCGCGGCCGGAGGAATCGATGAAGCGCATTTTCTTGTTCCTGCTGACCAACATCGCGGTGCTCGTCGTGCTGTCGGTCGTGGTCCGCTTGCTCGGTCTCGACCGCGCGCTTGCCGCCAACGGTCTGGACGTCGGCGCCTTGCTCGTTTTTTCGGCGATCGTCGGCTTCAGCGGCGCGATCATTTCGCTGTTGCTGTCAAAGCCGATGGCCAAGTGGTCGACCGGCGCGCAGGTGATCGGCACACCGAAGAACGAGAACGAAACGTGGCTGCTGGCGACGGTCAAGCGGCTGGCCGACAAGGCCGGCATCGCCATGCCTGAAGTTTCGATCTACGATGGCGAGCCGAACGCGTTTGCGACCGGTGCGTTCCGCAACTCGGCGCTGGTCGCGGTGTCGACGGGATTGCTTAACTCGATGTCCCGCGACGAAATCGAAGCGGTCCTCGGCCACGAGATCTCGCATGTCGCCAATGGCGACATGGTGACACTGGCGCTGATTCAGGGCGTGATCAATACATTCGTCGTGTTCCTCGCCCGCGTGGTTGCGTTTTTTGTCGACCGGATTGTCTTTCGCACCGAGCGAGGCAGCGGTCCCGGCTATTTCATCACGATGATCGTCGCCCAGATCGTGCTCGGCATCCTGGCGAGCATCATCGTCGCGTGGTTCTCGCGCCGTCGCGAGTTTCGCGCGGACGCCGGCAGTGCGCGTCTCCTGGGGACGCCGCAACCGATGATGCATGCGCTGGCGCGTCTGGGCGGATTGCCGCCCGGCGAGCTGCCCAAGGCGATGAGCGGCTTCGGTATCACCGATCGTTCCGGATTCATGGCGCTGTTCGCGACGCATCCGCCGATCGAAGAGCGCATACGCGTGCTTCAAACGGGCGCGCCCGTGCCCTGACCTCGTCGAAAGGCACACCGATGGCGGCACCGCTCAAGTACAAGATCGAGATCGAGGCGTCGAACGGCATCTGGAGCGACGTGCGCGGCTCCGATGGCGCGGTCCTGACCTTCGACAGCGAGGCCGAGGCGAGGACGCGCCTTGCCGAGCTGTATCCGGTCGAGTCCCGGATGGAGCGCTACGGCGGAGGCAAGCGCACGCGCGTGATTCGCATCCTGCCCGACGCGGAGGACGACTGGCCGAAGCGCGCGCCGGCGAAGTAGCGGCCGCGGCGCGACAGGCTGCGCATTGCGTCGCGGTGCCTAGGCCGTGCGCCGCAACCGAAAAACTAACGGCCGGACATCGCGAAGGGCGACGGCCGGCCGTATGATCGGGCCGCGGGGGCATCGACGTGCCGCGTTGCGGCACGTCGACCGGTGCGGTCTACTTGAGGTGGTTCGAGACCAGCTTGGTCATTTCGAACATCGACACTTGCCGCTTGCCGCCGAAAACCTGCTTCAGTTTTTCGTCGGCATTGATCAGGCGCCTGTTGACCGAATCCTGCAGCTTATTCTTCTTGATGTAGTCCCAGATCTTCTTGGTGACCTCGGTGCGTGGCAACGGCATGCTGCCGACCACCGCGGCCAGCGTTGACGACGGAGTCATCGCCTTCATGAACGCCGCGTTGGGCTTGCGCTTTGCGGCGGGCTTCTTGGCGGCTTTCTTCGGGGCGGCCTTCTTTGCCGGTGCTTTTTTCGCGGCGGGCTTTTTCGCCGCGGATTTCTTCGCTGCGGGCTTCTTTGCAGCCGGCTTCTTCGCGGGCTTCTTTGCTGCTTTCTTGGCAGTAGCCATAGCACTCCTTCCTGGTGGTTGATCGCTTCGATGCAACGGCGATGAATATGGAGTCAGCTCAATCTCCTGTCATTGCTGCTTTCTCCATGCGAACAAATATACCGCATTCCTGCGGGCATAGTACGCAAATTGTGCACGGTTTACGAGAGGCGCCGTTATCGTTGTTGCGTCGTTGGTTGGCCGGGACGAAAAGCGCGGCGCCGGCTTCGCCGGTCCGGGCTGGCGGAGCGCGAACCGCCCGGCGCGCGCCGACCGGTGTCGCGCGAATGCTCCCGTCCCGCCCGTCGAGCCGGGAGAGCTGCCTCTAGGGGCGCACGTGTTGGCGCGAAATCGCCGATAATGTCGAACTCGCACCATGACGCCCTCCCCGAACCTCGCCGATCTGCGCCGCGAGTACCACCGCGAAGCGCTGACCGAAGCAGACGTCGATCCCGAACCCTTGCGCCAGCTCGAGCGCTGGCTGCAGGAAGCCATCCGCGCGGCGCTGCCCGAGCCGACGGCGATGACCCTGGCGACCGTCGGCGCCGACGGCCGCCCGTCGGCGCGCATCGTGCTGCTCAAGGGAGTGGGCCCCGCCGGCCTGGTTTTTTTCACCAACCACGACAGCCGAAAAGGGCGCGAGCTCGCGATCCATCCCGATGCGGCGCTGCTGTTTCACTGGATCGAGCTCGAGCGGCAGGTGCGCATCGAAGGCGTGGCAAGCAAGGTCGCAAGTGCCGAGTCCGATGCGTATTTCGCTTCCCGGCCAAGGTCGTCGCGCCTCGGTGCGTGGGCGTCGCCGCAAAGCCGGGCGATCCCCGACCGTGACTGGCTGGAGCGCGAATTCGCCGCAGTCGCCGCGCGCTACGAGGGCGACAACGCAGACGTGCCGCGTCCCCCGTTCTGGGGCGGCTATCACGTGCTCCCATCACTGGTCGAATTCTGGCAGGGCCGCAGTTCGAGGCTGCACGACCGCATCGTCTATCGGCGCGACGTCTCGCGCTGGCAGATCCAGCGGCTCGCGCCGTGACCTCGTCGGCAGGGCGCAGCCGCTACAGCTTCCCGGTGCTGATCGCGCTGGCGATCGTCAATCACTCGGTGCTGGCCGGCAGCCGGGTGACCGTGTCGCTGTACGCCCTGTCGATGGGCGCCTCCCCACTGGTCGTCGGCACGCTGATGGGACTGTATGCATTTCTCCCGATCTGGTTGAGCGTCGCCGCGGGACGGCTTTCCGATCGGGTCGGCGTGCGGCGACCGATGCTGGTCGGCTCCGTCGGGATTGCCATCGGTGCCGCGCTCCCGTGCATCTGGTCGGGGACCGGCGTGCTGTTTGCGGCGACCTCGCTGGTCGGCGTCTCGTTCATGCTCTTCCAGGTGTCGGTGCAGAACGCGACCGGCGAGATGGGACCGCCGGGCGAGCGCGCGAAGAACTTCAGCCTGCTGGCGCTCGGCTACTCGATCTCGGGGTTTTGCGGGCCCCTTGCCGCCGGTCTGTCGATCGACAACCTTGGGTTCGGCACGACGTTCATCGGCTTCGCGCTGCTGCCGGTGCTGCCGGCGCTCGTCTTGACGCGGCGCGCCCTGGTGCTTCCCGGTCGCCACCGCGGCCAGACGCAGGCGCCCTCCGGAGGTATTGCCCAGCTGATGCGCAATCCCCAGCTCAAGCGCGTGTTCATCGTCAATGCGCTGCTGTCGATGGCCTGGGACCTGCACACGTTTTTCATCCCGATCTACGGCGCAACGATCGGGCTGTCGGCGTCGCGCATCGGCGTCATCCTCGCATCGTTCGCCGCGGCGACCTTCGCTGTCCGCCTGATGATGCCGCGGATCGCACGGAGCTTCAGCGAATTCCAGGTGCTGACCTCCGCACTGTTCGTCGCCGCCGCGACCTATGCGCTGTTTCCGTTCGTGGCCAGCGCAGGTGCATTGATGACGCTGTCGTTCGCGCTGGGATTGGCGCTCGGCAGCGCGCAGCCGATGGTGATGGCGCTGCTGCACAGCATCGCGCCCGCCGGCAGAATGGGTGAGGCGGCCGGCGTGCGCATGTCGATCATCAATGCCTCGACCTTCGCCGTGCCGCTGCTGTTCGGCGCCGTCGGATCGACGCTCGGGCTGGCGCCGGTATTCTGGTCGGTCGGCGCGGCGCTGGCCGGCGGCGGCTGGTTCGCTCGCCGTTCCTGAAACGGGCTAACGCTTCAGCCGGTCGACGTATTGCTTCCTGAACTTGGCTACTTTGGGCGCGACGACGGCTTGGCAATACGGCTGCCGGCCGTTGCGCTCGAAGTACTCCTGGTGGTAGTTCTCGGCCGGATAGAACGTCGCCGCCTCGGCGATCTCGGTGACGATGGGCGCCGGCCAGATTCCCTCGCCGGTCAATTCGACGATCACCGCCTGGGCGTCGCTCTTCTGCTCGGGAGTCTGGCAAAAAATCACCGACCGGTACTGCGTGCCGATGTCGTTGCCCTGCCGGTCGCGGGTCGTCGGATCGTGGATCGAAAAGAACACGCGCAGCAGGTCGCGGAACGACAGTGCGGCAGGATCGAACACGATCCTGACGACCTCGGCGTGCCCGGTTGCGCCGCTGCACACGGCCTCGTAGGTCGGGTCGGCGGTTCGGCCGCCGGCATACCCGGATTCCACGGACCGTACGCCGGCGAGCTGGTCGAACACCGCCTCGAGGCACCAGAAGCAGCCTCCGCCGAGCACGGCGGTCTGCGTCGTTTCAGTCATCGTCGTCATCGTAATACCCCAAAGTCATCGGTCAGAATAGCCTGATTCGCGACAGTTTCGCGAGCCTTTGGTTGCGCTCGCCGTGCCCAAGCTTACGCCCGGCGATGTCACCGTGCCGATGGCCGCTGGTGCGATAATCACGCGCGGCGAATCGGCGCCTCGGCCGAGAAGATCGGCAGCGGCCACCGGCATCGACGACATGACCCGATCTGACTCCAGTCCCATCGTGCACGCGGCACGCGGCGTCCCGACCGAGCAGCGGCGGACATGACCCGCGGGCCCACATAGCTTGTTCACCCGGGTGCGTGCCTTCGCGATGTTCGTTGCGCGGGTCCTCCGACGCCTGCAGGCGACGCAGTTCTTGCGCATCGCCGCCAGCCTGTCGTTCACGACCTTGCTTGGGCTCGTCCCGCTGTTCACCGTGGCGTTCGCCTATGTCGCGCCGTATTCGATGTTTGAGCATTGGCAGGATGCGTTGGAGCCCGTCCTGCTCAAGTTCCTGCTGCCCGGCAGCAGCGGCGCCGCGCGACAGTACCTCGCCGAGTTCACCGCCAAGACGGCGAGTCTCAAGGGTATCGGCACCGCGCTCGTCGTACTGACCGCGGTCCTGCTGGTTGCTGAAGTGGAGCGCGAAATCAACGCCATCTGGGGAGTCCACGAAGCACGCTCGCTGCCGCGGCGGATCATCGTCTATGCGCTGGGCTTTGTCGCCGTGCCCGCTCTGATCGGCGCGGCGGTCTACGCTACCTCCTGGCTGATCGATACTTCGGTGGCCGCCGTTCCGCTCGCGTCGGCCGCGTTGCCCTATGTCGCGCGGCCCTTTTCGCTGGCGATCGGCACCGTGCTGCTGACGTTGACCTACAAGCTGGTGCCTGCGCGTTCGGTGCCGCTGCGCGCCGCATTCATCGGCGGGTTCCTCGCTGCGGCGGCGTTCGAGGGAGCGAAGTTCGGCTTCGCTTTTTACATCACGCACGTCCGGACCTACGAGATCGTCTATGGCGCGCTGGCCGCGCTGCCGCTGTTCCTGATCTGGATTTATGTTTGCTGGATCATCCTGCTCACCGGCGCTGCGGTCGCGGCCACCTTGGCCGAGCACCGCTGGGGCCGGAGCAGAAAGCGGCGCCGTGCCTGATGCCGCCGCGTTCGAGCGGCGCAAACGTCGCCTTGCCGAATCGCGACGGCCAAGCTAGAGTTCACGCTTCGCTTCGACGGAGTGCCCCCTCGTGTGGTCGATCATCCAGGCAGCAGGTTGGCCGATCTGGCCGCTGATATTTGCATCGGTGATCGCGCTGGCGCTGATATTCGAGCGGATGTGGTCGCTTCGTCAGAGCGTCGTGGCGCCGTCCGGCATGGTGGACAAGGTGCTTTCCGAGTACAGGCGCACCGGCCTCACGCCGGAGCTCCTCGCCAGGACCGCCCACCAGGGTCCGCTGGGCCGGGTCCTCGCCGCCGGGCTTGCCAACGTCAAGAGCCCACGGCCGGTGATGAAGGAAGCAGTCGAGGAGGTCGGCCGTATCGTCAGCCACGAGCTCGAGCAATTCCTGACGACGTTGGGCACGATCGCGGCGATGGCGCCGCTGCTCGGCTTGTTCGGCACGGTCGTCGGCATGATCGAGATCTTCGGCTCGCAGACCTCGTCCGGATCGAACCCGATATTGCTGGCGCACGGCATCTCGGTCGCGCTGTACAACACCGCGCTCGGCCTGATCGTCGCGATACCCAGCATGATCTTCTACCGGCACTTCCGCGCCAAGGTCGATGCGCTGATCCTGGAGATGGAGCAGCAGGCGATCAAGCTGGTCGAGCTCGCGCACGGAGAGCGCAAATGATGGCCGGATCGGCTGCCGCTTCGACCTGTTTTCGCGCGCGCCGGCTGCGCGCGCCGTTCACGCGCGGAACCTGCCAATGAATCTGCGCGGCACCCAGCATCGCGACGAGCCGGAGATCAACTTCATTCCGTTGATCGACGTGTTGCTGGTGATCCTGATCTTCCTGATGGTTACGACGACCTACCAGCGGGTCGCAGAGCTCAAGATCACGCTGCCGGAGGCCAACGCCGACCCGATGCAGCAACGGCCGAAGGAGATCAACGTCGGCATCAGCGTGCAGGGACAGTACATGATCGACAAGACGTTGATGCCCTTCACGACCGTCGGCGCGCTCGCCGAGGCGCTGAGCAGGGCCGCTGGCGGCGCCAAGGACCCGGTGGTCATCATCAACGCCGATGCCAATGCCACGCATCAGTCGGTGATTCACGTGATGGAGGCGGCGCGTCAGGCGGGGCTCGTCCATATCACGTTCGCCACCCAGACTTCCGGCAAATAGCGGACCGGTCCCGGGCGCGGGCCGACCGGTCAGCGTACTGCCGTGAATTTCAGTGAGCCTCAGTGAACATCTGGTCGCCGCGTGGTTTTCGCCGCGCCTGACTGCGTTGTCCATCCTGCTCGTTCCGGCCGCAATCGTGTTCCGCGGCGCGGTCGTCATGCGACGGACGCTGTACCGCTGCGGGCTGTTCCGGATCGGGCACCTGCCGGTGCCGGTCATCGTCGTCGGCAACATCACCGTCGGCGGCAGCGGTAAGACGCCCCTGACGATTGCGCTGGCGAACGAGCTCACGCGCCGCGGCTGGCACCCCGGCATCGTCAGCCGCGGGTATCGGGCAGTAAGCCGCGCGCCGCGTGCGGTCGGCGTCGACGACGATCCCGATGCGGTCGGTGACGAGCCTTTGCTGCTGGCGCGGACCGGCCTGCCGGTATGGATCGGCGCCGATCGGCCTGCGGCCGCGCGCGCGCTGCTCGCGGCCCATGCCGATTGCGACCTGATCATCGCCGACGATGGGCTGCAGCATTACGCGCTCGCGCGCGATATCGAAATCGCAGTGATCGACGCGAGCCGCGGATTGGGCAATGGCTTGCCGCTGCCGGCGGGCCCGCTGCGCGAACCCGCAGCGCGGCTCGGTGCGGTCGACGCCATTGTCTGTCTCGGTGGGACGGGCAACTCCAGGCGCGCATTCGCGATGACGCTCGCCGGCGAGCGCTTCGTTCGGGTAAACAACGCGACCGTCACCGCCGATGCGGCGCAGTTTCGCGCTGCCGGCGTGCACGCGATTGCCGGCATCGGCAACCCGGCCCGATTCTTCGCGCAGCTTGCCGCGCTCGGCATCGCGGCGACCTGCCATCCGTTCCCCGATCATCATCGCTACACCGCTGCCGATCTGGCTCTGCCCGGCGCCACCGCAATCCTGATGACCGAGAAAGATGCGGTAAAATGCAAGGCATTCGCCGACGATCGCTGCTGGGCCTTGCCCGTCACCGCGGCCGTCGAGCCGGCGCTGTTTGCTCTGGTCGAGAGAGGCTTGCGTGGATCCAAAACTGCTTGAGCTTCTGGTGTGCCCGGTGACCAAGGGTCCGCTGGTCTACGATCGCGAGCGACAGGAACTGATCTCGAAAACCGCGCGGCTCGCGTATCCGATCCGCGACGGTATCCCGGTGATGCTCGAGGAAGAGGCGCGCAAGCTCGCGCCTTCCGAATACGAATGACGCGCGGCACGGCGGTGAGGTGACGCGAGCGGCCCGTCGCGTCCTGCGCTCGCTGGTGGGCTAGAGCGCGTCCCCCAGGGTGTTCATCGTCCTCATTCCTGCCCGCTACGCGTCGACGCGGCTGCCGGGCAAGCCGCTGTCGGACATCGGCGGCAAGCCGATGGTGGTCCGCGTCGCCGAACGCGCGAGGATGAGCGGCGCGGCGAACGTCGTCGTCGCCACCGATGACGAGCGGATCTGTTCCGCCGTCGCGCGCTACGGCATCGACGTGGCGATGACGCGCACCGACCATCCGACCGGCACCGATCGCCTGGCCGAGGTCGCGGCGCAGCTTGGTCTCGACGAACGGGCGATCGTCGTCAATGTGCAGGGCGACGAGCCCCTGCTCGAGCCGGCGCTGATCCGGGCGGTCGCCGACAAGCTGACCGAGCATTCCGACGCGGCGATCGCGACCGCATGTCACCCGATCACCAATGCCGATGAGGCGTTCAATCCCAACGTGGTCAAAGTCGTGCTCGATCATGCCGGCTACGCGCTCTATTTCAGTCGCGCGACGATCCCGTGGGCGCGCGATGCCTTCGCCGTCGACCGGAGGCAGTTGCCGCCACAGATGCCGCTGTATCGGCATTACGGCCTGTACGCGTATCGCGTCGGCTTTTTGAGGCGCTATCCGTCGCTCTCTCCCGCGCCCCCCGAGCGCTTCGAAGCGCTCGAGCAGCTGCGCGCACTGTGGCACGGCTACCGGATCGTCGTCAGCGTGACAGGCGGTGCGCCGGCGCCCGGCGTCGACACGCAGGAGGATCTCGACCGCGTGCGCGTCCTGTACGCGACCGGCAGGGTTTGACCGGCCATCTGATTCCGGCCAGAATCGCGGCGCGCAGCGCCGGCGCCGATCGCCGGCATGGCGCGACACCGTCGACCATGCGATCCCCCCCATGCGACTGATACTGCTCGGCCCACCCGGCGCGGGAAAAGGGACGCAGGCCGCCTTCATCAAGCAGGTCTACGGAATCCCGCAGATCTCGACCGGCGACATGCTGCGCGCCGCAGTGGAGGCGGGAACACCGCTCGGCGTCGCGGCGAAAAAGGTGATGGACTCGGGCGCGCTGGTATCGGACGGCATCATCATCGCCCTGGTCAAGGAGCGGCTCAAGGCTGCCGATTGCGCCAACGGCTATCTGTTCGACGGGTTTCCGCGCACGATTCCGCAGGCCGATGCGATGAAGGACGCTGCGGTGCCGATCGATTTCGTGCTTGAGATCTCCGTTCCCGACGCCGCCATCGTTGAGCGCATGAGCGGCAGACGAGTCCACGCCGCCTCGGGACGAACCTATCACGTCAAGTTCAATCCGCCCAAGGTCGCTGGCCGCGACGACGTCACCGGCGAGCCGCTGATCCAGCGCGAGGACGACAAGGAAGAAACGGTCAACAAGCGCCTCGCCGTCTATCATGCACAGACCGAGCCACTGGTCGCGTACTACCGACGGTGGGCGGCTAGCGGCGACCCGCGCGCGCCGAAGTACCGCAGCGTCGACGGGATCGGTCCGGTCGATGCCATCAAGGATGCCGTGCTTGCCGCGCTGCACCGCTGACGTGGCGGCCGGCAGGGCCGGCGGTCGGCGGGGCTGGACCGCCAACGACCCATGAGTGACGACCTTCGCGCCATCGCGTTCTACCTGCCGCAATTCCATCCGATTCCGGAAAACGATGCCTGGTGGGGCGCAGGGTTCACCGAGTGGCGCAACGTCGTTCGCGCCAGGCCGAATTTCGCCGGGCACTATCAGCCCCATCTGCCGGCCGATCTGGGTTTTTACGATCTGCGCGTGCCCGAGACGCGCGCGCAACAGGCGGCGCTGGCCCAGGCCCATGGCATCGGCGCGTTCTGCTATTACCACTACTGGTTTTCCGGCAAGCGGCTGCTGCAACGGCCGTTCGACGAAGTGCTGTCGTCGGGCGCGCCCGATTTTCCATTTTGCGTCTGCTGGGCCAACGAGACGTGGACGCGGCGCTGGGATGGCCTCGACGACGACATCCTGATCGCGCAGCGCTATCGCGACGGTGATGCGCTCGCCCTGATTCGCGACCTGCTGCCGGCGTTTGCCGACCGCCGTTATGTCCGCATCGGCGGCAAGCCGCTGCTGCTCGTCTACTGCGCCGATGCGATCCCGGATCCGCAGCGCTGGGCCGGGATCTGGCGCGCCGCGGCGCGCGAGGCCGGCCATCCCGGCCTCTATCTCGCGCTGGTGCAAAGCGTCAATCAGAAGACGATGGAGCCGGCCGCGCTGGGCTACGACGCAGCGGTGGAATTTCCTCCGCATCTGACCCTTTCGCAGCCCATCGCGCCGGACCCGAACGGCGTGCGGCGCGGCTTCCGCGGCGACATTCTCGACTACGTTTCATGCGCCCGGAACGCGCTGGCCCGGGCGCGTCCGGACTATCGCCTGTTCCGCGGCGTGATGACCGGTTGGGACAACACCGCGCGCGTGCCCGACATCGCGCGTTGCTTTGTCAACGCCGAGCCCGCGAACTACGAGCGCTGGCTTGCCGGCGCGGCGGCGCTGACCCGCGACTGGCACGAAGGTGACGAGCGCATCGTGTTCGTCAACGCCTGGAACGAGTGGGCAGAAGGCTGCCATCTCGAGCCGGACCTGCGCTACGGCCGGGCTTTTCTCGAAGCGACGCGGCGCGCGCTGGGCGCAACATAGATGATGGACGATACCGCGTCACCGCTGGTCAGCCTGATCGTACGCAGCAGCGCACGCGCGAGCCTGCAGGCGGCGCTCGACTCGATCGGCCTGCAGGACTACCCGCAGCTCGAAGTGATCGTCGTCGCCGCCAGCGGGCGCGATCACCCGGCGCTCGCCGATCGCATCGGCGAGCATCCGCTGCGCCTGGTCCAAAGCGACGTCCGCTTGTCGCGGCCGCAGGCCGCCAACGCCGGCCTCGACGCCGCGCGCGGCGACTGGATCACGTTTCTCGACGATGACGACCTGTTGCTCTCCGGCCACGTCGCCGGCCTTGTCGCCGCGCAGCGCAACGCGCACGGCGCGCGGCTGATCTACACGCTGGCGCTCGGGCGGTTTGCCGACGGCCACACCGAATCCTGGGGCAGACCCTATGCGCTGTCGGAGCTCTACGAGCGCAACTTCATCCACTTGTCGACCGCCTTGTTCGCGCGGAGCCTGGTCGCCGACGGTTGCCGCTTCGACGAGGCGTTCGAAATCATGCAGGACTGGGATTTTTTCCTGCAGTGCGCGCAACGCACGCCGTTCCATTTCGAGCCGCGGCAGACCTTCGAGTGGCGCGTCGACCTCGGCAGTTCGGGAACCGGCGTCGGCGGCAACAAGAACGCCGAGCGCTTCGCGCGCTTCCGCGATGCGATCTACGCGAAGTGGAGCGGGCCGCGCCAGGCACTGGCGGCGCGGGTCAAGCAGCTGGTCGAGGATGCAAGCGCCGGCCTGCGGATCGGCGACTTTGCCGGCGCCGAAGCCCGTTGCACCGAAGCGCTGGCGGCGAGTCCGGGCGATCCTTTGGCGCTCAATGCGCTGGCGCTGGTCTATCGGTCGACCGGGCGGCTGGCCGAGGCGGAGCACGCGCAGGCCTACGCCGTCGCCGTGCGGCCGAACAATCCGGCGTTGCTGTTCAACCTCGCGGAAATTCACCGCGCACGTGGCGATCTGGCGCGCGCACGCGCCTGCCTGCAGCGAGCGCTGGTACTCGCGCCGGACTTCGCTTCCGCGCAGACGATGCTGGCGGCACTGGACGCCGATCGCGGATGAGCGCGCGCCGGCGATGGCTGCCCGCGCCGGCACGTTGGACGCCCCCCGGACGCGTCAATTACAATCGCCGCCTCCCCTTTCGATGATTCGCCGACGCCCGTGAGTCGACGCAATGCCTTTTACGCGCAGTCCGGCGGCGTGACCGCCGTAATCAACGCCAGCGCATGCGGCGTCATCCAGACGGCGAGGCAGCACAAGGACCGCATCGGCCGCGTCTACGCCGGCCGCAACGGCATCATCGGCGCGCTGACCGAGGACCTGATCGACACCGGCCGCGAATCGTCGCGCGCGATCGCGGCGCTGATGCATACGCCGGCCGGCGCCTTCGGCTCGTGCCGGTACAAGCTCGCCGGCATCGATCGCGACCGCGCGCAGTACGAGCGGCTGCTCGACGTCTTCCGCGCGCACGACATCGGCTATTTTTTCTACAACGGCGGCAACGACTCGGCCGACACCTGTCTCAAGGTATCGCAGATGGCGGCACGCCTCGACTACCCGCTGATCGCCGTTCACGTGCCGAAGACCGTCGACAACGATCTGGCGGTAACCGATTGCTGTCCCGGCTTTGGCTCGGTCGCCAAATACGTCGCGACATCGATGCGCGAGGCCGCATTCGACGTCGCGTCGATGGCGAAGACCTCGACCCGCGTTTTCGTGCTGGAAGTGATGGGCCGTAACGCCGGATGGATCACCGCGGCGGTGGGCCTCGCCGACGACGCCGGCACGCCGATTCCGTTGCTGCTGCTGTTTCCCGAGATCGCTTTCGACGAGGCAAAATTCCTGACGCGCCTCGACGCGAAAGTCGCGCAATTCGGCTACTGCTGCGTCGGCGTCTCCGAAGGCCTGCGCGACGATCAGGGGAAGCTTCTGGCCGAAGCCGGTACCAGGGACGCATTCGGCCATGCGCAGCTGGGCGGGGTCGGCCCGATGATCGCCTCGCTGATCAAGGAAAAGCTGGGACACAAATATCATTGGGCGGTGGCCGATTATCTGCAGCGCGCCGCGCGGCATCTGGCCTCGAAAACCGACGTCGACCAGGCGTACGCGGTCGGCCGTGCCGCCGTCGAGCTCGCCGTTCGCGGCAAGAGCGCGGTGATGCCGGCGATCGTGCGCAGTTCCGACAAGCCGTACCGGTGGAAGATCGAGGCGGTTCCGCTGGACCAGGTGGCCAACGTCGAAAAAAAGCTGCCGCGCGATTACATCAGCGCCGACGGCTACGGCATCAGCGCCAAGGCACGCGCTTACCTGTCGCCGCTGACCCGCGGCGAGGCGTTTCCACCGTTCCGCGACGGCCTTCCGCAATACGTGCGCCTGAAGAACGTGGCGGTCGCGAAAAAGCTCAAAACGTCGTTTTCGATCTAGCGGCGACGCGCGCTTCCGGCGCCGGCGCCGCGGACATCGGCGAGCGCTATGACGCGCTGACCCGGGAGGCGATCGACCGCCAGGTCTTCGGTTCGCCGACGTATATCTATCGAGACGAGTTGTTCTGGGGGTAAGATCGGCTCGACTTTTTGGACCGGGCGCTGGCAAAATAGCGTGTTTTCGCGGTTCGCCGTCCGCTAGTCTGACGCGGGCGCGACGCAACCGCTCCCCGGTGCATGCTCGGTCGGGGCACAAAAAAGATTCGCTCGCCACCATTTAGGGGATGCCCCATGTCAACCGCACTCGTCTTCGCGCTCGTTTGCGCCGTCGCCGCGCTGGTCTACGGCGGCTGGTCGATCACCTGGATCATGCAAAAACCGGCCGGCAATGCGCGCATGCAGGAGATTGCCGCCGCCGTGCAGCAGGGCGCCCAGGCGTACCTCAATCGCCAGTACGCCACGATCGCGGTGGTCGGCATCATCCTGCTGGTGGTGATCGGTGCATTTCTCTCCTGGACTACGGCTACCGGCTTTGCCGTCGGCGCGGTGCTCTCGGGGCTCGCCGGTTTTATCGGCATGAATGTCTCAGTGCGCTCCAACGTGCGCACGGCGGAGGCGGCGCGAACGGGCCTCAACGAGGCGCTGGCGGTCGCGTTTCGCGGCGGCGCGATCACCGGTCTTCTGGTCGTCGGTCTGGGCCTGCTCGGCGTCGCCGGCTTCTACTGGTTCCTGGTGCAATCGGCGCACTACGTGCCCAACGCCACCAAGGAGGGACTCCACGGCATCATCGAGCCGCTGGTGGGCCTGGCCTTCGGCGGTTCGCTGATATCGATCTTCGCGCGGCTGGGCGGGGGCATCTTCACCAAGGGGGCCGACGTCGGCGCCGACCTGGTGGGCAAGATCGAGGCCGGNNGGTGACGATCGTGGCGACGATGCTGCTGGGCGCGCTGCTGCTGCCGTCGTATGCCGAGGCCGCGGTGACGTATCCGCTGGCGCTCGGCGGGTTCTCGATCCTGGCTTCGATCGTCGGTTGTTTCTTCGTCAAGGCGCGCGAGGGCGGCAAGATCATGAACGCGCTCT
>PLYT01000064.1 GCA_003153475.1 Betaproteobacteria bacterium | reverse complement strand
ATCGACGCCAACGGCATCCTGCACGTCAGCGCCAAGGACAAGGCGACCGGCAAGGAGAACAAGATCACGATCAAGGCGAGCTCGGGCCTGTCCGAAGCCGAGATCGAGCGCATGGTGAAGGACGCCGAATCGCACGCCGAGGAAGACCGGAAGCTGCTCGAGACCGTGCAGGCGCGCAACCGCCTTGACGCGATGGTGCACAGCGTGAAGAAGTCGCTCGGCGAGTACGGCGACAAGGTCAGCGCCGACGACAAGGGCAAGATCGAAGAGGCCCTGAAGGAGGCCGAGGAGCTGTTGAAGAATCAGCAGGCCGACAAGGATGCGCTGGAAGCGAAGAGCGAGGCGTTGATGAAGGCGTCGCAGAAGCTCGGCGAAGCGATGTACGCGCAGTCGCAGGCGGAAGCGCAGGCGGCAGGCGCTGCCGGCGGCCAAGCCGGCGATGGGTCCGGCGCGGGCAAGCCCGAGGACGAAAAGGTCGTCGACGCGGAGTTTACGGAAGTCAAAGACAAGAAGTGATATTACTTGATATTACGTCACGCCTTCGACCGCCGGAGCGTATGCAAATCGCGGCGCTGGCGTGACGTAATATCTGGCCGGATTCGAGCGTCACCTGAAGGCGACGCTTAATCCGGCCGTTTGTTGTCATGCATTTGTGATTTGGTTGTTAGGTGCGCGGATCGACGCTTGATCGATCTGCTCGGGAACGGGGCACTGGAAACGCATGGCTAAGCGGGACTACTACACGACGCTCGGCGTCAATCGCGACGCGACCGAAGACGACATCAAGAAGGCGTATCGGCGGCTCGCGATGAAGCACCATCCGGATCGCAATTCGGACAAGGGCTCCGAGGACAAATTCAAGGAAGCCAAAGAGGCGTACGAGATTTTGTCGGACGCGAGGAAGCGCGCGGCGTACGACCAGTACGGTCATGCCGGCGTCGATCCTTCGGCAGGCTTCGGTGCAGCGGGCGCGCGTGGCGCGGGCCCCGAAGGCTTCGGCGGGTTTGCCGATGCTTTCGGAGATATCTTCGGCGAGATTTTCGGCGGCGGCGGCGGCGGCCGCGGTCGCGGCAACGGCGTCTATCGCGGTGCCGACCTGCGCTACAACCTCGAGCTCTCGCTCGAGGAGGCCGCGCGCGGAACAGAAGCCAAGATCCGCATCCCGGCGATGGAGAACTGCGCCACCTGCCATGGCTCGGGCGCCAAGCCGGGGACGCAAGCCAAGACCTGTCCCACCTGCAACGGACAGGGCCAGGTTCGCGTGTCGCAGGGATTTTTCTCCATCCAGCAAACCTGCCCGCAATGCCATGGCACCGGCAAGATCATTCCGGAGCCGTGCACGACCTGCGCCGGCGTGGGCCGGGTCAAAAAGCAGAAGACGCTGTCGGTGAAAATTCCCGCCGGCGTCGATCAGGACGATCGGATCCGGCTGGGTGGCGAGGGCGAGGCCGGATTGAACGGTGGTCCGCCGGGCGACCTGTATGTTGTGGTCACCCTGAAGCCACACCCGGTGTTCCAGCGCGAGAGCAACGATTTGCACTGCGAAATGCCGATCAGCTTCGCCACGTCGGCGCTCGGCGGCGAAATCGAGATCCCGACACTCGACGGCCACGCCAAGATCAGGATACCGCCCGAAACGCAGACCGGACAGGTGTTCCGCCTGCGCGGCAAGGGCATCAAGGGCGTTCGCAGCCACGTGCACGGCGATCTCTTCTGCCACGTCGCGATCGAGACGCCGATCAATCTCACCGCGCGCCAGAAGGACATCTTGTGCGAGTTCGAGGCGATCAACGCGGAAGATCCGGGTGTGCACAACCCGCGGGCCAAGAACTGGTTCGACCGCGTGCGCGAGTTTTTCGCGCCGTAAAGAGCTAACGACGCGCGGCGCGCTGCCGGATCAAGTCGTCCGTGACCAAGGCATCCGCTGGCGCCGCCGGCACGCGCTTCGACGTCCTCGTCATCGGCGCGGGTGCCGCGGGGATGATGTGCGCCGCCGTCGCCGGACAGCGCGGACGGCGCGTTCTGCTGATCGAGCATTACGACAAGCTCGGCGAAAAGATCCGCATCTCGGGCGGCGGGCGCTGCAATTTCACCAATCTTCACGTGGGTCCGGCGAACTACCTGTCGCAGAATCCGGATTTCTGCCGTTCGGCGCTGTCGCGCTATACGCCTCGCGATTTCATCGGACTGGTCGAGCGTTACCGCATAGCCTGGCACGAAAAGACGCTCGGTCAGCTCTTTTGCGACAACACATCGCTCGACGTTATCGCGCTGTTGAAAGCCGAGTGCGATCGCGCCGGCGTGCAATGGCGGATGCCCTGTGCGGTGCAGGGTGTCACCCACGAAGGCGGCGTGTTCGCGGTGTCGACGTCGATGGGACCGGTGTATGGCGAGGCGCTGGTCATCGCAACCGGCGGCTTGACGGTGCCCAAGATCGGCGCGACGCCCTTCGGCTATCGCATCGCCGAGCAGTTCGGCATCGCCGTCGTGCCGCCGCGCCCGGCGCTGGTACCGCTCGCGTTCGATCCGGCGGCGCTGGCGCGATACGGCGACCTGTCCGGCGTGTCGGTGGACGCCGAAGTGTCGTGCAACGGCGGCAGGTTCCGCGAGGCGCTGCTGTTCACCCATCGCGGTCTTTCCGGTCCGGCGATACTTCAGATCTCCTCGTACTGGAACGGGGGCGACCTGCTGTCGATCGACTTGCTGCCCGGCGGCGACGCGCAGGCGTGGCTGCAAAGCGAACGCCGGTCGTCGGCGCGACTCGACAATGTTCTTGCGCGGCGCCTGCCGCGGCGTTTCGCGCAGCAGTGGAGCGCCGCGCAGGACGCTGCCGTCCCGGTCAACGCGCTCGACGACCAGCGCCGACGAGAGCTCGCCGGCATGCTCCACGCCTGGACCGTGTTGCCGTCGGGCACGCTCGGCTACAACAAGGCCGAAGTCACGCTGGGCGGCGTCGACACGCGCGCACTGTCATCCAGGACGATGGCGGCGACGAAGGTGCCGCGACTGCATTTTATCGGCGAGGTCGTCGACGTCACCGGCTGGCTGGGCGGCTACAACTTTCAGTGGGCGTGGTCGTCGGGTTACGCGGCAGGCCAGCACGCCTGAGGGCTTCGCCTACGGGAAAACCGGGATGCGCGGATCGGCACCGCCCTGGATGGCTTCGGGATGATCGCGGCCCAGGCGCGTTTTCACCTGCTCGACGCTGTGCTCGGGAACGTCGACCATCAGCAACAGTTTGCCCTCGGCGATCATCGGCTCGAATTGCTTCAGGCGGGAATTGGGCAGCGCCGAGCCGACCATGCTCGAAAACCATGCGCCGAGCAGCGCGCCGAGCAGCGCCCCGCCGATGACGATCGGTATCTGCAGCTGCGATTCGGACAGCAGAAAATACGCGGCTGCCCCGCCAATCGCACAGCCCAGCAGCGCTCCAGTGACGAGCCCCGCCTGGGCGCCGTGGACCAGATCGGTCGCTTGCAGCGCGCTGCACTCGTTCAGCCCATCCATCGGCATTCCGGGCCTGGCGAGAAAGTGGATATGACTCTCCTCGATGCGCGCCAGCAAAAGACCGTCCATCGTCTTGCGTGCGCTGGGGAGATCGGGTAGTAAAAAATACAATCGACGTCTCATCGCATGCCTCCATGAAGTAATGGCAGAGGATGCACAGGCGCGGCGAGCCCTCGAAGACGCCGGTCTGACCGACCGGACGGCGACGCGAGCGTCGACCGCAACATAACTCTACTGCCGTCCGGCAGACGGCGCAAGCGATCACGCGACTTCGCTTAAAGCTCTCGCGAACCGCCGTTTGCGCGGGCGGACGCCAGGGCATAGCATTCGCATCTCTTATCTTCGCTGCCGGAGATCGCCATGCCGTATCGCACGTTCCTGCTGCTCACCGCAGTCGCGTTCGGCTGCTCTTCCGCCGTTGCGCAAGTCAGGATCGGGCTGATGGTTTCGGCGACCGGTCCGACGGCGGCGATCGGCATTCCGCAGAAAAACACCGCCGCGCTGCTCGCGACGCGGATCGGCGGCACGACGATCGAGTACGTGCAACTCGAAGATGGAGGCGATACGACGCGCGCCGTCCAGAACGCGAAGAAGCTGATCAGCGACGACCATGTCGACGCCGTGATCGGTCCCTCGACGACGCCGAACGCGCTCGCCATTCTGGACATCATCGCCGAGAACAAGGTGCCGCTGCTGGCGACCGTCGGCACCTCGTCGGTGGTCGAGCCGATCGACGCCAAGCGGCGCTGGGTGTTCAAGACCACGCAGAACGACGACCTCATCGCGTCGGCGCTGATCGCGCACATGCGTGCGAACGGCGTCAGGACGGTCGGCTTCATCGGCTTCAACGACGCGTACGGCGAGAATTGGTTCAAGGTGTTCGGCGCTCTCGCCGACAAGGCGGGCATCGCGATCGTCGCCAGCGAGCGCTATGCCCGGAACGATTCCAGCGCCACCGCGCAGGCGCTGAAGCTCATCGCGGCCAGGCCCGACGCCGTGCTGATCGCCGCGGTCGGCGGACCCGCGGTGCTGCCGCAGGCCGCGCTTTACGACCAGGCCTACAAGGGCCACGTCTATCAGACGCACGCGGTCGCCACCGACGATTTCATCAGGCTGGGCAAGGAAAAGGTCGAAGGAACGATACTCGCCGCCGGGTCGATGCTGGTGATCGACGACATCGCCGCGACCGATCCGATCAAGCAGGTCGCGAGCGGCTACATGAGCGCGTACGAAAAGCAGTTCGGCAATCGCCCCGCGACCTTCGGCGCCAATACGTTCGATGCAGGCCTGCTGCTGCAGCGGGCGATCCCGGTCGCGTTGCGCGCGGCCAAGCCCGGCACCGAGGCATTTCGCGTCGCACTGCGCGATGCGCTGGAGCAGCAGCAAGGCGTCGTCGGCTGCCAGGGCGTATTCAACATGAGCCCGACCAACCACAACGGCATGGACGAGCGGGCGCGCGTGCTGGTCGTCGTCAGGGACGGCAGGTTCAGGCTCCTGGCGCAGTGACGCGCCGGCGCCGAAGCCAGCGATGACGCCGCAACGGCCGGTCGTCGGCGTGCTGCTGGCCGCCGGCAGCGGATCGCGTTTCGGCGGCGACAAGCTGCTGGCAAAGCTCGACGATGGCAGGTCGCTGGCGTTGGCGGCGCTGGACGCGCTGGCGGCCGGCGTCGACGCCGTCATTGCCGTCGTGCGTCCCGGCGACGCAGCGCTGCATGCGCTCCTCGGCCGGTCAGGCGCGCTGGTCGCGGTCTGCTCCGATGCGGCCGAAGGCATGGGCGCCAGTCTTGCCTGCGGCGTGCGCGAAGTTCAGCAGCGCTTTCCGCAGGCCCAGGGCGCGATCATCGCGCTTGCCGACATGCCGTGGCTGTCTTCGCCGACGGTGGAGCGCATCGCGAACGCGTTGCGGCGTGGCGCGGCCATGGTGGCGCCTACGCATCGCGGAACGCGCGGTCATCCGGTAGGGTTCGGCGCAAGCTGTTTCGCGGAGCTGCAGGCGCTTTCCGGCGACGAGGGCGCGCGAAGGCTGCTGTCGGCACGCGGCGCGGAGCTCGAGCTGATCGCGGTCGACGATCCCGGGGTGCTGCGCGACGTCGACACGCCGGCGGATCTTTAAAGGCGCGTCACTTCCTCCACATGTCGACCTGCCGGCCGACGATGCGATTTTCCTCGTCCTGCATTTTCCACCAGGCGCGAAGCTCGGCTTCGCCGAGCGGATGCGAAATCAGGAAGCCTTGGGCTTCCTCGCAACCGTGCTCCTTGAGGAATTCGAACTGCGCCGCGGTCTCGACGCCTTCGGCGATGACGCGCAGGCCGAGGCTGTGTGACAACGCGATGATCGCCTGCGCGATCGCCTCGTCGCTGGGGTTGAGCTCGATGCCGCGCACGAAGCGCTGGTCGATCTTCACCGCCTGGATCGGCAGCCGTGCCAGGTACGACAGGCTCGAATAGCCGGTGCCGAAATCGTCGATAGTGATCGATACGCCCATCTGCTTCAACTTGACCAGCGTCGAGACTGCCTTGTCCGGATGCGTGATGATGACGCTTTCGGTGATCTCGAGATCGAGATAGCGGGCGGGCAGGCCGCTCACCCGAAGTGCCTCGTCGACGATCGACAGCCAGCTGTCGTGCTGCAGCTGCTGCACCGAAAGATTGACCGACAGCCGCAGCAGCATGTTCTGGCGATGCCAGTTGGTCACCTGGCGGCAGGCGTCGCGCAGCACGCGCGCGCCAAGCGCCTGGATCATCCCGGACTCTTCGGCGATCGAGATGAACTCGGCCGGTCCGATGATGCCGCGCTCCGGATCGCGCCAGCGCAACAGCGCTTCGACGCCGCAGGCCCGCCCGCTGGCCATCTCGATCTGCGGCTGATAGACGAGAAAGAATTCGTCGTCCATCAGGCCGCGGCGCATGTCGGTCTCGATCTGCAGGCGGGCCTGCACGCGCGCATTCATGTCGGCGGTGTAGAAGCGGTAGGTATTGCGCCCGGTATCCTTGACCGAATACATCGCGGTATCCGCCTGGCGGATCAATCCGCCCGGATCGGTCGCATCGGTCGGATAGATCGACACGCCGATCGAGCAGGTCAGCGTGGGCGTCTGATCGCCGAGCCGGAACGGCGCGAGGAACGATTCGCGCACGCGCGTCAGTACCGCCATGATCTCGATCGTCGCGCGCTCCGGATCGAGGTCGGGCAGAATGACGACGAATTCGTCGCCCCCGAGCCGCGCCACCGTGTCGGATTCGCGCACCGCATGGCTCAGCCGCTGCGCTACCGCCTGCAACAAGTGGTCGCCGGCGTCATGGCCGAGCGTGTCGTTGATGCGCTTGAAGTGGTCGAAATCGAGAAACAGGCAGGCGACCTGGTGCTGATCGCGCGCCGCCTGCGCGAGGATCTGCTTCAGGCGCTGGTTGAGCAGCGCGCGATTCGGCAGCCCGGTCAGGATGTCATGCTGCGCGAGCTGGTATGCCTGCGCGATCGCGATCTCGAGCTCCTTGGTCCGCTGCACGACTTTTTCTTCGAGCGTGCGCTGGTATCCGGTCACGTCGGACTGCGACTGCGCGAGCCGCTGCGTCATCTGATTGAACGCGCGCGTCAGCAGGCCGAGCTCGTCACCGGAGGTCGGCACCACGCGCACGCCCAGATCGCCGGCACCGACCGCCTTGGCTGCCCGCATCAGCTCGCGTATCGGCAATAACAGTCGCCGCGTGAGGAGCAACGTGGCCAGAATCGCGACCATCATCAGCACGGCGACGACCGACAGCGTACCGACGATGTTGCTGCGCAATTGCGCCTGATTGCGTTCGTAGTTCATGCCGAGCCGCACGTAACCGATCGGGGGGTCTGCGGGGTCCTGCGCCCCGGCCGTCGCTGGCGGTGGCTCGCTCTTCGCTTCGGCGATCGGCGCGACCAGCTCGAGATAGCGCCGGCCCTTGACGCTGCGCACGCTGCTCTCGATGACGCCGGCATTGAGCTCCGCCGCCGGCGCCGACGGCATCGTGGCCTCACCGTAGATTCGCGAGGCGAGCAGGCGCCCCTGCTCGTCGAGCACCGCGGCATAAGCGATGTCGCGGTCGGACTCGAGGCTTTGCAACAGCCGATCGAGTGCACCCACATCGGCGGTATAAACCGCATATTCGGACAGATCGGCCAGCATCGCCACGACCGTCTGCCCTTGCGTCTTCAGCCGCGCCTGCTCGGCGTCGATCTGCTGCACGACCAAGAGCGCGCTGACGCCGATCGCGGTCGCGACGATCAATCCGACGGCGAGCAGATTGAGCTTGGTCAGCAAGCCGACGCGTATCGCGCGCGAGCGAGCCGGTGCCTCGGCCGGCGCGATACGCTCGTCTTTGGGCGGCGATTGCGTGGCCGGCGTCGTCACTATTCCGCTACCCGGTCGAATGACTGGCGCATCGAATCGTCCCAGTGCAGATGAAACCGTCGCGCGCTGCGCTGATTGACATAGACGTGTGGACGCGGCGGGGTCGCGGCTGCCGCATGGACGCCGGACAATTGGCGCAACGCCAGCTGGCCGCAGAACACGCCGAGCTCGCGGTAATCCCAGTCGAGTGCATACAATGCGCCGGCCCGGACCCAGGTTTCGGACAATCCGATCAGCGGCAGTTTGTAGCGGAAGGAGAACAGCAGCAGCGCCTTCTCGGTTTCCCGCGTGTAGACGGTAGTGTCGGGTACGGCGAGCAGTGCGTCGGCCGAACGGGACAGGTGTGCTAGCGCCGCAGGCAGCATCGCCGGCGCCGCGACCGGCACCAGCACCGGGTTCAGGTCCGCACGCCGCAGCGCCGCGGCAAGCGCGTCGACTGCCTCGGCGTTTTGCGCCGGATCGTACAGGATGCCGATATAGCGCGCGTCCGGCAGCAGCCGGCGCAGCCATGCGAGCTGCTGCTCCAGCGGAATAGCGGCCGGGACTGCCTGCGCGCCTGGGCTCGCCGGCGCCGACATGCACTCGACCGTCGCAAGCGAGGGCGCTTCGCGCGCCGCGCGCGCCGCGGCGCGCGGGCCGAGCGTGATCATGGCGACATGGGGTCCCTCGCGGGCGGCGGCCTTGAGGCGTGCCCCGGCGTCGCCGGGCCGAACGTCCTCGATCGGCGTCGTGCCCAGCGCTTCGCGCACACCGGCCTGCGCCGCGCGGAGTTGCGGCGTGTCGTCCGCTGTGTACAACAGCACGCGAGGCGCCGCCAGCGCTGGCGCGGCGAGCGTTGCCGCGATCGTCAGGGCCAGCGCTGTGGTGCGCTGCCTCAAGCGACCGTGACCGGGATCTTGCCGATGCGCTGCTGCCATTCGCGCGGGCCGGTCCGATGCACCGACGATCCGGTTGCATCGACGGCGACGGTTACCGGCATGTCGCGGACGTCGAATTCGTAAATCGCTTCCATTCCCAGATCGGCAAACGCGACGATCCGCGAGCTCTTGATCGCCTGGGAGACCAGGTACGCCGCGCCGCCCACCGCCATCAGATACGCGGCGCGATGCTTTCGGATCGCCTCAATCGCGACCGGCCCTCGCTCGGCTTTGCCTATCATCGCGAGGAGGCCCGTCCTCGCCAGCATCATGTCGGTGAACTTGTCCATCCGCGTCGCAGTCGTCGGCCCTGCCGGGCCGACGACTTCGTCGCGCACCGGATCGACCGGGCCGACGTAATAGATGATCCGATTGGTGAAATCGACGCCGGGCGGCAGCGACTCGCCGCGGGCGAACAGGTCGGCGATCCGCTTGTGCGCGGCGTCGCGACCGGTCAGCAACTTGCCGCACAGCAGCAGCCGATCACCGGGCTTCCAGCCTGCCACCTCTTCACGCGTGAGGCGATTGAGGTCGACCCGTTTCGCCGTCGGCGCCGGCGCCCAGCGCACATCGGGCCAGCGCGTGAGATCGGGCGGAGCGAGTCTTGCCGCACCGGACCCGTCGAGTGTGAAGTGTGCGTGCCGGGTTGCCGCGCAGTTCGGGATCATGCCGACCGGCTTGCTGGCGGCATGCGTCGGATAATCGAGAATCTTGACATCGAGCACCGTCGACAGGCCGCCGAGTCCCTGCGCTCCGATGCCGAGCGCGTTGGCGGCGTCAAAAATATCGATGCGCAGCTGCTCGAGACCGTTGGCGGGACCGCGCTTCCTGAGCATCGCCATGTCGATCGGCTGCATCAGCGCTTCCTTGGCCAGCAGCATCGCTTTTTCCGCACTGCCGCCGATGCCGATGCCAAGCATGCCGGGCGGACACCAGCCGGCGCCCATCGCCGGCAAGGTGCGCACCACCCAGTCGACGATCGAGTCCGACGGATTGAGCATCACGAATTCCGCCTTGTTCTCGGAACCGCCGCCTTTGGCGGCGATGCGGACGTCGACGGTGTTGCCGGGGACGAGCTCGAAGTGCACGACGGCCGGTGTGTTATCGCGTGTATTCCGACGCGCCCCCGCCGGGTCGTCGACGATCGATGCGCGCAGCGTGTTGTCGGGATCGAGATAGGCCCGGCGCACGCCCTCGTTGATCATGTCGGTGGGAGACATCGTGGCGTCGTCCCAACGCACGTCCATGCCGATCCTGACGAACGCGACGACGATACCGGTGTCCTGGCAGATCGGCCGATGGCCTTCGGCGCACATCCGCGAATTGGTCAGGATCTGCGCGATTGCGTCCTTCGCCGCCGGCGATTCCTCGGCTGCGTAGGCATCGGCGAGCGCCTCGATGTAATCGACCGGATGGTAATAGGAAATATACTGCAGCGCGTCGGCTACGCTCTGAATCAGGTCTTCTTGCTTGATCGTCGTCATGGCTGGTGGTCGACGCCACGGCTTCGCGAACGTCGAAGCAAAGCCAGCAGGCAAGTCGTGAATTCTACCATCGCTGACCCTGTTCCGGATTCGAACGAGCCGCGCAACAGGCGGTGTGCCCTCGGCTAATTGCACCGCGAGGCCAAGACTCGGTAGACTGCGATCGAGCGCTCAATAATGCGAGGGGATCCTACCCTTCGTCCGCGCCCCATCGTCGAGGAGGCAGGCAACATGTCCACGATCGAATCGGTATCGAACGAAACGCGTCTCTTCGAGCCGCCGCACGATTTCGCCGCGCAAGCGAACGTCAGCCGGGCCGACTTCGATCGGCTGAACGCCGCGGCCGCGGCCGATTATTCCGGTTTCTGGGCCAAGCTCGCGCGCGAGAACCTCTCCTGGCACAAGGCGTTCACCAGGTCGCTGGACGAAACTCACGCGCCGTTCTACAAGTGGTTCGAGGACGGCGAGCTCAACGTCTCGCACAACTGTCTCGAGCGCAATCTCGAAAACGGCAATGCCGGCAAGGTCGCGATCATCTTCGAGGCCGACGACGGGGCCGTCACCAGGGTTACCTACCAGGAGCTTTATCACCGCGTCTGCCGCCTCACCAATGGGCTCAAATCGCTCGCCATCAAAAAAGGCGATCGCGTCGTCATCTACATGCCGATGTCGATCGAGGGCATCGTCGCGATGCAGGCGTGCGCGCGTATCGGCGCGACGCATTCGGTAGTATTCGGCGGCTTTTCGGCCAAATCGCTGCAGGAGCGCATCATCGACGTCGGCGCGGTCGCCGTGGTCACTGCCGACGAGCAGGCGCGCGGGGGCAAGCATCTGCCGCTGAAGGCGATTGTCGACGAAGCGCTCGGCATGGGCGGTTGCGAAGCGGTGCGCAAGGTGATCGTCTATCGGCGGACCGGCGGAGCGGTTCCGTTCGAGGCGCCGCGCGACCTGTGGATGCACGAGCTCGTCGCCGGTCAGTCCGACACTTGCGCGCCCGAATGGGTCGGCGCCGAGCATCCGCTGTTCGTCCTTTATACGTCCGGCTCGACGGGCAAGCCCAAGGGAGTTCAGCACAGTTCCGCCGGCTATCTCTTGTGGGCGGCGCTGACGATGCGTTGGACTTTCGATATCAAGCCGACGGACGTGTTCTGGTGCACGGCCGACATCGGCTNNACCGGACACACCTACATCGCGTACGGTCCGCTCGCGGTCGGCGCGACGCAGGTCGTGTTCGAAGGCATACCGACTTACCCGGACGCCGGGCGCTTCTGGCAGACGATCGCGAAGAACAAGGTCACGATCTTCTACACCGC
>PLYT01000021.1 GCA_003153475.1 Betaproteobacteria bacterium | reverse complement strand
GGCAGCATCGCCATTTGCGCGCGCGATTCGATCTGGATCACGCCGACTGTATCGCAGTGGCCGATCATGTCATAGACCGCATCATCGCTCATCGAAGGATCGATGTCCGCGAGCGAGAGCCGCCGCCCGCAGCGCGTCGATAACAGGTCCAGCGCGCGGCGGATCGCCGTCAGCATGCCCAGCGCCNNCGTCCTTGTCCCATTCGATGACCGTTCGTTCCGGCATCGCCGCATTTTCGGTCGGCACCAGATGCGACAAGGGCCCCTGCGAGATTACGAAGCCGCCGGTATGCTGCGACAGGTGCCGCGGAAAACCGAGCAGGGTCGTCACCAATGCCGACAAGTGCCGAATGATCGGGCTGTCTGCATCCAGGCCGGCGTCCCCGATCCTTTCAGGCAGCGCCTGGCGGCCATCCCACCAGCCCACCGCCTTTGCCAGCCTGTCCACTTGCGCCAGATCCAGCCCCAGAGCCTTGCCGACATCGCGCAGTGCCGAGCGCGGGCGATAGCAGATTACCGTCGCGGTCAGCGCCGCGCGGTNNTCGACGTCGATGTCGGGCGGCTCGTCGCGCTCGCGGGAGATGAAGCGCTCGAACAATACCTCGGTGCACGACGGATTGACTTCGGTGACGCCGAGGCAATAGCACACCGCCGAGTTCGCCGCCGAGCCGCGGCCCTGGCAGAGAATGCCGTTGTCGCGTGCGAATTTCACGATGTCGTAGACGGTCAGGAAGAACGCTTCGTAGCGCTTTTCGGCGATCAATGCGAGCTCCCGCTCGATCAGCGCGCGCACTCTGGCGCGATCCTTCGGCGGCGTGACGGCGGCAGGGAAGCGTCGCGCAAAGCCTTCTTCGGTCAGCCGGCGCAAGTAGGCCGCCGGCGTTTCGCCCGCGGGAACGATCTCCTCCGGATACTCGTATCGCAGTTCGTCCAGCGAGAATCGGCAGCGTCCGGCGATCGTCAGCGTCTCTGCCAGCCACGCCGGGGGATAGATGCGCACAAGCGTCGCGAGCGGCCGCAAATGGCGCTCCCCGTTCGGATGCAGCGCGTGGCCGGCTTGCGCGACCGTAGTCTTCAGCCGGATGGCCGTCAGCGTATCCTGCAGCGCGCGGCGATCACGGCCATGCATGTGGACATCGCCGGCGGCAACGAGCGGCAGCCCGGTCGTCGACGCGATTTCGGCAAGATCGGCGCAACGCGCCGCGTCGTCGGCGTCGAGCAGGCGCTCGACGGCGATCCACAGCGCCTCTCGAAAGCGCGGCTTGAGCCAGCGTACTTCGTCCGCGTCGGGAACCCGGCCCGGCAGCCACAGCGCGAGACAGCCGGCGACGCCGTCGGCAAGATCGGCGCGCGACAAGCGATAGCTCCCCTTCACTGCGCTGCGCCTGCCGCGCGTGATCAGCGCCGCCAGCTTGCCGTAGCTTTCCCGATCGGTCGCCAGCAGGACCAGTCGTAAGCCGTCGTCGAGGCGAAACTCGCTGCCGATGACGAGCTTCAGTGCGCATTTTTTTGCTTCGATGTGCGCCCGCACGACACCGGCGAGCGAGCATTCGTCGGTGATCGCCAGCGCCGCGTAGCCTTCCTCCTTGGCGCGCGCAACCAGCTCTTCCGGATGCGAGGCGCCGCACAGAAAGCTGAAGTTGGAAATGCAGTGCAATTCGGCGTAGGTCATGTCGGATCGCGCCGATCCGGGCGAATCGCAACGCGTACTAAGCGAAAATGCCGTGTACGAACCACTCCCCGCCGCGATCGCGGTAGAGCCACAGCTGTCCTCCCTGCGCATCGCTGCCGACGAAATAATCGCGGCCGATCTCGCCGCCATCCCACCAACCGCTTTCGATGCGCTCCGGGCCGGACAGCAAGTGGAGCTGCGCCGACGCGGGATCGACGCCGAGCGGACGCGGCCGGGGCAACAACCACAGCGGCCGCCGCGGTGCGTCGGCCGGAAGCGGCGCCACGCTCGCCGATGCGGCGTCACGATAACGCCAGGCATGCTCGGGACGGTGATCGGCATGCAGATCAAGCGTGCGCACCGCGTCATCGCCAAGCCGCGCGCGCACGCGCTCGATCCACTGCGCGCCGTTCTGACCGTGGCAATGGGCGCCGGCAAAGAGCTCGCCATCCTGTCCCGGCAGCGGCGCGATTTCTTCCGAGATCAGCCGGATCGCTTCGACCCGATCGGGCAGCTCTTCGCGTGCCAGGCGCTCGCGCAGCACGTTGACGATGTGCTCTACCTTGCGCGTCGCGGCAAGACCCAGCACGATAGCGGTCGGCGCAGCGTCTTCGTGGATCAGATCGCAGCGCAGTCGCGTGACGCCGGCGCCGCGTCCCTGCAGGAATCCGGCCAGCTCGACGACCAACCGTTTGGCGGCGAACAGCAGTGCCTCGGCTTCGGCCACCGGCACAGGTAATTCGAGCTGTCCGTGATAGCGCTCGGGTGCCACGAACAGCGGGCGCGGATCGGGCTGGAGGCCGCGCGCGCGATCGATTTCATCGAGCAGCCGCTGACCGAATCGCCGTGCCACCCCGTCGCGCGGCAGCGCCAGCAGGTCGGCCAGCGTACGCACGCCGATACCGGTCAGCGTGTCTAGAACCGGGCGCGCGCTGTCGAGCAGCGCGACGGGCAGCGCAGTCAGTCGTGACTCGAGATCCGCCGCATGCTCGATCGCGATCGCCTGACCTGCCTGCGCCAGCAGGCCCGCGGCGAGCGCGGTCGGCGCGGTGGCGACGATGCCGGAAAATCCCAGCGCGGCAAGGCCGGCATCGATGAGCGCGAGCAGTTTGGGCAAGCCTCCGAAATAATTGAGGCAGGCGGAAATTTCCAGCAGCACCACCGCCGGCGGTTCGATGCTGATCGTCGACGTCCATTGCCCGGCCCATAAGGCGATGCTTTTGAGCGCGGCGGCTTCGGCGCGCTCATCGCGCAGATGAATCGCGATCTCCGGGTCGAGCGCCAGCGCTGCCACGATCGACAGGCCGGCAACGATGCCGCGCCTTTTCGCCGCGCCGTTGGCGGCCACGACATCGGGACGATGGCTTGCGCTGCTGACGACCGCGGCGACTCTCCCCGTGCCGGCGCGCGCGAAAACCGAAAGCGGAAGATCGGGAAAATAAAGCGCGGTCCAGAGCATGGCCCGACAGCAAAAAACTTACGCGTTGACGGAGCGGCTGGCGCTGCGGTCCACGATGTCGTCGCGCGTGCGATTGCGGGAACCCCCTTCGCGCGGATCCGGCCTCGACCCTCTGCTGCCTTCATCGGCACGTACCAGCGCACGATTCCAGATCAGCGCCGAAGGGCCACCCACCGGATAGTGCGGTCTGAAGCTCACCGTCCGGATCGCCGCCAGGCGATAGCTGACTGCCGGTGCGCCACCCGTTGCGCCAAGCGTCGGCGGATGACGGCCTCCCGCAGCGGACTCGGCTGAGATATCCAGCAGCAACGGCCGGACCATGACACCGCCGCGGCGCTTGAACACGTCGATACGCAGGCGCCCTTTTTCCGCAGCCAGACGCAAACGCAGTGGTGACGGCGAGGCCTGCGCTGCCCCTGCCGTACCCGCGAACAGGAAGGCCAGCGTATTGCTGTCCTGGGCGGCAAGCTGCAGGCGCCGCAAACGCTGATCGTTGAGGGTTCCCGGCCAGAACAGCAATGCCCCGGCGCTGTCGGCCCGCAACACCTGCTCGGCTGCCCACCAGCGGTCCTTGCCTTCCGCCGCAGCGACGACGAACAGCCGCGCAGGATCGATGCCGCAGCCGGCCAATGCAGGCGCATAAGGAATATGCAGCGGAGCGACCAGCACGATAGCCTCGCTGGAACGGGCGAGCCGCCCAAGGGCCGGCTGCAGCAGTCGCAATTCGCCGATACCCTGGACATCGTGCAGCAGCTCGGTCAGCGACCTTTTCGGCCAGCCGCCGCCGGGCAACTCCCGGTCGAGCTCAGCAAAACCGCTGCAAACCGCATCGTCGGCCGGTGCCAGTTGATCGCCGCGCCAGACCAGCGGATTGTGCAGCAGAGCAGCAAGGACGGAATTCATCGGTTGAACCGCAAACCGGGTCCGCCCAGGCAAAAACCCGGGCGGACGCCGATCAGACAGGAAAGGACAGTCTATCGAACGATCGTTCGATAAGTCAAGCCCCAAGCCGCTGCAGGCGTTCGGCGGCAGCGAGCAGCGTCTGCTCGCGCTTGGCAAAGCAGAATCGAATCACCCGGTGATCGGTCCCGTCCTGGTAGAACGCCGACAGCGGAATCGTCGCGACGCCGAACTCCCGCACCAGACGTTGCGCGAATTCGTGCGCCGGCTCATCGCTGACCTGCGTGTAGCGGGCCAGCTGAAAATAGCTGCCGCGGCAAGGCAGGAGCTCGAGCGGCGTCGCGGCGAGCGCAGCCCGCAACAGATCGCGCTTGGCGGTGAAAAAGGCCGGCAGGGCTTCGTATCGTGCCGGCTCGCGCAGGAATTCGGCCAGCGCATGCTGGACGGCGCTGTTGACGGTGAAGACGGTGAATTGATGCACGCGCCGGATTTCGTCGCTGATCTCGCGCGGCGCCAGCGCGTATCCGACTTTCCAGCCGGTGGCGTGAAATGTCTTGCCGAACGAGCCGATGACCACACTCCGCGCGGCCAGCTCGGGATCTTGCGCCATGCTCCGGTGCCGCGCGCCGTCGTACACCATGTGCTCGTAAACCTCGTCGCTGACGAGCAGGATCTCGGTGCCCCGCGTCAATGCCGCGAGCCGCGCGATATCGTCGGCCGAGAGCACGCTGGTGCCCGGATTGTTCGGGGAGTTGACGACGATCATTCGCGTGCGCGGCGTGATCGCGGCGGCGAGTGCAGGCCAGTCGATCGCGTAGTCGGGAAACGTCAGCGGCAGCGTGACCGGCGTCGCCCCGGCGAGCCGCACCGCGGGAACATAGCTGTCGTAGGCGGCCTCGAACACGATCACTTCGTCGCCCGGATGCGCAAGCGCCTGGATCGACGTGAATATCGCCTGCGTCGCTCCGGTCGCGACGGTGACTTCGCGCTCGGGGTCGTAGGCATGGCCGTACAGGCGCGCCACCTTGGCGGCGATGGCTTCGCGCAATCGCATGACGCCGGGCATCAGCGGATACTGATTGTGGCCGGCGCGCATCGCGGCGTCGACCAGGTCGATCAGCGCCGGGTCGATCGCATAGTCGGGAAAGCCCTGCCCCAGGTTGACCGCATCGTGCTTCTGCGCAAGGGCCGACATCACGGTGAAGATAGTCGTGCCGGTGGCCGGAAGCTTGGAGCGAATGCCAAGTGCCATGATAGGAGCGAGTTTAGCAGCGGCGTCTGTCTTTGTTGCTCGCTCGAGGTTTGACGTCGCCGACGTGCGGAGCGATGCTAGGTACTCTTAACAGATGGTCATGGCCACCCTGCCCGCAACCTCCCGCAGCGATCCGGCGGTGCTGAGCCTGATCGGCAATACACCGTTGGTCGAATTGACGCGTCTGGATACCGGGCGCTGCCGCCTGTTCGTCAAACTCGAAAGCCAGAATCCCGGCGGCTCGATCAAGGATCGTATCGCGCTGGCGATGATCACTGCCGCCGAGCAGGACGGCAGGCTCGGGCCGGGGGGAACCGTCGTCGAGGCAACCGCCGGCAACACCGGCCTCGGCCTCGCGCTGGTCGCGCGCGCCAAGGGCTATCGCGTGTTGTTGGTGATCCCGGACAAAATGTCGAGCGAAAAGGTGCTGCATCTCAAAGCGCTCGGCGCCGAAATCCGGATGACGCGCTCGGACGTGAACAAGGGACATCCGGAGTATTACCAGGACATGGCGGCGGCACTGGCCGCGGACATACCCGGCGCGTTCTACGCGAACCAGTTCGGCAATCCAGCCAATCCGATGGCGCACGAGCGGACGACCGGGCCAGAGATCTGGGAGCAGATGCAGCATCGGGTCGACGCGGTCGTCTGCGGCGTGGGCTCGGGTGGCACGCTGACCGGCCTGTCGCACTACTTCGCTCGCATGAGCCCTGCCACCGAAATGGTGCTCGCCGATCCGGTCGGCTCGGTGCTGGCCGCCTATGTGGAGACCGGAAAAATCGGCACCGCCGGCTCGTGGGTCGTCGAGGGCATCGGCGAGGATTTCATTCCGCCGATCGCCGACCTTTCACGAGTGAAAAGAGCCTATTCGATTTCCGACAAGGAAAGCCTCACGACCGGCCGCGCGCTTCTCCAGTCCGAACTGATCCTCGGCGGCTCCTCCGCCGGCACGCTGGTCGCCGCGGCACTGCGTTACTGCCGCGAGCAAAGCTCGCCCAGACGCGTCGTCACTTTCGTTCCCGACACCGGGAGCAAATATCTTTCCAAGATGTACAACGACTTCTGGATGGTCGACCAGGGCTTCCTCGAATTGCCGCGATACGGCGATCTGCGCGACCTGGTGTCGCGCCGGTACGAGGACCGCGCCGTGATCGCGGCCAGTGCCGATGACACGCTGCTCGCCGCGTTTCAGCGCATGCGCATCGCCGATATGTCGCAATTGCCGGTGCTTGCCGACGATGTCGTCGTCGGCATCCTGGACGAATCCGATCTGCTGCTGCACGTTTACAAGCAACCCGATCGATTCCACGACAAAGTTGCGACAGCGATGACGCAACGACTCGAGACCCTGAACCCCGATGCGAGCTTCGCCGAATTACTGGCCGTGCTGAATCACGATTACGTCGCGATCATCGTGCACGAGGGCCGCTTTTTCGGGCTCATCACCCGGTATGATCTGCTGACGCACCTGAGGAGATGCCTGCCGTGAGCGATCGAGCACCCAAGACTGCAGACCTGCGAGCGGGTTTCGCAACGCGCGCGATACACGCCGGCCAGGAGCCCGATCCGTCGACCGGCGCGATCATGACGCCGATTTACGCGACGTCGACCTATGTGCAGGCCAGCCCCGGCGTGCACAAGGGCTACGATTACGCGCGCACCGGCAATCCTACGCGGACCGCGCTGGAGGCATGTATCGCCAGCCTCGAGAACGGCGCGTGCGGATTCGCCTTCGCCTCGGGGCTGGCGGGCATGGCGACGCTGGTCGACGCTCTCGACGCCGGCGCGCACATCGTCGCCAGCGACGATTTGTACGGCGGGACTTACCGCCTGTTCGAGAACGTGCGCAAGCGCTCGGCCAATCTGCGCGTCAGCTTCGTCGACATGGCTGACCCGCAGAGGCTGCGCGCGGCGATCGGCGCCGATACCAGGATGATCTGGGTAGAGACGCCGAGCAATCCCTTGCTCAAGCTGATCGACCTGACCGCGATCGCGAGGGTCGCCCGCGAGCGCGACCTGATCGCAGTGGCCGACAATACTTTCGCCAGCCCATGGATCCAGCGTCCGCTCGAGCTGGGCTTCGACGTCGTCGTCCACTCGGCGACCAAATATCTGAACGGACACTCGGACATGATCGGCGGGGCCGTGGTGATCGGCGGAGAAGCCCGCCACGCGGCACTCGCCGAGCGCCTCGCCTATTTGCAAAATGCCGTCGGCGGCATCATCGGCCCCTTCGACAGCTTTCTCGCGCTGCGCGGCCTCAAAACGCTGTCGCTGCGCATGGAAAGACATTGCGCCAACGCGCTCGACCTCGCGACCTGGCTCACCGAGCAGCCGGAGGTCGCCCGCGTCCACTATCCGGGTCTGGCTTCGCACCCGCAGCACGCGCTGGCGCGGCGACAGATGCGGGCGTTCGGCGGCATGGTCACGATCCTGCTGAAGACCAATCTCGCCGGGACCAAGCGCTTCCTGGAGAACTGCCGATTGTTCGCGCTGGCCGAGAGCCTGGGCGGCGTCGAGAGCCTGATCGAACATCCGGCGCTGATGACGCACGGCTCGATCCCCGAGCCGATGCGCGCAGCACTCGGTATCACCGATTCGCTGGTGCGACTCTCAGTCGGCATCGAGGATGTCGATGACCTGCGCCGCGACCTGCGCGACGCGCTGGATGCGATCTGACTGTTCGCGGTGCGTTAGCCGCTTGCGGGGCGCTACCGCATTCGACCGATGGCCGCTTCACCCCAGCCCCGCCGCCGCCTCACCCCGCCGCAGTAACTGCCCGCGCCGCGAGCACCGAGACCAGGTGCGCTCGATACTCGGCCGAGCCGTGCAGGTCGGTATTGAGCGAATCGGGCGGGATCTTCACCGCTTTGGCTGCGTCGGCGGTAAAGCTCTTCGCCAGCGCTGCCTCGATCGCGCTCGACCGATGGACGTGAGGCGCCGCACCGGTGACCGCGACGCGCACTCCGGCACCGGTCTGCGCGACGAACACGCCGACCAGCGCGAAGCGCGACGCGGGATTCGGGAATTTAACGTATGCAGCCTTCTTCGGCACGGGAAAAGTTACCGCGGTAATGATCTCATCCGCAGCCAGCGCGGTTTCGTACATGCCTTTGAAGAAATCGTCGGCGGCGATCTTGCGCTTGTTCGTCAGCACCGTCGCATTAAGCGCCAGCACCGCGGCTGGGTAATCGGCCGCCGGATCGTTGTTCGCAAGCGAGCCACCGATCGTTCCCCGGTTTCGGACCTGCCGGTCACCGATGCCTTCGGCCAGCGCAGCCAGCGCAGGGATCGCCTGCCGGACCACGGCGGATGCCGCGACCTCGGCATGCGTGGTCAATGCGCCTATCGTCAGCGCATCGCCTTCTTTCTTGATGCCTTTCAATTCCGCAAGACCCGACAGATCGACGACCGTGCCCGGATTGGCCAGGCGCAACTTCATCGCGCCGACCAGGCTCTGGCCGCCGGCGAGCGCCTTGCCGCCGGTCCGGGCGAGCGCGGCGGCTGCCTCGGCGATCGATTTGGCCCGTTGATATTCGATGGCGTACATGGAGCGTTCTCCTAGGTTCGTGCCGACTGCAGCGCGCTCCACACGCGATGCGGCGTGGCCGGCATGTCGATATAGGTGACGCCGGCCGCCGATAAGGCGTCGTGCACGGCGTTCATCAGGGCCGCGGGTGAGCCGATCGCGCCCGCCTCGCCGCAGCCCTTGGCGCC
>PLYT01000044.1 GCA_003153475.1 Betaproteobacteria bacterium | reverse complement strand
CGGCATCGAGCAGGCCGGGACGCCAGAGACCATCGCTCCCCTGCACCGCCGCGACCGCCCCCGCCATTTCCCGCAGCAGCGCAACATATTGCGGACGCAGAGGATCGTCGGAGGGCAAATCGGCCAGCACGCGCACCAAACCCGCCATCACCCAGCCGTTGCCGCGCGCCCAGAATATCTTCTTGCCGTTCTTCTCCCGCTTGTCCGGCTTGTCGCGATAACTCACGTCGCGGTAGAACAAGTGTTTCTGCCGGTCGTAGAGCGCCTTCTCCGTCTTTCCCCACTCGCGATCGACATAAGCGTTGTATGTGTTATCGCTGGTAATGTCCGACAGCGCAACCCCGGCCGGCGGAGCCATGAAGAGTTCGTCGCACCAGTTCCAGGCCGGCTTCTCCGGATCGTTGAGCAGGGCCAAGGCATCGTCGAACTGGCGGCGCAACGGCGCCAGTTGCGCTTCATTGCGCGTAGAGCGGTAGACCTCAACCCAGGCCTGCGCAATGGAAAAATCGAAAGCCGGATACGCCGTGCGCTCCAGCTTCCAGCCGAAGCGATCTCCCACCGATACGACGTACTGGCTGTAGCGCGAATCGCGCAGCGTGCGGGAGGCAGCCATGAATCCGATATCGAGAACGCCGAAGTCCCACGAGCGGTTGGGCGGCTGGGCTTCGACGCGCGCCAGTTCCCAATCCGCAACCTTGCGCAGGACGGGGCGAATCGCCTTCGAGCTCAGTGCCGGGGAGAGATCGGTAGCGAGCGGCCCCGGATCGGCGGGCTCGTCTCCAGGCGAGGACGCCAGGGGCGAGGAAGCGGGGGACGAAGCCGGCGCGTCGTTCTTCGTGGCCCGCTGCGCGCAACCCACGCCGCTCGATATTCCCAAGAGTACGACGAGGAGAATTCCAAGAAGCTCTTCGGCATATCTTCCAGGAATCGTCTTACCGGCGTCCCACAGCGTCTTACGCGCCCAGCGCATTCCCATCTCCCCATGGCTTCGCCGCGGTTCTTCGCGGGCAGTTCGCCCTGGCCTGAAACTGGCCCGCTTCCATCATACGTTCTTGAACTTCCGCCCTAGGCAACTTGCCGGATGTGCGTCAATCTAGATAAAGTGACAGCCACAGGCCGTCTTCCGGGATGGCCAAACCCCGGAACCCCTTTCACCAGGCAATCACCACTTCCCCAAAGGATCGTGCATGTCTTCCCAGCCCGTGAACGCCGCCGCTACTCAGGATATCGACTCCACTCTGCGCGAGAATCGTGTCTTTCCGCCGCCCCCCGAGTTCAGCGCCAAGGCCCACGTCAAGAGCCTGGAGGAGTACGAGACCCTCTACAAGCAGTCCATCGAGGATCCTGAAAAGTTCTGGGCCGCCGCGGCCGGCGACCTGCATTGGTTCAAGCGCTGGGACAAGGTGCTCGATTGGAATCTGCCCTGGGCCAAGTGGTTCGTCGGCGGCCAGCTCAACCTGAGCTACAACTGTGTCGACCGCCATGCACAGGGCGCACGCCGCGACAAGACCGCCATCATCAGGGAGGGCGAGCCGGGCGAAATCCGCCGCCTGACCTACGCCGAGCTGCTAATCGAAGTGCAGAAGTTCGCCAACGCCCTCAAGTCGCTTGGAATCAAGAAGGGCGACCGCGTCGCCGTGTACATGGGCATGACCCCCGAGCTGGCCATCGCGCTGCTGGCCTGCGCGCGCATCGGCGCCGTCCACTCGGTCATCTTCGGCGGCTTCGCCGCCAACGCCATCGCCGACCGCGTCGCGGACTCGGCCTGCGTCGCCATCCTTACGCAGGACACCAGCTACCGGCGCGGCAACGAGATCCAGCTCAAGCGCACGGTCGATGAAGCCATGCCCGCCTGCCCCACCGTGAAGCATGTCGTGGTCTACCGGCGCACGGGATCGCCGGTGAAGATGGTCGAAGGCCGCGACCACTGGTGGCACGANNGCCGACATCGGCTGGGTCACCGGCCACTCCTATGTCGTCTACGGCCCGCTGCAGAACGGCGCTACCGTGCTGATGTACGAGGGCGCTCCGAACTGGCCCGATTTCTCGCGATTCTGGAAGATCGTCGACGACCACAAGGTGAGCATCTTCTACACCGCGCCCACCGCCATTCGCGCCTTCATCAAGTGGGGCGACCATTGGCCGAAGGGCCACGATCTGTCGAGCCTGCGGGTCCTGGGCACGGTCGGCGAGCCGATCAACCCCGAGGCCTGGATCTGGTACCACGAGAATGTCGGCGGCGGCCGGTGTCCGATCGTCGATACCTGGTGGCAGACCGAGACCGGCGGACACATGATCACGCCGCTGCCCGGTGTTACGCCGCTGGTGCCCGGATCGTGCACGCTCCCGCTGCCTGGCATCATCGCCGCGATCGTCGACGAGACCGGACACGACGTCGAACACGGACACGGCGGCATACTGGTCATCAAGCGGCCGTGGCCGGCGATGATCCGCACGATCTGGGGCGATCCCGACCGTTATCGCAAGTCCTATTATCCGGATGAACTCGGCGGCAAGCTCTACCTCGCCGGCGACGGCTCGGTGCGCGACAGGAAGACCGGTTATTTCACGATCATGGGTCGGATCGACGACGTCCTCAACGTGTCGGGCCACCGGCTGGGAACGATGGAGATCGAATCGGCGCTGGTCGCTAATCCGATGGTCGCGGAAGCCGCGGTCGTCGGGCGACCCGACGATATGACCGGCGAGGCGGTCTGCGCCTTTGTCGTGCTCAAGCAGGCGCGGCCCGAAGGCGCCGAAGGCGAAAGGATCGCCAGGCAGCTGCGCGACTGGGTGGGCAAGGAGATCGGTCCGATCGCCAAGCCCAAGGAAATCCGCTTCGGCGACAACCTGCCCAAGACGCGCTCGGGAAAAATCATGCGTCGGCTGCTGCGGTCGATCGCCAAGAACGAGACCATCACACAGGACGTGTCGACGCTCGAGAACCCGGGCATCCTGGAGCAGCTGAAGCAGGCTTTGTAGCGACGTCGCGCGCCGGCGCACCAGGCGACTCGTCCGGCGCAAAGGCCGGTCGGACCGAGCTCACGCCGCCGGCGGCGCGGTATCGGAATACGAGGGTCGCTTCGACAGCCTGTCGAACAGCGCAACCAGATTCGGATGCGCGCTGCGCCATTCGATCGTCGGATGGCGCAGATCAAGGTAACCGAGGGCGCATCCGGTAGCAATGTCGGCCAGCGAATGCGCTTCGCCGTTGCACCACGTTTTGTCGCCGAGCTCGCCGGCCACGTCGACGATCCCGCGTTCGATCTTTTCACGCTGCCTGGCGATTGCCTCGCCGCTCTGCTGTTTGGCGGGCCTCGCCGCTTCGCGCACGATCATTACCGCGGCGTCGCAGATTCCGTCGGCGAGCGCTTCCCAGCGCCTGACGGCGATGCGCTGGCGACTGGGCTCGGGGATGAGTCGCGACACCGGGCTTACGGTATCGAGGTACTCGACGATCACGCGCGAGTCGTAGAGCGCCGTGCCATCGTCCAGCAGCAAGACCGGTACCTTGCCCAGCGGATTGTGATTCGGCACGATCGAGTCCTTGGCCCAGGGCGGGGCATCGATAAGCTCGCAGTCGATCTTTTTCTCGGCAAGCGCGATGCGCACCTTGCGGGCGTAAGGACTCGTGGGCGACGAGAGCAGTTTCATCGTTGAATTTCAGGTGGTGGAGCGGGTACCGAATGCAGGCGCAACAGCGAGCTGCTACATTGCAGGAATAACCATAATTATAGCACCGCAGCTTACGCCCGGCGCCGCAGACCGACGCCTTCGCTGTGCTACACTTTCGCTCGACCTGGCCAGTGAAATTCGTCTGACTTATGCCGATCGCCGAGGCGCTTTCCACCCTTACAGCGCTGTCGCCGCTCGATGGCCGGTATCGCGGCAAGGTCGCCGCACTTGCCGAACATTTCAGCGAATACGCGCTGATCCGCGAGCGCATCCGTGTCGAGCTGGCCTGGCTCGAGGCGCTTGCCGACGAGCCCGGCATCGTCGAAGTCTGCCCATTCAGCGCGGCGACTCGCCAGCAGATTGCGCAGGCAGGACGTGACTTCAGCGTCGCCGACGCTGAGCGGGTCAAGGCGATCGAGCGCACGACCAACCACGACGTCAAGGCGGTCGAATACTGGCTGAAGGAACGTTTCTCCGGTGTGCCGGAGATCGCCCGCGCCGGCGAATTCATCCATTTCGCCTGCACGTCGGAAGACATCAACAATCTCGCCTACGACCTGATGATCGCCGGGGCGCGGCGCGGTGTGCTGATGCCCGCGTTGACGGCCCTGATTGCCGATCTGCGCTCGCTCGCACACCGGCATGCTGCGCTGCCGATGCTGGCGCGCACGCACGGTCAAGCGGCGACACCGACGACGCTGGGCAAGGAAATGGCCAACGTCGTCGTCAGGCTCGAGCGCGCGGTCAAAGAATTCGGGTCCGCCGCACTGCCGGGCAAGCTCAACGGCGCCGTCGGCAACTACAACGCGCATCTGGCCGCCTATCCGGACGTCGATTGGGAAGCGCTGGCGCAGCGTATCGTCGCGCGGCTCGGGATGGAATTCAACGCATACACGACGCAGATCGAGCCGCACGACGGACTCGCGGCGCTGTTCGATGCGCTGTCGCGCGCCAACACCATCCTGATCGATTTCAATCGCGATGTTTGGGGCTACGTGTCGCTCGGGTATTTTCGCCAGAACGTGAGCGAAGGCGAAGTCGGATCGTCGACGATGCCGCACAAGGTCAACCCGATCNNGGCAGCGCGACCTGACCGATTCGACGGTAATGCGCAACGTCGGCGTCTCGTTCGGTTACGCGCTGCTGGGCTACGTCTCCTGCCGGCAGGGTCTCGGCCGTCTCGCCGCCGATCCGGTGCGGCTCGCCGCCGACCTCGATGCGAACTGGGAAGTGCTCGCCGAGCCGATCCAGACAGTGATGCGGCGCTACGGCATCGACAATCCGTACGAGCAGCTCAAGGCGCTGACACGGGGCAAGGCGGGGATGACGCGCGAGACGCTGCACGCGTTCATCGATACGCTGGCGCTGCCTGCGGAAGCGAAGCTTCGGCTGAAGGCGCTGACGCCGTCGAGCTACATCGGCAAGGCAGCCGAGCTCGCCCGACGGGTCTAGTCCGGCGCCAACGCGTGCCGGTTCGGCTTAGTCTCCGTCGCGTCGCCGTTCGCGCAGCCACTGCACGGCGATCGGCACCAGCGAAATGCCGACGATCGCCAGCACGATGAAGGTCAGGTTTCCCTTGACCCACGGGATGTTGCCGAACAGGTAGCCCGCGTACACGAGCGAGGCTACCCACGCCGCGCCGCCGATCACGTTGTAGGCCAGGAACCGGCGATAAGTCATCGCGCCGACCCCGGCAAGGAACGGCGCGAACGTACGAACGATCGGTACGAAGCGGCAGATGATAATCGTGAATCCGCCGTATTTTTCGTAGAAGCGATGGGTGCGCTCCAGGTATTCGGGCTTGAGCCAGCGCCAGAGCCGGCTGTCGGGCGGCAGGTTGAACACTTTCGGCCCGAGGAAGCGGCCGACGGCGTAGTTGACCGAATCGCCGGCCACCGCCGCGCCGAACAGCACCAGCGCGAGCAGGTGGACCTTGATGCCGCTCGCCGCGGCGACGGTGCCGGCCAGGAACAGCAGCGAGTCGCCGGGCAACAGCGGAAAAACAACCAGGCCCGTCTCGCCGAAAATCACCAGGAACAACGCCACGAACAGCACCCACGAGTGCTGTGCGGCGAGCTCGGCCAGCGTCTGGTCGACTGCGAGCAGCGAATAAAGCAGGGTGGTCAGCATCGTGCCCGCCCTGAGGCGGCTGCCGACCCGTCAGGGCAGGATCTTCTCGGCACCCGCCGGGCCGCTTTTCTTGTCCGGCTTGACCAAGTCCTCGCGCGAAACGCCCAGCCACATCACCAGTGAGGCCATCACCAGCGCCGACGAGTAGATGCCGAAGCAGATTCCGATGGCGAGCGCCAACGCGAAGTGGTGTAGCGTCTCGCCGCCAAAGAAAAAGATCGACAGAACCATCATCAGCGTACAGCCGTGCGTGATGATCGTGCGTGAAAGCGTGCTGGTGATCGCGCTGTTGATGACCTGCGGTACGCTGGCCTTGCGCATCTTGCGGAAATTTTCGCGGATCCGGTCGGCGATCACCACCGATTCGTTCACCGAATAGCCGAGCACCGCCAGCACCGCGGCCAGCACTGGGAGCGAGAACTCCCATTGGAACAGCGCAAAGAAACCGAGAATGATGATCACATCGTGCAGGTTGGCGATGATCGCCGACACGGCGAAGCGCCATTCGAAGCGGAACGCCAGGTACGCGACGATGCCGAAGCTCACCAGCAGCAGCGCCAGCGCGCCGTTTTCGTAGAGTTCCTTGCCGACCTGCGGCCCGACGAATTCGACGCGCTGCTGCGTGACGCCGGGGTCGTCGGCGCGGAGCGCCGCCATCACGCGCTCGGAGAGCTGTGCGGTCGACACGCCTTCCTTCAGCGGCAGCCGGATCAGCGCGCTGGTGGCGCTGCCGAAAGTCTGCACGGCGAACTCGCCCAGGTTCATCTTGTCGATGGCCGCACGAACGCGCGACAGGTCGGCGGCGTGCGTGTATGAAATCTCGATGACCGTTCCGCCGCGAAAGTCGACGCCGAGATTCAATCCGCGGGTCGCGAGAAAGAAAACGGCGAGCAGGAAGGTGAGCAACGAAATCACGTTGAACACCAACGCGTGCTTCATGAACGGAATGTCGTGCTTTATGCGGAAGAATTCCATGTTCGCTCTCTACATGCGATGCTGCGGACGCGCTATGCGGCGCCCGCAGCCGGCTTCCAGATCTGTCCGATCGAGATCTTTTCGAGCTTCTTGCGGCCCCCGTAGACCAGTGCGACCAGGCCGCGCGAGACGAACACGGCGCTGAACATCGACGTCATGATGCCGAGGCAATGGACGACCGCGAAGCCGCGCACCGGCCCGCTGCCGAAAATCAGCAGCGCCAGGCCCGCGATCAGCGTCGTCACATTCGAGTCGAGAATCGTATTCCACGCCCGCTCGTAGCCCGCCTGTATCGCCGCATGCGGTGTGTCGCCCCAGCGCAGCTCTTCGCGTATGCGCTCGTTGATCAGTACGTTGGCGTCGATCGCCATACCTAGCGTCAACGCTACCGCGGCGATGCCGGGTAATGTCAGCGTCGCCTGCAGCATCGACAGGATCGCGATCAGCAGCAGCAGGTTCACCGCCAGCGAAATCGTCGATATGATTCCCATCAGCATGTAGTAGGCGCAGATGAAGATCGCCAGGGCGGCAAAGCCATACAGGACCGAATCGAAGCCCTTTTCGATGTTGTCCTTGCCCAGCGACGGGCCGACGGTGCGCTCTTCGACGATTTCCATCGGCGCCGCCAGCGCTCCGGCGCGCATCAACAGCGCGATGTCGTTGGCTTCGCGCGTATTCATCCGGCCGCTGATCTGAACGCGGCCGCCGCCGATCTCCTCGCGGATGACCGGCGCCGTGATGACTTCGGCCTTGCCCTTTTCGACCAGCAGGATCGCCATGCGCTTGTTGACGTTCTCGCGCGTGAGCTCCTTGAAAATGCGCGCCCCGGCGCTGTCGAGATTGACGTGCACTGCCGGTTCGTTGGTTCGTCCGTCGAAGCCCGGCTGGGCATCGCTGATGCGGTCGCCGGTCAGCACGACCTGCCGCTTGACCAGGATCGGCGTGCCGCTGGGCTCGGTAAGCTTGTCGTCGCCCAGCGGAACCTGGCCGGCGGCCGCCATCTGCTGCGCCGTGGGATCGTCGTCGACCATGCGGATTTCAAGCGACGCGGTGCGGCCGATGATGTCTTTGGCGCGTGTCGTGTCCTGGACGCCCGGCAGCTGCACGACCACCCGGTCGGCGCCTTGCTGCTGGACGATCGGCTCGGCGACGCCGAGCTCGTTGACCCGGTTGCGCAGGATCGTGATGTTCTGCTGGACCGCGCCTTCCTGGATGCGCTTCTGTGCCTCGGGCTTTAGGCCGCCGATCAGCTTGAAGTCACCGCCGGCGTCGACGTTGTTGAGCTGCAGGTCGGGGAATGCGCCGGATATCTCGTTATATGCCTTGTTGCGCTCGCCGCTGTCGCGGAAGCGCACGGCGACATTCTGGCCTTCGCGTGCGATGCCGGAATACAGCACTTTCTTATCGCGCAACAGCGACCGGATGTCGGTCAGGTAGCGATCGGCGGCCTTGTCGAGCGCAGCCTTCATGTCGACCTGCAGCAGGAAGTGCACGCCGCCGCGAAGGTCGAGGCCGAGGTACATCGGCAGCGCACCGATCGACGCCAGCCAGCGCGGCGAGGTCGACAGCAAGTTCAGCGCGACGATGTAGTTGTCGCCGAATTTCTGCTGCAGCACGTCCCTCGCCTTGAGTTGCGTGTCGGGGTCGGGCAGCCGGACCTTGACTCCGGTGCTGTCGAGCAGCGCGCCGCTGAAGCTGACGTTGGCCGCCTTGAGCGCGTCCTCGACGGTTTGCAGCGTCCCGGCGTCGATCTTGACGCTGGCCTTGCTGGTCGAGACCTGAACCGCCGGGACTTCGGGAAAGAAGTTCGGCAGCGTGTAGAAAATCCCGACGACCAGCGCAACGGCGATCAGGATGTATTTCCAGGCGGGATAGCGATTCATTGAGGATCCGGCGAAAAGGCGGCGCGTATCTAAGGAGACGCCGCTTGCGCTCGTCGCGCGGCCGGCGCCTGCAGTCCACGTGTTTACAGGCTCTTGATCGTGCCCTTGGGCAGCATCAGCGATATCGCGCTGCGTTGCACGGTGATCGTTACGTTCGGCGCGATGTCGACCTCGGCATACCCTTCGGAAATTTTCGATATCTTGCCGACGACGCCGCCGGAGGTGACGACCTCGTCGCCTTTTTGCAGCGCGTCGAGCATCGCTCTGGTTTCCTTGGCGCGCTTTTGCTGCGGCCGGATCAGGAGGAAATAGAAGACGACGAAGATGGCGACCATCGGGAGGAAGGCCATCAGGTCGCCGCTGAACGGGCCTCCGGTGGACTGGGCATAAGCGTTGCTGATCAACACGATTGCTTTCTCCTCGTCTCGGGATTCGCCTGACCGCCCGGTACCGCGGGCTTTAGGTCGGTCGATCGCATTAGAACTGCTGATTTAACCGGTAATTCTACCACGCCCCATACGCGTGGCCGGACGCGGCAGGCCGAAGGGATTTCCGGGCGTAGCCGGGCTTTCAGCCGTCGGCCGCTTCGGCTTCCCCGCGCATCGCGCGGAAGGCGGCGGCATAGGCCGGCAACGCGTCCCGGCGGATCGCCTGCCTCAATTCGGCGGCGAGCGTCAGATAGTAGTGCAGGTTGTGGATCGTGTTCAGGCGCGAGCCGAGGATTTCGTTGGCCCGCTGCAAATGATGCAGGTAGGCACGGCTGAAATTGCGGCAGGTGTAGCACGCGCAGCCGTCATCGAGCGGCTTCGTGTCGGCGCGGTGCCTGGCGTTGCGTATCTTGACGTCGCCGTGGCGCGTGTACAGCCAGCCGTTGCGGGCGTTGCGCGTGGGCAGAACGCAGTCGAACATGTCGACGCCGTAGCAGACCGCCTCGACGATGTCTTCCGGCGTGCCCACACCCATCAGGTAGCGCGGCTTGTCGTCCGGCAGGCGCGGGGCGACGTGGGCTTCGATGCGCCGCATCGCTTCCTTCGGCTCGCCGACCGATAAACCGCCGATCGCATAGCCGTCGAACCCGGTCGCCGTCAATCCGCCCAGCGACTCGTCGCGAAGATCCTCGAACATGCCGCCTTGCACGATGCCGAACAGCGCGTTGGCGCTGCCGGCGTGAGCGGCCTTCGACCGCGCGGCCCAACGCAGCGACATCTGCATCGACGCCGCCGCCTCGTCGCGGCTCGCCGGAAAGGGCGTGCACTCGTCGAACACCATCGCGATGTCGGCATTGAGTGCGCGCTGGACGTCGATCGAAATCTCCGGCGTCAGGAACAGCCGGTCGCCGTCGACAGGCGAAGCGAATGCGACGCCCTCTTCACTGACCCTGCGCAGCGGCCCGAGGCTGAACACCTGGAATCCGCCCGAGTCGGTCAGCAGCGGCCGATCCCAGCCCATGAAGCGATGGAGGCCCCCGTGCGCGGCGATGACGTCGATGCCAGGCCGGAGCCACAGGTGGAACGTATTGCCGAGAACGATTTGCGCGCCGATTTCGACGAGTTCGTTTGGCGCCATCGCCTTGACGGTGCCGTACGTCCCGACCGGCATGAAGACCGGCGTCTCGACGACGCCGTGCGCGAGCACGAGGCGCGCGCTGCGCGCGCTGCCGCAGCGCGCGCTGACCGAGAATTCCATCGCGGCGATTGTAGCAGGCGACGCCGCTGTATCGGTGCTGGGTTCCTAGGCGACGGCTTCCGGATCGCGCTCGAGCAGCATCGCGTCGCCATAGCTGAAAAAGCGGTAGCGCGCGGCGATCGCATGCGCATACGCGGCGCGGATCGCATCGTACCCGGCGAACGCCGAAACCAGCATCAGCAAAGTCGAGCGCGGCAGATGAAAATTGGTCAGCAGCCGGTCGACGACGCGAAAGCGGAATCCCGGCGTGATGAACAGCGAGGTTTCCGCCTCGCCCTCGCCGGGAACGGCGTCGCTCGCGGCGGCGGCTTCGAGCGCGCGCAGCGACGTCGTGCCGACGGCGACGACGGCGCGCCCCCGGTGGTGGGCTGCGTCGATGGCGGCCAACGTCGCCGCCGGGATGCTGAAGTGCTCGCTGTGCATGCGATGTTGCGAAAGGTCGTCGGTTTCGACCGGCAGGAAGGTGCCCGCGCCGACGTGCAAGGTGACGTAGGCGAAGCCGACGTCGCGGGCGCGCAGCGCATCGAGCAACGCCTCGTCGAAATGCAGACCCGCGGTCGGCGCCGCCACCGCGCCAGCGTGGCGCGCATAAATGGTTTGATAGCGCTCCTCGTCGACGACCTCCGGTGCTCGCGCGATGTACGGCGGCAGCGGGACCGCGCCATGCTGCTCGAGATAGGCAGCGAGCGTCGTCGGAACGTCGAAGCGCAGCCGGAAAAAGCGCTCGTCGCGCTCGCACACGGTAGCCGAGGCGCCTTCGGGCAGATCGACGCTGCCGCCGACTCGCGGCGGGTGGCTCGCCCTCAACTGCATCCAGGCCTCGCGCGGCGCGACGATGCGCTCGAGCATCAACTCGACCTTGCCGCCGCTAGGCTTGCGACCCAATAGACGCGAGCGCACGACACGGGTGTCGTTGAACACCAGGAGGTCGCCCGGAACCAGGAGCCCGGGCAACGCTCCGAAGGCGAGATCGGTGCGCCGCGCGCCTGCGACATGCAACAGGCGGCTGCCCGAACGTTCCGGCGCGGGAGTCTGCGCGATCAGCTCGCCCGGCAGATCGAAATCGAAATCGGAAAGGCGGTAGGGCTTGCGGGTCGTCATCATGCGGCGCGTTCGAGACGTCCGCGGTTTGAAGCGGCGCGCCCTTTCCGCGATAATGCCGGCTTCACCGCGCGCCGGCAACGCGGCTCGCGCGTTGCGCGTCGCCCGGACCAAAGCGCTGCGGATTCGATGTAGGCAGCCGGGATGGCGGAATTGGTAGACGCGCTGGACTCAAAATCCAGTACCGCAAGGTGTGTCGGTTCGANNTTCGATTCCCCCTCCCGGCACCACCAAGCACCTGCTGACGGTTCGTCAGCGCCTTCACCGATCCGGCGTGGGCTTTAGGAAACAGGACCAATCATGGATCGACGCAAGTTTTTGAACGCTTCCGCCGCAACCGCCGTGGTCGCGGCCCTACCGCAAGCCGGGCGTACGGCCCCGGTGGCGGCAGCGACCGTTGCCGTGGCGCCGCCGGTCAGTGCGCCGTGGCGCACGTTCGAGACGGTCACCGAGGTCGAGATCTGGCCGCAGGACCTCCCGGCAAAATTGTGGTTGCCGTTTCCGCAATACGGCGACACCGACTATCAACGCGCGCTCGACGTCCGCTGGACAGGCAATCCCTCGGCGACGGGAATCTATCGCGATCCGCGGTACGGCGCGCCGGCGTTTTTCGCGCAATGGAACGATCGCGCAGTCACACCCAAGCTGCAGCTCGTCAACCGCATCGCAACGCGCAACCGAAAGGTGGACCTCGACCATCCCGGCACCGCGCNNAGCTTTACCTGCAGCCGACCGCACACATACCCACCGACGGCATCGTCCGGTCCACCGCCGCCCGCATCCTGCCGATAGCGAGCACCAGTCCGATCGAACGGGCGCGTGCGATCTACGAGTGGATCGTCGTCAACACCTACCGCGACCCCAAAGTGATCGGCTGCGGAACCGGCGACATACGCTTCATGCTGGAATCGGGAAACCTGGGCGGCAAGTGCGCCGACCT
>PLYT01000095.1 GCA_003153475.1 Betaproteobacteria bacterium | reverse complement strand
CGAACACGCTGCGCGACGGCGCCGACGAGGACGCGATGCGACCGGTAACGAACACGCGGTCGAACACGCAGGCGACCTCGATGCCGCACTGCGCGCGGGCGTCGCCCTGCGCGAAGTGCTCGACGATGGTATCGGCGACGGCGTCGCACAGCTTATCGGGATGGCCCGGCAGCACGAACTCCGCTGCCTCGAACCGTGCCCGCAGAAGTCCATCTGCTCGGCGCGCACTCTCGCCTGCATCGCCCACCGCATTCTCATGCGCACTGCTGATCGTCTTCATGCCCGTCCCTCCAAATTCGGTAACCGCCAGGTCTTCGCGCCAAGCGCGGCGGCAAAATCGATTTCTCCACCTTTCGTCACCACCGCGGCGAAGCGCGCGCCGCGACGCCTGAGCGCATGGGAATGCAACTTATTGATTCGGTGTCTAGGTCGTTGATGGAGTTAGTGCGCTGCACGGGTTCGAATCCCGCCCTCGCCTACGTCGAGGCTGGTCGGACGGTTCGCTTATCTTCGGTGGCTGAAACAGCCACGGCGATACGTCACGGTCGACTGTAGCTCGAGCACCCAACTTTTCCCATGGCCGACTGTTTTGCGCTTTGCTTGAACCCGTAGGGACCGGTCGGTAAACGTCGTGGAACAGCCGACGCAACCGCAAAGAAACTGTCCGCTAGGCGGGTTGTGCTTACACTGGGCCAAGATTCGGTAACGCGGTCGGTCGCCGCAAACCGGGCACTCAAGGAAGGGTATTCGCGGCATGCTGCTTGACCGATTCCCAGCGGCGATTTTGTCGAACGGTCGCTCGCGAGGTCAAGCTGTTGGAGCGACTAGAATAGACGCGATGGCCCCCCGGTAACACCATCGGTAACACGAATGCCTAACATGCTTATAATTTCTAAGCAACGCTACCTGGTCGCGCGCTACGTCGCGCGACTGCATGATGTCGGATGACGCAGGAGAAAACCTCATGGATCTGACGACACTGGAGCGCCTGCCGCTGTGGATCGGCGGCCGGGCGGTCGCTGCGCACACGACCCGTTACGCTGAGGTGACCAACCCGGCGACCGGCGAAGTGCTGCGCCACGTTCCGCTGAGCGACGCGACCGACGTCGATGCCGCGGCGGCCGCCGCAAGCGTGGCGCTGCCCGCCTGGCGCGCGGCACCGGCGTTGCGTCGCGCGCGCATATTGATGCGCTTTCGCGACCTGATGGAAGCACACAAGACCGACCTCGCGCGGCTGGTGTCGCAGGAGCACGGCAAGACGATCAGCGACGCCGAAGGCTCGATCACGCGCGGCATCGAGGTGGTCGAGTTCGCGACCGGCATCCCGCATTTGCTCAAGGGCGATTTCAGCGACAACGTCGGCACCGGCGTCGACAGTTTTTCGCTGCGCCAGCCGGTCGGTATATGCGCCGGCATCACGCCGTTCAACTTTCCAGCGATGGTGCCGATGTGGATGTTCCCGGTCGCGCTCGCCTGCGGCAACGCGTTCATCCTCAAACCCTCCGAGCGCGATCCGACGATGAGCCTGCGCATGGCCGAGCTCCTGGCCGAAGCAGGACTGCCCGACGGCGTATTCAACGTCGTGCACGGCGACAAGGAGGCGGTCGACGCGATCCTCGCGCATCCTTCGATCAAGGCGGTGTCGTTCGTCGGCTCGACGCCGATCGCCCGCTACATCTACGAGACCGGATCGCGCCACGGCAAGCGCGTGCAGGCGCTGGGCGGCGCCAAGAACCATGCGGTCGTCATGCCCGATGCCGACATCGCGTTCGCCGCCGAGGCGCTGATCGGCGCCGCTTACGGCTCGGCCGGCGAGCGCTGCATGGCGGTGTCGGTCGCCGTCGCGGTCGGCGACGCCGGAGACCCGCTGCGCGACAAACTCGCCGAGCGCGCGCGCCGCATCGCCGTCGGCCCGGGCGACCGGAAGGATTCCGAAATGGGTCCGGTGATCACCTGCGCCGCGCGCGATCGCATCGTCGGGCTGATTGCTCGCGGTGTCGACGAGGGGGCGACGCTGGTCGTCGATGGCCGGGGCGCCCGCGTGCACGGCCACGAGAATGGGTTCTTCGTCGGCCCGACCTTGTTCGACCAGGTCACGCGCGAGATGGCGATCTACCGCGAGGAAATTTTCGGCCCCGTGCTGGCGATCGTCCGGGCCGAGTCGCTCGACGCCGCAATCGAGCTGATCAACGCCAATCCCTACGCCAACGGCGCGGCGCTGTTCACGCGCTCTGGTTTCGCGGCGCGAAAGTTCCAGCAGGACGTCGAGGTCGGCATGATCGGCGTCAACGTGCCGATCCCGGTGCCGATGGCGTTTTACTCGTTCGGCGGCTGGCGCAATTCGCTCTTCGGCGACCTGCACGTGCACGGCATGGACGGCGTGCGCTTCTACACGCGCGGGAAGGCCGTGACCGCGCGCTGGCCGGATGACGGCAGCGCTGCCCCAGGCTTCCATATGCCGACGATGGGCTAGCCTCGAGCGCCAAACCGGCGCCCGCATCCGGCCGCCGCGGCGCTGGTGTGTGCGCGCTCAGCGCTCCGCGGCGGTGTGAGCGCCGCCCGCAGGATCGATGTCGAACACGAATTCCAGGATTGCCCAATACGTGATCGGCTTGCCGTTAAGCTCGGCCGGGGTGAATTTGGTGCTGGCCAGCGCGGTCAGCACCGCCGCGCGAAACGTCGGATCGTCGGGCGAGAGCACGATGTCGTGATCGACGATGTTGCCCGAAGCGTCCACCGTCAGCACTGCCGCGATGCGCGCGCTTTGATGGGCCCGTGCGGCATCGATCGGATAGCCGGTGATGACCGAACCGTTCAGCTTGGGCGCGCGTGCAGCGGACCCCGGAAACGTCTGCGCCAGCCGGGCGGCAATCGCGGTGCTTACCCGCTCGGGATTGGCGAGCAGCCCGACGGCGACCGATCCGTTCGGGTTCGGCGGGCCCGTGCGAATGCTTACCGGTTGCGTCGCTGGGGCGCTTGGCGGGGCGCTTATCGGTACCGGCACCTTGACGGTCACCTCCTTCGGCGGAGCCGGCGCTTGTACGGGCGCCGCCTCGGGCACGCTGATCACGGTCACCGGTTCCGGTGGCGGCTGGGGCACGACCGCGGGCGGTTGTTGCAACTCGACCTGGATCGACGCAGTCATCGCCTGCCAGGCCGGCAGCAGCGATACCGTGGGCCTGGCACTCGCCAGCAACGCGATCAGCGCGACATGGAGCAGCGTGGACGCCAGCACCGACACGCCGAGCGGCCGCTCGCTCGCGGGTGGCGCATCGAACAGGGCGTGATCGAAGGTTGCGGTGCTCACTTAAGAGGGTCGCCGGGACAGCAAAAGAGCGCGGCCGCCCCGCTAGCGCGAAAGCGGCCGCATTCAGCCCCGATGATGCGATATGTCTACTGGCCCAGCAAGCGCCACGACATCCGATGTTTTTGCGCGAAGTCCGGCGCCTTGGGCGGGACGNNAATCCGCCTGCGCCGCTGTCACTGCTGCCGCCGCTCAGCGTCACCAGCTCGAGGCCGACGATGCCTTGGCTCTCGAAGATGCTTTCGACCGTCGCTCCGCTGTCGTCGGCCAGCAGCGAGTTGCCGCGGGCGTATTCCCTGGCATAGAGCGTCGCCGGCTGTCCCGTGAGGCATGGATCGGTCTGCGGCGACGTGCCGACATACGCAATCACCGACAGCGCCGCCTGCACCGGAACGACGATGCGCTGACCGAGCGGGAGGTCGTCGTACCAGCCCTTGTCCGGCTTGGCCGCGAGACCTGCAGCGTCGGTCACTTCCGCCATGTCGGTGCGCGGCGCCAGCGTTGCCGGCCACGGCGCAACCGGTGCGCTCGCGGTGCCGTCGCGGAACGCGTACATCGTCTGGATCTGATCGGCGATCGCCGGGGTCGTGAGGTCCAAGTCGTCCAGCAGGCGGCCGGTGCCGATAAATACCCAGCGGTCGATGCCGTTGGAAATGTCGATCTCGATCTGCGGCGGTGTCGTCACTGCCTGCGGATTCCCGGCCGGGTCGGTCAGGTTCGCGATCTTTTCGGCCGCGCCCCAATTGGTATCATCCGGATCGGAGACGTCGAAGCGCCAGAAGTTACCCAGCAGGTCGCCACCATAGATCTGCTCGGCGATCTGGTTGCGGAAGTCCTTCTCGTACGCCGCGATCTGCGCCAGCCCGGATGGGTTGGTGGGGGTGCCGGCTCCCGTCGACAGGGTCTTCAGCAGCTTGCCATCGCTGGCACGCAGGAAAAAGACCTTGCCTACGCCCGAGGCGTTGTTGTAGCCGGAGGCGACGATCACCAGCCACTGGTTACTGAACGCATGCGTCTTGGCAATGATCGCCTTGCCGTACGTATAACCCATGTCGGCATCGGTGAATTGCCACAGCACGCGCTTCGCCGCCTCGGTCTCGCTGGTGATGTCGTTCGGCTGTGAGATATCCAGGGCGTAGTACGACTTGCCTCCCTTGCCGAGCCCTCCGACCAGCATCGTGTGCCAGTCGGTGGGGCCGCCGCCGAAGTTGGCGTCGCTGATCCGCGGCGTCGCATCGACGTAGAAATGATGCTTGAACGGCGGCAGCGCACCATCCTGGTACGAAAGCGCGCCGAGCCCGGTCTCGTCGGGCCGGTACAGGTCGCTCGGCACATACGCCCATGCCTCGTTGCCTGTGGTGTCGTCGAACGCGTGCAGCATGCCGTCGTTGGCGCCGACATAGATGCGGGCGGGGCGAGTGCTGAAACTCGCGCTGTTCCTGAAGTTGGTCGTATAGCCCGGATCGTTGATCTCCAGATAAGGTGCGGCCGGCGGCCCGACATAGACGGGCTGCGAGTCGACGATGTCACCGAGCAACCCGCCGATGCGGACGCGGAACTGGCCGACCGAGGTCCCTTCCTTGCTCCGATCGCCGCGCAGGAACGCGAGGATAGCCTGAGCTCGCGTAGTCAAGCCCGGCGCCAGCGAATCGAGCTGGCTCGCGCCGATGCTGGAGTCGAGGAAAGGAACCGCGTTGCCGGTGTCGTCCATGGTTACGACCATGCGATCGGTGAACCACGGCGTGTCCTTGACTCCCGGTACGACGGTGAGCTGCGTCGCCAGTTGCGTCGACGCGTCCCACGCAACCGCGATTTCCGCGCCGGTCACCGGATCGATCTGCACCTTGCGAAGGCTGGAACCCCAGCCCGGCTGGAACGACGTCCGATAGATGAAATTGTTGGTGCCGGAAATACTGGTGCTCTGGAACGACGTCCCGGTGCGGGCTCCCGCCTGGTTCACCACGTCCTGAAGTATCTGGCCCATGCCGAGCTTGAGTTCGTCCGCCGACTGCGCGTTGACAAAGCGCCCGCGGCCGTTGATCGCGGCGTGCCACAGGTCGTCGACGCCGGACTGGTCGGGGTGGTTGACCGTCGGATACGGTTTCGGCCATTGCAGCGTGCCGGCCGTCAGCTGCGCTTCGACGTTCGACTGGTTGCCCGCCGGCAGTTTGCCTTCGGTGCCGAGCGACATCGCCGCGAAATTCACATGCGGCCAGCTCGCCGGATCGCGCGCGCTGGTGGCGACATTTTCGGGCATCGCCGGCCGCAGGTTCGTCACCCAGTAGTTGGTCACGTAGTCGGACGCCGAATTGCTGACTGCACAGGGCGCCGGAAGACAAGTCAAGTCCTCCTGGAACGGCGGCGGCCATGCGGATCCGGGAGTGAGGCCGGTAATGACCACCGCCGTGCCGCCGACCGGCAACTGAGGAGACGGAACGGTATTGTCCTGGTCGTTGAGAGGCAGCGGCGGCAGCGGGAGGGCCTGGTTGGTGAATCCGTCGGTGAAGAACATATGCCAGTTTTTCTGGCACGACAGGATGATCGGGTCGGTAGAGCCCGGCAGCGAAGGATTGCTGCCGTTTAGGTAGTACTCGCCGATCCGCGAGATCGTGTTGAGCGTCGGGGTTTCCTGGTCGAGCGGGACAGTGACACCCATGAGCTGCGTCGCCCACGTGGCCTTCTGGCCTGCGTCGAAATCGGCGATGTCGACGAACGACGTCGCATAGCTGAACATCGTGTGGAAGCCGACGCGGAACTGGTCGTCGAGGTTCAGCGTGCCGCCGGTCGAGCCGAGGAACGCCAGCGAGGTCACCGTCTTCACCGCCGTCAGCCGCGTGCGGTAGTACGCGAACCAGTTGGCGTAGTTGGTCATCTCCTCCGCATAAGTGCGGTTCACCGTCTGCACGGTCCCCGAGTCGTCGGTCCAGGTGTGCGTGTACGTCGCCGTCGAGACGAGGTCGACGCGCGCGAACGCCGCGGTGGCGACATTGTCGGTACCCGCTGCCGCGCCGAACTCATAGAAGCGCGGGAAGACGTGCGATGCGTCCTTGAACGACTGGCACGATCCGCCGGTCCGCGTGCCGTAACCCAGCCATTGGTCGCCGGCGGTCGAGACGGCCTTGTCGCACCACTCGACCTCGGTCTTCCAGTAGTGGCGCGGGACCGCGGCATAACGGTCGGTGGCATGGCAGCCCTGGCCGGCAACGATCTCGCCGGTGACGGGCGTGGTGTAGTGACCGCTATTCAGCGCGACGCCCGGGTAGTTGGTCTGGCTCGCCGTCGTGCCGTCGGCGTACGCATGATTGTTCCGACGGCAGGCCTTACCGGCGCCGTTGGCGTCCGCCAGCAGCGTCGTCAGAGCGTTGCCGCTGACGCCGCCGGTGTCGCAACGGACGCCGGTGACCGGGTTCGTCGGACCAGGCTGGTTCGGGCATTGGTTGTCCGCGTCGCACATGGCTCCGGTGATGCTGCAGCTTCCTACGAGGTTCGTACACTGGGAGTTCATCGTGCACGCGATGCTGGAGTCGAAGCTACACGAGCCGGCCAGCGGCGTGCAAGTCGCGGCAGTCACGCACGCCACGCCGTTACTCTGGCTGTTGGAGCAGGTGCTGCCGATGTTGCAGTCGCTATTGGCGCTGCATGTGGTGGCGCTGGACTTTCCGGCCGTGCAGTTGCCCACCAGCCCGGCGCAGGTAGTTCCCTGATTGGCAACCGTGCACGCCGCAAAATTGTTCGAGCAGGTCCCAGTGACCAACGCACATGCCGCCGTGGCGCCCACGGCACTGCAAGCTACCCCGACATTGCCTGACGTGCAGGCCCCGGCCTTGGCGCAAGCCGCGTCGGCATTGGCTGCGGCGCCGGTCGTCGAGCAAGCGGTGCCGACGGATCCGGTCGTGCACGCGCCAGCCTTCTTGCATGTGACGTCGGTGTTGGCTGCGGCGCCGGTCGTATTACACGCGGTGCCGACGCTGCCGGTAGTGCATGCGCCGGTCTTCTTGCACGCCACATCGGTATTGGCCGCGGCGCCCGTAGTGTTACATACCGTGCCGACGGCTCCGGTCGTGCACGCGCCGTTCTTCTTGCATGCGACGTCGGTCGCGCTATTGGTCGTGCATACGGTGCCCACGGCACCGGTCGTGCATGAGCCAAGCTTCTGGCAAGCCGTCGCGGCCGTCGCGACCGTGCAAGGCTGCCCGTTCTTGGCCGGATCGCCGGACGTGCATACGCCGGCGCCCAGCGCGCATTGCGCGGTGGCGCCATTGACCGTACATGCCGCGCCGACGTTGCCGGTTGTGCAGGCACCGTTATCGGTGCAGGTGGCGTTCGCCGAGCACGAGTTTCCATGCGTTGCGCCCAAGTTCGTGCATGCGCCGTTGTCGGTACAGGCCGCGGCGTTCGCGCATACGCTACCCAGGGTTGCGCCAGCGTTGGTGCAGGTATTCGGTTTGGCCTTGCAGTCGCCCACGACTGTGCAAGGTCCGAGGGCGACGCCACCGGTCGTCTGGTAGTTGCAGGTCCCCTTGGTGCAATCGCTGACGCTGTTACACGCAAAATTCGCGGGAAAGTTGCAAACCTTCGGCTTGGCCTTGCAGTCCGTGTTGGCCGTGCATGGACCGAGATTCGTGCCCGCGTTGTTCTGGTAGTTGCAGGCACCGCTGTTGGGCATGACCGGGCAGGAGGCCGAGTTCGCGCCGATAGCGACGCACGTTGTGCCGGTAGTCGTCTGGCAATGATTCGGGAAGGCCTTACAGTCCGCGCTTGACGCGCAGATGCCGTTGTTGACGCCGGAGTTGTTCTGGTAGTTGCAGGTGCCCTCGGACGGACAGTCGGTGCTCGTCGTGCAGGCGGTGTTGGTCACGCTGCATCGGCCGCTTCCGGCGGCGTTGCCGCAAATCGCGGCGTTGGCGGTGCAATCGGTGGTCGTGGCCTGGCAGCGCTTCAAATTACAGTCCGAGTTGCTGGCGCAGGTGTTACCCGCCACGCTGCAAGTGCCGTTGATGAACGGACAATCGGTATTGACCGTGCAGACCTTGCTGGTCTGGATGCTGCACTTGCCGGCGAAGGTCGATGGCGGGCAAGTCGTCGTGTAGACGCAAGTGCCTTCGGGATCCGGGTTGATGTTGCAGTCGACCGGCACCCAGGCGCTGGTGCAGGTGGCTGGATCCGGCGGAATTTCGACGATGTTCGCGCAGGTCTGCGCGCCGCCGCCGTTACAAGTTTGGGGTACCGCATTGCACGCGATCGGCGTGCCGCCACTGCAGGTCTGGCCGGTAAGCCCGCCGCAGCTTGCCGCGGTGCCAGCGACGCACGCTTCCTTGGTGACGCCGGCGCACGCTGCCGCGCCCGCGCCGCCGCAGGTAGGCGCATTGTTGCACGCTGCCGCGAGCGCACCGCTGCAAGCGCCGTTCGAAAATCCGGTGCAAACACCGGCCGCAAAGCCTGCGCATGTGCCGTTCGCAGTTGCGCTGCACGCTCCTGCGATGAAGCCGGTACAAACGCCGTTGGCCGCGGCGCCCGTGCACACGCCGTTGGCGGTTGCTCCGGTGCATACGCCGTTGGCAAGCGCTCCGGTGCACACACCCGTCGCGATGTAGCCCCCGCAGTTGCCGGTCGTCGTGGCGCTGCACGAGCCCGCGGCGGTCGCGCCACCGCAGGTCCCGCTGACCGCCCCGCCGCAAGTTGGCTGTGTGGCGTTGGGCGTACAGGTCTGCGGAGTCGTCTTGTTGCTGCAGGTTTGCGGAAGTGTCGGGCCTGTCTGCGGCCAGTCCGGGCTGGTGATGTCGCACCACAGCACGTTTTCGTTTTCGTAGAAATACTTGGTATCTTGAGCGTTGGCCCAGGCGGTGGGCTGTCCCAAGTTATCTGTCAGAGAAGCGTTTGTAACCGGCGCCACCGTCGATATGGTCGACAAGTTGACCTTGGTTGAAGTGCCATAGTTTGAGAAGTCGTTAGGCGTGATCCCAGCCGGCGCCCACGGATACATGTAGTCGCCGATCGCAGCCGGTGCGTTCGCCGACGCCGCGGCGATCAGACCGTTGACCCGGCAATGGCCGGGATTGGTGACAAAAGGCGCGCCGCTGTCGTCGTTGCCTTGCGTCCAGTCGGAATTGCACCACTGGCCGACGATGACGTTCGCCGTCAGGTCGATGCAGGGTTCGCTCGAACAATCGAGCGGGTCGGCGGTCGTGAACGGATCGGCGCGCACCTTGGTCCAGGCCGACGTGTTGCCGGAATCCATCTGCGGGTAGCTGCTGGCGTCCGAATACACCGGCGGGTCGTAGGTCAGCCGCGGGTTGTAGTACATGTGGTTGAGCGCACTGTTGTGCGCCGGAGCAGGCCAGAGCTCCCAGTATTCGTAGGGAAGGCCGGCTTGAGGCGAGCCCGAGGCGACCGGATAGATCGACAATCCGGGCAAGGCACCCGGGTCGATGCCGCCGGTGCAACTGGGCGGATTGGGAAATGTCGGCGTCAGGTTGCAGCCCGCGCCGGGCCCGCTGTTGCTGAAAAGTTGCGGGGTGAAGCCTGCAGGCACCGCGCCGGCACCGGTCCCGTAAGCCGGGAAGGGCGCTGCGACCGTGCTGAGCGTCGCCAGTGCAGGCTGCGACCAAATGTATTGTGGCGAGACGTACTGCCCGCCGGGGCCGGCATTGGCCGGCGAGCCGCTGTAGCCGCACGGCGCATTCATCGCACCGGTGCCGTCGCGGCAATACTTGCTTACGACGTAGTCGGGCAGAAAGTCGTAGAGCATCGACGTCGAATCGTCGACCGTCAGGATGATGTTGGGCTTGGCCTGGTTCTTGATGTTGATCGGCTCGTCGGCGAGCGGCGTGAGGCCGGCGTACACGGGTGTGGCCAGCGGGCCGAGGCCCAGCAGCAATGAGAGCAGCGCCGCCAGCCAGCGGCGGACGAGGGGAGGAACGGGTTGGTACCGCATGTTTTATTCTCCCTGTGCGGCTTTCACCGCAACATCGCCTGAAGGAACGATGTCGAATTCTGTGGTCCGTCGACCCGGATCGTGACCCGATAGAACGGGATCGGGTTGAGCTTCGGGCAGCCGCCCGGATCGACCGAGCAATCGTGGACCGTCGTGCCCGGATTCTGTTTCGGCGGCAGCATGTCGCAGAATTGCGGCGAGGGCTGGATGCCTGCCGCGCCGGCGACGCACATGCGCTCGATGACGTATCGGATGTTGATGCCCGTGCTGGTATCGGACAGTTGTTTCGCCAGCCCGAAGGACCCCCAATCGTTTTTGGTCTGCAACGGCTTGGGGACGCCTCGCGGGTCGTCGTTGGCCTGCCAAGTCGAGTAGTAGTTCTCCGCTGGCAGGTCCGTGGTCGGATCGATGGTCGGGGCTCCGGTAGGCGATGCGTCGGTGAACAGCGCAGCGGCAGCCTGCTCGACCGCAAGATTGGCCGGAAGGATCGACGACTGCCGGAACGCGAGATTGCCGATCAGCACGTTGGTCGTGTCGACCGAGCGGATCAGCGCGATCGCGGCCAGGCTCATCGCCACCATCACGATCAGCGCAATGAACAGCACGACGCCTTGCTGGCGTCCGATCGGCGATGTCTTTTCGCGTTTCATACTTCTTTGTTCCAGACTTCGTTGCGCAGCGGTATGACCGTCTCGTAAACCCGATACCGCCAGCCCCAGGGCTGCGTTGCGGCAGCGATAGCTGGAACGTTGAACGTGACGGGATAGCAGGTCCCTCCGTCGGCGCAGTCGTTGAAGACCGTGCGCGTGAAACCCTGGCCCGCCAAGTCCTTGTCGTGCTGCTCGCTTTTGACGAGGATCGCGATCCGCGCGGCCTTGATGCGATTGATCGTTGCGATCGGCGCTGCCAGCAGCGCGGCCGGGTTCCAGTCGCCATAAGCTGTGCCGGCTGTGGCAGGAACCCAGTGATGAATCAAGCCGTCGCCGACCGTATCGATGCCGTACTGGACCTTCATATTAATGATGTTCGAGGCCAGCGGATTGGTCGGCTGTCCATTGTCCGGTGCGCCGGTGGCAGGATCGACCAGCGAAGTGCTGCGCAGGCTGCCGCCGGCGACGTCGTAGAGCACCTTTTGAACGAGATTCGCAGGGCCGAGATTGAGGAGCGTCCACGAAGAGTCGTAGGCCAAAGCGCCGACGCGGGACTGGGTGACCTTGACCACGCCGCTCGCGTCCGCCGGACCCACCGCATCCGCCTTCGAGGAATAGCAATTGCCACCCTGGGAGATCATGACCATCGCATCTCCCGCCTTGAAGCCGTTAGCGCTTTGCACGTACCAATCGGAATAAGGTCCGGGAACGCCCGCCGGTGGACTAATGGGCGCCGCTGACACCAGGGTGCGCCCCACGCCGTAATAGATGAAGACGGCGTCGGGGTTGTTGTCGCCGCCGCCGTCGAATACTAGCAGCGGAATCGGCAGGAGCGAATTGGAAAAAGAAGTTGAGACATCGGCAAGCGTGGTGCCGGCAATTGCGGCCGGCGTGCAAGTGCCGAGATCCTGCGCCGCCACCGCGAGGCCGTTGCCGGCATTGGCCAGCTCGATCCCCATCATGAACGACGACAGGAGCCCGTTCTGCTGCGCGTCGCCGGCGGCGGTGATGTTGCGCTTGATGCCCTCCGACGTGGCGAAAACCTGGTAGATCACCAGCACGGCGATCATGCCGATGACGACGCCGACCATGATCTCGATGAGGCTGAAACCGTGCTGCGTGCCGCGACGGGAGAGGTTGGCCATGTTGCGATCTCTAGGACGGATTGGTGCCGACGACGCCGACGGTCATGTAGTTGTGAATATCGGTGTCGCCCGGCACCTGCCAGTACACGCAGACGACCACGACGTGGCTTTGCAGCGACGGCGGTGGCGCAACGTCGTTGCTGTTCGTGCAGTCCTTCGCGGGATCGACCAGCACGATGGGCGGGGTGACGCCGGCTCCCGGAAGGCCACCGACACCGGTGACGGCGTTCGCGAATCCCGTATAGCCGGAACCGCCGACGGTGCTGTCGTACTTGGCCTTCAGTCCGGCCGGGTCGTCGGTCCACATCTGCGAGATCAGCGAATTGGCGTAGTACATCGCCTCGGCGCGGTACTCCGATTCGCCGGTGTGGCGCAGCGAGGCGGCCTGCAGGCCGACGATGCCCAGGATGCCGAACGAGAAGATCAGGACGCCGATCAGCGCCTCGAGCAGGAAGCCGCCGGCCTGGACGCGACTCAGGTTGACTTGCGTCTTCATGGACATCCCGCCGGATCGGCTGCCGGCATCGCCGGATCGCAAAGCTTGGTGCCGCCGGTGCCCCCGATCGCATTGATCGCCACGCGAAGGTTGCGCGGGCTCGCTACGTCGGGATTGGTGATATCGATCTTCGTCAGCGAAATGGAGGTGTCAGCATTGGGCATGATGCGTCCCAAGCCGTCGAAGGTGACCGTCGTCGCGCCGCCGTTGGGCGTGAACGTCGCCTTCGAGGCACCGTGGTCCGCGAATACATACGGAATGACTGCCCACAGATGGGTTGCATCCCTGCCGTCGTCGTCCGTGCCGTCGGCCGGGTCGGTCGCGTACACCTTGTATCCGGTCGTCGGATCGAGAGCGAACCGGGCGACCGTATTGCGCCTGACCGCTTCCGCCTGAGTCACCCGGACGCCGTTGAGCAGGGCTTCGCCGGCGTTGCGTATGCGCGAGTTGGCGATGAAGTCGGTGTACATCGGGCCGGCGAGCAGGATCAGGAACGCGAAAATCACCACCGCGATCATCAGCTCGATCAGCGTGAAGCCGCGCGCGTACGGCGGCACGGGATTCAGTCTCAGTTGCACGAGCCGTCCTTGCGCACGACCCAGCAGACACCGCTGGACGCACCCCAGTACGTCTGTGTTGTAACCTGTGTGTTGGCCTGGTCAACCGTGTAGATAAAGTTGCCCATTCCTTCGCTGGCTTTGCCTGTCGCAGTCAGGGTGTAGGCAATGGCAGTCTCGGTCGGACAGGCGAAGGTGAAGGTCCTGACGTTGGCCTGGACGACCGGGCCGATGGCCGCGCAGCCGCCGACGTAGGTGCGGTTGTCCAGGAAGTACTGCTCCATCCGCGTGCGGTAGTCGGACAGGCCGCGCGTGGCCTCGATGATCTTGCTGCGCCGGACGTAGTCGGCATAGGAGGGCAGTGCGATCGCGGCCAGAATGCCGACGATCGCGACGACGACCAAGACCTCGATCAGCGTGAACCCGCGCGCACGGCGCCTAGGCGGGCTGCCTTGCGACCGCATTGCGGTTGCTCCCATGAAAACCTCCCCTGTTCGGTGCAGCGGATAGTATGTCGCCGTCCAGAGACAGGCAATGCGGTCCGATGTGAGGTATTGCCAACGGAACAAACGGTTGCGTGCGAGCAACGCCGGCTGGAATGCCGACACACGATGTCGTCGACAACCGGGCGCGTCTTCGCGCGGGCAGCTAGGGACAGCGTTGCCCTGTCGGCTGGACGCGCGCGCGGCCGCTGTTGGCCAGCACCACCTGCAACGCGTCCTGGCCCGGCTTGCAGACGGTGAACGTACCCATCTGCAGCGCGCCGGAAAGCATCCTGGCGTGGCCCAGGGCGGTGTACGAAACGTAGTCGGCGACGGGCCGGTTGCCGTGCACGGTGATGCCGTTGCCGGGAGGCCCTTCGGTGCGAATGACGGTCTCGCCCTCGCTGATGTCGCCGTCCTGGTTCTCGTCGATGTACAGGATCCAGCCTGAGTCCCAACCGCGGGTGTCGTCGGCGCACTGCCGCCGGTCGCGGGTCTTGCACAAGTTCACCCGGTATCCGCTCTTGATCGCTTCGCTCCTGGCGAGGTTTAGCGTGCCGGCAAGGAAATGGGCGTGGTTGGCGAGCTCTTGCGCCGCGATCCAGTTGCGATACGAAGGGCCGGCGGCAAGGACCAGCAGGCCGACGATGGCAACGCCGATCAGGAGCTCGATCAGCGAAAAGCCGCCGCCGGAGCTTCGGGAGGGTCCGGCAACGGCATCGCCTCGGCGTCGCATCGCAAAGTCCTTTGGCCTGCCGCGGGAGCCCATCGCCCCGCGTCTGATGCCAAAATGCTAGGTCGAGGCGCGTGAGATCGGCTGCGGCGGATTGCCTAAGCCGTTGGTTGGGGGGCAAAAGGAAAGGCGCTTGCCGCCGTGCTCGCCGACGCGCCGGCGCTGGCGCCGGGAACGGCGCCAAGCGATAATCCGACACTGCGCGGGCGGCCCGAAGCGCCGCGCATCGGAGTGCCAGATTAACGCCCCAGAACGCCTACGCCGATCCCGGCAAGCGAAGCCGTCTTTTGTCTGGGACGATCCGCTGCTGCTTGCCGAGCAGCTTTCGGAAGAAGAGCGCATGGTGCGCGACGCCGCCCACGCGTACGCGCAGGACAAGCTCGCACCGCGCGTCACCGACGCGTTTCGCCATGAGCGTTCCGATCCGGCGATTTTTCGCGAAATGGGCGAGCTGGGACTGCTCGGCGCGACCTTGCCCGCCGAGTTCGGCGGCGCGGCCTTGAACTATGTCTGTTACGGACTGATCGCCCGCGAGATCGAGCGGGTCGATTCGGGCTACCGCTCGATGATGAGCGTGCAAAGCTCGCTGGTGATGCAGCCGATCCATGCTTACGGCTCGGATGCGCAGCGCCGAAAATACCTGCCGATGCTGGCCAGCGGCAAGTCGATAGGTTGCTTCGGCCTGACCGAGCCTGACCACGGCTCCGATCCGGGCTCGATGGTGACGCGCGCGCGGTCGGTGCCCGGCGGTTACAAACTGTCCGGCGCCAAGACGTGGATTTCCAATGCGCCGATCGCCGATGTGTTCGTCGTCTGGGCCAAGACCGACGACGGCGTGATTCGCGGCTTCATCCTCGACAAGGGGATGGCGGGGCTCTCGACACCGGCGATCGAAGGCAAGTTCAGCCTGCGCACCTCGATCACCGGCCAGATCGTGATGGATGAAGTCTTCGTTCCCGAAACGCAACACCTCCCCGGCGTCGAAGGCCTGGCCGGGCCGTTCGGGTGTCTGAACAACGCGCGCTACGGCATCGCGTGGGGCGCGCTGGGTGCGGCCGAATTCTGCTGGCATGCGGCGCGCCAGTACACGATCGACCGCTCGCAGTTCGGCCGGCCGCTGGCGGCGAACCAGCTGATCCAGAAAAAGCTCGCCGACATGCAAACCGAGATTACGCTGGGCCTCCAGGGTTGCCTGCGACTCGGCCGTCTCAAGGACGAGGGCAAGGCGGCGCCCGAGATCACGTCGATCATGAAGCGCAATTCCTGCGGCAAGGCCCTCGAGATCGCGCGGATGGCGCGCGACATGCACGGCGCCAACGGCGTCGTCGACGAGTTCCACGTGATCCGTCATCTGCTGAACCTCGAGACCGTCAATACCTACGAGGGAACGCACGACGTGCATGCGCTGATCCTCGGCCGCGCGCAGACCGGCATATCCGCGTTCAGCTAAGCGCATGCGATGAAGCTGTACAACTATTTCCGCTCGTCGGCGGCGTACCGCGTGCGCATCGCGCTCAATCTGAAAGGGCTGCCTTTCGATTACGCACCCATTCACTTGGTCAAGGGCGAGCAGCATGCGCAAGCGTATCGCGCGCTGAACCGGCAGGAGCTCGTGCCCACACTCACCGACGGCGAGACCGTCGTCACGCAATCGCTGGCGATCATCGAATACCTGGACGAGCGCCATCCGGAGCCGCCGCTGTTGCCTTCGACGCCCGCCGGCCGCGCGCGCGCGCGCGCGATCGCACTCGCGATCGCCTGCGACATTCATCCGCTGAACAACCTGCGGGTGCTGCGTTACTTGACGCGCACGCTGGGCATCGGCGAGGAAGCCAAGGATGCCTGGTACCGGCACTGGATCGAAACGGGGCTGGCCGCGCTCGAGGGGCAGCTCGCCGCGGAACCCACGACGGGAACGTTCTGTCACGGCGATGCGCCGACGATGGCCGACATCTGCCTGGTGCCGCAGCTCGCCAATGCCCGGCGCACCAACGTGCCGCTCGATCCCTATCCGACGCTGACACGCATCGACGCGAGCTGCCGAGTGCTGGATGCCTTTGGTCGCGCCGCCCCCGACCGCCAGCCGGACGCTGCCTAAAGAGGCGTAGCGGCGTGCAACGACCATCGATTCTTTTGCGCAGGTAAGCCGACGATGAAATACGCGATTCCCGCCTGGGACCTCCCTTCGGTGCCGGTCGCCGGCAGCGACCTGGCCTTTCCGGTCCGCCATATCTATTGCGTCGGCCGCAATTACGCCGAGCACGCCAAGGAGATGGGCGGCGACGCGGCGAAGGAGCCGCCGTTCTTTTTCACCAAGCCGGCCGACGCGATCGTCCCGGTGGTACCGCCCTCGGTTGCCGACGTGCACTATCCGCTCGCGACCAGGAACTATCATCACGAGATCGAGCTGGTCGTCGCGATCGGCGCGCGCGGCAGCGTTGTCGCCCCGGAGCGCGCGGAGGCGCTGATCTTCGGTTACGCGGTGGGCCTCGACATGACGCGACGCGATCTTCAGCACGCGATGCGCGAAATCAAGCGGCCCTGGGACATCGGCAAGTCATTCGCCGAAGCCGCGCCGATCGGACCGATCCACCGCGTCGCCGAAGTCGGGCATCCGAAGCGCGGCCGCATCGCGCTGGAGGTCAATGGCGCGATCAGGCAGCAGGGCGATCTTGCCGACATGATCTGGGACGTGCCGCACATGCTGCATTTCCTGGCGCAATATTACGAATTGCTGCCCGGCGACCTGGTCTTCACCGGCACGCCCGCCGGCGTCGGCGCCGTCGTTGCCGGCGATGAGCTGGTCGGCCGGATCGAAAGCCTGGGCGAGCTGCGCATACGCATCGTCGCCCCGCAGGGTCCGTGACCGTGTTGCCCGCCGACTTCGTCGAGCGCGAATACAACCTGCGGACCGCCTTTCCCGACCATCCGCAATGGTTCGCGCGCTGGTCGGCCGAAAGTTCGTCCGCGAGATCGCGGCTCGATTCGCGGCTTGGCCTGCGCTACGGCAGCGGGCCGAAGCAAACGCTCGACCTCTTCCCGGCGGAATCCCCCCGGGGCGCGCTGCTGTTCATCCACGGCGGCTACTGGCGAGCGCTCGACAAGGACGACCACTCGTTCGTCGCGCCGCCGTTCGTCGGCGAGGGCATCGGCGTCGCGGTCATCAATTACGACCTTTGCCCCGACGTCAGCATCGCGCATATCGTCGAGGAGTGCCGGCAGGCAGTCGCGTGGCTGTGGCGCGAAGGCGAAAGCCACGGCGTGCCGGTCGATCGGCTGTTCGTTGCCGGGCACTCCGCCGGCGGACACCTGGTCGCCATGCTTTACGCGACCGACTGGCGGCGCTACGGCGTGCCGGTCGACGCGATTCGCGGGGGGATCGCGATCAGCGGCGTATTCGATCTCGAGCCGCTGATCCAGGTCTCGTTCAATGCCGACTTGAAGCTCGATCGCGGCAAGGCGCGCGCGATGAGCCCGATCCATTGCACGGCCGAGGTGCATGCGCCGCTGTTGCTGGCGGCGGGCAGCGGCGAGACCAGCGAATTCGGTCGGCAATCGTGGCTGTTATGGGAGCGCTGGCCGCAATGCCGCCCGGCGGCGGCGCGAAGCCCGCTGTTCATCGCCGAGCGACATCACTTCAGCGTCATGTCCGAGCTCGGCGATCGCAACAGTGAATTGACCGCTGCCGCACTGGAAATGCTGCTGGCCTGACGCCAAGCGCGGCAATACGTCTGCTGCTGGCGGGTGCCGGCGCAGTATAATGAGCGCTCCGGTCACGACTTTGACACCCCTCGTGAAGCCCACCCGCCTGCACTCGATCGACAAGACGGCCGCGCCTTCGTCGGCGCTGTCGCGCGCGATCAGTCCGATCCCCGAGATCGTCGCCGAGGTCCGGGCCGGACGCATGGTCATCCTGGTCGATGAAGAGGATCGCGAAAACGAAGGCGACCTGGTCGTCGCAGCGGATGCCGTGACGCCGGATATCGTCAATTTCATGGCGCGGTTCGGCCGCGGCTTGGTCTGCATGCCGATCACCGAGGAGCGGGCGCGGCAGCTCGATCTCGGGCCGATGACGCCGGTCAATCGCTCGGTGCATGGCACCAATTTCACCGTCTCGATCGAGGCCGCCAGCGGCGTGACGACCGGGATTTCGGCCGCCGACCGCGCGCACACGATCCGTGTCGCCTGCGCGCCGAACGCTCGTCCCGACGATATCGTGCAACCCGGGCACGTGTTTCCGCTGGTCGCCCATCGCGGCGGCGTGCTCGCCCGGGCCGGTCACACCGAAGCATGCTGCGATCTGGCCGGGCTCGCCGGATTCTCGCCGGCCGCGGTGCTGTGCGAGATCATGAAGGACGACGGCACGATGGCAAGGCTGCCGGACCTCATCGACTTCGCGCGCCAGCATGGGCTCAAAATCGGCGCGATCACCGACCTCATCCACTATCGCAGCCAGAACGAGCGCCTGATCGAGCGGGCCGGTGAGCGGCCGATCCGTACCGTCGCCGGCGACTTTCGCCTGGTGACGTTTCGCGACAAGCTGGCCGACGCGACGCACCTGGCCCTGGTGCGCGGCGACATATCGCCGGAGCAGGAGACCGTCGTGCGCGTGCACGAGCCGTTGTCGGTCGTCGATCTGCTCGACTACGGCAGCCGCGTGCATTCGTGGACGATACCGGCGGCGCTCGAGAGGCTCGCGCGCGCCGAGCGCGGCGTACTGGTGCTTTTGCATCGCCCCGAGTCCGCGCTGGACCTGCGCGACCGGGCACTCGCCGACCAGCCGCGCGTGGAAAGCAAGATGGACCTGCGCAACTACGGCATCGGGGCGCAGATCCTGCGCGACCTCAATGTCGGCAAGATGCGTCTGCTGGCGCGCCCGCGCAAGATGCCCAGCATGGCCGGATTCGATCTCGCCGTCACCGGCTACGAGGAGTTTCCGCCTCGCGCCGCGTCGGTCTGAACGCGCCCGCGACGAGCCTTGCCGCGCGCGGCAAGGCAAGCATCGATCTTCATGCCGATTCGTAGAATCGTTCCGAGCACCCGCGCTGGACACCTGCGTGTCGGCATCGTGCTCTCGCGTTTCAATCCGGCCATAGGCGAGGCACTATTGGCCGGCGCGCAGCGAGCGCTTGCCGAGTCGGGCGTGGCCGACTCGGCGATCACGATCGCGACCGTTCCCGGCGCGCTGGAAGCGCCGCTGGCGCTGCAGCGGATGGCGCAAACCGGTGATTACGATGCGCTGGTCGCGCTCGGCGCCGTCATCCGCGGCGAAACCTACCATTTCGAGATCGTCGCGAACGAATCGGCCTCCGGGCTCGCCAGCGTTCAACTTGAATTCGGCATTCCGATCGGCAACGGCATCCTGACCACCGACAGCGATGCGCAGGCTTCGGCGCGCGCCGAAGGCAAGGGGCACGACGCCACGCTCGCCGCGCTGGAGATGGCGAACCTGCTCGACGCAATCGATGAGCAGTAGCCCGCGCCGCCGCGCGCGCGAATTCGCGCTGCAAGGGCTGTACCAATGGCTGCTCTCGGGCAACGACCCGACGGCGATCCGCGATCAGTTGGCCGAAAGCGCCGGCTTCGCCCGCTGCGACAACAAGCTGTTCGACCGGCTGTGGCAGGGCGTCACTGCCGAGTACGACGCCCTGCAGAGCGCCTACGCGCCATACCTCGACCGCAAGCCGGGTGAAGTCTCCCCGATCGAAAAGAGCATTCTCACCATCGGCGCATGGGAACTCCTGCATGCGCCGGACGTGCCGTTCAAGGTAGCGATCAACGAAGCGGTCGAGCTGGCGAAGGCCTACGGCGGCACCGACGGACACAAATACGTCAATGGGGTGCTCGACAAGCTGGCGGCGACTGCGCGCGCGGCGGAAGCGGGTTGACCGAATTCGAGCTCATCGAGCGGTACTTCCGGCGTCCAGCGCGCAACGCCGTGCTCGGCGTCGGTGACGACGCCGCGCTGATCGCGCCATCGCCGGGTTTCGAAATCGCCGCGTCGGTCGACATGCTCGTCGAAGGCCGTCATTTTTTTCCGGGGACGGACGCCGAGGCGCTCGGCCACAAGACGCTGGCGGTCAATCTGTCGGATCTGGCAGCGATGGGCGCGACGCCGCGCTGGGCGCTGCTGGCGTTTGCGCTGCCCTCGGTCGACGAAGGCTGGCTTGCAGCGTTCGCGCGGGGGTTTTTTGCGCTGGCCGATGCGCATGGCGTCGATCTCGTCGGCGGCGACACGACGCGCGGCCCGCGCAATCTTTGCGTCACCGTGCTCGGTGAAGTGCCGGCCGGGAGGGCGTTGCGTCGGAGCGGAGCGAGGGGCGGCGATTCGATCTGGGTTTCCGGCAAGCTCGGCGACGCGGCGCTGGCGATCGCGCATCAGTCGGGCCGGATCCGGCTGGAAGGCGCCGATCTTGTCGACTGCGAGAACGCACTGGCGCGTCCTGCCCCGCGCGTCGCGCTGGGCCTGGGCTTGCGCGGCATCGCCAGCGCCGTGATCGACGTGTCGGACGGTCTGGTCGGCGATCTGGGCCATGTGCTCGATGCCTCGCAGATCGGGGCCACGATCGATCTGGATCTGCTGCCGCGCTCGAGCGCGCTCGAACGCCAACTCGGCGGCGCGGCGCGCGAGATCGCGCTGCAATGCCTGCTGGCCGGCGGCGACGACTACGAGCTTTGCTTCGCCGCGCCGCGGGCGCGCGATGCCGCCATAGTCACCCTCGGTGACAGGCTCGGGCTGCCGCTGACCCGGATCGGCATCGCCACGGCGCAGCATGCCGGGCTGGAGGTCCGCGATGCGACCGGTCGTCCCCTCGAGCGCCTTCCGCACGCGTTCGATCACTTCGCGCCGTGATCTGGCCAATGAGTTGGCCAAGAAGCCGATGAAGAAAAAGCCGAACTTGCGTTTTCTTCTCGCGCATCCGGCGCACCTGGTGGCACTCGGTTTCGGCACCGGACTCTCGCCGATCGCTCCGGGCACCGTCGGCACGCTGCTCGCATTGCCGCTTGATGCACTGCTCCGTGCGACGGTCAACGACTGGGGTTATGCGCTCGCCGTCGTCATCGCTTTCGCGGTCGGCGTCTGGGCGGCCGATCGCACCGGGCGCGACCTGGGCGTCGCCGATCACGGCGCGATCGTCTGGGACGAAGTCGTCGCTTTCCTGGGCGTGCTGTATTTCGTCGGCGCCGAGCCGGTGCACCAGGCATTCGCGTTCCTGCTCTTCCGCCTGTTCGACATCGTCAAGCCGCCGCCGGCGGGATTGATCGACCGCGAATGGCATCACGGGATCGGCGTGATGGCAGACGACGTGGTCGCGGCCGGATATGCGTTGCTCGTGCTGGCGCTGTGGCAACGGATATTCGGATGAGCGCGCACGCCGCCGCCGATGAGCACGCGCCGGCGCGCCGCCTCGAGGAGATGGCGCTCAACGCCTCGGGCGCGTTTCAATCGCTGCTCTATGATGGCTGGCTGCTCGGCTACCGCGCCGGTCCGACCAAGCGTCTGCGCTGCATCAACCCGACCTATCGCTCGACGCTGCCGCTCGAGCGCAAGCTCGCGTACTGCATCGACTTTTATCGGGCCGCGGCGTTGCCCGCGATCTTTCGCATGCTGCCGTTCGCGCTGCCATCCGGCCTCGATGCCTTTCTTGCCGAGCGCGGCTGGGGCGAATTCGAGCGGACGCTGGTCGTGCGTACCGACCTCGCGGCGGCCAAAGCCCGGCCCGTGCCGGCCGCAGAAGTCGAGCTCGTCGCGATGACGGCATGGGTCGAGACGACGCGATCGTTGCTCGGCGTTGCGAGCGAAGCGCTGCCGCGCCTGGTCGAGCGCGCCGCGAGCTACCCGCTGCCGCAGATCGGCGCGCTGGTACGCCGCGGCGAACAGGTCGTCGCCTGCGGCCTGGCCAAAATCGAGGACGATCACGTCGGCCTATTCGCGGTGCACACTGCGCCTCCATTGCGCGGACAAGGCTTGGGGCGCGCGGTCGTCGGCACGCTGCTGGCCGAGTCGCTGCAGCGCGGGGCGCGCATCGCCTACCTGCAGGTCACGGCGCAAAACGCGCCGGCGCTGGCGCTGTATCGCCGCTTCGGCTTCGAAGACGCTTATGCTTACTGGTATCGGGCGCGGCCCGACGAGCAGCATTGAACGCGACATCGCAGCGTTGAAGGCGACATTTTTCCAGCCGAATGACCAAGACATCCGTGCGCTGGCCGCGCGGCTGGGCGAGTTGGCGTTGGCGCGGCGGGTGATGCTGGCGACGGCGGAATCGTGTACCGGCGGGCTGGTCGCCGGGGCGATCACCGACATCGCCGGCAGCTCGGGCTGGTTCGAGCGGGGCTTTGTCACCTATTCGAACCGTGCCAAGATCGAACAGCTGGGCATCGATCCCGGGATCATCGCGCGCCATGGCGCGGTCAGCGAGGAGACGGCGCTGGCGATGGCGCAAGGCGCCCGATCGGCCAGTGGTGCGCAGTGGACGGTGGCAGTGACGGGGATTGCCGGTCCGGCGGGCGGCAGTCCCGCCAAGCCGGTCGGGACCGTGTGGTTCGCCTGGGCGGGTCCGGGGGGCGTCGAAGCGCTGCACCGGCACTTGGACGGGGACCGGGCAGCGATCCGGGCAGCCTCAGTCGCCATCGCCCTGCAGGGTCTGGTCGACCGGCTGGATTAGGCCATCGAGGGCCTTTATCGAACGATCGTTCTATGCCATAATGGGTTTCATTCTTCGTCCGCATAGCGGACCGCCACCGAAAGAGACCGCGATGAGCAACGTAAGCCTGATCAAATCCAACGGAATGAATGCAATGGACGACAACAAGAGCAAGGCGCTCACCGCCGCCCTGGCGCAAATTGAAAAACAGTTCGGCAAGGGCTCGATCATGAAAATGGGCGAGGCCCAGGTGCAAAACGATCTGTCGGTAGTCTCGACCGGGTCGCTCGGCCTCGACATCGCGCTGGGCGTCGGCGGTCTGCCCCGGGGGCGGGTCGTCGAGATCTACGGTCCGGANNAAGACGACGCTCTGCCTGCAGGTCGTCGCCCAGGTGCAGAAGGCCGGCGGGACGGCCGCCTACATCGACGCGGAAAACGCGCTCGACCCGGTCTACGCGGGAAAACTGGGCGTCAATGTCGGCGAGATGCTGATCTCGCAACCCGACACCGGCGAGCAGG
>PLYT01000098.1 GCA_003153475.1 Betaproteobacteria bacterium | reverse complement strand
GATGCGCTCCTTGATCTTCTCCAGGTCGTAATGATCTTCGTCGAGCACCTGGCGCGCGTGCTTGATATCCAAATTGTCTTCGGTCGAAGTGCCCCACGGCAGGCTGACCAGCCAGTCCAGGTAGGTTCGCACCACCGTATGCTCCGCCGACTCCGGCGGAATCATCTTCAGGCGCTCGAGTTCCTTGTCCGCGACCTTGCGCGCCTCCGGCGACATCTTCGCCTCTTCGATCTTCTTTTCTATTTCCTCGACTTCCGACGTGCGCGGATCGCCTTCGCCGAGTTCCCGCTGAATCGCCTTCAACTGCTGACGCAGATAGTACTCGCGCTGATTCTTGTTGAGCTCGGTCTGCACCTGCGACTGAATTTTGTGCCCGAGCTCGAGCATCTCGATCTCGCGGCTCAGAATCGCGATCAGCTTTTCCAGCCGCGCGCGAACGTCGATAGTCGCGAGCAGGTCCTGCGCCTCCTCGACCGCGATCTTAAGGTACGAGGCGACCATGTCGGCCAGCCGGCTGGCCTCCTTCACCTGCATCGCCCTCACTTGCAGTTCGTCGGGCAGGTACGGCACCAGGCTCACGAACTTCGAGAACTGGCTCACCAGATGCGCGTGCAGCGCGTCTATTTCCTTGTCCGCGGTAATCGGCTCGGACAGCCGCTTCGCGTGCGCGATGAAGTACGGTTCGTTCTGCGTAAATGCGCCGACCTCTACCCGCGCCAATCCCTGCACCAGCACGCGGACGCTCTGGTCCGGATAGCGCAACATCTTCAGGATCCGCACCGCCGTGCCATGCTGAAACAAACCGTCGGAACCAGGATGCTCGTCCTCGGGATTTTTCTGGGCTGCAAGCGCGATAACTCTTGCCGTCTGACCGCAGTCTTCGATCAGTTTGAGCGACGACGGCCGCGAGACCAGGAACGGATGAATCTGACCCGGGAAAATCACGATGCCGCGCAACGGCAGCACCGGCATGACCTCGGGAATCTCAGCCTTGCTCAGGTCTTCTTCAATCTCGAAACGCTTTTCCCCTTTGGGTTTTTCTGCCATAGGCCAATTCGAACCTCGTCAGGAGGGAAACCCGCGCCGCCCCGCTTTCACGCAACCCAAAATTCACCGTAATATACGGCTGCGGAGCAGACAAGGTAACCTTCGATAATCAAGTTAAGCACGGTCGGCGGCTCGCGCCACTGACGAGGCAACGTTGCCCAACATTCGTTTCGATAAGTTGTTTAGCGAGGAAGAAGCCAACGCGCTGATTCCACGCCTGGAAATCTTGCTGCGCCAACTCCAGATGCAGGCGACGTCGCTGCGCGCCCGCGTCGAGGAGCTGGCCGTCACCGACCCGTCGATTGTGCACTGCGAGCTGAACGAAATTGTCGGCCGCTATCCCGAGCTGCGCTCATTCACCGCCAACATGGCCGACGCCGCCGGCCAAATCGAATCCTTCGGCTGCATCCTGAAGGATATCGACCAGGGCCTCGTCGATTTTCCGTACGACGCCGGCGACGACGTCGTGTACCTGTGCTGGCAGTTCGGCGAGTCGCGCGTCATCGCATGGCACGCCATCGACAGCGGCTTCGCCGATCGCCAACCGCTGCCTGGCGCGCGCAAAACATTTCTCAACTAACAGCCGGCTGAATTGCGCACGACGCCCGCGCTTCATCCGCGAATATGATGGTGACAACGAAATCATGATTGCCCTTTCAATTTTCCTGGTCGCGCTCGCGTGCTGGCTTGGCGGGATCGTTTTCTTCTCGTTCTTCACGACGCGAATCGTTTTCGGAAGCTTGCCGCGCGCCGAGGCCGGCGTCGCAATCCGCGCGCTCTTTCCGCAGTACTACATGCTTGGCTACGTCGTCGGCACGCTCAGCCTCGTGCTCGCAATTTATTTCATCGCAACGCGCGACCAGCGGATGTGGTGGAGTGCGACAGCGCTGGTGCTCGCGATCGCGCTCGCGTTCACGTTTTACGCCGGCGCCGTGATTCGTCCGCGCGTCGAGGCGATTCGTTCCGTCACCGAAGAAGCCAACCCCGACCCCGTCAAAAAAGCCGAGTTCGACAAGCTGCATCGCATGTCCGTGATCCTCAACGGCGCCGTGCTGATCCTCAATATCGCCGCGATCGTCGGCACCTCAGGAGCGTTGACCGCGCGTGGCTGAGCATAGCGAAAACAGCTACAAAGCCGTCGTCATCGACCTGTTCGACACCCTGGTCAGTTGGAATCCCGCGGGATTGCCGCTCGTCGAATGGCGTGGGCGCCCGATTCGCAGCACCATGCCCCTGCTGTTCCCAACGCTGGAGGCTGCGCTGGGCGCGCGCTTCGACCGCGACCGGTTTATGGCCGTGCACGAGTCGGTTTACCGCGAGATTTTCGCGCAGCGCCTCAAGCATGACGCCGTCGAGACAACCTGCTTCCAGCGCTTCGCCCTGACGCTGGAAATGCTCGGCCTCGAGGACGGCGAAGTCGCGCCGCTGGCCGAAAAGCTGCGCCAGATTCACATGGCCCGCGTCCGCGAAGTCACCGCGGCGCCCGCTGCGCGAATCGACGCGATGAAAAAAATCGCCGCCCACGTGCGCGTCGGCCTTATTTCGAATTTCGACGACTCTGAGACCGGACATTTGATCATGCACGACACCGGCATCCGCGACCTGTTCGAAGCGATCGTAATTTCAGCGGACACCGGATGGCGCAAGCCGAACCCACTGATATTTCGCCGCTTGCTCGAAGCGATGAGCCTCGAGCCGGCAGACATCCTGTTCGTCGGCGATACTCCCCACGACGACGTGCTCGGCAGCAAGCGGGTCGGGATGCACTCCGCGTGGATTCAGAGCCGCGGCCGCGAGTTCCCCGCCGACGTGCCTGCGCCCGACATAACCATCAGCGACCTCTCCGAGCTGCCCGCAACGCTCGGCTTGTAAGGACTACGATGCCCGCCAACCATCGTACCGTCCTGATTCAGTCGCTAGAGCGCGCGCCGTTCTCGAAGATGCTCGGTCTCAAGGTCGAGTCCGCGCGCGACGGCACGGCTACGGTGCGGATGCCCTTCAACGCGGACCTGCTCAACGAGGGCGGACCCGACGTGCCGATTCACGGCGGCGCGATCGCCGCGCTGGTGGACGTCGCGGCATGCGCGGCAGTATGGAGCCTGCCCGAGACCACCCGCAGCGCGACCATCTCGCTCACCGTGAATTACACCGGCCCCGCCGTGAAGACTGACCTCATCGCGCGCGCCCGCGTTCGCCGCAAGGGCAAGCGCGTCGCCAGCCTCACGGTCGAAATCCTCGACGACGCAGGCGCGATCGTCGCCGACGCGCTCGTCACCTACAAGATCGCTTAGCTTTCATTGCGGCGTCCGGTACAATCGAATGATTCTCAATTCTCGCTGGAGAAGTCTCCTGCGTATGCCTTTTTCTATTCGTCCCGATCGAAAATCTCGGACCGCGTTCATCACAGTGCTGGCGCTGCAACTGACAATCCTGGTTGCCGCAACGGCCCGCGCTCAGGACAGTGTTCCCAACGCGACGCCAACGCCTAGTGAATCCGTCATCTATTCGTTCGGCCTCGGCTCGAGCGCCAACACCGTCTGCACCAGCACCCTCGACGGCGCGGATCCGAAAGGCTCGCTTACCCTCGCCAACGGATTTCTTTTCGGCCGCACCTCGACCACCACCGCCAAACCGGCCGGCGACGGCATCATCTTCCACATCATGCCGGGCGGCTCGGATTACACGATCGATCACTTCTTCACTGGCGCCACGACCGACGGAAACAACCCGCGGCACAACGCGATGACGTTGGTGAACGGCGTGCTGTACGGCACCACCCTGAACGGCGGCCTCAAGGACAACGGCGCCATCTTCAGCATCCTCGACGACGGCAGCGGCTACTCGGCGCCGATTTACAATTTCGAAAAGAGCGCGGTCAACAACGACGGCGATCAGCCGCACAGTTGCTTCGAGTCCGCTGGCGGCCTGCTCTACGGCATGACCTCGCAGGGCGGCAATCACGGCGGCGCGACTGGCGACGGAACGATCTTTTCTTTCGATCCTTCCGGCGACGTGTACACGAAATTGTTCTCGTTCGACGGAACCAAGCGCGGCTCCGACCCGCACGGCCAGCCAATCATGGATCCGAATGGCGTGACGCTTTACGGCATGACCCGCGCGGGCGGCAAGCACAATGTCGGCGTGATATTTTCCTTCGACACCAGCACCGGAAAATTCAAAACTCTGCACAACTTCAGTTGCCCCAACAACGCCACGCCGAGCTGCGTCGCAAGCAACGGCGGCGCGACCCCCGACCACGGCACCCTGGTGCAATTCGGCACCACGCTGTTCGGCCTGACCACATTCGGCGGCAAGTTCGGCAACGGAACCGTCTTTTCGATGGAGAACACCGGCAATCGCTTCAAGGTGCTCCACAGTTTCGGCAATCCGGCAAACAACGACGGCAACAGTCCGTTCGGTTCGCCGACGCTGTCGGGCACCACGCTCTACGGCACCACGCGCACCGGCGGCAAATCCAAAAACGGCACCGTCTTTCAAATCGACACCAAGGGCAATCACTACGATCGCGTTTACGATTTCAAGAGCCAGCCCGACGGCGCGAATCCAATCGACAACGTGATCCTCGTCGACAACACGCTCTACGGCATGACCGAAGCCGGCGGCAAGTGCGACCAGGGCGCGATCTTCGCGATCGCGCTGCCCTAGATGTCCTCGACGCTCGAGCGTATCCGCGCCGCGGCCGCGCCGCACGGACTGGGCTTGCTCGCCAGTACGCCGGTGGCACGCTACGACGCCGCGGTCGCAGAAATCTCCCGCGCGAGCGCGATCGATTCGCTCGCGAAATCAATCGTCGTCGTGGCCAACGGCGGCGGCGCTTTGTGGCACGCGCTAAAAGATCACGCCGCGCACAACCCCGGCTGGTGGAAGCGCGACAATCCGCTCGACGATTTCACGCGTGAGGTCGTCGAGCGTGACGTAGCGCCCGCGGCCCGCGCCGGCGGCGCCCGATGCACCCCCGTGTACCCGTTCATGCAGGGTGCGCGCACGCTCAACTTCATCGAGCTTGGCAAAATCGCCGGCGTCGCAGGGCCGAGTATCCTCGGCGTCACGGTGCATCCCGTGTATGGCCCGTGGATCGCGTTTCGCGCCGCGCTGCTGCTGGACGAGGTTATCGACTCCCCCGGCGACGCGCTGGGCTTTGACCCATGTCCGGCCTGCACGGCTCGCACTTGTATCCCCGCGTGTCCCGCGGCCGCGGTGAGCATCGCCAGTGGATGGGATATTCCGATATGCCTGACGCATCGCGTCGAGGTCGAACAAGATTGCGCCCCGCGATGCCACGCGCGTGCGGGATGCGTGCTCGGCCCCGAGCATCGCTACCCCGACGACGAACTCGAGTATCATCAGATGCGTTCGCTGCGCGCGATGCGCCCATACTACGACGCCAACCTCAAACCCAAGCGCAACCAGAACCGCTAGCTCCGCGTAAATTGGCTCCTCACTCCGCGCGCCTGCTTCGCGTCTTAGCGCCATACCTTCTAACAGGCCGCTGCGGCCGCATCTTCATTTTTTCTCCTCCTCCACCGGGTGCAGGGCCGTGCCCTGCCGGGGGTGCGGGGCGCGTGCCCCGCATCTCAATGCCCCTTCAGCCGCCGAGCTTGCGCGCGACGTCTTTCGCGAAGTACGTCAGAATCAGATCCGCACCCGCCCGCTTGATCGACGTCAGCACCTCCATCGTCGCGCGCTCCTCGTCGATCCATCCGTTGATTCCCGCCGCGCGAATCATCGCGTACTCGCCCGACACGTTGTACGCCGCCACCGGCGCGTTGAACTCATGCTTCACGCGCCAGATAAGGTCCAGGTACGGCAGCGCCGGCTTGACCATCACGATATCCGCGCCCTCTTCCAAATCGAGCGCCACTTCGCGCATCGCCTCGTCGCCGTTGGGTGGATCCATCTGATACGAACGTCGATCGCCGAACTTCGGCGCCGATTCCGCAGCCTCGCGAAACGGCCCGTAAAACGCCGACGCGAACTTCGCCGAGTACGCCATTATCGCGACCTGACTAAAGCCATTGGCGTCGAGCGCCGTGCGTATCGCACCGACCCGCCCGTCCATCATGTCCGACG
>PLYT01000029.1 GCA_003153475.1 Betaproteobacteria bacterium | reverse complement strand
GGCGGTGAAGAAGGAAAAGGATGAAGCGTCGAAAAAGCGCCTTGGCGTGATCGAGGAAGAAATCCGGAAGCTCGAACGCGAGTACGCCGACCTGGACGAGGTCTGGCAGTCGGAAAAGGCCCAGGTCGCCGGCACNNGCCGGCACGCAGCACATCAAGGAGGCGATCGACAAGCTCAAGCTGCAGATGGAGGAGGCCAAGCGCAAGGGCGATTGGCAGGCCGTATCCGAGCTCCAGTACGGGAAGCTGCCTCAGCTCGAGGCGCAGCTCAAGAAGGCCGACAGCAAGCTCGCGACCGAGCAGGCGGCGAAGCCGCGGCTGTTGCGCACCCAGGTCGGCGCCGAAGAGATCGCCGAAGTGGTGTCGCGTGCGACCGGCATTCCGGTGTCGAAAATGATGCAGGGCGAGCGCGACAAGCTGTTGCACATGGAAGAGGCGCTGCACCAGCGTGTCGTCGGCCAGGACGAGGCGGTCCGGCTGGTTTCGGACGCGATCCGGCGCTCGCGCTCAGGCCTGTCCGATCCCAATCGTCCGTACGGATCGTTCCTGTTTCTCGGCCCTACCGGCGTCGGCAAGACCGAGCTCTGCAAGGCGCTTGCCGGATTCCTGTTCGATTCGGAGCAGCACATGATCCGCATCGACATGTCCGAATTCATGGAAAAGCATTCGGTGGCCCGGCTGATCGGCGCGCCGCCTGGCTATGTCGGTTACGAGGAAGGCGGCTACCTCACCGAAGCGGTACGGCGCAAGCCCTATAGCGTGATCCTGCTGGACGAGGTCGAAAAAGCGCATCCGGACGTGTTCAACGTCCTGCTGCAGGTGCTCGACGACGGCCGCATGACCGACGGCCAGGGACGCACGGTCGACTTCAAGAACACGGTGATCGTCATGACATCGAATCTGGGCTCGCAGATGATCCAGCAGATGTCGGGCGACGACTACGGTGTCATCAAGCTCGCGGTGATGGCCGAGGTGAAAACCCATTTCCGGCCCGAATTCGTCAACCGGATCGACGAGATCGTCGTCTTCCATGCGTTGAGCGAGAAGAACATCGCATCGATCGCCAAGATCCAGCTGCAGTCGCTCGAATCGCGTCTGGCGAAGATGGACATCCGGCTCGACGTCACCCCGGCGGCACTGGCCGTCGTCGCGCAGGAGGGCTTCGATCCCGTCTACGGCGCACGGCCGCTGAAGCGTGCGATCCAGCAGCAGATCGAAAACCCGCTGGCGAGCGAAATCCTGGGCGGTAATTTCGCTGCCGGCGACACCGTGCACGTCGCGGAAAAAAACGGCAAGCTCGTCTTCGCCAAGCGGTGAGCGGACGCGGCCGGCTCCGGGCGGCGCGAAGGATCAGTAGTAGGGAGCGACGCGTCGCGCCTGGCGGAAAGCCCAGCGCGACGACATCCGGGCCGAGCGGCGCGCGAGCCATGCCGCGATCCGGCTCGGGGTCGTGGCACCGGCCAGCAGGCGGAAGCGCGAGTCGTCCTCGGCCGCGATCACCGTACGGCCGCTGCGGTCGATCTCGAAGCTCATGCCCGGCAGCAGCACGATGTCCCGCGGATCGCGCTCCATCGTCACCCACAGGCAGCCGGAGTCGACCGCGATTGTCGTTCCTTCGGCGTTGTCCAATATCATCGACTCGCGCTGCGGCAGGCACATGCGGCGGCCGCGTTGCGGGCTAGGGGGATCGAAGGGCATGGTCATCTCCTGTTCATGCGTGGTATACATGCACCAGCCGGTCGCTGAAATCGGATGCGTTTTCGGTTTGGTGCAGCTGAATTATCGGTGCCTGCCGCGGCCCTGACCAACGAATTTGCCGCATGCGATGCATGCGAAAAGGGAATGGCTGGCACTGTTCCCGGCAGCCAGACGCATGAGGATTCAGCATGGAAAAAAAGATCGTCGCGAAACCGCGTGCCCGGCCGCGCCTGCCGTCACTCGATCTGCTCAAGGGCTTCGAGGCGGCGGCCCGCCAGCTTTCGTTTACCCGCGCCGCGGAGGAGCTGTTCCTGACGCAGTCGGCGCTGTCCCGCCAGATGCAGACGCTCGAGGAGCAGATAGGCTTCGCGCTGTTCGAGCGCCGGCATCGCGAGCTCCGCCTGACCGATGCCGGCCAGGTCCTGCAGGCGACTGCGAGGAGCGTGCTCGACGAGCTCGCGCAGGCGGTAGCCAAGATACGCCGCGAGCAAAAGGCTCTGCCGCTCACCGTCTCGACCAATCAGCCGTTCGCCTCGGTATGGCTGATTCCTCGGCTGGCGCGCTTTCGTGCCCGCCATCCCGCGATCGACGTATTCATTTCCGCGGACAATCGCATCGTCGACCTCGAGCGCGAGCGCATCGACCTGGCCGTACGCTATTGCACCGAGGCGATGGCGCCGCCCGGCGCGGTGCGCCTGTTCGGCGAGCGGCTGCTGCCGGTGTGCAGCCCGGCGCTCGCCGCCGATCGCGCGCGGCCGCTCAAGCATCCGCAGGACTTGGCCCGGCACGTGCTACTGCACATCGACGACGAGCGCGGGCGCTTTCCCTGGCTCAACTGGTCGGTATGGCTGGCCGCGAACGGTATCGATGAAATGGAGTCGGCGGGATCGCTGCGCTTCAATCATTTCGATCAGGTCGTGCAGGCCGCGCTCGATGGCCAGGGCGTGGCGCTGGGTCGCGTGCCGCTGATCGACAGCCTGCTGGCGCAACGCAGGCTGGTGGCGCCGTTCAAGAACCGCTATGCGACCACGCGCGCCTACTTCATCGTGCGGGGCACGGTTGCCGCGTTGCGTCCGGAGGCGGAGGCGTTCATCGACTGGCTGATCGAGGAGGCGGCGGTCGAAAGCCCCGTCGACGCCGGCGGCAAAGCCAAGCCCTCACGCCAGCGATCCCGGGCCAATCGATGAGCGGCGACGCAAGCCCCGCTGCGCCGTCGCGCTGGATCGCGCGCTTTGCGCCGCTGATCCCGCCGGGAGCCCGCGTGCTCGACCTGGCCTGCGGGCAGGGTCGGCACAGCCGGTTCCTGGCCGAACGGCTATGCGATGTGGTCGCGATCGATCGCGACGGCCAGGCGCTCGAAGCACTCGCCGGCACGCCGCGGGTGACGACGATCGCCGCCGATCTCGAGACCGGGCCCTGGCCGTTGTCGGGCCAGCGCTTCGACGCCGTCATTGTCGCGAATTATCTGCACCGGCCGCTGCTTTCCAAACTGCTCGACGCGCTGGCCGGCGATGGTACGTGGCTGTACGAGACATTCGCCGCCGGCAACGAAGCCTATGGACGGCCCTCCAACCCGGATCATCTGCTGGCCGCCGGCGAGCTGCTTTCGCTGCACGAACGGCTGACGATCGTCGCTTTCGAGCAGGGCCGCGTCGGCGGCGAGCGTCCCGCCGTCATACAGCGGATCGCGGCCGTCGGACCGGGCCGGCGCTGGCCGCCGCTGTTGCCGCCGGACGCGGCCGCGGCGCAGGACACTGCACAGCGCTGACGCGCCGCCGGGGTCGTTCCGGCGCGATGCCTTGCATCTCTCGATTCGGGTAAAATGGCGCTTTTCCCAGATTGGCCTCGATGCTGACCGGAAGTTTCGTCGCGATCGCGACGCCGATGCAGCCCGGCGGCGCGCTCGATCTGCCGGCCCTGCGCAAGCTCATCGATTTCCACGTTGCCAATGGCACCGCAGGCATCGTCGTCGTCGGCACGACCGGCGAATCGCCGACAGTCAGCGTCGACGAACATTGCCTGCTGATCAAGACGGCGATCGACCATGCGGCCGGGCGCTTGCCGATCATCGCCGGGACCGGCGCCAATTCGACGACCGAAGCGCTGGCGCTGACCGAATACGCCAAAGCCGCCGGCGCTGTTGCGGGCTTGTCGGTGGTTCCGTATTACAACAAGCCGTCACAGGAGGGCCTGTACCGGCACTATCGGACGATCGTCGAGAAGGTCGATCTGCCGCTCTTGGTGTACAACGTGCCGGGTCGTACGGTCGCCGATATCGGCACCGACACCGTACTCCGCCTCGCCCAGTTGCCCGGCATCATCGGCATCAAGGACGCGACGTCGGACCTAGTGCGCCACGTCGATCTGATCGACCGGTTGCCCAAGAACAAATCGTTCGCCCTGCTCTCGGGCAACGACGACACCGCGCTGGCGTACATGCTGCTCGGCGGTCACGGTGTGGTTTCGGTGACTGCCAATGTCGCGCCGCGCGCGATGGCCGATCTGTGTTCGGCTGCGCTGGCCGGAAAACTCAAGGAGGCGCGCGAGATCAACGCGCGGCTGATGCCACTGCACACCAAACTGTTCGTCGAGGCCAACCCGATCCCGGTCAAATGGGCGCTGGCGGAAATGCGCATGATCGCGCCGGATTTGCGGTTGCCGTTGACGCCGCTTGCAGCTCAATACCATGACGCCGTCCGCGCAGCGCTCAAGCGCGCGGGCTGCCTGTAGGAGGATTCGCATGCATCGTTCTTACCTGACGGGGCAGCTGCCGCGTCCCGCGCTCGCCGCCGCCATCGCAGCCGCCCTCGTGGTTGCGCTGCTGTCCGGCTGCGAGTCGCTGAACTTCGACTGGGGCAAGAAGATCCAGTACAAATCGGCCGGAGCGGCGCCGCCGCTCGAGGTACCGCCTGATCTGACGACGCCGAACTACGATGACCGCTATCAGGCGACCACCGCCTCCGCCGCGGTCGCGGCACGCACCTCAACCGCGGCGCGCCCGAGCGAAGTGTTGCCCCCCAATCCCGACGCCCACCTCGCGCGTGCAGGCAGCGAGCGCTGGCTGGTCGTCAAAGCGAGTCCCGAGGCCGCCTGGGCGGCGTTGCGCGATTTCTGGATCAAGAATGGCTATGTCCTCGCCGTCGAGCAGCCGGCGCTGGGCATCATGGAAACAGACTGGTCCGAGAGTCGCGTCGACAAGCCGGAAGGTCTGCTGCAACGCTTCGCGAACAAATATGTCAGCTTCATGACCGACAGCTACAAGCGCGACAAATTCCGCACGCGCATCGAGCGTGGCAGCGAGCCGGGCACGGTCGAGATCTATATCAGCCACCGCGGCTCCGAGCAGATGCCGATGAAGATCGGTCAGGGCGGGTCGCCGGAAGACTGGAACTGGATGCCATCGCCGCCGAATCCTCAGCTCGAAGCGGAATTCCTCGAGAAGCTGATCGTCGCACTCGGGACGCCGGCGCCGGCGGCAGCGCAGGCGATCGCGGCCGAAGCCGGGACGCCCGACCGGGCTCGCATCGACAAGAGCACCGAGGGTGCGCAGCTCGTCGTCGACGACACGTTCGACCGGGCGTGGCGGCGCGTGGGCCTGGCACTCGACCGCACTGGCTTCACCGTCGTCGACCGCGATCGTTCGAAGGGTCTGTATTTCGTCCGCTACGCCAATCCCGATCTCGAGAAGAAAAAACCAACGGAAGGATGGCTGGCAGATACGTTGGCCAAGATGCAGTTCTGGAAAACTCCGCCGGTCGACAAGCCCGAGCAATATCGCGTCGTCGTGACTCAGGCCGATCCTCGCAGTGTGGTTACGGTGCAGGATCCGAACGGAGCCGTCGACCGCACGCCGAACAGCGAGAAAATTCTTGCGCTGCTCAAAGACCAGTTGAAGTGACGGCGTGAGCTAGGCCGCGGTGCGTTTCGCGTGTCTCGGCAGCGGCAGCGAGGGCAACGGCCTGCTGGTCGAATGCGGCAGCACCCGGGTGCTGATCGACTGCGGCTTCGGCGTCCGCGACGCGGTCGCGCGCCTTGCTCGCCTGGGTGTGGAAGCGGAGAGCATCACCGCGATCCTGGTCACCCACGAGCACAGCGATCATGTCGGCGGCGTGGCGGCATTCGCGGCACGGTACGAGACGCCGGTCTGGCTGACGTTCGGCACGCTATCCACCGTCGCCGAGCGTTTTTCCGCGTTGCCGCGCGTGTTCGGATTCGACAGCCATGACCATTTTGCGATCGACGCGATCGAGGTGCGGCCCTTTCCGGTTCCGCACGACGCCCGGGAGCCGGTTCAATTCGTCTGCTCCGACGGCCGGTGGCGGATCGGCGTGCTGACCGACCTGGGCGTGTCCACCGCGCACGTCGAAGCGAGTCTGTCGGGTTGCGACGCGCTGGTCCTCGAATGCAATCACGATGTCGACATGCTGGCCAACGGCGATTACCCGTATCCGGTGAAGCAGCGCATCGCCGGCAAGCAGGGTCACCTGGACAACGGCGCCGCAGCGGCGCTGCTGGAGCGTCTGGACAATTCACGGCTCAAGCATCTTTTCGCCGCGCATCTGAGCGAGCATAACAACCGCCCCGAGTTGGCCCGCGCCGCGCTCGCCGGAGCACTCAACTGCGCGCCGGACTGGGTCGGCATCGCCGACCAGCGCGAAGGCTTCGCGTGGCGCGAATTCATCTCGTAGGAGCGGACATGGAGAAACGCCAACAGCTCTATCGCGGCAAGGCCAAAACGGTCTACGCGACCGACGATCCGGCGCTGGTGATCATGCATTTCCGCGACGATACCAGTGCGTTCGACGGCACCAAGGTCGCGCAGCTGCCGCAAAAGGGCGAGACCAACAACAAGATCAATGCGTTCATCATGGGCAAGCTTGGCGAAGCCGGCATTGCGACGCATTTCGTGCGCGTGCTCAACGAGCGCGACACGCTGGTGCGGGCGCTGAAGATGATTCCGGTCGAATGCGTCGTGCGCAACATCTGCGCCGGCTCGATGGCCAAGCGCTACGGCATCGCCGAAGGAACGCCCCTGGCGGAGCCGATATTCGAGTTTTTCTACAAGAGCGATGCGCTGCACGACCCTTTGGTCAACGACGACCACATTCGCATTCTCGGCTGGGCGAGTGCGGACGAGATAGGACAGATGAAGGCGTTGACGCATAAGGTCAATGCCGTGCTGCAACCCTTGTTCTCGCGCGCAGGCATCGATCTCGTCGACTACAAGCTCGAATTCGGCCACGCGCTCGACGACCCGCAAGGAGCGTTGCTGCTCGGCGACGAATTCACTCCGGACGGATGCCGCCTCTGGGATCACGCGACGCAGGAAAAACTCGACAAGGACCGCTTCCGGCGCGACCTGGGCGACGTGATCGGCAGGTATCGCGAGGTCGCGCGCCGGATCGGCGCGCCGCTGTGACGTGCCCGCCACGCCGCAACGCCGTGGCGTGCGGACCAAAAAAAAGCCGGCGCAAGCCGGCTTTTTGAATGCGGTTGAACCGAAAGCTATTATTTCTTGGTGCTGTCGGACTTGGACTGATCCGGCGATGGCGTCATTGTGCTGGCGGGCGGGGTGCTGGCGGGCGGTGTCGCGGCCGGGGCCTTCATCGAATCCATAGCGGAGGTGCCCGCCGCCTTGGCCGCGTCGGTCGCGTCCTTGCCCGCCTGCATCGCGGCGTTGCCCGCGTCCTTGGCCGCGGCGGCAGCCTTGTCGCTTGCTTCCTGCGCGGCGGCGCTCGCCTTGTCAGCTGCTGCCTTGGCATCAGCCGCCGCCTTGCCATTGTCGCCGCAAGCGGTCAACGCGAGCGCCATCGCAGCGGCGATAAATACGGATACGAACTTGTTCATTGGTTTCCCCTACTCGTGTTTGAAAGATGGAAATTCGGCAGATGAATATTCGGTGGCGAAAATCGGCTTCCGCAGACGGCCCATTCATACATTTCGGCAACGCGACGGAGGTGCAACCGACGATGAAATGTTAGCACAATCGGCGACGGATTTACAGGCCTCGCAGCGCGCAACATGCGCTTTGGTGCCGCCACGGGCACGCTTTAGAGGCCAAGCACGGTGCCGCTCAAGCCCGCTTCGCCGGTGGCCCAGATCTCGTCGAAGCGGCTGGCCAGCGGCTGCGTCTGCTCCGGCTGATCGATGCCCAGCGCGGCACGCGAACGCTCAAAATGAAAACGATGCAGATAATGCCGGCCATCGACGATCACCAGAGGATCGGTGGCAACCTTGCCCTCCGGACCGGTCTGATAGATCGTCAGCGCGTGGCCATAGTTGCGCAACAGGTTGATCAGGTGCGGACAGGCGCCTTGCAGGTAGCGCGTGTCGTGCACGATGATGTCCAGCCGCCGGCCGCGGACCTGGCGCAGAAATGCAGCCAGCCGATCGGCACGGGCGGCGCCGTTCCATCCGGTCTGTGACAGGTCCTGGTCGAAGACGCGGATGTGCTGCTGCGCCAGCCCGATCAAGGTGTCGATGGCCTCGGTCTGCTCGGCCAGCGTGCCAAGCTCGATCAGGCGGGCCTCGGCGGGGGGCTCAGCCGGCGTTGGGTCCGGCATCGCGGATTCCTTCAATCGAGGTGCAGGTAGCCATCGCGATACCATCGATAGAGCAGGTCGGCGGGTGCGGCTCTTCCCGCTTCACCGCTCGCCAAGCCGCGCGCGTTGGCCAGGCGCGCGATCGCCGGTGCGCCGGCGATCGGCCGCGCGATCGCGGCGCCGTTGATAAAGACCCAGCGGCCATCGTATAGCAACTGGGTGCGCGCGTCCAAATGCACGCCGCATCGCGCGGCGGCTGCGGCGAAAGCCCGCGGGCCGAGCGGGTGCGCCTGCGCCGCGAAGTAAACGTTCGGCTTGGGCTCGGTGAGATAGCAGCCGAGAAAAACGTCGGCACCGGTTCGATTCCAGCGGATACGGTCGAGCGCCGCGGCGCATTGCGCTTGCATCGCCGCGCCGATGCGCGCGGGCTCGCGCGCCGGCCGCAGGTCCGGATCCGCGTAGCGGCCGTCGAGCGCGATTTCGTCGCGCAGCCAGTCGAGAAAGGCCGTCGCGAGGTGCTGCGCCGATGGCGCGCGGAATCCGATCGAGTAGGTCGTGCAGGCGTCGACGGCGACGCCTTCGTGCGCGTGGTTCGGTGGCAGGTACAACAGGTCGCCGGGCCCGAGCGTCCAATCGGCATCGGGCCGGAAATGCGCGAGCAATTTGAGTGGCAACCCGGGCTTGACAGCCAGATCGCGCTGCCGGCTGATGCGCCATCGCCGCCGCCCGTCGCCCTGCAGCAGGAAGACGTCGTACGAGTCGGCATGGGCACCGACGCCTCCTCCGGGCGCCGCATAGCTGACCATCAGGTCGTCGAGCCTCGCATACGGGATGAAGGCAAAGCGGCGCAGCAGCGCATCGCCGGCGGCCAGGTACAGATTGACGCCCTGGACGAGAAGCGTCCATCGGCGCGCGGGAAGCCCGGTGAAATCCGCTGCACGGAAAGGTCCGTGCGCAAGCGACCAGCGACCGCGTTCGCGCAGCACCAGTCTCGATTCGACGTCGTCGCGGCACGCGAGCCGGAACAGCTCGGCCCGCGTCATGAGGCCGCCGAAGCCGGGGATCGCACCGCGGACCAGCAGCGCCCGTTTCTGCCAATGCCGGCGCAGAAACGCCGCCGGCGTCAATCCTCCGAGCAGATTCCTGGCAGCGGCGTCGGGCATCGCACGATTATAGCGGCCGTGATTCGCCCGTTGCCGGTCGACGATCGGCTGCGTTGCGGTAAAATTCGCGCTCACTGCAGCGCAGCCTCCGAGCCAAATCCCCCACCGACCCGATCCGCCGATGAACGTATTCTCCAACACCGTCGTTACGCTGAGCTACAAGCTGTTCTCCGCCAGCGGCGAGCTGATCGAAGAGTCACCGCAGCCGATCAGCTATCTGCATGGTGGGCACCACGGCATTTTTCCAAAGGTCGAAGCGGCGCTGGCGCAAAAGACGGTCGGCGACCAGGTATCGGTCAGCCTCGAGCCTGAAGACAGTTTCGGCGACTACGACGCCGAGCTGGTTCGCATCGAGCCGCAGGACCGTTTCCCGCCGGAGGTCAAGGTGGGAATGCAATTCGAAGGGCAGGGGGACGGCGACGATCAGGCCGGCATCGTATATACGGTCACCGACATCGCCGACGGAAAAGTGGTCGTCGACGGCAACCATCAGTTGGCGGGGCAGCGGCTGCGCTTCGATTGCACGATCCTCGACGTGCGCCCGGCGACGTCGGAAGAGCTGGCGCACGGGCACGTGCACGGCGCGCACGGCCACCACTACTGATTGCCGCGCACGCCCAAACGGCGGCGCCGCATCGCGCGCCGCTTCTCAAGCGTCGTCCGCCAGGCGCCTCAGCTCGTAGAGGAGGTCGTGCGCATCGCGCGGCGACATCGCGTCCGGATCGAGTGCTTTCAGCCGATCGCGCAGCGTAGAGTCCGCGGGCGCCGGATCGGCGGGCGGGGCGATGCCCGCGAACAGATCGCCGTCGCGTCGCGCGCTGAAATGATCGAGACGGGCGAGATGCGTCCGCGCGCCGCGGATCACGGTGGCTGGAACGCCGGCGAGCCGCGCCACTTGCAGGCCGTAGCTCTGGTTCGCAGGACCCTCCTCGACCGCATGCAGGAAAACGATGCCGTCCTTGTGCTCGACCGCGTCGAAATGCACGTTGGCACAGGCCTCGAGCTCCGCCGGCAGTGCCGTCAATTCAAAATAGTGAGTGGCGAAAAGCGTCAGACACCGGTTCTTGAGCGCGAGCTCGCGCGCGATGGCCCACGCGAGAGCCAGTCCATCGAAGGTCGACGTGCCGCGGCCGATTTCGTCGATCAGCACCAGGCTGTTCGGTGTCGCGCGGTTCAATATGTAGGCGGCCTCGGTCATCTCGACCATGAACGTCGAGCGTCCGCCGGCAAGATCGTCGGCGGCGCCGATGCGCGTATGGATCGCATCCAGCGCTCCGATCTCGGCATCGGCGGCCGGGACGAACAGTCCGCAATAGGCGAGCAGGGCGATGACGGCGGTCTGTCGCATGTAGGTCGACTTGCCGCCCATGTTGGGGCCGGTGACGATAAGCATTCGCCGCGCCGCGCCGAACGTCAGGTCGTTCGCGATGAAGTGCTCGACTTGTCCCTCGACCACCGGATGCCGACCGCCGCGGATCGCGAGCATCGGCTCGGTGCTGAAGCGCGGCTGCGTCCAGCGCAGCGCGGTCGCCAGTTCGGCGTGCGCGCTGAACACATCGAGCGATGCCAGCGCGAGCGCCGCACGCTGCAGCGCCTCGATCGACGGATCCAGCGCGGCGACGATCTCGTCGTACAGCCTGCGCTCGCGCGCGAGCGCCCGCTCCTGCGCCGACAGCGCCTTGTCCTCGAAGGTCTTGAGCTCCGGCGTGATGTAGCGCTCGGCGTTCTTCATCGTCTGGCGCCGGCGGTAGTCGTCCGGAATGCGCTGGACGTTGGCGTTGGACACCTCGATATAAAAGCCGTGCACGCGATTGAATTCGACCTTGAGGCTGGTGATTCCGGTGCGCTCGCGCTCGCGCGCTTCCAGATCGACCAGGAACGCGCCGCAGTTGTCCTGGATCGCGCGAAGCTCGTCCAGCTCGGCGTCGTAGCCTGAAGCGATGACGTTGCCTTCGCGCACGGCGGCCGCGGGCTCGGCGGCGATGGCGCGGGTGAGGAGCTCCGCCCAGCGCGAATCGACGGCCAGCGCCGCGGCGGCGGCGATGAGCAGAGGCGAGGCGCAGTCGCCGACCAGCGCGGCCAGCGCCGGCAGGCGTTGCAGCGTATCGCGCAGCCCGGCAAGATCGCGCGGCCGGGCCGAGCGCAGCGCGATGCGCGAGGCGATGCGCTCGATGTCGACCGTCGTCCTGAGCGCCTTGGGCAGGGCGGTGCGCCGTTGTGGCGCCGCCACCAGCTCGGCGATCGCCGCGTGGCGCTCGATGGCGGCCGACTGGGCACGAACCGGGTTGGAGAGCCAGCTTCGTAGCAGGCGGCTGCCGGCCCCGGTGCTGCAGCCGTCGAGAAGCGAATACAGCGTCGGGGCAGCCTCGCCGCGAAGCGTCTCGGTAACCTCCAGATTGCGCCGCGTTGCGAGGTCGAGCGCCAGATAATCGGTGCTGCGTTCGACGATCAGCGTGCGGATATGCGCGAGTGAGGCTTGCTGCGTCGCCTGCGCGTAGTCGAGCAGGGCGCCGGCGGCGGCGACTGCGAGCGGCGCATCGTCGGCGCCGAACGCGGCCAGATCGCGGGTGCCGAATTGGGCGCACAGGCGTCGCACGCCGGTGGCGCGCTCGAAGCGCCACGGCGGCAGCGCGTGCGTCGGCGCACTGGCGCCGGCGACCGGAGCGCTGTCTTCGGCATGCAGGATTTCGCTGGGGTCGATGCGCGCGAGCAGTGCCCCGACTTCGGCCAGCGGCACGTCGCGCAGGTGCAGCCGTCCTCCGGCCAGATTGAGCCACGCGACGCCGGCGCGCGACGCCGTCGAATGTAGTGCGACCAGCAGGCAGTCGCGCTTGCCGTCAAGCAGGCCGGCGTCGACCAGCGTGCCCGGCGTGACGACGCGTGTGACTTTGCGCTCGACCGGCCCCTTGCTGACGGCGGGATCGCCGATCTGCTCGCAAATCGCCACCGAATGCCCTAGGCGCACCAGCTTGGCGAGGTATTGCTCGACCGCGTGGTAGGGAACGCCCGCCATCGGGATCGGCGACCCGGCCGATTGTCCGCGCGCGGTCAGGGTGATATCGAGCAGCGGCGCCGCGCGCTGCGCGTCACCGTAAAAGAGCTCGTAGAAATCGCCCATGCGGTACAGCACGAGCTTGTCCGTGTGTTCCGCCTTGATGCGCAAATACTGCTGCATCATCGGCGTGTGCGCCGCGTAGTCGTCGACCGAGGAGGCGGCTCCGGCGGGCGTCAGTTCGTTGTGCAAGAGCGAAGTGATGCGGCCGCCGGCGAGCGCCGCACCGCCTTTAGTTGTCCTGGGAGACGGCGGCGGCGAGCGCGGAACCCGGTCCGACCACGTAAATCGTATAGAGGTGGCCGCCCAGCAGCGTCACCGCGGGAAGCTGCAGGCTTGCCTGAGACGATCCGCTGACGTTGAAGTCGAACTCGTAGGTCGTTCCCGCCGTCGGGTCAGCGTCGAGCGCGATCCCGGTCGAAGCGGAGTTCATCGTCAGCCCGGAGACCTGCCTGCTGAAATTGATGAACACGTCCAGCGCCGCGACGTCGATCGTACTGTTGACGAAGCGCACGGTGGCTTGACCCAGGGCAGGCGGGAAGTTCGGGTTGTTGAAAAGCGTAGTGGTCAACGCCCCGGCGGTCCCGGTAACGACGATGGCGGTATCGGTGGCCGGCGAAAACGTCTGCATCAGTGTCAGCAGTGACGCACCGGGCGTTGCCGTCGTTTCCACGGTCAGCGTGTGCTGCCCGGCGGCGATCGTCTGGTAATCCGAGGCAGCTGCGTACGGAACGTTCGACAGTGCGAGGTCCTGATCGATGAAGATATTCAGGGGCGCGCCCACCGACGAGCCGTTGACCGCCTTGAAGCGCGCAAGCGTGCTATTGCTGATCGATCCTGTGCCGGCGTCGTCGATGTTGAGGAACGCGACGTTGACCAGCGTGCTGCTGCCGCGCGAATAGACGACCGCTTCGAGCAGTGCGCGCTCGAGAAAAGTCTGCGCGGGCGCGTCGTAGATCACCTGTTTGGTGTTGGCCGTCGTAACGCGAACCTCCAGATTCCCAACCGGCAGGTTGACGAATGAGCTGGCCGAGCCATAAGCGACGCCGGCGATGCTCGGCGAGATGGCGTTAAGGTCTTCGCCCGGCGGAGTGACATAGATATCGACCGAGGCGTTGTTGCTTGCGCCGTTGATCACGCGCAGGCCGAACATGCCGGCGCCCGGATCGACCGTCAGCGTGTCGTTGAGCACCAGGCCGCCGGCCGTGCCAAGCGCTCCGAACGCGACGATGGTGTAGGCGTTGTCGGCCAGAAAGGTCGGCGTCACATCAATCACGTTGGTCGAGCTTCCAGCGACGCTTACCTGCACCTCCTGCAACCCGCTGTCCATGGATTGATACTGGGTCATCCCCTCGAACGGCAGGCCGCTCAGGAACGGCTGGAGGTCGACCGTGACGTTCAGCGGGCCCGCGGCGTTCGGAATGACGTTGAGCAAGCGCAGCGTGCCGTGGGTGCTCGAGTTGCTGACGCCTTTCCCCGTGTTGCAGCTGCCCAGCGCAAGCGACAGAACGCCGGTCAAGACAAGGAGAAATGGGTGCACGCGCATGTTTGCTCCGGATCAATGAACTCGTTCAGCCGCCGCGCCGCTTGCTGTCCGGCACGGTCCGACGTTTCGTTGCGGTGTCGCGACCGGGCCGGCGCGCGCCGGAAGGCCGCATGGCGCGAAGGGCGGCCAGCGGCGCAACCGCGCGATCGGTCAGTTGTCCTGCGACACGATGCCGCGCAGGCTGCTTCCCGGACCGGCAAGATAGATCGTGTAGGTATGGCCCGCAGTGAGCACCACGGAGGGCAGTTTCAGCAGCGAGGTCGTCGTCCCGGCCAGATTGAAATCGAATTCATAGCCGGTTCCGGTCGAGGCGGCCGCGCTGAGATTGAAATACGACGAAGCGCTGTTGGCCGAGAGCCCTGAAATCTGCTTGCTGAAGTTGATGAAGACGTCGAACGCTGCGACATCCGCCGACGAATTGACGAACCGTATGTTGGCCGTCGCTGCGGGAGGCGGGAGGTTATTATCCGCCAGGACCAGCGCGTTAAGCGCGCCGGCGGATCCGGTAAGAACGATCGACGTATCGGTGGCCGGAGCCAGATTCGGCGCCAGCGTCAGCAGCGACGCCCCCGGCGTCGTGGTCGCCTCGATATCGAAACTGTGCGCGCCCGCCGTGGTCCGTTGATAAGTCGACACGCCGGCGAAAGGGACGTTCGACAGCTGCAGGGTCCCGTCGACGAACACATTCAGCGCTGAAGGCACCAGCGACGCGTTGACCATCTTGTATTGCGCCAGCAGATTGTTCACCAGCACGCTTGTTCCGGGGTCGTCTTCGCGCAGAACCGCGACCTGGACCAGCTTGCCGCTGCCTTTGCCGAAGGCGACGATGCTGGTTCCGGAATGCTCGGCAAAGGCAAAAGTCTGCGAGGCCGAATCGTAGACCACGTCCTTGGTTCCCGCGGGCGTGAGGCGAATCTGGAACAAGTTGCCGATCGCGACCGGCAGGAAGAGGCTGCTCGAACCGTAGGAGATATTGCTGACGGCCGGGGCCGTGGCGCTCAAGTCCGCACCGGGCGCGGTAAGGTAGAGGTCCAGGGCAGCGGGCCCGGGCGCGGCGTTGATGAAGCGCATCGCGAAAAAGCCGTCGCCGGGATCGTTGAACGAATCGGTCAGCAAAAGGGCGCCGAACGCGGTCTGCGGGCCGAAGAGAATGTAGCTGTAGTTCGTGTTCGAGCCGAGGTTCAAGCTCGTATCGACCAGTGCCGTCGAGGCGCCGGTGACGCCGACCGTGACGATCTGGCTGCCGCTGTCGGTGCTCGTGTACTGCGTGCTCGATTGGAAAGGCAGTCCGCTGACGACCGGCTTGGCATTGACGGTGACGTCGAGAGCGTTGGCCTGCGAAAAGGCGTTGACTACACGCATCTGCGAGTTGCCCTGGTCGCTGCTGCCCTTGCTGCATCCGATGAGGGTCAAGGACGTCAGGCACAGGATGGCAAGCAGGGCGCGCGGGATCGACATGGAATTCTCCGTCAGACGGGGCGGCAATGAGGAAGCGAAGCGGCGAAACGCGCTGATTATACGGCCACGGGCCACACGGCGGGGACGGCGCGCAATATCCGGTTACAAGTTGTCGGAAACTGGTCGGGGTGAGAGGATTTGAACCTCCGGCCTCTACGTCCCGAACGTAGCGCTCTACCAGGCTAAGCTACACCCCGACGGCTCGCGGTAGCCGCGTCGCGAGCGACGCAGCTTCACGCGCCGGTCTCGAACTTCAAAACGCGCGCGTCACCGCGAAAGCCGGTAATTCTAGCAGGATTTCACGGCAAGTCGAAGGCGGAAGCGCCGCCAGACACGCGCTCGCCTGGCGGCTTTCGGCTTCGGCGCTCGCCCGCGTATAGTCGAGCGCGCCGGTACGCTGCAAGGCGGCGAGCACCGGGCGAAAGTCGGCCAGTCCGCCGGCCTTGACCGCGCCGCGGATCAGCGTCGCTTCATCCGGCGAGCCGACCGCGAGGGCGCGGATCAGCGGCAAGGTCGGCTTGCCTTCGGCAAGATCGTCGCCGAGGTTCTTGCCGATGGCCGCGTGGTCGCCCGTATAGTCGAGCACGTCGTCGATCAGCTGGAAAGCCGTACCCAGGTGGGCGCCGTAGCGCGCCAGAGCATTCTCCAGCGGCGGCGCGGCGCCGCCCAGCACCGCGCCGAGGCGAGCCGCCGCCTCGAACAGCTTGGCAGTCTTGCGCTGGATGACGTCGCGATAGGTCGTTTCGTCGATTTCGGGATTGCCGGAGTTGATCAGCTGCATGACTTCACCTTCGGCAATGACGTTGGTCGCGGCCGCCAGAATCTGGAATACCCGCGCGTTGTCGACGGTGACCATCAACTGGAAAGCGCGAGAATAGAGAAAGTCGCCGACGAGCACGCTTGCGGAGTTGCCGAAAATCGCGTTGGCCGTATCGTGGCCGCGGCGCAGCGCCGATTCGTCGACGACGTCGTCATGCAGCAGCGTCGCCGTATGAATCATTTCGATCACCGCCGCCAGCGTGTGCTGGTGCGATCCGCGATAGCCGCAGGCCTGCGCGACCAGCAGCAACAGCGCCGGGCGCAGGCGCTTGCCGCCGCCGGCGATGATGTGGTCGGCGACCTGGCCGATCAGCGCGACGTCCGAGTGCAGCGCTTCGCGCAGCACGCGATCGACCGCCTGCAAGTCGTCGCGCAAGGCCGTTTGCAGCAGCGGAATGGTCACGTGGGCGGCAGAAAAGGGTTGGACGCTGGCGGAGCTTGGGGTCGCTGGCGCGAAGCCCGCGGACGGCGGCCGGTAGTGTACCCCAAGCGGGAGCCCGATCCGGGTCTCGACGGCGGCTTTGACATCGGTGGGCTAAGGTCTTAAAATAACGACCTTTTTGCAGCAACGAACCCGATCTGGGAGTTCCCTATGTACGCGGTTATCAAAACCGGCGGCAAGCAATACAAGGTTGCCCCCGGCGAAAAACTCAAGGTAGAACTGCTGCCGGCGGACGTGGGCGCAGCGGTCGTCATCGACCAGGTGCTGATGGTCGGCGACGGCGACAGCGTCCGGCTCGGGCAACCGATGCTCGCCGGCGCGACGGTCAACGCGACGGTGCTTGCGCATGGGCGCGGCGACAAGGTAAAGATCTTCAAGATGCGGCGCCGCAAGCATTATCAGAAGCATCAGGGGCACCGTCAGGGATTTACCGAGCTGCAGATCGACGGCATCGTCGGCTGAAGCGCGGATTGCGCTCGAGGTAGATAAATGGCACACAAAAAGGCAGGCGGCAGTTCGCGCAACGGTCGCGACTCGCATTCGAAGCGTCTCGGCGTCAAGACGTACGGCGGCGAGGCGATCACGGCGGGCGCGATCATCGTCCGGCAACGCGGAACCCAGGTTCATCCGGGCACCAACGTCGGCATCGGCAAGGATCACACCTTGTTCGCGCTGGTGGATGGCAGCGTCCAGTTCAGCATCAAAGGCAGCGCCAAGCGCACGTTCGTCAGCATCGTTCCGGCGGTCGCGGCGTAGCTCGAAGCCGAATTCCGCAAGACGCGCGCCCTGCGGCGCGCGGCGCACGATGAGTCCCCGCTGCGGCGGGGACTTTTCTTTTGGGGCCGGTAAAGGACCCTGCTACCGCCGCTCCAGCCACCACAGCATCGTCGCCGCGACGGCGACGAATGCCACGATCGGAAATGCGGCGGAGAACAGCGGCGGCCAGTCGTTGATGACGCCGAGGTAGGAAAAAAGCCGTCCGACCAGGAAAAAGACCAACCCGAGGATGGTTCCGGCAAAAATGCGAAAGCCCACGCCGCCGGCGCGACGCTGGAAGTACGCGAAAGGCAGCGCGAGCACCATCATGACGATGACGGCCGCAGGATAGAAGATCTTGTTCCACAGCGCGATCTCGAAGCGCGACGTTTTCTGCTGGTTGCCGCCCAATACGCGGATATTGTCGTACAGCGACTCGATCTCCAGCTTTTCGGGCGCGACCTGATAGACGGTCAGCAGCGATGGCTTCAGCACCGTTGCCCACGCGTATTCGTTCGCCTGCGTCACTTTGGCGCCGTCCGGCCCCAATTCCGTCGAGCGCACGTTCTTGAGCTTCCATTCGCCGTCGGTGACAAAGCTTCCCGAGTCGGCCACGCGCAGCGCCTTCAGCCGCAGATCGGCGTCGAATTCGTAGATCCGCACGCCGAGCAAGGTCATGTCGGCGAGCAGGCTGCGGATATTGGCAAAAGTCTGGATATCGCTGTCCGGCAGCGTCTGCTTGAACCAGAAGCCGGACTGAAATTGCTGCGCGACAAAGCGCAGTGCCTGACCCTGCGTCTGCACGCGGACCTGCTGCGCCAGACGCTCGGCCGGCGGTGCCAGGAACTCGCCGGCGAGGAACGTTGCGATGGCCAGCGGGATGCCGACGCGGACGATCGCCCAGGTGATCTGGGTCAATGATGCGCCGGAGGCGCGCATCACCGTATATTCGGAATTGCCGACCAGCTGCGCGATCGCGAATAGCGTTCCGATCAGCGCCGCCGTAGGCATCAGCTCGTAGACGTGCCCCGGCAGGCTCAATCCGACGAAAAGCAAGGCGCGCCCCGGCGGATAGCCGTCGCGCCCGACGTTGCCGAGCTCATGGATAAGGTCGAAGAACGCGAAAAGCATCAGCAGCGCGACGAAAATCAGCGTCGTCGCGTAGAGCACTTCCCGTCCGATGTAGCGATTGAGCGTCTTCACGCCAGACGCCGTCGCGGGAGCCAGCCGCGCACGGCCAGGCGTTTGAGGAAAAGTACGACGACGACCGCCGCTGCGAGCGAATGGATGATGAGCAGCCCCGCCACCAGCGACAGGCGACCTTGCGCAATAGTGCTCTGCATGATGTTCAGGCAATTGCTGTAGAGCATGTACATGAACAGCGCAGTGAACAGATTGAGCGAGCGGCCCATGCGCGTGTTGACATACGAGAGCGGGATCGCCAGCAGCACCAGCAGCAGGGCGCTGATCGGCACCGAGATGCGCCAGAACAATTCGGCCCGCTCCGGGGCGCCGTCGGCAATGACCAGCAAGTCGGTCGACGTCGCTTTCAGCGACGCCGGCAGCGCACGTACTTCGGCCGGCTCGATCCGGCGCCCGAGCCGCTGGAACTCGGCCGTGCGGAAATCGGCGCTGCCCGGCGTGCCTTCGTAGCGGCGGCCGTCCTCCAGCACGATGAAGCGGTCGCCGTTGGCGGCTTCCTCCAGGTGGCCTGAGCGAGCGACCGTCGTCACGTCCTTTTCGCTGTCGATCGAGTGCAGGAACACGTTCCGGATCGTGCCGTCGAGCGTGTTGATGCTGTCGATGAACACGACGAGCTTCGCCTGACGGAATTCCTTGAACAGTCCCGGCGTCAGCAGCGACAGCTCTTCGCGCGATTCGAGCTGGCGCTCGTACTCGAGTCGTCGGGCTTCGGCCCAGGGCGACAGCCATAGCGAAAGGACGACGATCGCCAGCAGGAACGGCGTGGCGAACCAGAGTATGGGCTTGAGCCACGCGGTCAGGCTCTGCCCGGAGGTAAACCAGACGATCATCTCGCTGTCGCGATACCAGCGCGACAGCGTCAGCAGCACGGTCAGGAACAGCGCCACTGACAGGAGGATGTTGAAGTAGAAGAGGGCATTAAAGCCCAAAAGGGCAAGAACCCCTTCGGGAGCCACGGTTCCCCCGGCGGCGCGGGCCAGCAGCCGCAGGACCAGATTGGTGAACAGGATGCCTAGCAGTACCAGAAAGAGTGCTACTGCTGTAGCGGTCAGTTCTCGCACCAGGCTGCGTCGGAAGACCATGACGACGGAAATATTTTGACTTTTTCAGGCCGATTTGCCGATAATGCGGGTCGTACTCGTCTAAAGGCAAATTTTACGTTCGAGGAAGGCGATGGAATTTACCATAAAAAGTGGTAGCCCAGAAAAACAGCGGAGCGCTTGCGTCGTCGTCGGGGTATTCGACAACCGCAAGCCCAGCCTCTCGGCCGAGCTGATCGACCGTGCCTCGAACGGTTATATCAGCGAGATCATTCGCCGGGGCGACATGGAGGGCAAGCTCGGGGCCACGTTGCTGCTGCACAACGTGCGCGGCACCCTGGCTGACCGGGTCCTGCTGGTGGGCCTGGGCAAGGAGCGCGACTTCCGCGAGCGCGAGTTCCGCAGCGCCATTCGGGCCGCGGTACGCCTGCTTAACGAAACCGGGTCGTACGAGGCCGTCGTCTACCTGACCGAGGAAAAGGTCAAGCGCCGGGAGGTCGCCTGGCGGGTCGAGCATGCGGTTGTCGTCGCGATGGAGGCGGTTTACCGCTTCGACCAGATGAAAAGCCAGCCGGCGGACGTGCGCCGGCCGTTGCGTAAGCTCACGCTCTCGGTGCCCCAGCGCAGCGACCTGACCGCCGGCGAGGCTGCGGCGGCGCGCGGGCTCGCGATCGCGCATGGCATGGACTTGGCGCGCGATCTGGGCAATCTGCCCGGCAATATCTGCACGCCCGCCCATCTCGCCGAGCGCGCCCAGGCTCTGGCGCAGGAATTGGGCTTCAAATGCGAGGTGCTGGAACGCGGCAAGCTCGAAGAGCTGAAAATGGGATCGTTCCTGTCGGTGACCAACGGCAGCGACCAGCCGCCGAAATTCATCGTGCTCGAGTACTTCGGCGGCCCGAAAAAGCAAAAGCCGCTGGTGCTGGTCGGCAAGGGCATCACGTTCGACAGCGNNTCGACATGTGCGGTGCCGCCAGCGTTCTGGGCGCGTTCCGCGCCGTCGCCGAGCTCAAGGCGAAAGTCAATCTGATCGGTCTCGTGCCTACCTGCGAGAACATGCCGAGCGGCCGGGCGACCAAGCCCGGCGATGTCGTCCGCAGCATGTCGGGACAGCCGATCGAAGTGCTCAATAACGACGCCGAGGGTCGCCTGATCATTTGCGACGCGCTGACCTATGCGGAGCGCTACGACCC
>PLYT01000002.1 GCA_003153475.1 Betaproteobacteria bacterium | reverse complement strand
CGACGTTCTCGATCGAGCAGACGATGATGCAGTTGTCCTTGCGGTCGCGCACGACCTCCATCTCGAACTCTTTCCAGCCGAGCAGCGACTCCTCGATCAGCAGCTCGCGCGTCGGCGAGCTGTCGAGTCCGCGCTTGCACATTTCGACGAATTCGTCCTTGTTGTAGGCGATGCCGCCACCGGTGCCGCCCAGCGTGAACGACGGGCGGATCACCGCCGGAAAGCCGATGTCGGCCTGCACCTCCAGCGCCTGCTCGAGATCGTGCGCGATGCCGGAGCGCGCCGAGCCGAGTCCGATGCGCGTCATCGCCGCCTTGAATTTTTCGCGGTCCTCGGCCTTGTCGATCGCCTTCTTGGTCGCGCCGATCAGCTCGACGTCGAACCGGGTCAGGACGCCTTCGCGCGCGAGGTCGAGTGCGCAGTTGAGCGCCGTCTGGCCGCCCATCGTCGGGAGCAACGCGTCGGGGCGCTCCTTTTCGATGATCTTGGCGACCATCGGCCAGGTGATCGGCTCGATATAGGTCGCATCGGCCATGTCCGGGTCGGTCATGATCGTCGCCGGATTCGAGTTGACCAGGATGACGCGGTAGCCTTCCTCGCGGAGGGCCTTGCACGCCTGCGCGCCCGAATAGTCGAATTCGCAGGCCTGGCCGATAACGATCGGACCGGCGCCGATGATCAGGATCGACTCGATGTCAGTCCGCTTGGGCATCGTGGCTCGATTCAGTGCGCGGCGACATAGTTTTCGGGGAAGAGATCGCGCTCGATCAGCTCGATCAGGATGTGGATCACCTTGATGTGCAGCTCCTGCACACGGTCGGCGTAGCGGCCGGCTGGCGTGCATATCGCGCAGTCGGCGGCTGCCGCAAGCGGCGATCCGCTGCGCCCGGTCAGTGCGATCGTCTGCATGCCGATGGCTGCCGCGGCGCCGGCCGCCGCCAGCACGTTCTTGCTGGTGCCGCTGGTGCTGATCGCAACCAGCACGTCGCCGGCGCGGCCGTGGCTTTCGAGATAACGGGCGAACACGGCGTCGTAGCCATAGTCGTTACCCACGCAGGACAAATGCCCGGGGTCGCTGATCGCCTGCGCGGGCAGTCCTTTGCGGTCGCCGCGAAAACGACCAGACAGCTCTTCGGCCAGATGCATCGCATCGCACATCGAGCCGCCGTTGCCGCAGCTGAACACGCGCCCGCCGCGGCCAAACGCGCCGACGATCAAGGCCGCGGCGCGCCCGATCGCCGCAAGTGCCGTCGCATCGGCGCGCAACGCCGTCAGTGCGTCGGCGCTCTCCGACAGCGCCGCATTCACCACGCGCGCGGCGTCGGCTTCGCTTAAGGGCGGCATCGCGCCCTCATGCGCTGACGACCTTGACCGCGTGCCGCTCCATCATCCGCGTGAAGCGGTCGAACAGAAACGCCAGATCGTGCGGGCCCGGACTCGCCTCCGGATGACCCTGGAAGCCGAACGCCGGCTTGTCGGTGAACTCGATGCCTTGCAGGCTGCCGTCGAACAGCGACACGTGCGTCACGCGCACGTTGCTCGGCAAGGTCGCCGCGTCGACGGCGAAGCCGTGATTCTGGCTGCTGATCAGGACTTGGCCCGTGTCCTTGTCGAGCACCGGATGGTTGGCGCCGTGGTGGCCGAATTTCATCTTGACCGTCGTCGCGCCACAGGCGAGTCCCAGCAACTGGTGACCGAGGCAGATGCCGAACGTCGGTATGCCCACCGCGAGGAATTCGCGGATCGCCTCGATCGCATAAGTGCAAGGCTCGGGGTCGCCCGGGCCGTTCGACAGGAAGATGCCATCGGGCCGCAGCGCCAGTGCGTCGCGCGCCGGCGTTTGCGCGGGCACAACGGTCAGCCGGCAGCCGCGGTCGGCCAGAAGGCGCAGGATCGTGTGCTTGATGCCGTAGTCGTAGGCGACGACGTGGAAGCGATTGCCCTGTCGCGCGCGATATCCGGTGCCGAGCGTCCAGCTGCCGCCGTCCCAGTCATACCGCGCGGTGCAGCTGACGACCTTGGCCAGATCGAGGCCCGACATCGAGGGTGCGGCGCGGGCCCGCGCGACCGCCTCGGCCGCGGCGTCGCCCTTCGTCGCCCCGCCCGCCGCGATCACGCAGCCGTTCTGCGCGCCGTTTTCGCGCAGCATGCGGGTGAGCTTGCGCGTGTCGATGTCGCAGATGCCCAGAACGCCGGCGTCACGCAGGTACGACGACAGGTCCTGGGTGCTGCGCCAGTTGCTGGCCAGGCGCGGCAGGTCGCGGATCACCAGGGCCGCGGCGAAAATGCGCGCGGATTCGACATCTTCCGGGTTGACGCCGGTATTGCCCACATGCGGATAAGTCAGCGTGACGATCTGGCCGGCGTACGACGGATCGGTCAGGATTTCCTGGTACCCGGTCATCGCGGTGTTGAAAACGACTTCGCCGACGCTGCCCTCGGTGGCGTCGGTCGCGCCGATCGCGCGGCCCCGAAACAGGGTGCCGTCGGCAAGCGCCAGGATCGCAGGGACGGAGGCGGGAGTCACGGCAGTTTCTCGAAAACGGGTCCAGACGTGCGAAGCGGGGAAGGCCTGCAGCCTTCCCCGCTCCGAAGGCTGCAAATTATACCCTAGCAGCGCGTCGCATTCAATTGCGGCGGCCGCGCTCGAGCAGGAGCCTCAGTAAGCGACGCTGAATCCGCCGTCGACGAACAACACGTGGCCGGTGACGTAGTCGGCGGCGCCCGAGGCGAGGAACACCGCCGCACCGGCGATCTCCGGCGGCTCGCCCCAGCGTCCGGCCGGCGTGCGCGAGGCGACCCAGGACGAAAAGTCGGCGTCGGCGATCAGCGGCGCATTCATCTCGGTCTTGAAAAAACCCGGAGCGATGCCGTTGACCTGCACATTGAACGGCGCGAGCTCGACCGCAAGTGCGCGAGTCAGCATCTGCAAACCGCCCTTGCTGGTCGCGTACGGCACGATGTTGGGACGGCCGATTTCGCTCGCCAGCGAGCAGATGTTGATGATCTTGCCGTGCCGGCGCGCCTTCATCCCGGTGATGACGCTCCGCGCGACGTAGAACGGGCCGTCGAGATTCGCCGCCAGCAGAGCGTGCCAGTCGCCGGGCGTGAATTCGTCCAGCGGCGCACGCTTGTTGATCGCCGCATTGTTGACGACGATGTCCAGCGAACCGTACTCGCGCTCGATCGCGGCGATGCCTGCGGCGACCGCATCGGCATCGGCGACATCGAATGGCGCGGCCTTGACGCTGCCGCTCACGCCGCTGTCGCGCTCGAGCACGGCGGCCGCCGCGTCGAGCTTGGCGCGATTGCGGCCGTTGATGACGATGCGCGCACCGGCAGCAGCGAGCCCGCGCGCGATCGCGAGGCCAAGCCCGCTGCCGCCGCCGGTTACCAGCGCCAGGCGCCCGGTCAGGTCGAAAGGATGCGGCGACGGCATCGCGCCGTCAGTCCAGGCCGAGGACGTCCTGCATGTCGTACAGCCCCGGCGCCTTCGCGGCGCGTCGGGCCGCGACGAAGCGAGCGGCGCGCAGCGCGCCCTGGGCGAACGTCGTGCGCGACGAGGCCTTGTGCGCGAGCTCGATGCGCTCGCCGGGCCCGGCGAATATCACTGCGTGATCGCCGACAACGTCGCCGCCGCGTAAAGCGGCGAAGCCGATCGAGCCGGCCTTGCGCTCGCCGATCACGCCGTCGCGCGCGAACACGCCATCGGCCTTCAGGTTCCGGCCCAGCGCCGCGGCCGCCGCTTCGCCGAGCTGGAGCGCGGTGCCAGAGGGCGCGTCGACCTTGTGCCTGTGATGCATTTCGACGATCTCGACGTCGTATTCGGCGCCCAGGCGCTGCGCGGCAAGCGCGACCAGCTTGAGCAGGACATTGACGCCGACGCTCATGTTCGGCGCGTAGACCAGCGGGATCGTGCGCCCGGCCTCGAGCAGCGCCTTCCTGTCGGCGTCGTCCAGACCCGTGGTACCGACGACGGCGCCGACGCCTGCCGCGACGCAGGCGTTGACGTGAGCCACCGTCGCGGCCGGTCGGGTGAAGTCGATCAGGACGTCGGTTTCGCGCAGCGCAGCGCCAACGTCGTCACCGATTGTCACGCCGATCGCCTGTCCGAAAAGCCCGCCGGCATCCTGCCCCACGAGCGGGCTTCCGGCAGCCTCCAGCGCGGCGGCGAGCTTCAGATCCTGCTGGCCGAGGATGGAGGCGACCAGCGTCTGGCCCATGCGCCCACCGCAACCCGCAATCGCGACGCGGACTGGCCGACCGGCTACTTCCACCAGCCGAGCTTCCGCAGCAGCGCCGACAGCCAGTTGTCCTCGCTGGTCTTGGGTGCACTGGTCAGCGATTTGTCGAGCACGGCATCGCCACCGCCGGACCGCGCGACCTGGACCGGGGACGGCGGCACCTCGTCCCCCTCCCACCGAGCGACCTTGTCGTCGACGAAATAGACGGTGAACGTGCGGTGCTCCAGCGTGCGCCCCTGCCGGTTGAACTCGTAAACGTAGTCCCAGCGGTTGGCATGGAACGGATCCGATACCAGCGGGGTGCCGAGTGCCAGGCGCGCCTGCTGCCGCGTCTGCCCCACCTTGAGCTTGTCGACCTGGTCCTGCGTGATGTAGTTGCCCTGGTTGATATCGAGCTTGTAGACGGTGAGGCTGCCCGGGATCCAGGTGCAGCCGGCGATCATCAGCGCGAGGCCGGCGAATAGGTTGGCACGCATGCGGAAGGGGTCTTTCACTGCCAAAAAGCGATCGAAGACTATATCATAAGCGTTACGCCCGCCTCGCTTCACCGGCACCCCCATGTCCACGCCTCACGACCTCAAGAACGCCGGCCTCAAGGCGACGCTGCCGCGCCTGAAAATCATCAATCTGTTCGAGCAGAGCCCGGTGCGTCACCTGACCGCCGAGGACGTCTATCGGAAGCTGCTGGCCGAAGGTCTCGACGTCGGGCTGGCGACCGTTTATCGCGTGCTGACGCAGTTCGAGCAGGCGGGGTTGTTGGTGCGCCATCATTTCGAAAGCGGCAAGGCCGTGTTCGAATTGAATCAGGGCGGTCACCACGATCATCTGGTCTGTCTTCAGTGCGGGAGGGTCGAGGAGTTCTTCGACGCCGAGATCGAGAAGCGGCAGACCAAGATCGCGCGCGAGCGCGGATTCGAGATCGCCGAGCACGCGCTCTACCTGTACGCCGAATGCACGCGACCGAAGTGCCCGTACCGCAAGACCGGCGGCAGCAACTAGACTTTCGGTAGCGCTTTCCGGAAGTGCCTTTGCCATCGTCCGACCTTGATCCTGCCGATGATGCCACACGGCCGGTAACCCCCCTTGAGAATGTCGCGCAGCGACGATGCGTTCTCGGGGAGGACTGCAACGACGACGCGTCGGTGGCCGGCGCGCTGGAGCTGACGCAGGTGATGGGTGCGCAGCGCGTTGGAGATGCCGTGGCCACGATAGGCAGGAAGAATGAACTTATCGTAGATGCATACGTCGCCGGCGGCCATGTCGAGCTCGCAGTCAAGGTAGGGAAACCTGATCAGTTGGGTCGTGATCCAGTCTGCAGCGACGATTCGCCGGTCGAGGCGCGCGACGAAGCAAATTTGACCCGCCTCCAGACGGCCGATTGCGTCCGCACGCCCGGTTTCGGGCCGAAAAGCGAGATAGTCGTCGAGTTCACCCCGGGTCAGCTGAGCGATTTCCACCGGAAGGGTCGGCGAGAACTGGGGCACCGCCTCAACCAGCGGCTGGTCCAGCAACATCAGGCGGCGATAGCCCATCTGAGCCAGCAGCTTGAACCAGAAACTGCGCACGCCTTCGCCACGCAATGTCAGCAGCGCCCGCCGGACGGCATTCCCCGTCGGATAGACCGATCTCCTGTCTACGTTTCTGATGGCCACGCCGGGCGCCTTCGTGGAGCAAACTATGGCCGCGCACTGCTGCGATTTTCGCCGGACGCGATCTAGCCTTCACGCCGGTTGAAATCGGCAACGCGGAAGCCCACCAGCCACAGGCTGGCGAAATAGGCGACCGCGCCCGCGGCGATGATCATTCCGAGCCGTCCGACCTTCGCCCAGAGCCTAGCGGCCAGCCAGAACGAGTCGTCTCCGCCAGTCCACCACAGCACGACGCCCAAAACGCAGAGCGCGGCCAGGACACGCCAGAGGAAGAGACCCCAGCCGGGCATCGGCCGGTAGATGTCGCGCTTGCGCATCACGCGGTAAAGGAGTGCCGCATTCAGACACGCTCCGATCGAAATCGACAGCGTGAGCCCGGCGTGCCCGATCTGGAACATCAGGATGACTGCCAACGTTTGCGACACCAGCAGCGTGATGAACACGATTCGCACCGGCGTTCGCATGTCGTGCCGCGCATAAAAGCCCGGAGCCAGGATTTTCACCGCGATCAGGCCCAGGAGGCCGACGCTGTATCCGAGCAGCGCGGCGCGGGTCTGCCAGACATCGACGGCGGTGAACCGCCCGTACTGGTACAGCGTCGAGATCAGCGGCACAGCGAGCAGCGCCATCGCGAGTGCCGCCGGCAAGGCGAGCAGAAAGGTCAGGCGCAGGCCCCAGTCGAGCAGCTCGCGATACTGCACGTCGTTCGCGTCGTGGTGATGCTTGGAAAGATTGGGCAGCAGGATCGTCGCCAGCGCAACCCCGAGCAGCGCGCTGGGAAATTCCATCAGGCGATCGGCGTAGGTGATCCATGAGATTCGCCCGTCGCCGAGGTAGGCAGCAAGCTGGGTGTTGATCAGCGTCGAAATCTGCGATGCCGACACGCCGAGCACCGCGGGGCCCATCGCGCGGAGAACCCGGCGCACACCCTCGTCGCGCCAGTCGAGTCTGAAGCTCGGCAGCATGCCGAGCTTGGCGAGCGGGCGAAGCTGAAAGACGAGTTGCGCCACGCCACCGACAAACACGCCGATGGCCAGCGCCAGAATCGGCGGGTCGATGTGCGGCGCGAGAAAGACGGCGGCGGCGATGATCGCGACATTGAGCAGCACCGGCGTGAATGCGGGGATCGCGAACCGGCGATGGACGTTCATCACACCACCGGCCAAAGACACCAGCGACACGAACAGCACATACGGAAACATGATGCGTATCAGCATCGTGGTCAGTTCGACCTTGCCCGGCGTGCGCACAAAGCTGCCGGCCAGCACGTAGACCAGCCAGGGCGCGGCAACGACGCCGAACACCGACACGCCGAGCAGGGTCACCGCAAGCAGCGAGCCGACTTTTCCCACCAGATCGCGGGTCGCGGCCTCGCCGCGCGCGCGCTTGTACTCGGCGAGGATCGGCACGAAGGCCTGCGAAAAGGCGCCTTCGGCGAACATGCGGCGCAGGATGTTCGGCAGGCGAAAGGCCGCCTCGAAAGCATCCATCTGCAATCCAGCGCCGAACCCGGCCGCCTTGATGCTTTCGCGCATCAACCCGGTGATGCGCGAAACCAACGTCAGCGCGCTGACGGCGGAAAGCGTCCTCAGCAGATTCATGCGCGGACTGCCGAAGCTTCCGCCGCGAGCGTCAGCAAGGGCGGCGATCGGCGAGCATGGTGCAGCACGGACACGCAGTCATTTTTGAGGAAGCCGTTGCTGGCAAGAGGGCTAAAGACCACGACGGCAGACGGCCTTCGCGGCCGACCCTTGGGTCCGATATAAGAACCAGGCTGCTATGGGAACGCGATCCGGCTTGCGCGAATCGCGAAAAATCGCTATTATGCCCGGTCTTTTTCGGCGGCTCCAGCGAACCCTGCCGCCGGCAACGCGTCAACGCAAAGCAACCTTAGGATTTCACCCACATGGCCAATACCGCCCAAGCGCGCAAGCGCGCCCGGCAAGCCGAGGCAACGCGGCAGCGCAACACGAGCCTCAAGTCGTCGCTGCGCACCGCAATCAAGAAAGTCCGGAAGGCGATTGGCGCCGGCGACAAAGTCGCGGCGACCAAGGAATTGCAGGCCCAGCAATCGGTGATTGACCGCATCGCCGACAAAAAGATCGTGCACAAGAATACGGCGTCGCGCAGCAAGGCGCGGCTCGCCCAGGCGATCAAGGCGCTGCCTTAGGCCTTAGCGTCGGCCGATAACCGAGCGCCCGCGAGGCGCTTTTTTTTGCCCAGCCGCGCTGCTTTGGAAAAGCGCGACGGTCGGAGCAGCGATTGCGGCGGCTGGCCCACCCCCGACGCGGACCAGCATGATCCATCGCCCGGTCCTTGGGCTGTCTTGTGCTAAAATCTTGTTTTAATGGCCTTTCGATTCCCGGCAGCCCGACTTTTTGGCGTTGTCGGGGTCCCGGACCGCATGCCGCCGAAGCATTTTCTGCAGCTCAAGGATTTCAGCCGCGACGAGCTCGACTACCTGTTCGCCCGCACGCGCTGGATCAAGGATCGCTTCAAACGCTACGAAATCTACCAGCCGCTGCGCGACCGCACGCTCGCGATGGTGTTCGAAAAGGCATCGACCCGCACGCGCGTATCGTTCGAGGCCGGGATGAACCAGCTCGGCGGCATCGCGATCAACCTGAACCGCGGCGACACGCAGCTTTCGCGCGGCGAGCCGATCGAAGACCTCGCCCGCGTCATTTCGCGCATGGTCGACGTCGTGATGATCCGCACGTTCGAGCAGCCGATCATCGAGCGCTTCGCCGCACACTCGCGGGTGCCGGTGATCAACGGACTGACCAACGAATATCACCCGTGCCAGATCCTGGCCGACATCTACACCTTCATCGAGCATCGCGGCTCGATCCAGGGCAAGACCGTGGCTTGGGTCGGCGATTCCAACAACGTCTGCAACACCTGGCTGCAGGCGGCGATGGTGTTCGACTTCGCCGTTCACGTGTCGACGCCGCCCGGATATGAAGTTGCGCCCGACGGCCCGGACGCCCGCGGCAATCGCCACTACGAATCGTTCTCCGACCCGGCCGAGGCGTGTGCCGGCGCGCATCTGGTGACGACCGACGTATGGACCAGCATGGGGTTCGAGGCCGAGAACGACCAGCGCCGCCAGGCCTTCGCGCAATGGAAGGTTGACGCGGCGATGATGTCGCGCGCGCAGCCCGACGCGCTGTTCATGCATTGCCTGCCGGCGCACCGCGGCGAGGAAGTTGCGGCCGAGGTGCTCGACGGGCCGCAAAGCGTCGTCTGGGACGAGGCAGAGAATCGGTTGCACGCGCAAAAGGCGCTGCTGGAATATCTGGTCTGCGGGCGCATCGACGACGCGGCACACCCGTGACCGGCCGTCCGCGTGCCCATGAAGGAGCAAGCATGATGTCGTTTCCGCGCTTCCTGTTCGCAGCGATGGTCGCCGCCGCGGTCCTTGCCGCCGGGGGCGCCGCAGCGCAAGCGTGGCCCGATAAGCCGATCAAATTTATCGTCCCCGCGCCAGCGGGCAGCTCGCTCGACGTGCTGGCGCGGATCATCGGCGACAAGCTCAAGGACAGGCTCGGCCAGCCGATCATCGTCGACGACCGGCCCGGAGCCGGCGGCACCTTGGCGACCGATCTGGTCGCCAAATCAGCCCCCGACGGCTACACGATGGTGATCTCGTTCAACGGCCCGCTGTCGTTCGGTCCGCATCTTTATTCACATCTGCCGTACGATCCGCAGAAGGACCTGGCGCCCGTCATCATCACGTCCAGCCAACCCAACGTGCTGGCGATCACTGCGGCGCTGCCGATCCACTCGGTCAAGGAGCTCGTCGCCTACGCCAAGGCCAATCCGGGCAAGCTCAACTACGCCTCGGTTGGCAACGGCAGCTCGTCGCACCTCACGATGGAGCTCTTGAAGTCCGAAGCCGGCATCGACATCGTGCACGTGCCGTTCAACGGATCTCCGCCTGCGGTCACCGCGACGATCCAGGGCGAAACGCAGATGATGTTCGCCGTCATGCCGCCCTTGCAGGCGCAGATCCAGGCAGGGAAGCTTCGCGCGCTGGCGGTGACGACGGCCAAGCGTTTCGCGCTGAGTCCCGAGATTCCGACGATTGCCGAAGCCGGCTACCCCGGATTCGAGGCGCTGGCCTGGAACGGCGTACTGGTCGCTGCGGCCACGCCTGCGGCGATCGTGCAGCGTCTTAATACCGAGATCAATGCGATCCTCAGGGATCCCGAGGTCAGGTCCAAGCTGAATGCGCAAGGCTTCGAGCTCATCGGCGGAACGCCCGAGGACTTCGCCCGGCTGATCAAGAGCGATTCGGACAAGTGGGCGCCGGTGATCGCTAAAACCGGCGCCAGGATCGACTAGCGTCCCGATCCGGAACCCCTTCTCGAACCCACGATTGCAACAGGGCGCGACCGATGTACGACGTCAAGAAAGTAGTGCTTGCGTATTCCGGCGGCCTCGACACCTCGGTGATCCTGAAGTGGCTGCAGGATACCTACGGTTGCGAAGTCGTCACCTTCACCGCCGACATAGGCCAGGGTGAGGAGCTCGGGCCGGCGCGCGCCAAGGCGGCGGCCGCCGGCGTCAGGCAGATCTACGTCGACGACCTGCGCGAGGAGTTCGTGCGCGACTTCGTCTTCCCGATGTTTCGCGCCAATGCGGTCTACGAAGGCGAATACCTGCTGGGCACCTCGATCGCGCGCCCGCTGATCGCCAAGCGCCAGATCGAGATCGCGCGCGAAACCGGCGCCGACGCCGTGTCGCACGGCGCCACCGGCAAGGGCAACGACCAGGTCCGCTTCGAGCTTGGCTATTACGCGCTGGAACCGGACATTCGCGTCATCGCCCCCTGGCGCGAATGGGATCTGACGTCGCGCGAAAAGCTGCTCGCCTATGCGGAAGGCCACGGCATTCCGATCGAGATGAAGCACAAGGCCGGCGGAAGCCCCTACTCGATGGATGCCAACCTGCTGCATATCAGCTACGAAGGCCGGGCGCTCGAAGACCCGGCTCGCGAAGCCGAAGCAGACATGTGGCGCTGGACGGTGTCGCCGGAAAAGGCGCCCGACGCGCCACAATATCTGGAGCTCGACTACGAGGGCGGCGACATCGTCGCGATCGACGGCGCCAGGATGACTGCGGCGCAGGCGCTCTCCGAGCTCAATCGCATCGGCGGCGGGCACGGGATAGGCAGGCTCGACCTGGTCGAGAATCGCTACGTCGGCATGAAATCGCGCGGCTGCTACGAAACGCCGGGCGGGACGATCATGCTGCGCGCCCATCGGGCGATCGAATCGATCTGTCTTGACCGGGAAGTCGCGCATCTGAAGGACGAGCTGATGCCGCGCTACGCAAGCCTCATCTACAACGGCTACTGGTGGTCACCCGAGCGCAAGATGCTCCAGACGATGATCGACGCCTCGCAGGCGACGGTGAACGGAAAGGTGCGCGTCAAGCTGTACAAGGGCAACGTCGACGTCGTCGGCCGCGAGTCCAGGACCGACTCGCTGTTCGACACGACGATCGCAACTTTCGAGGACGACCGCGGCGCCTATGATCAGAAGGACGCTGCCGGATTCATCAAGCTCAACGCCTTGCGCCTGCGCATCGAGGCGAAGCTCGCGCGCAGGAGGTAAATCATGCCGTCATTCGACATCGTTTCCGAAGTCAATCAGGTTGAAGTCAGGAATGCCGTCGACCAGGCGAACAAGGAGATTTCGACGCGCTTCGACTTCAAGGGCTCGGATGCACGCGTCGAGCACAAGGATAAGGAGCTGACGCTGTTCGCCGACGACGACTTCAAGCTCAAGCAGGTCACCGATGTGCTGCTGGGCAAGCTCACCAAGCGACAGGTCGACGTGCGCTCGCTGAAATTCGGCAACACCGAAAAAATGGGCGGCGACAAGGTCAAACAGGTGGTGACGATTCGCGTCGGCGTCGAGCAGGAGCTGTCGAAAAAAATCGTCAAGATGCTCAAGGACAGCAAGCTCAAGGTCCAGGCGAGCATCCAGGGTGACGCCGTGCGCGTATCGAGCGCCAAGCGCGACGAATTGCAGAATGCGATCGCCGCAGTCAAGAAGTCGATTACCGATTTTCCACTGCAGTTCGGCAACTTCCGCGACTGATTCATTGCTGCCGGACCGCGTTACTTCGCATCCTGTCCTGCTGCGCCTGTTCACGCCTGCCGATGCGCCGGGCGTTCAAGCGCTCGTCGCCGACGCGCAAGTCGCGGAGCCGACGGCCTCGATTCCGCTTCCGTATTCTCCCGGCGCCGCCACAGCCTGGATTGCAACGCATGACGCCGACCGTCAGCGTGGCACGCTGTACACGTATGCGATCACCCGCACCGACGGAGCCGCGCTGATCGGCGCCATCACTCTGCGGCCGGTGGCCGATCTTCACGACAGCATCGGCTACTGGATCGGCCGGCCGTACTGGGGCCACGGTTATGCTACCGCCGCGACGATGGCGATCACGGCACTTGCATTCGGCTACCTCGATTGCGAGACGCTGACCGCCTCGCACCTCGAGCGCAATCCCGCGTCAGCGCGGATCCTGGAGAAATGCGGATTCACGCTGCTGCGCACCGTCATGCGCGAGCATCGCGGGCAGGTCGAAGCGTTTTGCGTGCGCGGCCTCAGCCGCGACGTCTGGGAGTTGCGGATCGGCGGATCACCGGGCGCCGGATTGCCGGCGGAAGACTCGACGGCCGACCGATAGGTCCGCTAGTCGCCAGTTGCTGGCCTTACCGTTGCGCCGGTCAGGCGAGGTCGTCCACCAGCGTGCGACGCGTTGCGTCGGAAACGGCCGGCAGCGTAAACGTATAGGCCGGGTGGTCGATGCCGATCGACACACCGACACCGTACTTGACCGCGGCGATCATTTCCGGCGTCAGCTCGAAGCGCACGAAATGCACCGACGAGGTCTTCGTTTCGTTTTCGCGTTCGAGGTCTTCGTCAGCAATTGCGTACACACGTGCCGCGCCCTCGACCTGCACCCAGACCCTGTCCTCGATGCCCTTGAGCCGGGCCAATGCAGCCTTCCGCTCGTCCACGTCCTCGTATTCGACCAGCAGCGTCGCCTTCCAGTTATGGCCGTCCGGGACCAGCGGGATGTAGGCGTCGAGCTCGTCCTGAATGCCGCTCTCGTCGAACGTCTTTTCGATGCGAAGCATTTCCTGAATCTGATAGCGTATCGTCAGCTCGTCTTCGAACAGCAAGGTCAGGTGCTCGCCTAGGTGCACGGTGCGGTTTTTCTTGTGGGCGATGACCTTCGCCCGGAACTCGTTGCGCGTCTTCGCGTACGCTTCGAGCGTAAGGAGGCTCTCGCGCGTGATGCGCGGGATGCGCCGCGTCTCGACTTTCTTCATCGTGCGTCCTCGATCGTTCCCGGCAGTCCGTAGGCGATGCGCACCAGCGTCAGCGGGTGGAGCTTCTGCGCGCGCGTCGCCTGCTGCGCCTGCTCGATCCCCTCGAGGATTGCCGTGCCGGCGATCGGACAATCCGAGCTGACGTAGTCGGGGTCATTCTCACCCATCTGCCGAAACACCGGCCTGCCGATTTTCATCGATGCCTGGTAGAACTCGCTTTTGACCCCCCAGGTTCCATCGTGGCCGCTGCAACGCTCGACCGTCGTCACCGTCGTTTGCGGCACCCATTCCAGCACCTCGCGTGTCTTCTGGCCGACGTTCTGGACGCGCGAGTGGCAGGGGATGTGATAACTGACCTTGCCGAGCCCGGTCTTGAATTCCCGTTTCAGCAAGCCGTCCCGGTCGCGCAACACCAGGTACTCGAACGGATCGAACATCGCTTCGGAAACGGCTCGGGTATCGGCGTCCCCGGCGAACAGGAGCGGCAACTCGCTTTTGAACATCAACGTGCACGACGGCACCGCGGTCAGAATCGCATAGCCGTCGCGCGCCATCGCCGAAAGGCGCGACATGTTGACCGCCTTGAGCTTCTCGACCGCGTCGAAGTCGCCCAGCTCCAGCTTGGGCATGCCGCAGCACACTTCCTTCTCGACGATCGTGTACGGAATCTCGTTGTGCTCGAGGATCGCGATCAGGTCGAGCCCGATACCGGGCTCGTTGTAGTTGACGTAGCAGGTCGAAAAGATCGCCACTTTTCCCGGCGTGCGCTCGCCGTTCCTGACCGGCCAGTCCTTCGAGTCGGGCGCCAACCGATCAAAGCGGCGTGTGGCGTACGGCGGCAGCCGGCGGTCTCGGTGCACGCCCAGCATCCTGTCCATGGCCTTGCGCGCAGTCGGCGTGCGGTTCGCCTTGTTCACCGCCTGGACGACGACCGGAATCGTGGCGAGCTTGCCGAGCCGGTCGGTGCTGGTCAGCAGCCGATCGCGGAAACGGGTTTCTCCGCGCTTGAACTTCTGTGCCTTGGCGCGCAGCATCAGATGCGGAAAATCGACGTTCCACGGATGCGGCGGCACGTACGGACACTTGGTCATGTAGCAGAGGTCGCACAGATAGCACTGGTCGACGACCTTGCCGAAGTCGGTTTTGGCGACGCCGTCGATTTCGCCGGTCTTGCTTTCGTCGATCAGGTCGAACAGCGTTGGAAAGGCGTTGCAGAGGCTTACGCAGCGGCGGCAACCGTGGCAGATGTTGAAGATCCGGTCGAGCTCCTTTTCGGCCGACGCTTCGTCGTAGTACTCCGGATTCTTCCAGTCGATCGGATGCCGGATCGGAGCTTCGAGGCTGCCTTCGCGCTGGGTCATCGAGGATGTCCGGTTGTCGAGCACTAAGTTATTGCGTCACGGCGCTCCGCTCGTTAGCAAACGATCGGTAGGCCTCGCCGTGACGCAATGACCAGCGTTGAGCGGCGCCGGCGACGCTCCAACGCGGGCGCCCATCACGTTGAGCGGCGCGTCTCGCGCCGCTCAAACGTGAGACAGATCAGTCGGCGAGAGCGTCGAGTGCTTTCTGGAACCGATTGGCATGCGAGCGTTCCGCCTTTGCGAGCGTCTCGAACCAGTCGGCGATTTCCTCGAAGCCTTCGCTCCGCGCCGACTTCGCCATGCCCGGATACATGTCGGTGTATTCGTGCGTTTCGCCGGCAATCGCCGCCTTGAGATTCAGACGGCTCGAGCCAATCGGCAGGTCGGTCGCGGGATCGCCGACACCGGACAGGTAATCGAGGTGTCCATGGGCGTGCCCGGTCTCGCCTTCGGCCGTCGAGCGAAAGACGGCCGCAATGTCGTTCTGACCTTCGACGTCGGCCTTGCTGGCGAAGTAGAGATAACGCCGGTTCGCCTGCGATTCGCCGGCGAACGCGGCCTTGAGATTGTCGTGAGTCTTGCTGCCCTTGAGATTCATCGCACTCTCCTCGTGGATATGCCGGCCAACAGCCAAAACGCGGTAGCGAACCGGGACGAAATCAATGTACGCGGGCTCGTCTCATACGTCCAATTGATTGAATCAATGTTTTCGATAGATATTGTCAATCAGCTTGCGCCGCTTCGCTCATCGGCCACACTGCGCCGGCGGGGGTGTCGAACCAACCGTCCCCAATCGGGAAAAAACCATGACGCTAGACGATGCCGCACTCGATCAACTGTTCCGCACGGCGCGGACTTACCGCGCGTGGCGCGATCAGCCTGTCGGCGACGAAACCCTGCGCGCGATCTACGAGTTGATGAAGTGGGGTCCGACGTCGTCCAACTGCTGTCCGGCGCGCATTGTTTTCGTCAAGACGCCGCAGGCGAAGGCGCGCCTCGAGCCCGCTCTCGACGCCGGCAACGTCAAACAGACAATGGCGGCGCCGGCGACCGCGATCATCGGATACGATCTCGAATTCTACGAAAAGTTGCCGATCTTGGCGCCGCAGGCCGACGCGCGCAGCGCCTTCGCCGGCAAGCCCGAGTTGATCCGCAGCACGGCGTTTCGCAATGGCTCGCTGCAGGGCGCTTATCTGATCGTGGCGGCGCGCGCCCTCGGCCTCGATTGCGGACCGATGTCGGGCTTCGACAATGGCAAGATCGACGCCGAATTCTTCCCCGGCGGAACGATCAGGTCGAATTTTCTGTGCAATCTCGGCTACGGCGACCCGGTAAAGCTTCGTGCCCGCGCGCCTCGTCTCGCATTCGAGACGGCCTGCCGGATCGACTGACGTCGTCCGACCGGAACGGCAAGCCCCGATCGACCGATGCGCGCCGCTAGCGAGCCTCGCCGCGCTCCTTCAGGCCGGTCACTATCGACAGCGACCATGGCCGCATCGCGAGAAGCATGCCGGTGGTCGCGCGGCGGTCCGAAGGGAGCGTGCTGTCCAGGTCGGCGAGCTCCAGAAACTCAGTCGCAAGGCGCTCGAGCTTTCGCTGGAGCAACTCGAACGAGGCCTTCGACAGCTCGCGATATTCGAACCGGAACAGGCTGCCGCCGCGCGCGAACTTGGCTGCGATGAATTCGCCCACGACGCGTCTGCCGTGGACCGCATGGATCGGGCCGCCCGGATGCAGGCGAAGAAGATTCCGCACCTTCAGCCGAACCCGATCCTGTGGCAGCAGTTCGATCAGGCCCAGACGATCCAGCCGAACCAGAAGCCGCGTCAACTCGGCGCGCGAAAGCTCATAACGGGAGACGATGTCGGCCGCTTTCCAGTCGCTCAGCAACAGATAGAACACACCAAGGAGCTTCGCATCCCTGGCCAGCGCCGTCTCCTGCTTGTCGGTCATTTCGCGAACCTCGTCCGCACTGCTGCGCGACAACCTGGCAAGCTCGAAAAAATCGATGTCGCGCAGACGGCAAAAGCTTCGTACCAGGCGAAAGTCGTCATTCCATCGCCCGAGGTCCAGCGCCGGATCGCCGAAGTCCTCGCGGCGGGGCGCGGCGGCCGTCTCCACGAGTCGCGCTACAACCTGGTGGCCTACCCGTTCGCGACCCGTTATCAGAACTCGAATCAATGGCTGCTGGAGACGTTGGCCGATGCGCTCGCCGAACGGCCGATCGGCAACCGCGGCGAAGCACAGGCTTGGTTGCGCGAAAAGGGCTTTCGTCCCAGCACGCTGCATGTGCCGGCCATCGAACGACTGGGCGCGGAGCTTTTCCGCGTCAACGTCGCCTTTGACGATCAGCCGTTCGACCGCCGCATGGCGGGGAAAATCGACGTCGTCAGCGCCGAGTCGGTGCTGGATTTCGTCCAACGCATCGACCGGGGCGCGGTCGCGCGCGTGATCGAGGTCGATCCGCGCGCACCCCAGGCGCAGCTGCCCTAGTCGATGCGTTCGTATGCCGGAAGGGTCAGGAATTCGACGAAGTTGTCGTCGTTGACCAAGTCGGAGAAAATCGCGCCCGCCTCGTCGTAGCGGCCTTCGCCGAAAGCGCTGCCCAGCAGCTGCCGGATCTTGTTCATTTCTTCGGGGATCATCGCGGCAACCATCGGCTTGGTGATCGTGCGCCCGTCGTCGAGCTTGCCCTTCGACGAACGAATCCATTGCCACACCTGCGAGCGCGAGATCTCCGCGGTCGCGGCATCCTCCATCAGGTTGTAGATCGGTACCGCACCCTGGCCGGCGAGCCACGCGCCGATGTACTGGATGGCGACGTTGATGTTCAGCCGCAAGCCCGCTTCGGTGATCGGTCCTTCCGGCTCGAAGCGAAGCAGGTCTGCCGCGCTGACGTTCACGTCGTCGCGTTTTTTCAGCGCGATCTGGTTCGGCGTCGGCATCAGCCTATCGAATGCTTCCTTGGCCAGCTGCACCATGCCCGGATGGGCGACCCAGGTGCCGTCGTGCCCGTAGGTCGCCTCGCGCTCCTTATCCGCCTTGACCCGCGCGAAGGCTTCGGCGTTGGCCTTTTCGTCGTTCTTCACCGGAATCTGCGCTGCCATGCCGCCCATCGCATGAATGTCGCGCCGGTGGCAGGTCTTGATGCAAAGCTCGGCGTACGAGCGCATGAAGTGCGTCGTCATTGTCACCAGCGCGCGATCGGCCAGGCAGAAATCGTGATTGTTGCGAAACTTCTTGATGCACGAAAAAATGTAATCCCAGCGCCCGCAGTTGAGGCCGGCCGAATGGTCGCGAAGCTCGTACAGGATCTCGTCCATTTCGAACGCCGCCAGGATCGTCTCGATCAGCACCGTCGCCTTGATCGTCGCGCGCGGCACACCGAGCTCGTCCTGCGCCATGACGAAGATGTCGTTCCACAGCCGCGCTTCCAGATGGCTCTCCAGCTTCGGCAGATAGAAATACGGTCCGCTGCCGCGGGCGATGAGCTCCTTCGCGTTGTGGAAAAAATATAGCGCGAAGTCGAACAGACCGCCGGAAACCGCGGCCCCGTCGATAAGGACGTGCTTCTCGGGCAGATGCCAGCCGCGCGGCCGCACGAACAGCGTGGCGGTCTTGTCGTCCAGCCGGTACGCCTTGCCTTCCGGGCTCACGTAATCGATCTGCCTGCGGACGGCATCGCGCAGGTTGATCTGACCCTGGATGTTGTTGTCCCACTTCGGCGTGTTGGCGTCCTCGAAGTCCGCCATGAAGACGTTTGCGCCGGAGTTGAGCGCGTTGATGATCATCTTGCGGTCNNGGGCCGGTGATCTCGACCCGGCGATCCTCGATGTCGGCCGGCACCGGCGCGCAGGACCAGTTGGCGTCGCGGATTGCGCGCGTCTGGGGCAGGAAATCGGGGAGCTGGCCGGCGTCGAACTGCGCTTGGCGGTCGGCACGCCTGGCTAGCAGCTCTTCGCGGCGGCCGCCAAAAGCGCGCTGAAGGCGCGCGATGAACGCCATCGCCTCGGGTGTCAGAATCTCGGCGTAACCGGGGCCGACGGGGCCCGAAATCACAATGCCGGGACCGAATTGGCGAACGCTCATCGAGAGGCCTGCGAGTCAGGTTAACTTTCCATCCCGCTTGGCGTGGCCTAAAGTCAACGGTGAAGCGAAAGTTGACTTGGCCCTCCCAGGATGGCGCGCTGGTCATGTTGCAGCGCGGAAAGCATACCAGAACGCGACCTAACGAGGCGCGCCGGCTCGAGTGCCGCTATTTGACCCAGCCCTCTCCCGCGCGCCCCGGCAGACGCTCGAGCGTGATATTCCACGACAGCGTGACTCGCGGGCGCCGTCCGCGGTGGGGATTGACGCTGTGCAGATAGTCGCTGGCGAAAATGATCATGGCGCCGGGGCCCATCGTCGGAATCAGATGCTGGGTCACCCGACCCGGCTCGTGCGGGCAGCAGGCGGGAATGCGTGGGTCGGCGAAGCAAAGCCTGCCGGCCATCGGCTCGCCGGGATCGTCGTCGCCCGGATCGAGCATGTAGACGATGCTCGCATTCGAGCGCAGATGGCTGTGAGGCATGCAGTAGTCACCGTTGCGATAGATGCTGCCCCAGCTGTCGTCCGCGTAGACCGGTCTCCGCGAGAGCGTATGGTGAGCCAGCATCTGCGCCCGGCCATGGATCAGCGCGGCAGAGGAATCGCTCCACGCCGGGAAGTTGCGCACCTTGGTGCCGCAGGCGCCGCGAAACATTTCGCCGCGAAAGCGCGGATCGCCTTCGGCGGCGAGCGCGGCAGTGATTAGCGCCGGATGATAATCGGCATGATCGCATCGATGCGGGCAGTGCCGACTGCTCCCCGGCGGGTGGCGGCGATCCGACGCTCGGGGACTGCATTCGTCCCGCTAGGCGGCGAGAGCGCGACAGCCGCCGTCAGGCATTCGCGACCTGCTTCGCACGCGGCAGGCTGGCCCATCCGCACTCGATGGCGCGATTGGTGGCGCTGATCACTGCGCGCAGCGTCGCGGTGACGATATTCGGATCGAGGCCGACGCCATAGCAGGTCCGGTCGGTGCCCACCCGAAGCTGCACGTAGGCGACCGCGGTCGCGTCCTCGCCGCTGCCTACGCCGTGCTCGTGGTAGTTGAGCACGTGCACGTCCACGCCGGTTGCGTTGCGCAGCGCGCGGATGAATGCGTCGACCGGCCCATTGCCGTCGCCGGAAAGCACCGCTTCGACTCCGCCGATCTTGAGGCGCGCCGTCAGGTGCTCGATCGAGCCGTCGGCGGCGCTGTGCTGCGCCCGATGATCGACATAGGCGATCGGAGCCGCAGCCCGCAGGTATTCGCGCTCGAACGCCTGGTGAATCTCGGACGCGGAGAGCTCCTTGCCGGTCGAGTCGGTGATCTGCTGGATGACCTGGCTGAATTCGATCTGCAGCAGGCGCGGCAGCGCGAGGCCATAGTCGCGCTCGAGCAGGTACGCGATGCCGCCCTTGCCCGATTGGCTGTTGACGCGAATGACGGCTTCGTACGTGCGGCCGACGTCGGCGGGGTCGATCGGCAGATACGGAACTTCCCATAGCGGCCTGCCGGCCGCCTCGGCCGCGCTTTGCGCGGCGAGTCCCTTCTTGATCGCATCCTGATGCGAGCCCGAAAACGCGGTGAACACCAGCTCGCCCGCGTACGGATGGCGCGGATGAACCGGCAGATCGGTGCAGTGCTCGGCGGTGCGGATGATCGCGCCCATGTCGGAAAAATCGAGTCCGGGATCGATGCCCTGCGAGTACAGGTTCATCGCCAGCGTGACCAGGCAGACGTTGCCGGTACGCTCGCCGTTGCCGAACAGGCAACCTTCGATGCGGTCGGCGCCAGCCATGACCGCGAGCTCCGCAGCCGCGACACCGGTACCGCGATCGTTATGCGGATGCAGGCTCAACAGCGCGCTGTCGCGCCGCGACAGATTGCGATGCATCCACTCGATCTGATCGGCGTAGACGTTCGGCGTGGCGACCTCGACTGTCGCCGGCAGGTTGAGGATGATCGGCTTGGCCGGTGTCGGCTTCCAGACGTCCATGACCGCCTCGCAGATCTCCTTGGCGAAGTCGAGCTCGGTCATCGTGAAGGTTTCCGGCGAATATTCGTAGCGCCAGTCGACGTCGGGCTGATCGGCGGCGCACTGCCGGCAAAGCTCGGTGCCGTTGACGGCAATCTCGACGATGCCGGCCTTGTCCTTGCCGTAGACGACTCGTCGGAACAGCGGCGCCGTCGGGTTGTACAAGTGCATGATCACGCGCTTCGCGCCGCGGACGGAGTCAAAGGTTCGCCGGATCAGCTCGTCGCGCGACTGGGTGAGCACCTGGATCGTCACGTCGTCCGGGATCAGGCCGTCCTCGATGAGCTTGCGCACAAAGTCGAAATCGGTCTGCGACGCCGAAGGAAATCCGACCTCGATTTCCTTGAACCCGATCCTCACCAGCTGCCGGAACATGCGGAGCTTGCGCTCGGCATCCATCGGCTCGATCAGCGCCTGATTGCCGTCGCGCAAATCGGTCGACAGCCAGATCGGCGGACGGGTGATCGTTTGCGATGGCCAGCGTCGATCGGGGAGAACGATCGGAGGGAACGGACGGTACTTTTTTGACGGATCAGCTTCCATGACGGTCCTCGTCGCGAATGCGTCTGACGCAGAAAGGTCACCCGGCTTCGGGTGGCGCGGACACTGCTCTACAGGAGGGGGAAAGTTTATCTGCGCGCGGGGCGCAGCAGCAGCAGACCGCCGAGAATGGCGATCGGGGCAAGGAGTGCGAAGGCACGGGCCGGGCTGCTCATAAATATAACTATAGCTGGATTTGCGGCGGTGCGCAACGGCTCTGGCGCCGCGAAGCATTCGGCTTGCGTGGCCGAGGCTTTACTCCACTTTGCTGCGGCGGCGCCTGATCGCCAGCCAGCCCGACCAGATGTAGCCCGACAAGGCGTAAGCGACGAAGCCGACGAAGCCGACGATCGCCGGCTGATAGGTGGCTATCGCAAAAATGAAAGCAAGCAGAAGGACGACGGCAAACGGCACCGTACGTCGAAGGTTGATCGTCTTGAAGCTGTAGAACTTGAAATTGCTGACCATCGTCAGGCCCGCGAACAAGGTGAGGCCCAACGCAACCCAGCGCACACCTTCCGGATCGATCCCGTTGTCATCGACGATCCAGACGAAGCCGGCGACCAGCGCCGCCGCGGCCGGGCTGGGGAGTCCCTGGAAGTAGCGCTTGTCGGCGACGTCGAGCATCGTGTTGAAGCGCGCCAGGCGCAGCGCCGCGCCGACGACGTACAGGAACGCGACGAACCAGCCCAGCTTGCCCATGCCGCGCAGTGCCCATTCGTAGACGATCAGCGCCGGCGCGGCGCCGAAAGACACCATGTCCGAAAGGCTGTCGTACTCGGCGCCGAACGCGCTTTGCGTCTTGGTCAGCCGGGCAACGCGGCCGTCCAGCATGTCCAGCACCATCGCGACGAAAATCGCGACCGCCGACTGATCGAAGCGGCCGTTCATCGCTTGCACGATCGCGTAAAACCCGGCGAACAGCGCCGCTGTCGTGAACAGATTCGGCAACAGAAAGATGCCGCGACGGCGCACTCGGTTCTTGATCAGTGCACGTTCCTGCTGAAAATCCCCCATGCGGACGCCTTGTGTACCGAGTCAGAAGTCGTGCGGAGCCTGCGACTCGGTACACTAGCAGTTGCCGTCCACACCCGCAAATTCGCCGTGCGGCGGCGGGCGAGCGACCGGGCCCGGCGCATCACGCAAGCTCGGCGAGCACCGTCGAAGTCGCGTAGACCACATCGCCGACAGCGACCCGGGGTGCGGCGGTCGAGGGGAGGTAGACATCGACCCGTGAGCCGAAGCGAATGAAGCCGTATCGTTGTCCGCGCCGGAGTGTGTCGCCCGGACCCACGTAGCACAGGATCCGCCGAGCCACCAGCCCGGCGATCTGCACGCAGGTGACGTCGACGCCGGTCGTGGTCACGATATGCAGCGCGTTGCGCTCGTTCTCGAGCGATGCCTTGTCCAGCGCCGCATTGACGAAGCTGCCGGCGTGATACCACCGATTCCTGACAACGCCATCGACCGGGCTGCGGTTCGAGTGCACGTTGAACACGTTCATGAATACGCTGAGCTTGAGCGCGTCGCGATCGAGATAAGGGTCGCGCGCGCGCTCGACCGACATGACCCTGCCATCGGCGGGCGAAAGCACGGCGTTCGACTGTGCCGGCACGGCCCGCGGCGGATCGCGGAAAAACTGAACGATGAACACGACCGCCAGCCACGCGACGAGGGCGAAAATCCAGAAGCCGAAATACGACAGCACGAACGCCAGTACGACGCCGATCGCGATGAACGGCCAGCCCTCGCGGGCGATGATCGGATGCGGATAGTCGCTGCCCATCGCTTGGGTATGTTATTTCGCGGCGTCGTCGATCTTTTTGCCGAGATCCTCGGCTTGCTGGCGCACCGCAGCTTCGACGCCGCGGGCGCGCTCGACCGCGTTGCGCGGCGTCGTTGTTGCAGGATCGGCTTCGCCCGGTGCAGCGGCCGCTGGCTCGCGCGTCGGGGCATTCGCCGCCGCATCGGACGGCAGCAGGCCATAACGCTTGAGCGCCGTCCGCGCCAGCACCGCGACGATCACCAGCGCCAGCAGCAGAGCGATCAGCCCGACCCAACCGCGCTGGCGCCGAAGCGTCAGTTGCGGCTCTGGTCGACCAGCTTGTTCTTGCGTATCCACGGCATCATTTCGCGCAGCTTCCCTCCGACCTGCTCGATCGGATGCTCGCTCGTCATCCGCCGGCGCGACAGCAAGATCGGTGCACCAGCCCGGCTTTCGAGGATGAAATCCTTCGCATACTCGCCGCTCTGGATCCGCGCCAACGCGTCGCGCATCGCCTGCCTCGTCTCGGCAGTGATGATCTTCGGGCCGGTCACGTATTCGCCGTACTCCGCGTTGTTCGAGATCGAATAATTCATCGTGCCGATGCCGCCCTCGTACATCAGGTCGACGATCAGCTTCAGCTCGTGCAGGCATTCGAAGTACGCCATCTCCGGAGCGTAACCGGCGTCGACCAGCGTTTCGAACCCCGCCTTGACGAGCTCCACGCAACCGCCGCACAGCACTGCCTGCTCGCCGAAGAGATCGGTCTCGGTTTCCTCCTTGAACGAGGTCTCGATGACGCCCGCGCGCGCGCCGCCGATGGCCGCAGCGTACGAAAGCGCCAGGTCGCGCGCCTTGCGGCTGACGTCGCGATGCACGGCGATCAGCATCGGCGTCCCCCCGCCCTGCACGTAGGTCGAACGCACCGTGTGGCCCGGCGCCTTCGGCGCGATCATGACCACGTCGAGATCGGCGCGCGGCTGCACCTGCCCGTAATGGATGTTGAAACCGTGAGCAAACGCCAGCGTTCCGCCCTTTTTGATGTTCGGCTCGACCTCGTCGCGATAAACGGCGGCGATGTGCTCGTCGGGCATCAGCATGATCACGAAGTCGGCGCCCTTGACGGCGTCGGCGACCGGTACCACCTTGAGTCCGGCCTTCTTGACCTTGTCCCACGACGCGCCGCCCTTGCGCAAGCCGACGGTGACCTTGACTCCCGAATCGTTCAGATTCTGCGCGTGCGCATGACCCTGCGAGCCATAGCCGACGATCGCGACCTTCTTTCCCTTGATCAGAGAGAGGTCCGCGTCCTTGTCGTAGTAAACCTTCATCATTGCCCTGCCTCCCTTTTCAAATCCGCAATATCCGTTCGCCGCGACCGATCCCCGATGCGCCGGTGCGCACCGTTTCCAGGATCACGCCCGGCTCGATCGCCTGCAGGAAGGCATCGAGCTTCGAGCCGGTCCCGGTCAGTTCGATCGTGTAGCTCTTGTCGGTCACGTCGAGGATGCTGCCGCGAAAGATTTCGGCGAGCCGTTTCATCTCGTCGCGATCCTTGCCGGCGGCGCGAACTTTGACCAGCATCAACTCGCGCTCGATATGGTTGCCATCGGACAGATCGATGACCTTGACGACCTCGACGAGCTTGTTGAGCTGCTTGGTGATCTGCTCGATCACGTCGTCGGAGCCGACGGTGACTATCGTCATCCGCGACATCGTCGCGTCCTCGGTAGGCGCCACTGTCAGCGATTCGATGTTGTAGCCGCGCGCCGAAAAAAGGCCCGAGATGCGCGACAGCGCGCCCGCTTCGTTCTCGACCAGAATCGACAATATGTGCCTCATCGTCTTGTCCTCACAGTTCTTCGGCGAGGATCATTTCGGTCAGGCCCTTGCCGCCGGGGACCATCGGAAAGACGTTCTCGGTCTGATCGGTGATGAAGTCGAGAAAGACCAGGCGCTCCTTCTGCTTGAACGCATCCTTCAGCGCGCCTTCGACGTCGCCGGGCTTTTCGACCTTGACGCCGGTGTGTCCATAGGCTTCGGCGAGCTTGACGAAATCCGGCAGCGCGTCCATGTACGATTCCGCGTACCGGTTGCCGTAGAAGAACTGCTGCCACTGCCGCACCATGCCCATGTAGCGGTTGTTCAGGTTCACGATCTTGATCGGCAGGTGGTATTGCTTGCAGGTCGACAGCTCCTGGATGCACATCTGTATCGACGCCTCGCCGGTGACGCAGGCGACCGTTGCGCCGGGATTGACGAGCTGCACGCCCATCGCGGCGGGCAGGCCGAATCCCATCGTGCCCAATCCGCCCGAATTGATCCAGCGCCGGGGCTTGTCAAACTTGTAGTACTGTGCGGCCCACATCTGGTGCTGCCCGACATCCGAAGTGACGAACGCATCGCCGCCGGTTATCTCGTAGAGCTTCTCGATCACGAACTGCGGCTTGATCAGCGCGCTCTTGCGGTCATAGTTGAGGCAATCCTTGCGCTGCCATTCCTTGATCTCGGACCACCAGGACTTGAGCGCCGCGGCGTCCGGCCGCTGGCCCGACGATTCGATCAGCTTGAGCATCTCGTCGAGCACGTCGCCGACATAGCCGACGATCGGAACGTCGACCTTGACCCGCTTGGAAATCGACGATGGGTCGATGTCGATGTGGATGATCTTGCGGTCGGTGCGAAGGTAATTGGCGGGGTCGCCGATGACGCGATCGTCAAAGCGCGCGCCGACTGCCAGCAGCACGTCGCAATGCTGCATCGCCATGTTCGACTCGTAAGTGCCGTGCATGCCGAGCATGCCGGTGAATTGCGGGTCGGTGCCGGGGAATCCGCCCAGGCCCATCAGCGTGTTGGTGCAGGGAAAACCGAGCAGTCGCACCAGACGGGTCAGCTGCGGGGCGGCGTTGTTGAGAACGACGCCGCCGCCCGCATACACCATCGGCCGCTTGGCCTCGAGCAGCAGTTGCACCGCTTTCTTGATCTGTCCGGTGTGGCCTCGCGTCACCGGGTTGTACGAGCGCAGCGACACCGTCTTCGGGTAGCTGAATTCGGCCTTCGCCTGCGTCACGTCCTTCGGAATGTCGACCAGCACCGGGCCGGGCCGGCCGGTCGTCGCCAGATAAAAAGCCTTTTTGATCGTCAACGCAAGATCGTTGACGTCCTTGACCAGGAAGTTGTGCTTGACGCATGGCCGCGTGATGCCGACGGTGTCGCACTCCTGGAAGGCATCCTGGCCGATGGCGTGCGTCGGCACTTGGCCGGTCAGCATCACCAGCGGGATCGAGTCCATGTACGCGGTGGCGATGCCGGTGACCGCGTTGGTCACGCCTGGCCCCGAGGTCACCAGCGCGACGCCGACCTTCTGCGATGAGCGCGAATAGCCGTCCGCCGCGTGGACCGCACCCTGCTCGTGCCGCACCAGGACGTGCTTAACCTTGTCCTGCTTGAACAGCTCGTCGTAAATGTTGAGGACCGCGCCGCCCGGATAGCCGAAGACGTAGTCGACGCCTTCCTCCTGCAGGCAGCGGATGACGATTTCTGCACCCGTGAGTTGCATGATATGCCCTTAGCTTCACCCAGCTTAAGCTGTGTGGCCATCACCCGGCCCGCCGTACCGCCGGGCCGTCGGACTGCGTGGACGCGAAACGGGTAAACGCGTCCGACCAAGGCTTGAATCGGGTAGAAAGCCGCGATCAGATCAAAGCCGGCCGCATCCCGGAAGGGGTTGCCGGAGGCACTTGTGGCGCCGCCGGACCGGTATGCGAACGGCCGATTTTGCAGTGCTCTTATCGGCCGAAACCGCGGCCGATGGCTGAAACAGTAAAGGCTCACCCGCTTTTCGTCAACGTTTTCGGCGTTTTCGCCCGCGGCTGCGAAGGTGGCGCTGTGCTTATAATCCAACGATGCCACCGCGCCCGGAAGACTGAACTGGCCTCCTACCAGGAAATCTCCACCTTTCTCGCCGAAGTGCAGCGTCGCGCGTTCAAGCAGGCGATGTTTGCGGTCAAGGACGAGGATGCCGCGCTGGACATCGTTCAGGATGCGATGCTCAAACTGACCGAAAAATACTCGGCCAAGCCTCTGGCCGAGCTGCCGATGCTGTTCCAGCGCATCCTGCAGAACACCGTAAACGACCACTTCCGCCGGCAAAAAGTCCGCTCGACGTGGACGACCTTGCTGTCGGCGTTCGGACAAAAGGACGAGAAAGACGATGACTACGACCCATTGGAAACCATGGCGGCGAAGTCGGACTCTAATATCGCTGCCGACCCAGCAAGCCAGGTCGAGCAGGGCGAAGTCGTCGGGCTGATCGAGCAGGCGGTGTCACGACTTCCCGCGCGTCAACGGCAAGCCTTTCTGCTGCGTTACTGGGAAGAGTTGGATGTCGCAGAAGCCGCCGCGGCGATGGGCTGCTCCGAGGGCAGCGTGAAGACACATTGTTCGCGGGCGGTACGGGCGCTGGCCGACACGCTCAAGGCCAAAGGCATTTCCTTATGAATGACGAACGCGAAATCGCAAAAAAAATAATGGGTTACCTCGATCGCGCCGCGGCCGAGCTGAAGTCTGGCACGACTTACCGCCTGCAAGTCGCCCGGCGGGAAGCCTTAGCGGCGCTCGCCGAGCCCGAGCGGGCGGCCGAGCTCGCGCTGGCCGGTGTCGGTGGGGCCGGCGGCAGCCCCGGCAAGAGGCACATCCTGACCGACGCACGCGTCTGGATCGGGGTGCTGCTGATCGTCGGTGGGGTGCTCTACTTCCAATACTGGCAATCCATGCAGCAAGTGCGGGATATCGAAGAAACGGACGCGGCCATCCTGACCTCGGACTTGCCGATCGAAGCGTATCTTGACCGCGGATTTCCGGCTTGGCTGAAGCGCGGCACCGACAACTGACATCGCTTTCGGCCCTGCTCGTCGCAGCGCTGCTTGCGGCTTGCTTCGGCGCGCCAGCCCTGGCCGGGCCGGTCATCCTGCATTCGCCCACTTGGGCCGAGCTCTCGCCGGCCAACAGGGCCGCGCTCGCGCCGCTTGCCCCGCAGTGGGATCAGCTCGATTCGCCGCGCAAGCAAAAGTGGCTGGGCATCGCGCAGCGCTATCCGAAAATGCCTCCGGCGCAGCAGGAGCGGGTCCAGCGGCAGATGGGCACCTGGGCGAGCTTGACGCCGGACCAGCGGCGCGTGGCCCGGGAGCAATACAAGTCGCTGAAACAGCTGCCGCCGGAAAAGCGGCAAGCAGTCCGGGAAAAATGGCAGGAATATCAGAAGCTGCCGCCGGAAAAGCGCCGCGAGCTCGCGGGCAGAAGCGAGACCGGGAGCACCATGGGCAAGCCGCCGGCGGCCGCGGCCGCACCGCCGCAGACACCCGCGCCGGCGCCCCCCGCAACCAACCGATAATCGAACGACGCTAAGAGCGCGATGGCGGCGATCGATCGACCGCAGGCCGGCCTCGCGCGGCGTCTGGCTGCCAGCCTGTACGAAAGCCTGCTGCTGGGCGCAGTGGCGGTGGCCATCGGCCTGGTCCTGCTTCCGCTGACCGGCGCCACGACCGCCGGCCCTGCATTAGCCCTGCCCGGCGCGGGTGCGCGCGCGCTTTCCTTCGCGTGCCTTTTCACCGTCCTGGGGGCCTATTGCATCGCGCTCTGGAGCGGGGGCAGACGCAGCCTGCCGATGCACACCTGGGGCCTCGCCCTGTCGACGGCCACTGGCGCTCCGTTGAGCCCGGGACGCGCTGCGCTGCGCTACCTTGGCGGCTGGATCGGGCCCGCCTGCACGATCGTCGCGTACCTGGTCCTGCGCCCATACGGGCTGCGCCGCTGGGCTGCTGCCCTGCTGATGGTCAACTACGCCTGGGCGCTGGTCGATCGGGACCAGCAGTTTCTGCACGACCGCTTGGCCGGCACGCGGCTGCTGCACACGGCGGCCACGCCACGGACCGCCGACCCGCCGTCGGAGCGCTGAAAGCCAGCCGCCAAGGACCGGCGTGGAAGCGCGGTCTGAGCTGCGCTGCCTGGTGACGCGCGACGTGACGATCTCGGCCTTGGCTTCGTCGGCGCCGACTCAACTCGAGACGCGGACCACTTGCCAGGCTCGAGATCCTTGTAGTGCTCAAAAAAAAGGGGCGAGGCGGCCTTGCCGTATCATTGCCGCGTTACTCCTATCCATGCTTCGATGCTCTACGCTCTGGGTTCGCGCAACGTACAGCTCATTGGCGGCGGACACTACATCGCGCCCAACGCCACCGTCATCGGCGACGTCGTCCTCGAAAGCGAGTCCTCGGTGTGGTTCAACGTCGTCATTCGCGGCGACAACGACACGATCCGAATCGGGGCTCGATCGAACATCCAGGACGGCTCGGTGCTGCACACCGACGCCGGCATTCCGCTGACCCTGGGTCCTTCGGTGTCAGTCGGGCACCTGGTGATGCTGCATGGGTGCACGATCGGCGAAGGGTCGCTGATCGGCATCAAGGCGGTGATCCTCAACGGTGCCCGGGTCGGCCGCGACTGCCTGATCGGCGCCAACACATTGATCGCCGAGGGCAAGACGATCCCCGACCGATCGCTGGTGCTGGGCTCGCCCGGCAAGGTGGTGCGCACGCTCGAGGACGACGAGGTCGCCCGGATCCGGTGGATTGCCGATCATTATGTCGACAACGCCCGCAGGTACCGGGCGGATTTCAAGGCGAGCTAGAGGCGTCGGGTGCTACAGATGGTGAATCCACCGCCGGTGCCCGGCGCATCCAACCGGTATTGCCACCCTCGGGAAGCCGCTTTGAAGACCCTGCTGATCGCTGTTACCGCGCTTTGGACCGCTGTTGCCGCCGGCGGGGCCTATGCCGCGGAGGTCCTGCACGAAACCCGTGCCGCGACGGGCTTTTCGCGGATCGAAATCGACGGTCAGGCCGATATCACGCTGCGACAGGGCACGACCGAGGGGCTCAGCCTGGAGGCCACCGCGCAGGGCCTGAAGCAGATTCGCACCGACGTGCGCGGCAAGACGCTGCGGATCAGCCTGGTCGACCAGAGCCACTGGTGGCAGTGGATCTTCGGCGGCAGCGCCACGCGCACGCCGCGAATCACGATCAACCTGATCCAGCTCGAGCGGATCGAGGCCTCCGGCGCGGTCAACATCATCGCCGATAGCCTGAAGGCGAACGAGCTGCGGCTCGATTTCGCCGGCGCCTGCAAGCTCAAGATCGGCGACCTGCAGGCGACCAGGCTGCGGCTGGATGGTGCGGGCGCAATCAAAGCCGAGATTGCCGGCAAGGTCGCCGAGCAGAACATCGACCTGTCGGGCGCCGGCTCGTATCTGGCCGCCGACCTGGTCAGCGACAACATCGCGCTGCAGGTGAGCGGTGCGGGCAAGGCGATCGTCAACGCGAAGACCTCGCTCAAGGCCGAAATTTCCGGCGCCGGGCTGGTCGAATACGCCGGCAATCCGCGGCTCGAGCAGGACATCAGCGGGATCGGCAAGATCAGGCGCCGCTAGCGTCCGGACGCCCAGGCGCTGAAACTCAAGCGCCGTCGGCTTCCCCGCCCTCCGGGCCATAGAATAAGACCCAGGCCTGGAAGTCGTCGGAAAATGCGTCGAAGCGATGCACGACGCCGGCCGCGATGAACAGCACGTCGTGCGGCGCGACGCGATGGCGAACCTCGCCATTGACGAACCATCCGCCGCCGCGCGCAATCACATAGAAGTCGTCGCGAGTGTGCGGCGACTGCGGGTCGGTGCCGCGAGGCGCGTAGAGCTTGACCTGCAAGGTCCCGTGCTCGAACAGCGCGACCGATCGCTTGCCGTCCGGCATCGGCAAAAGCGGCACCGCCTCTTCCACCGTGATGTGGCAGCGCTCCGCCGGATCGGCATTCCCCTGGAGCTTGCGCATCCGTTGGCTCAATGGACGATCTGCGGCTGCGTCTCGACGAGCGCGTCGGCCTTGAACAGCAGGGTGAGACCGGTTGCCTGGTCGCGATCGCCATGCACACCGGGGAGCGCCTGCACGTCGGTGACCCGGCAATCGCGCATCAGGTCGGCGAGCATCCGCGCCACGTCGGCGGCGCGATCGCCGGCAAACAGCGGGCAGCGAAAGCCCTCGGCCTGGCGTGGGTCGAATGGGCTGGACAGCGACAGGCGTAATTCGCCGCTGCCCGGCGCGCCTGCGCAGCGGTGCGCGCTGATGACCGCCGAGGGCTCGCCGACGCTGGCGCGCAGGCGGCGAATCGCATTGCTGGCGAAAAGCTGCGCGCCGATGTCCCGCTGCGCGGCGCGCCCCTGTTGCAAGGCGGCCAGCGGCGACTGGGCGTTGCGAGGCAGCGCCAGCACCGAATAGCCGGGTCCGGCAAGCTGGCGGGCCAGCTCCTGCGCGAGGGCCATTGCACCCGCAACGGCATCGCTTTCGCCCAGCAGGTCGACACCGGGCGCGGCGAGCGCCACGCCGGTCAGAAAGCGCAGGTGCACGCCTTCCTGTGCGGCCTTGATCGCGATCGGTGTCGGAGGCAGATCGAGATGATCGACGCCGCCGTCGGCCGCTTGCCGTTGCCACGCGAGAAGCTGCGGCAGGCGGGTGAGGTCGAATGCGTCGGAGGCGACTAACGGCGAAGCCAGCGCGAACGTCTCGCTGCCGCCGAGGGCGCGGTGCTCGCGCAGGATCGCCGCGACTCTTGCGCTATCGCCGAGCACGCCGGCGATCTCGCCGTCGCTGTCCTTGCCCGCCGCAACCAAAACCAGCGGGATCGCAAAGAACGTCGCCGTCAGCCGATCGCTTTCCTCGCCGCGCGATGCTTCGCGCCAGGCGTCGACCAAGCGGCGCCACAGATGCCGCATCACCGGCGCCGAGGGCGCCGCGGCGAGGAGCTCGGCGACGAACGATCCTTCGCCGGCGATCAGACGCTGCGCCAGCGCCTTGGCGAGCACCCGATCGATTTCGTCGGCGCGCGCGGCGCTCGAGGCGGCGAGGCTCGCCTCGGCCATGTCGAACAGCGGCGCGTGGGCGGAGTCGGCCTTGGCTGCGAACACCCGCGGGTCGTCGATCTGCATAGTTTTTGATTGTCGCATGCCGAAATCACCGGTCCAAGCCCGTCGCTGCGGCGCATAATTGGCAGCGGGCGCCGTGGCATTGCGGGCATGCGGGCGCGTTTCTTATCGGAGGTCAGACCTTGTACAAGAACATCCTTGTCGCGACCGACGGCACGCGGCTTTCCGGCAAGGCCGTCGCCCACGCCATTGCGCTGGCCAAGGCGCTCGGCGCCAAGCTGACGGCGTTTTATGCTTCGGCCGACTATCCGCTGCCGATGTACGCCGAAGGAACGATCATCGAGCCGATGTCGCGTCGCGAGTATGCGGCGATCTGCAAGGAGGAAGCCGACAAGATCCTCGGCACGATCGCGGCCAAAGCGAAGACGGCACGGGTTGCATTCGACCGCGCGCATGCGGTCGACTCGACGCCATGGCACGCGATTCTCGCCGCTGCCCGCAAGCATCGCAGCGATGTGATCGTGATGGCGTCGCACGGTCGCCGCGGCGTCTCGGCCCTGCTGCTGGGCAGCGAGACACAAAAGGTGCTGACGCACTCCAAAGTCCCGGTCATCGTCGTGCGCTAGAACCCCGCGGTCCGGCGCGTACAGCGTCGGCCCATCGCCGCCCGGGCGCGAAGCCATCGCGCCTTTCACGTAAAATGCGTGGTTTGCAAAAACCCGGGCAGCCGATGCACGTATCGCGGTTTTTTCTTTCGACGCTCAAGGAAGCTCCTGCCGAGGCCGAGCTCGCCAGCCATCGTCTGATGCTGCGCTCCGGCATGATCAAGCGGGTTTCCGCCGGGATCTACACCTGGATGCCGCTGGGACTGCGTGTTCTGCGCAAGGTCGAAGCCGTGGTGCGCGAGGAGATGAACCGGGCCGGCGCGATCGAGCTCCTGATGCCGGTCATCCAGCCGGCCGAGCTCTGGCAGGAGTCGGGACGCTGGGACAAGTACGGGCCCGAGCTGCTGCGCCTGAAGGATCGTCATCAGCGCGATTTCATCATGCAGCCGACGTCCGAGGAGGTAGTCACCGACATCGCGCGCAAGGATCTGAAGAGCTACCGGCAGCTGCCGGTCAACCTCTACCATATCCAGGTCAAGTTTCGCGACGAGGTTCGCCCGCGCTTCGGCGTGATGCGATCGCGCGAATTCATCATGAAGGACGCGTATTCGTTCGATGTCGACACCGCCGGCATGCTGCAATCGTACCGGCTGATGTACGACGCGTACGCACGCATATTCACCCGGCTCGGACTCCAGTTCCGCGCGGTCGCCGCGGACACCGGACAGATCGGCGGTAGCGCGTCGGACGAATTCCAGGTGCTCGCCGATTCGGGCGAGGACGCGATCGCCTGGTGCCCGGCTTCGGATTACGCCGCCAATCTCGAGCTCGCCGAAGCGGTCGCGCCGCATGCCCATCGCGCGGTACCCGCCGAGCCGATGCAAAAGGTGGCCACACCGGGCATGTCGACCTGCGAGGACGTCGCCGCGTTATTGCAGCTGCCGCTGGGGCGCACGGTGAAATGCATCATGCTCCACGCCGGCGGGAGGGTGCACATGCTGCTGCTGCGCGGCGATCACAGCCTGAACGAGGTCAAGGTCGGCAAGCTTGACGGGCTCGAGGGATTCCGCTGGGCGAGCGAGGCGGAGATCACGGCGGCGACCGGCTGCGCTCCGGGCTACCTCGGCCCCGTCGGAATCGCCGAGGACATGCCGCTGATCGCCGATCGCACCGTCGCCGTGATGAGCGACTTCGTCTGCGGCGCCAACGAGGCCGATTACCACCTGCGCGGCGTCAATTTCGGACGCGATTGCCGCGAGCCCGACCGTGTCGCCGACATCCGCAACGTGGTCGCCGGCGATCCCTCGCCCGACGGGCAGGGCGACCTCGCGATCGCGCGGGGCATCGAGGTCGGTCACGTCTTTGCGCTGGGCACCGTCTATTCGGCGGCGATGGGAGCGACGTTTCTCGACGCCGCGGGTCAGCCACAGCCGATGCAGATGGGCTGCTACGGCATCGGCATGACCCGCGTCGTCGCCGCTGCGATCGAGCAGCATTGCGACGACAAGGGCATCGTCTGGCCCGAACCGCTCGCCCCGTTCACCGTCGCAATCGCGGCGATCGGGTACGACCGCAGCGACGCGGTGCGCGCCGCCGCCGAGCAGCTGCATGGCGAACTCGAGGCGGCAGGCATCGAGGTGCTGCTCGACGACCGCGGCGAGCGCCCCGGCGTGATGTTCGCCGACCTCGAGCTGATCGGCATCCCGCATCGCGTCACCATCGGCGATCGCGGCCTGAAAGAAGGCAAGGTCGAATACCAGGGTCGGCGCGAGACGCAACCGACGGCAGTGCCGCTCGCCGATGCCGCGGCATTCCTGCAATCGAAGCTTTGCGGATGATAATGCGAGCGCGTCACGTCGGCATCGTCCTTGCCGCGCTGCTGCTGGCGCCGGCGGGCGCGCACGCCGGCGCGCAGGTCGAGGAAGCACTGTCCGCAAGCGTGCAGAATTCGCTGCACCGCGCCGTCAGTGACTTTCCGGCGCCGCGTCTGATGTTTGCCACCGAGGGCGAGGGCCGGGCCTGGCTCGCCGACATGGCGTCACGGCTGGTCAAGAAAATGCCGGATTGGCCGACGCGCCGCGACTTCCTGATCACCGTGCAGTACGAGGCAAGCCGCGCCGGACTCGACCCGCAACTCGTCCTCGGCCTGATCGAGTACGAAAGCAACTTCCGCAAGTTCGCCGTTTCCGGCGCCGGAGCACGCGGGTACATGCAGGTGATGCCGTTCTGGGTGAACAACATCGGCAACGCCGACCAAGATCTTTTTCATTTGCGTACCAACCTGCGCTACGGCTGCACGGTCCTGCGCTATTACCTGGGTCGCGAGAACGGCGATTATTTCCGCGCCCTGGGGCGCTACAACGGCAGCCTTGGGCAGGCCGACTATCCGACGCACGTGATCGGACTGATGCTGTCGAAGTGGCGCTGGGACCCGCCGAAAGAAAGCGCGGCCTCGGCCGGCCCGGCGACCGCGGCGGTCGGCGCCAGCGCCGCCAAGTGAGTCCGCCGCGCTATCGCGGCCGTTTCGCACCCTCGCCCACCGGAGCGCTGCATTTCGGCTCGCTGATCGCAGCGCTCGCGAGCTACTGCGATGCTCGTGCACAGGGCGGCGAATGGCTGCTGCGCATCGAGGACGTCGACCTGACGCGCCGGCGCGCCGGTGCGGCCGAGGCGATTGCAGCCACGCTCACGACGTACGGCTTCGTCTGGGATGGTCCGGTGTGCAAGCAAAGCGAGCGAGGCGCGCTCTATGCGCAGGCACTCGACCGCTTGCGCGAGCAGGGCCGGTTGTTCGCCTGCGCGTGCACGCGACGCGAGCTCGAAGCGACGCTACCCGGTCCTGCCGGTGAGCGCGTCTATCCGGGCACCTGCCGGGGCCGCCCCGTCGCAGGCACCGAAGGACGCGCGTGGCGCGTCCTCGTAGATGACGCGCCGGTTGCATTCAGCGATCGCCTCCAGGGCAGACAGCAACAGCGTCTGGATCGCGATGTGGGCGATTTCGTCGTCAGGCGCGGCGACGGCTTGTTCGCCTATCAGCTCGCAGTCGTCGTCGACGACGCGTTGCAGGGAATCACCGACGTCGTGCGCGGCGCCGATTTGCTCGCGTCGACGCCGCGGCAGATCTGGCTGCAGCGCCAGCTCGGGTTCGCGACGCCGACCTACCTGCACCATCCGATTGCCATCGACGGATCCGGGCGGAAGCTATCGAAGGAAACCGGCGCGGCGCAGTTGCCCGACGACCCGCTTCCGGCCTTGTTCCGCGCCTGGCAATTTCTCGGTCAGTCCGCCCCCCAGCGCCCGCCGCGCTCGGTGGCGGCGTTCTGGCGCTGGGCGATCGCCGCCTGGGATTCGCGCTCGCTGCCTCCGGTGGCGATGCTGCCGTCGGACGCCGACGTGGCAAGCCAGCCATTCGCGCGCTAGGTCGGGAGCGCCGCTGCTGCAATGGCGCCGCGGGACGGTCGCCGGCGCCGCGGCGTTATAATTGCGACATGCGCTGGTCGCCCAGTGCACCTGCGATCCGCTGTTCCCCGTTTCGATTCGATTCCGTCATGACCACACTCGTCGCCGTCCGCAAGAACAAGGAGATCGCCATCGCCGCCGACTCGCTGACGACGTTCGGCGATACGCGGCTCTCGGCCTATTTCGACCGCGCCTACGAAAAAATCGTCCATCATCGCGGCACCTATATCGGCTTGTGCGGCAGCGCCGCGCACCAGCTGGTGTTCGAGAACCTGCTGGCCAAGCACGAGGACCTGGACTTTTCGACGCGGCGCGCGATATTCGAGACCTTTCGCAAGCTGCATCCTATCCTCAAGGAGCAGCACTTCCTCAATCCGAAGGAGGAGGAAGACGACCCGTACGAATCGACGCAGATGACGGCGTTGATCGCCAACGCGCACGGCATTTTCGGCGTCTACTCGATGCGCGAGGTGTTCGAGTACAACCACTTCTGGGCGGTGGGATCGGGCCGCGACTTCGCGCTCGGCGCGATGCACAGCATATACGGACGCCTGCGCTCTGCCAGCGCGGTCGCCAAGGCGGGTATCGACGCGGGCACGACGTTCGACAAGAATTCGGCGCTGCCGCTGACGATCTACACGTTGGCGCTGCGATGAGCCTCTACCGCCCGCCGGCGTTTGCGAGCGACGACCGGGCGGCGATCGCGCGGCTTTTCGACGAGCACCCGTTCGCGACGCTCATCACCGCCGGCGCCGGCGAGCCGCAGGTCAGCCACCTGCCGCTGCTGCATCAGTCTACCCCCGGACCGCATGGCAGCCTGATCGGCCACATGGCGCGCGCCAATCCGCATTGGCGTCATTTCGGCGACGGCGCGACGCTTGCGATCTTCCATGGTCCGCATGCCTATGTGTCACCCTCCTGGTACGCGGAGCCCGCAAGCCAGGTACCGACCTGGAACTATGCGGTAGTCCACGTCCTCGGCCGCGCCGAGGTCGTCGCCGACCGCGCCGCAACCCTGGCGACATTGCAGCAATTGATCGAACGTTTCGAAGGCCGCAGGACAACGCCATGGCGGCTGCAGCTCGAAGGTGCGCGGCTCGACGCGATGGTCGGCGCGATCGTCGCATTCGAGATCGCGATCGAGCGCATCGACGCCAAACTCAAACTGTCGCAAAACAAGGACGAGGCGGACCGCCGGCGGGTCGCATCCGGGCTGCGAAAAGAAGCGTTCGCCGACGCGACTGCCACCGCGGACTGGATGGATCGTGAGGCCGGCAGCGATTGACCCGGGCACGACGGCGCGGGCCCGCTTCGACAAGTGGCTGTGGGCGGCGCGCTTCTACCGCACGCGCAGCCTCGCCGCCTTGGCGATCACGGCCGGACACGTTCGCGTCGACGACCAGCGGATCAAGCCTTCGCGTGGCGCCGCGATCGGCGAACGGGTCGTGCTGCGCAAGGAAGGCCTGGTCTGGGATATCGTCGTCATGGCGCTTTCGGACCGGCGCGGCAACGCGTGCGATGCCGCCGGACTCTACCGCGAGTCGCCGGAGAGTATCGCCGCCCGCGCGGAGGAAATCGTCCGCCGCAAGGCAGCCGCGACGGCGACGCCGACGCGACTGGGCCGGCCCACGAAGCGCGAGCGCCGGAAGCTCAAGGCGTTTTTCGAGGAAAGCTAAGCGGGCGTACTCAGCAGAACCGCATGTTGGCGAAGTCGAGAATCAATTCCGGCTGCTGATAGCCGCGCCAGACCAGGTAGCCCAGCGCGGCGATCAGCACCAGCGCGATGACGCGCCAGGGCCAGTGCAGTATCAATCCATCAGGCACGCTGCGGAACTTGCGCTACCCCGCCAACAGCCCCCAGCTCCCGCATCGCGACCATCACGGAGCTGAAGTCGGCGGCCGTTCGCACATCGGGTATGGGCTTGGCCAGAAGGTTGACCGCGCGACCGCTGACCACCAGCGGCAGCTCCGGAGGCAGCGCAGCGCGCAACGACCGAATTTCCTGCCCGGCGATCTTGCCCGAAATGCCGCGATCAAAAAGCAGTATCGCCAGACAGACTTTGTACGCCCGAGCCGCACCGGCCACTTCCTGCGGAGGCACGCCGCTGCCCAGCGTCAGGCAGTTGATGCCCTCGGTGAACAGCAGGAGCTCGAGAATCGCAAGGCCCAGCTGATTGGGGTCGTTGGGCGGGGTCGCGAGCAGGATCTGTCGCGCGTCGCGCGTCGGCCGCACCAGCCGCGTGACGTCGCGCAGCAGCCGCTGCGCGAGATCGGCAAAGCGAAGCTCCTGAAAGTTCTGCATTTCCCCGCGCACGACGCGTTCGTGCACGGCCTCGTTCAGCGGTATCAGCGTTTGCTCGAGAAAGCGGCGCAGCCCCTGTCCGACCAGGAGCTTGGACAGGTGATTCTGCAACTCGCCGACACGGTGCTCGCCGAGCAGTGTCACCGCCGTCTCGATTTCGCCGGGAAGCGGAGCCGGAGCGGCGACAGCGATGCCGAGCATTGACTGCAACGCCGGCTCGGCCAGCGGCACGACGGCCCCGGCGCGCCAGCCTTCGGACAGCAGCTGCTTGATCACCTTGAGTCTGGCCACCTGGTCGGGCGGGTAGACCCGATCGCCGAAGCCGTCGCGGGCCGGATGCGGAAAGCCGTAGCGACGCTGCCACATATACAGCTGCTCACGCCGCAAGCCGGTGATCCGCACGACTTCACGGATGTGCAAAGCGCTACGCGTATCGCCGCTCGCCGCCACCGGGGCAGCGATCTGCAGTCCCGGGCTGCTGCGGCGCGTCGGCGCCTTGATTAGGATTCCCATGGCAAGACCTCAGCTTCCTGTTGGTTACAATTATAAGGACTTAAGTTGTGGTTTTCAGCTGGTCGCAACGCGGCATAGCCTGCCGCAGCACGTCAGTCCTGATCGCCACGTGGAGCGCCTTATTGCTACCGCTGCCGCTTTGCTCCATCATCCTGCTTTACGAACAAGGGCTTCCGGCACAGTTCTACCGCCAAGTCTTTGCTCATTTGCCCACCACAATCAGGCTAGTGCAAATATCGTACCGGCCGGAGGAAGTCCGTTCGAAATGTTCGGTTTCGGCAAGTCGATCAAGGACCCCTTGGCGGATGCGAAAACCGCCGAACGGTGGCTGACGACCTTTCCGGCGAACGACCCGCTGGCGGCGCACTCGGCAATCCTCACCGAGCTCGGCGCGCTGTCGGAGCGCAATGCCAATCGCGCGCCGGCGCGCCTCGAGGCGGTATTCCGGCTCGACGTCCAATGCGAGGCGCTGCGCCGCACGCTGACCTCGCAGTACCACGAGCATGGCAGCCGCTCGAGCCGCGTCGAAAGCCAGCTCTGGCAGGCGATGTTCGACCTGACGCAGGGTTTCCTGCTCTGCTACCAGGCATTCGCACGGGAAGTCAGCGATCATGCCCAGAGCAACCGCTGGCGGACGCTCCTTCCCGAGCTGATCGCGCGGCAGATCATCCATCACGGCCTCGACGCCAAGATCCGTCTGTATCGCTATGAGCAATGGATTCCGGCGCGCTGGACCGACCTGCACTCGCTGTTTCAGATCGCCTGTTCGATTGAGATCGAGCGCCATCCGATCGCCGCCCTGGCCGACGGCGCGCTGACGACGATCGAGCAGGAATACCTGCGCGTATTGCTGCTACAACTGATGGACGCCGGAAACCTCTCGGCGCGCCATGTCGAATGGGTCGCCGAACAGTTGTCCGAGTGGTGCGCGGCGCTTCGCCTGAACGTCGAATCGTCCACGGTGACGAGCTTCTATGTCGACCTGGGCGCGCGCCACGGAATGAAGCGGCGCGGCCCCGAGCCGCTCGAGGGGCGCGTGCTGTTCCTCGACACGCGCCCGCTGCATGCGATGCTCATGCAGAACGTCGTCGTGCTCGAGCAGAAGGTGCGCAGCGATCCCTTGTCCGACCGCACGCTGCGTCGGACCGAGCAACTCAACCTGATGACCAAGCTGGCCGCACAGGTGGACCCGGAGTTTCGCCCGGTGACGCGGCGCGGCGAGCGCATCAATGCGTCCGGAGCGGTCGACGCGATCGTGGGATTCACCAAGATCGCGGGCTATCTGCGCGACGAGGAGGTGCATCCGCTGATCGATAAGCGGCAACGGCTCGGGAACTTCGACGATTCAATCGAGCTCGCGACTTTCGGCCACATGCGCAACGAGAATGCGCGCGCGCAGGAAGTCGCGCGGCGACTGCTCGCGACCTACGCGGCGCCGGGCGGCGCCTGGGATATTCGCGACGTCTCGCATACCGGCTATCGGCTGGTCGCGCCAATGAGCGTGATCAACTTGGTCACGCTGGGCACGCTGGTCGCGATCCGCGCGCACGGCCAGTCGCTTTGGACGCTGGGTATCGTCCGGCGGATGAAGCGGCTGACCAGCGAGCGTGCCGAGATCGGGCTGCAGGTGATCGCCAACAATCTGGTCGGTGTCGAGCTGTTCGAGCAAAAACGCGGCGATGCCGACTATTCGGTCGATGGCGAGGTTCCGACCGTCAGCGGTCGCCGCTTCCAGGGATTGTTCCTTTCGCTGCGGCGGCGGGACAGCGAGACGACGATCCAGACGCTGATCGTGCCGGCCGGCGAATACCAGCCTGGAAAGCGCATGCAGATGAGCGTCGCGCGGGTTTCGCAGCAGATCGCATTCGGTCGTCTGCTCGAGCAGCAGCCGGACTGGATCTGGGCGACGATCGAATCGCAGGATACCGCGGCACGCGCGGCCGCCTGAAGCCGCGCGCCGGATGACGGTCGATCGCTATCGCGAGATCTGCGCGCGGCATCGCTGGAATGTGCCGCCTGACTTCAACATCTCGGCGGCCGTGTGCACTCGCCACGCCAACGATCGCACGCGTCCGGCGATGTACTGGGAAGACGAGTCCGGCGCGACGGCGACGCTGACGTTCTGGGATCTGCAGCAACAGGCCAATCGCTGCGCGAACGCGCTGGTCGCCCTCGGCGTCGGGCGCGGCGACAAAGTCGCGATCATGCTCCCGCAGCGTCCCGAAACCGCGATCGCCCACATCGCCTGTTATCAGCTGGGTGCCGTCGCGGTTCCCTTGTCGTTTCTGTTCGGACCCGACGCACTGGAATACCGGCTGCAGAATTCGGAAGCCGCCGTTGCCATCGTCGATCCGGCATCGTTGCCCAATCTCTCGGCGATCCGCGACCGGCTGCCGGGCCTGCACCACGCGATCGGCGTCGCCGGTGCGCACGAATCCTGGCTGCTCGACTGGGATCGCTTGCTGCAAAAGGCATCGAGCGGGTTCTCGCCGGTAGCGACCCGCGCCACCGATCCGGCGCTGCTTATCTACACCAGCGGCACAACGGGGCCGCCGAAGGGCGCGCTGATGCCGCAGCAATGCCTGCTCGGCAACCTGCCCGGTTTTGTCTACTCGCACAACGAGTTCCCGCAGCCGGGTGACGTCGTCTGGTCGCCGGCCGATTGGGCGTGGACCGGCGGCCTCATGGACGCGCTGCTGCCGACGCTGTATTTCGGCTATCCCATCGTAGGCTACCGCGGCCGGTTCGATCCGGAGCGCGCGCTCGCGCTGATGGCAAAATACCGGGTGCGCAATACGTTCCTGTTTCCAACCGCGCTGAAGATGATGATGAAAGCGGTGCCGCAGCCGCGCGAACGCTACGACGTGGCAATGCGCAGCATGATGAGCGCCGGCGAGGCGGTGGGGACGACGGTATTCGGTTGGGCGCAGGAGGCGTTGGGCCTCACGATCAACGAGATGTTCGGCCAGACCGAGATGAATTACATCGTCGGCAATTCGCACGCGCTGTGGCCGGCCAAGCCGGGTTCGATGGGGCGTCCCTATCCCGGCCATCGCATCGCCGTACTCAACGACGAAGGCCAGCCATCGGCGGCCGGCGAGATGGGCGAGGTGGCGGTCAACCGCATCGCTCCCGACGGCGCGCCGGATCCGGTGTTCTTTCTCGAGTATTTCAAGAATCCCGAAGGCACGGCGAAAAAATTCAACGGTGCCTGGTGCCATACCGGCGATCTGGCCACCCAGGACGACGATGGTTACCTCTGGTACCAGGGCCGGTCCGACGACATGTTCAAGGCCGCCGGTTATCGCATCGGTCCGTCGGAGATCGAGAACTGCCTGGTGCGGCACCCCGCCGTGGCCAACGCCGCGATCGTGCCCAGTCCCGACGAGACGCGAGGCAACGTCATCAAGGCTTATATCGTCCTGGCGCCGGGACACGATCCCTCGCCCGCGCTCGAGGAGGCGATCCAGCACCATGTGCGCAAGCATCTGGCGCCGTACGAGTACCCGAAAGAGATCGAGTTCATCGACGCGCTGCCGATGACGACGACGGGCAAAGTGCAGCGCGGCGTGCTGCGCCAGCGCGAGCTCGAACGAAAAAAACGCGCGATCTCACGTTGAACGCCGCCGTGTGACGAATCGGCGGGCCGACTTTAGCGGGCGCGCTTGCGCACGAAGTCTTCGAGCAGGCGTCGATGCATCAGCACCCACACGACGGCGGGCACCACCGTCGGCAGGATCAGCGCCCCGAACTGATAGCCGAACGCGATCACCTCGCGCTGCCACGCACTGAACCCCGTCTGCGAGGCGACGCCGGGACCGAATCCCACCGCAATGTCCTCAAGAAATTCAGCGATGACGCCCCAGGTCTGGAAAGGTAGAAGGATCGCGTAGCCGATCAGCAGGTTGCGGGCGCGATGCGGCGCCCCTGCGGCGAGGATCAGCGCCGCCAGCAGTGGCAGCCCGAAGGTGAAATGCCGAACATCGATGTCGTCCGAGACCAGGCCACCCGCCGCAGCGGCGACGGTGGCATTGGCGCCGTGCAGCGAAGTGACGAAGGTGATCTTGTCGCCGTGCTGCTCGATGGCCTGGACGAGATCGGGAAGTGCGACCCGGCTGGCGATCTCGGCCAACAGCGAGATCGGCCAAGCCAGCACGGGAGATGCGAACCACCAGACGAACAACATGCACGCCAGCCACGCGAAGACCAGAAGGACGAATCGCGCAAACGAGCCGGACGGCATCGAGTCAAGCCACGACCGCCGGTAGATCGGCATTGGGCTGCGGCAAAGTGCGTACCCAAAGCAACCAGACGACCAGCACGTCGAGCATGATCAGCGCCTGCCAGACGTAAAGGTGCGCCCACTCGAAGACGCTGAAGTTCCATTGCCCCAGGTAGAAAAGGCTGATCACCCGGACGATATTGAGCCCCTGCACGGCGACGATCCCGATGCCGAGGCCGGCGAGCTTGCGCTTCCACGACGCCGGGAAGGCAAGGATCGCCGCCACCAGCACGATCGTCGCCTCGATTCCGTTACAGCCGGCTTCGATCGATACGGCGAAGCCGTTGCTTGCGCTTTGCAGCACCTTGCCGTGCGCCACCACGTGGGCGTCGAACAACTGGACGATGCCCGCGCTGATTGCGGCCAACGTGTTCGTCCATGGCACGACGAACCATTGCTGCGCCCACGGCGTCAATTCCAGCCCGAACAACGCCGCTTGCAGAACGAGAAACCAGAGGAAGAAACGGACCATCGCTTACGATTGTACGTGATGGTCCGGCGAAAGAGGAACGCTAGCTCAGCTTCGCGCGCGCCAGCGCCGGGTTCTGGGCGAAATAGCGTTTGATGCCGCCGACGATCGACGTGGCGAACTGCTGCTGGTGCTGGTCGCTGCGCAATTTGAGCTCTTCGTCGGGATTGGAAATAAAGGCCGTCTCGACCAGGATCGACGGAATGTCCGGCGCCTTGAGCACCGCGAATCCCGCCTGCTCGACGCTGCCTTTGTGCAAGGAGTTTATCGCGCCGATGCCATCGAGGACCGAGCGTCCGACCCGAAGGCTGTCGTTGATCTGCGCCGTCTGCGACAGGTCGAGCAGCGTCTTGGCCAGGATCGGATCGCGGTTGTCGAGATTGACGCCGCCGATCAGGTCGGCTTCGTTCTCACGCTGCGCCAGCCAGCGTGCCGCCGAGCTCGTCGCGCCGTGCTCGGACAGCGCGAATACCGACGAGCCCCGCGCATTCGGCGTAGTGAATGCGTCGGCGTGAATCGAAACGAACAGGTCGGCCCGCACGCGGCGGGCCTTTTCCACGCGGACGTTGAGCGGCACGAAGTAATCGTCGTCCCGGGTCAGCATCGTGCGCATGCCCGGCTCACGGTCGATCAACGCCCGGATCTTGCGCGCGATCGCGAGCGTCACGTTTTTTTCGCGCGTGCCGCGGCGGCCGATCGCTCCCGGGTCTTCGCCGCCGTGTCCGGGATCGAGCGCGATGATGATCGGTCGTCGCGATGCGGGTACGGCGTTGCCCTGGCCGCGCAGCGGCGGCTTGTCGGCCGGCGCTTCGGGCGTGCTAGGCAGCGGGCTACCCCTGGCTTCGCCCTCGAGCAGAGCCATCAGCGGGTCGGGCGGCGTCAGCGGATAAAGATCGAGCACGAGGCGGTGGCCATACTCGCCGACCGGCGTCAGCGCAAAAATCTGCGGCTGAACTTCGTCTTTGAGATCGAGCACGATGCGGACGATCCCCGGCCTGAAGCGCGCCACGCGTATCGACTGGATATGCGGATCGTTCGGACGCAGCCGCTGCGCAAGCTGCCCTAGCTCGCCGTCCGGCTCGACACCTTCGAGATCGAGCACCAGGCGCTGCGGATCCTTGAGCAGCATCATCTGATGCGCGACCGGCGACAACGATTCGAGAATCAGCCGCGTATATTCCTGCGCAGGCCAGATGCGTGCTGACGCGACCGTCCCGGCCGACGAGAGTCCCGGCAGCAGTAATTGGCTGGCTGGCAGCAGCAGCCATTGGCAGACACGCCGCCGCTGCAGCGAAATTCGCGTTATCGAACGGTCGAAGCGAACGCGGCCAGACATGCGCTACCCGCCGGCCTGTCCGCTGCGAGCAAAAGTTCGCGACCGTCGCCCTGATAGCGCAGCGTCAGCGCGACATCGATGGGTGGCAACATGCCGCGAACTCTTTCCGGCCATTCGATCACGCACAGCGCGTCGGAGCGAAAGTACTCGGCAAAGCCGGAATCTTCCCATTCGGCGGGCTCATCGAAACGATAAAAATCAAAGTGATAGAAGTATAAGCTCGAAATCAGATAATGTTCAACTAGCGTGTAGGTCGGGCTTTTGACCGGTCCGGCCCAACCCAGGCCGTGCAACAGCCCGCGGACCAGCGTTGTTTTTCCTGCGCCGAGCTCGCCCGACAGCGTGACGACCATGCCTCCGCGCATCACGGGCGCGAGCGCCGCGCCGGCGCGCATCGTGGCGTCGGCGTCGGGCAAGGACTTGCGCAACACAGGCAATGTCGTCATCGTTGAAACGGTGCTCGCGCCAAAGCACAGCGAGCGCTCAAGGAAAATCCGGACTCGCCTTGGCCATCCCATCGCCCGGCGCCGCTGCGCCCGATTTCGCCGGACTCGCACGCGACATCCGCGCCTGGGGTCTCGAACTGGGTTTCGGCGAGATCGGAATCGCCGATACCGGACTCGAGGCCGAGGAAGCGCATCTGATCGCATGGCTCGACGCGGGCCGCCATGGCGAGATGGATTATATGGCACGCCATGGCGTGCGCCGCGCCCGGCCGGCGGAGCTCGTTCCGGGCACCTTGCGCATAATCACGGCGCGGCTCGACTATCTATCGCCCGACGCGCACGACGCAGCGGCGACGCTGGCCGACGCGAGCAAGGCGTACATCTCCCGCTACGCACTCGGCCGCGATTACCACAAGGTGCTGCGCGGGAAGCTCGGGCGCCTGGCGGCACGGATCGCCGAGACCGTCGGCGATTTTCGCTATCGCGTCTTCACCGACAGCGCACCGGTGCTCGAGGTCGCTCTCGCCGCCAAATCGGGCCTGGGCTGGCGCGGAAAGCACACGCTGCTGCTGACACGCGATGCCGGCTCGTTCTTTTTCTTAGGCGAGATCTACACCGACCTGCCGCTGCCGCTCAGTCCCGCGGCCAGCGCGCATTGCGGCAGCTGCAGCGCCTGCATCGATGCCTGCCCGACCGGCGCGATCGTCGCGCCGTACGAGCTCGATGCGCGCCGCTGCATCTCCTACCTGACCATCGAGCTCAAGGGCAGCATTCCCGAAACCTTGCGCCCGTTGATCGGCAATCGGGTCTACGGTTGCGACGACTGCCAGCTCGCGTGTCCATGGAACAAATACGCCCAAGCCGCGAGCGCTAACGACTTCGACGTGCGCAACGGCCTCGACGATGCCGACCTCACGGCGCTGTTCGCCTGGACGTCGGACGAATTCGAGCGGCGAATGGAAGGCAGCGCGATCCGCCGCATAGGTTACGCGCGCTGGCTGCGCAATCTGGCCGTCGGCCTGGGCAATGCGGACTATGACGCGGCAATCGTCGTGGCGCTGGGCGCGCGACGCGACGATACTGCGCCGCTGGTGCGCGAGCACGTCGCGTGGGCGCTGGCGCAGCAGGAAGAAAAGCGCGTCCGCGCGGTGACAGCTAGCGTATCAATTGATTCATCGACACGATAGGCAGCATGACTGCGAGCACCAGCACCAGCACGATCGCGCCCATGAACACGATCAGCAGCGGCTGCACCAGCGCAGCGAGCCAGGTCAGGCGGCGTTCGACATCCTGCTCCTGCTCGCGCGCGGCGCGGTCGAGCATCGCGGGCAGCTGACCGCTTTGCTCGCCGTTGGCGACCAGATGCACCAGCAGCGGGGGAAACATGCGCTGGCTCGCCAGCGCGCGCGCCAGCGATACGCCTTCCCGTACCAGGCCTGCGGCGGCTTGGGCGGCCCGCCGCATCGGACGCGCCCAGACGACCGCCGCCGCCGTTTCCAGCGCGCGCAGCAGCGGTGCGCCGCTACCGGTCAGTATTGCCAGCGTGCTCGCGAAACGCGCGGTATCGAGGCCGCGCAGGACGTTGCCCGCGACAGGTGCGCGCAGCAGCAGAGCATGCCAGCGCTCGCGCCAAGATTCGTTGCGCAACAGCAGTACCGCACCGGTGACCAGCAACGCGGCCGCCGCGAGCCAGTACACGCCGGTCGCGCGCAGAAAATCACTGGTGGCGATTAGTGCGCGGGTGAGGAACGGCAACGCCTGGCGGCTCTGCTGATAGACGGCGACGATCTGCGGCACGACATAGAGCAGCAAAGTCGCGATGACCGCAAGCGCGATCACCGTAATCAGCGCCGGATAGATCAGCGCGGCCGTGAATTGCGCGCGAAGCACCTGCCGCGCCTCGAGATAATCGGCGAGGCGGCTCAGCACGCCGCCCAGCTGGCCGCTTTCGGCACCGACTGCGACGAGGCCGCGGTAAAGATCGGAAAAGCTGCGCGGAAAGCGCGACAGCGCGGCCGCCAGCGGCTCGCCGGCGGCGACCTGCTCCCGAATCGCGGTGAGCACGCGCGCCGCCCGCGGTTGATCGGATTGCTCGGCGACGGCGGCGAGCGCCTGGTCGAGAGGCATGCCTGACGCAACCAGCGTCGCCAGCTGGCGCGTCAGCAGCGCCAGGAGCGGCGGCGCGAGCCGGGTCGTCGCGGCGTGCGCGGACCGCCCCGCTCCCGCCGGCTCGATCGCCGTCGGGAACAATCCGTCTCCGCGCAGCTGGTCGCGAACGGCGCGCGCACTGGCCGCATCGAGCAAGCCGCGTTGCGCGCGCCCGGCGCCGTCGACTGCCTCGTAGCGGAACGAGGGCACCGTCTAGGCCCTAATCCGCGACGCGGCTAGCGCCCGAAGCCGCGCAATGGCGCGCGCAGAAGAAACTGGCTCGGCTTGCCCAGCATCAGGTTGACCAGGTCGTCGAGCACCGGCGTTTCCAGTGCGTCGGGATGGAAATCGAAGACCACCGGCTCGAAGCGGTCGACGTTGCGCAACGTGACGATGATGCTCTCGTTGACGAAATCGGGATCGAAACGAACCTCGCAGCGCATGCCTGGCGCTATCCGGATCGTGTTCTTCGTCGCGGCGCCGCGCACCGTCGAATCCGACTCACAGCTGAACTCGATATTGGCCGTGATCAGCGCGCGCTCTATTTCGCCCGAGCGGCGCATCGCCACTTGCAGCGGCGGCGGCGACGGCCCGGTCAGCGTGTAATACACGACGACATGGGCATAAACCTCGTGCTTCTGCAGCGGCTGCTTGCGGAACATAACCAGACCGCGATCGAACACCATGTCCGAATAGCGCGCGATGTCAGGCAGCACGAATTCGCGCTCGATGCGCGGCGCGACCACCTGCAGCAGCTTGCAAGCCTCGTCGAAATACTGGAACACCGCGTGCAGGCGACGGTCTACCCGATCGATGACGTCGCGCGACAGCCGCTGCTCCTGGACCCGCCGCGCGCTGACCGAGTCGGCCTGTGCCCGCAGCTGATCGAGCAAATACGATTTCGGCGGATGGGCCATCGAGCGAACGCTTTAGCCGGCGCCAGTCACTCGCAGCAGCTCGGCGAGCGACGTCGTCCCGTCGGCGAGCCACCGGGCGCCGTCACCGCGGAGGCTCCGCACGCCGGCGTGCGCGCATGCTTCGCGCAACGCCGGTTCGCCGGCGTGATCGTGGATCAGGCGGCGCAGCGTTTCATCGACCAGCACCAGCTCGTAGATTCCGGTGCGGCCGCGATATCCGGAGTCGCCGCATTCGGCACAGCCGACCGGCCGGTACAGTGGCAATCCCGGCGGCAGGCCCAGCTCGGCCAACAGCGGGGCTTCGCCGGGTGTCGGCGGCGATGCCGTGCGACAAGCGGGGCAAAGACAGCGCACCAGGCGCTGCGCGAGCACGCCCAGCAGGCTCGATGCCAGCAGATAGGTCTCGATGCCCATGTCGGCGAGCCGGGTCACGGCGCTGACCGCGTCGTTGGTGTGCAAGGTCGCCAGGACCAGGTGGCCGGTCAGGCTCGCCTGCACGGCGATCTGCGCGGTTTCCAGATCGCGTATCTCGCCGATCATTACGATGTCGGGATCCTGACGCAGGATCGAACGCAGCGCCCGTGCGAACGTGAAGTCGATGCGCGGATTGACCTGCGTCTGACCGACGCCGTCGAGCGCGAACTCGATCGGGTCCTCGGCGGTCATCACGTTGAGCTCGCCGCGCGGCAGCCGCGACATCGCCGCGTACAGCGTCGTCGTCTTGCCCGAGCCGGTCGGGCCGGTGACCAGCACGATACCGTGCGGCTCGCGGATCAGAGCGTCGATCGCGTCGCGCGTCGACTCACTCATCCCCAGCGCGGCCAGGTCCAGCCGCGCCGTGTCCTTGTCGAGCAGGCGCAACACGACGCGCTCGCCCGGGCCGGTCGGCAAGGTCGACACGCGCACGTCGACGCTCTTGTCGCCGAGCTTCAGCGCCATCCGTCCATCCTGCGGCAGCCGCTTCTCCGCGATGTCGAGGCTCGCCATCACCTTGAGCCGCGACACCAGCGCGGCGTGTAGCGCGCGTGGCGGCTCGACGACGTCGCGCAGCACACCATCGACACGGAAGCGGACGACCGAGCGCGTTTCATACGGCTCGAAGTGCAGATCCGATGCGCGCTCGCGCAGCGCCTGCAGCAACAGCGCGTTGATCATCCGGATGACCGGGGCATCGGAGGTCGCGCCGAGCAGATCCTCGGCCTGCGGAATATCCTGCAGCAGCCGCGCGAGATCGGCGTCGCCCGAGAGGTCGCCCGAAAACTGCGTGACCGGCGCCGCCTGGTTGTAAGCGGTCGCGAGCTCGGCGGCGAAGCGTTCGGCGTTAACCGTCAACGTCTTCAGCGGCCGTTGCAGAACACGGCTGAGCTCGGCGATCCCCTCGACCGATGCGTCACTGCGCGCCAGCACCAGGACCGAGTCGCCCTCGTCCTTCAGCGGCAGCACACCATGCATGCGGGCGAACGCGTACGGAACGCGCGCGAGCGCTGCCGGCGCGGCGTTCGTTCCGTACGGGCTGGAGATCGGGGCCGACATGGCGAGCCGCACTCGCGTTTCGCTTATTTCGCGCCGGGTAATGGTGCGGCCGGTGTCGCCACCGGCGCCGGCGGCTGCGTGATCGGCGGTAGTCGCGGCTCGGTCTGGTCGGGCCAGAAGAACCGCTGTCCGGGCGCGAGACGCTGCTGCTCGCCGATCAAATAATCGTAGCGGTCGCCGGTAAGCGCCGTACCGGCGCTGCTCGTGCGCACGACGGTCGGCTTGAGGAAGACCATCAGGTTGGTCTTGATCCGCTGCCTGTTGTCGTAACGAAAGAGCTGGCCGAGGACCGGAACGTCGCCGACGAGGGGAACCTTGTTGGTGCTGTCGGTGTAGCTGTCCTGGATTAATCCGCCCAGGACGATGATCTGGCCGTCGTCGACCATCACCGTCGATTCGAGCGAGCGCTTGTTGGTGATGATGCCGGCAGGGTTGGTCGTGTCTTCGATGCGGGAGACTTCCTCGTAGATCGTCAGCTTGACGCTGCCGCCTTCGGTGATCTGCGGCTTGACCCTGAGGATGAGGCCCACGTCCTTGCGCTCGATCGTCTGGAACGGCGTCACCGTCGCGGTCGTCCCCGTCTGCGCATACTGTCCGGTGATGAACGGCACGTTCTCGGCGACGATGATACTGGCCTGCTCGTTGTCGAGCGTCAGCAGGTTCGGCGTCGACAGGATGTTGGTGTTCGCGTCGGATCCCAAGGCGCGCGCAAGCAGCGCGAGATTGGTGATGGTCCCCAGCCCCGGGATGTTGATCGTGCCGCGGATGATGCCCAGATTCAGGCCCTGCCCCACCGAGCCCAGGTTTGCCTGCGCGTCGATGATGTTGGTGCCGGTGCCGCGCGTGCCGAAGTTGGTGCCGCCGCCGACTTGCGTCGCTCCGTTGTTGAGCTTGTTGGCGTCGAGGATGTTCCACTGGATGCCGAATTCGGCGGCCTTGTCGGCCGAGACCTCGACCACCAGCGCTTCGACATAGATCTGCGCACGACGGACGTCGAGCTTGTCGACGATGGCGCGAATGTTGTTGTACAGCGGTTCCGATGCCATCACCAGCAGTGCGTTGTTGGCGGCGTCCGCCTGTATCGTCACCCCGGATGCGGCAAAGCCCGCGCCATTGCCGCTGGGCGGCGCTGCGCCCGCGCTAGCGGTCGCGCCGGGACCGGTCGCAGTCGCGGTCGTCATTCCGCCCGCAGCGAGGCCGCCGGCGTTGGGCGCCAGCGACGTTGATGGGGTCACGTCTCCCGCGTCGCCACCGCCGGTGAACAGCGCGCGCAGCGTCCGGGCGACGCGCACCGCATCGGCGTTCTTGAGGTAGATGATCGAGATGTTGCCGCCGGCGCGTCCCGGGGTATCGAGCCCTTCGATCAGCGCGCGCACGCGCGCGAGACGCGCGGCGTTCTCGCCGCGAATCAGCACGCTGTTGGAGCGCGCGTCGGCAACCAAGGTCAGCCGCTGCTGCGTGTCCGGCGCGGCTCCAGCGCCGGACCCGGTATCGGCGAGCAGTCGAGTCAGCATCGGCACGATGTCGAGCGCCGAGGCGTTGTGCAGCGGGACGACAATGGGCTCGCCGGCAGGGGTCACGTCCAGCGACGCGATGATCCGATCGATGCGCTTCAGGTTCTCGGCATAGTCGGTGATCACCAGCGCATTGGCGGTGGGCACGGCGGCGATCGCGTTGTTCGGGGTGATCAGCGGCCGCAGCACGTTGACCAGCTGGGTCGCCGACTCGTACTTCAGCATGTACACAGCGGTGACCATGCGATCGCCGCCGGCGCTGCCGACCGGTCCTGTGACCACCGGCATGCCTTGCTGTTTGGCTTCGGCCTCGGGGACGATCTTGGTGACACCCCCGCTTTCGATCGCCGCCAATCCCTGCAGCCGCAGCGCCGAGAGCAGGGTCGGGTAGATCAGCGCGCGTGGAACCGGGGTCGCGGAAACGATGTTGACTACACCCTTCACCCGCGGATCGAGCACGAAGTTCCGGCCGGTCATTTCGCCGACGGCCCGGATGACGGCGTCGATGTCGGCGTTGACAAAGTTGAGCGTCACCGCGTCGTCGGCTGCCCGCAGCGGCTGAGCCAGCAGCACGGCTGCGACAGCAGCGGCGGCAAGCAAGAGGCTTGGTCGGCTCACGGAGAGCGGGAAGTTGGGCTTGGCGTCGTTGCCGTCATATCGCTTTCGCGTCGCGCTTTACCACGTTGGGGCCGAAAATCCGGGCAATGATAGCATGCAGGTCGACCCCCGCCGGGAGTGGGCGGCGCCCGCCGGAAATGGTGAATCCGCCGCACCACCTCGCACCATCTAAGGGCCATGAATCACGATACCTTCGGAGAGCGCATGCCCAGCCAGATTGCCCGTTTCCGTGCCCTGCCGATCGCTTTTGCCGCGGTGTTGGCCGCGATGCTGTGCCTCGCCGCCGGCCGAGGCGTTGCCGCCGAAGCACCCAAGGGCGCCGCCGCCACAGCGCAGAAGGCGCATCCGGCCCCCGCCCCTGCGGCGGCGCCCGTCGAAGCATCGCCGCCGCCGGCCGCCGACGCGACAGCTGCCGACGAGCCGGACGACGAAACACCTTCCGATCGGCGCCGCTCTCACATTCAGTTCGACGATTTCGACTTCAAGCAGGCAATGGACATCGCACCGTGGATCGTCGGGGTCGTGTTCCTGGTACTCGGCTCGATCTTCCTCACGCCGATCATCCTGCTGGTCGGCATCATCTGGTACAAGCTGCGCAAGACGCGCCTGCAGAACGACGCCGTGCTGAAGCTCGCCGAGCGCGGCGTCATGCCATCGGCACAGGCGGTCGATGCCGTCATGGCGGGGACGCCGCCCGCGCAAGCCGCGCCGGCGGCGATCGGCGCCGCTGTTCCGCAGGCGGTCGCGTCGCGCCGCCGCGCCGTCTGGTCGGATCTGCGCAAGGGTGTCTTGCTGGTTGCGATCGGACTCGCGCTGTCGCTGTACTCGATCACCGACAGCGCCGAGCCCAACTGGGTCGGCCTGGTACTGCTTTTCGTCGGTGCCGGTTATGTCGCTTTATGGTGGCTGGAAGATCGGCATCTGGAGCGCCGCGTCATCGGGGGCTCCGGAGGCGACGGCAAAGGTTGAACGAACGACGTGCGTACGCCGGCAGGCAATCCTGATGTCGTCCAACCCGATCAGCGACGCCAAGCTGATCGCCCGCGCAGTCGTCCATGACGATCATCACGCGTTTGGCGAGCTGGTGCGCCGGCACCAATCCGCGGTGCGCTCGACCTTGCGCAGGCTGACCGGGGGCAACATCGCGTACGCCGACGATCTGGCCCAGGAAACTTTCTTGCTCGCTTACCGCAATCTGAAGTCGTTTCGGCAGGAAGCCAAATTCTCTACCTGGCTTTATCGGATCGCCTACAACGTTTTTCTGGCCGACGCGCGAAAGATGAAAGAAGTTCCGATGCCCGAGGACGCCGACGGCGAGCTGCTGGCCGTGCCGGATACGGCAGCGCCGAGCATGTCGCAGCAGGCGGCCCTGAACATCGATCTCGAGCGGGCGATGCTGGTCCTTTCCGAGGCAGAGCGGGCGGCCATCGTGCAGTGCTATCATAATGACCTGTCGCACGAGGAAGCCGCGCATGTGCTGGGCTGCCCGGTCGGCACGGTGAAAACGCATATCCTGCGGGCCAAGCAAAAGCTCAAGGCGCGCCTGGGTGCATGGAGTCCGCAAGCATGAATACGCCCACCATCGATACTGCCGACTGGCTCGACGCCGCGCTCGCCGCGGCTGGGCAAGAGCATCGCGCCGCGTATGTCGCCGACGACGGTTTCACGGCGCGCGTGATCGGCCGCCTTCCTGCCGCGCCGACGCTGCCCGCATGGCGGCGGCCGGTGATCGTGCTGCTCTGGCTGCTGGCCGGTGCTGGCGCGGTGGTTTCGATGCCGGGCGCCTTCGACGACGCGTTCCGCAGCGGCGTGGCCTTGCTGGTCGGGCGTCCGCTCGGCTTGGCCGACTTGGCGCTGCTGCTCGTTCTGTGCGGTGCCGCCGCGTGGACCTCGCTGGTGTACGCCGCTCGCGCGAACTAGACGTCCCGTCCGATCGCGCGGCAGGCCACTGAGCACGCTGGCGCGGGCGCGTTATTCCAATACGAAGTTGACTTCGACTTCGGCTTCGTACTTTTCGCCTTCGGCCTTGAAACGCCACTGCGAAAGCGCACGGATAACTTCGCGATCGAATACACGTGGGGGATTCGCGCTGACGATTCTGACGTCGGTGACCAAGCCTTTCTCATCGACTTGCAGGCGCGCGGTGACCTTGCCGCTCTCGACGCCATCGCGTCGGGCTCTTTCCGGAAAGACCGGATCGACCTTGTCGATCACCACAAGCTGGTTGCCCCGGCGTATCGCAGGTTTCGGCGGCGGCGGAGCCGGCGGCGGCGGCGGCGCGATCACATGCGGCTCGGGCGGCGGCGTAATCGTCGGCGCGGCGATCACCGGTTCCGTATTCGTTACCGGCGGCGGAATATCGGGCGGAGGAATATAGGGCTGCTCGGGCGGCGGCAGCGCCTTGGGTATTTCGATTTTCTTCGGCGGCGGCGGGGGGGGCGGCGGCGGAAGCTTGATTTCCTCGATGATCGTCGCCGTCAGCGGCTTCTTGATCACCTCCACCGCCCGCCGTGCAAGTCCGGTCACAAGCGCGTAAATCACGATCGCGTGGACCAGAATGACCACGCCAATCCCGATCAGGTGCCGGGTCGGGTCCCGCTGTTGTCGTGCAAAATCCATGTGCCTATGACTCCAGCCGCCTGACGCGGTTCGCGACCAGGCTATTCGATGAACTGCTCGCTGCCCACGATGCCGATCTTGGTCAGCCCCAATCGCTGCGCCGAAGCCATGACGCCCGCGGCGACCGCATATTTGGATTCCTTGTCCGGACGCAAGTGGACCTCGGGCTGCACGGCCTGCGCAGCAGCGGCCTTGATCTTGTCTTCGAGCGTAGCGCGATCGGGGACGACCTCGCCGTTCCAGTAGGTGGCGCCGCGATCGTCGATATCGATCTTGACGACTTCGGGCAGGACCAGCGGGGGCGGCGGATTGCCGATCGGCATGTTGAGATTGACCGAGTGCAGCTGGATCGGGATCGTGATGATCAGCATGACCAGCAGCACCAGCATCACGTCGATCAGCGGCGTGGTGTTGATGTCCATCATGACTTCGCCGTCGCCGGTCGAGCCGCCGCTGGTGCCCACATTCATTGCCATATCGCGCTCCTCGAGACTTGTGCTGTGACCATCAGCCGTTGCTGCGCGGCGGCGGCTCGGTGATGAATCCGACTTTCGATATGCCAGCCCGCTGGCAGGCGTAGATGATGCGTCCGACCGCCTCGTACTTCGCGCCGCCGTCGCCGCGGATCTGAACCTCGGGCTGCGGCGTGAGCACGGACACCTTCTTCAACCGGTCGATCAGCGCGGCGGTGGTCGGTATGTACAGATCATTCCAGTAGATACGGTCCCTGGTATCCACCGAGAGAACGATGTTCTCGGGCTTGGTCTCGCGCACCTCATTGCGTTCTTTCGGCAATTGCACCGGGATCGACGTCGTGACGACCGGAATCGTGATCAGGAAGATGATCAGCAGCACCAGCATCACGTCGACCAGCGGCGTGGTGTTAATCGTCGAGACGATTTCGTCCTCGTCGCCGCTGGACGAGCCGACGTTCATCGCCACGGCGTCAGCTCCTGGCCGGGGCTGGCGCTTTCGGAGCGCTCAGCAGCACGGCGTGCAGATCGGCGCCGAAGCTGCGCACCATATCCATCGCCGCCTTGTTGCGGCGAATCAGCCAGTTGTAGCCCAGGACCGCCGGGACGGCGACCGCCAAGCCGAACGCGGTCATGATCAGTGCCTCGCCCACCGGACCGGCGACCTTGTCGATCGAGGCCTGGCCTGCAATGCCGATCGCGGTCAGCGCGTGATAGATGCCCCAGACCGTGCCGAACAGGCCGACAAAGGGCGCGGTCGAGCCGACGGTGGCCAGGAACGCGAGCCCATCCTGCGTGCGGGCCTGGATGTTGTCGATCGCGCGCTGGATCGACATCGAGATCCAGGTGTTGAGATCGACGTGGCCCAGCAAGCCGACGTGCTTGCTCGACGCCTCGAGACCGGACTCCGCGATGAAGCGGTAGGGGCTGCCCTCCTTGAGTTTTTCGGCGCCCTGGCGCACCGACGGCGCATTCCAGAACGACTTGTCCGCAGCGCGGGCCTGGCGGTTCATCCGCCACTGCTCGTACACCTTGGTGACGATGACGTACCAGCTACCCATCGACATCAGCGCCAGTATGGCCAAGGTCACCTTGGCCACGATGTCGCCGCCCTTCCACAGCGCCTCGAGCCCGTACGGATTGTCGACGATCTCGGTGGTCCGGGCCGCGGTAGCAGCGGCCGGAGCGGCGGGCGCCGCAGCCGGCTGGGCTGCCGTGGGCGGGGTCGAATCCGGGCTGGTTGCGGGCGTCGAGGGCTGCCCCTGCGCCTGTGCCGCGAACGGAACGACCGCGGGCGCTGCCGCAAGCAGCAGGGCCGCAGCCAAGGCGGCCAGGCGGGTCATCTTCAGCATGTTATCTCCCGGAATTGTCGTATTCAGTCGAAAAGTTGGCGTTTGGGCCGCCGCTACGAGGATCTACTCGTTACCAACAGGCCTCGACATGTCTGACTCGGGAATCCGTCGTACGGTGCACCCCGGGCCGGGCGCGCAAACGCCAAAACGCGTTGGCCCCGCCGTGCAGCAGGGCCAAGCTTTCGTACAGAAAGTCGCGGAATTTTACACAAAAGCGTCAAAAAGTCCACTCAAAAATCGACGTCTCTGCCTTCCGCTGCGCGGCCGGGTTCTCCAGAAGGGCGGCGCCGGGATGCTCGGTCGCGCGGGCCTTCACACCAGCATCGGGCGGCGCCAGACGCGACATTCCGACGCCTCATGCAATGGATGCAAGCATTTCGTTTGCGACTCGCTGCTGCGGTTTAGATAATGCCATCGCGGACTTGGAACTGAAGCGCCCTATGCGGCTCGTTCATCAGCGTTCGAGCGTGTCCAAGGAGCGCGCCGAAGCGGCAACTCATCGCCCCGATCGTGCCCGCAAAGATCGATGTCGACCGAGGATGACGCGGACGGGCCTTGCAGTTCATCGCGCGCCACGTCCCTTCGCACCCGCAATTCGGCGGGTTCGTCGCGTGCGTCTTGAGGCCGTCACCTCATCTGCCTAGGATGCGTCGAAAGGACAGGGGCAATCCCGCCGTACCGCGAAATCTTGAATCCGCGCGTCGGGGTTGCAGCATCCAAAGCAGGCAGGAACAAACGAAACAGGAGCAAGACGATGAACGAGTACAAACAAGCTTCCCGTCACGCCGCCTTCGGCGCCGTCGCAGTAGCCCTGACCGCCATGACCATCGGTCTCGCCGTGGTCCTGCCGGCGAAAATCGATACCGGCGCTCGCGAGGTCCGCACAGTGGCAGTGCCGGCGCAGCCCGTCATCGCTCCGGCGGCGGAGCTCGATTCCGACCCGATCGTCGTCGTCGTTGTCGCCAAACGCGACACCCCGTGGATGCCGGCGGCGCACACTCAGGTGACCGCACCGAAGGCCAAGTCGCAAGGATCCGGGCGATTGGGCGTGCGTGCGGTCGCTGCGCGGGAGCGCCTCGGGCGCACCGATGCCGGCTTGCGGCGAGCGCTTTGTCCCTATTTGACCAACGGGACCGTTGCGGCGACGTCGTAATTCTGCACCGCGTGAATCTTCGCTTCGAGTTGCAGGTAACGCGCCGCCTTTTTCTGTGAAAGTATCCTGGACGGCAGCGGTCTCATCAGGCGGTTGTACAGTGTTCGCCGCGCCTTGATCTCGGCTTCGTCGATCGAGATCAGCTCATTGACGAAACTCCTGGCGTAAAGGTTCGACTCGGGCTTGTCCTGCGCGATCAACCGCTCGACCGCCACGACGCGGCGCCGACCGGTCATATCCAGGTTGCGCTGGTATTCGTCGTAAACCGGCCAGAACTTCTTGGCCTCGGCGGGCGTGAGCTGAAGGGCCGACGCCACAAAAGCCTTCTTGTCGCCACGGACCGCGGCGCGCAGCGCCTGCATGTCGGTGACGTCGGCGATTTTGTCTTCGGCCGATGCGCATGGCGCCACGATCACCGCGGCGGCGAACAGGACAGCGGCAAGGTGCTTGTTCATCGTAGGTCCTCGATATCGGCTTGCAGCGCGTCTTTTAGCACATTTTATTGCCGCGCGGGCTGCGACGGCGATAAGCGCCGGATTGCACGGGGACCGCTTGGGCGCGATGATTGGCGACCCGGCGGCCCGCCGGGGACCATGCCCAACGTGGCGACACCGAATCGCTGCCAATGATGCAATCACCGTCCATCGATGCGCGCGCCCTCACGCAGTCCGGGGTGGAGGCCCTGCGCAGAGGCGATTCGCGCAAGGCCCGCGAATCCTTCGAGCGAATCGTCGCAGCCGGCCATGCCGATGCGTCGGCGTGCATCGGTCTTGCGTATGCCTGCCGCAGCCTCAACGACAACGCGGCCTCGCTCGCCGCGGTCGACCAGGCACTCCTGCTCGAGCCGCGAAACCTGCGCGCGCTGATTCTCAAGGCCGATCATCTTGCCGAGGCGGGCGATGCGCGCGGCGCGTCGGCGTTCTATCTCGCCGCCACCAAAAGCGCTCCGGCCGCCGACCAGCTTCCGTCCGACTTGCGCAAGGAGCTGTCGCGCGCCCAGGCCATGTGCGATCGCTATGCCGCCCAATTCGAGGCATTTCTCGACGACCGCCTGTTTGGCGCAGATCCGCCGGCACGGCAAGCCGAGCGGCGCTTCGCGCAGTCGCTCGACATTCTGTGCGGGCGGAAGCGGGTCTATTTACAGGAGCCGCGCTACTACTATTTTCCCGAGCTTCCTCAACTCCAGTTCTACGACAGGAACAACTTTTCCTGGCTCGACGCCATCGAAGCCGCGACGGCGGACATCCGGAGCGAGCTGATCGAGGTCATGAAGGAGGAGTCGGTGTTCCAGCCTTACGTCCAAGGCGACCCCAACCGTCCTTACAACGAGCAGGCGGGAATGCTGAACAATCCCGCTTGGAGCGCGTTCTATTTATGGAAGGATGGCGAAGTGGTCGCCGACCACGCCGCGCGCTGTCCCAAAACGATGCATGCGCTGGCCGCTGCGCCGCTGACACGGGTGAAGGGACGTTCGCCCGCGGTCCTGTTCTCGTTGCTTCGGCCCGGAACGCGTATTCCGCCACACAACGGTTTCGTCAACACCCGCCTGATCTGCCATCTGCCGCTGATCGTTCCGGAAGGCTGCGGTTTGCGGGTCGGCAACGACACGCGGGTTCCCGTCGAAGGCAAAGCGTGGCTCTTCGACGACACGATCGAGCACGAAGCATGGAACGACAGCGCCATGACTCGCGTGATCCTGCTGTTCGAAATCTGGCGCCCCGAGCTAAGCGCCGCCGAGCGCAGACTCGTCAGCGCGATGTTCGAAGCGATCGACGAGCACGGCGGCCGGAAAACCGCCTGGGAAATCTAGCGGCCTGCCGTGCTGCAGTTTCAGGTTCGCGGGGAGTTCTTGATGGCGTCGACGCCGTTGGCGGCGAATCGCCTGAACATGCCGTCGAACCAGAACGTGTTCGAGACGTTGGTCGCGCGGCTCAGACGCAACATGTCCTGCGCGGTACCGTGGTCGGAGACAACGGCGACGAGCATGCCGTTGCTTGCGTCACGCGCCTCGAGCGTCACCGTGGCCTCTCCAGCGTCCCTGGCGAACGATCGTGTCCGTCCCGGTGGAAAGATGTCCGGCGCGTTGACGTAGAGGTCGGTGACGTGCGGCGACAGCCGGAGAACGCCCGGCCCCGGCGCCGTGACGATCTGGTAACCGCGCGCTCTGAGTGCGTCGGCCAGGATGCTGCCCAGGTCGGCGGTCGTCTCATCCGCGACGCGGCGCGCGTCCTCGGGACTGACCCGCGTCACATAGCGCGGATCGTTGACGCTCTTGTCCCATTCCTTGCTGAATTCGACGGTTGCGGGGTCGATCATGACGCTTTGATATCGGGCCAGGTCGGCGTTCGGACGGACGTACACCTTGTCCACGTTCCGCGACTGCACCGCCACCAACCCTTCGTAGCCCGCCGGCGCGCTCCCCGCGTAGGGAGCGGCGAGTGCCGCACCGCCGACCGCTGCCATCAACACAACCAGATATGCCTTGAGCTTCATGTTGCCTCCTGTTGCCATTCGATGCCGAACCTTGCTGACGGACCTCTTCGGATAGGACCGTTGCCGTCCGCGGCCGTTCCATCGTCCGGACGCGGGCCTGACGACTCGCGCCGGACCACTCAGTGCAAACAGGCGGCCTGCGGCTAAGCTTCCATCGGCTGGCGGCGCCGTGCCCGGATCCGACCGCTAGGTCGTCGCCCACATGCGCAGCAGGTTCTGGCGCACGACGTCGAGGCGCACGCGGTTTTCCCATTTCATCGTCAGCCCCTCGAGCGCGGCGATTTCATTGAGCTCGTAGATCTGCGTTCGCTGGTGCTGATCGGCGACGAAACTCTCGATGAAGGTGATCGACACCAGGCGCTGGCCCGAGCGCACCGGCACGACTTCATGCAGCGCGGTCGATGGGTAGACGATGGCCTCGCCCGCCGCACCCTTGAACGCGATTGCCTGGTTGCCGACCACGATCGAGAGCTCGCCGCCCTCGTAGGTTTCAGGATCGTTGACGAAGACCGTGCAGGACAGGTCGGAGCGCAGGCTGACGTTGCCCAATTGGATGAGCGCCGCGTCGGCGTGCGCGCCGTATTTCATCCCGGGCTCGTACCGACACAACAGCGGCGGCGCCACGCGTTTGGGCATGGCGAACTCGACGAATTCGCGTGATCGCGCGAAGGCCGCGTTCACGATCTGGACCGATTCGACGTATTTCGGATCCTTGTGGTCCGCCTGGAGGTTGTCCTTGGTCTGGTTCGCCGGATTCGATACTCGGCCGTCAACGAAGTGCAACTCGCGGGCGAGCACGGTAAGCCGGGCGATGTCGGTAGCTGCGAGAAGCCTGCTGATTTTCAGGAACACATTGCGCCCCGGCCGATGTCGTTGGGTGTCGCGCTTTCGATGCCGGGCATACCGGCTTGACACCCGTCCGGCACGGTCCGCGGCCCATGCGAATCGTACACTGCCGCAAACCGGTTGCGGATCGACACCGCGGGCGCCATCATACCGCCGACCGGCCACAGCTCGCGGCCGGACATGAAGGAATACAGCCGATGCAGGATGGTCAGGAAAGCCCGGCAGACATCAACGCCCTCCAGGGCCACGCCGCGCGCGCTGCGCAATCCGGTCGAGAGAGCGAGGCACTTCGCCTCTGGGCGCGCATTCTGGAAATGGACCCGGTTCATGGGCCGACGCTGACCGCGGTCGGCCAGCACGCATTTCAGAAGGGCGACTTTCAATCGGCTCGTCGTGCCTTTCAACGCGTCGTCGATGCCAACGGCTCGCACCCGCAGCAATGGGTCAATCTCGCGCTCGCCTGCCGCCAACTCGAGGACGAGCCAGGCGAGGAACAAGCGATCCACGCGGCGTTGTCGCTCGATCCGAGCGAGCTGGTGGCGCTGATACTGCGCGCCAATCTGCAGGAGCGCCAGGGCAAGACCGCCCAGGCGGCACAGACCTACGGGGCCATCGCAAGCGTCTCTCCACCGCTCGAACGGCTGCACCCCGATCTGCGCCCGGGGGTAGCGCACGCACTCGCATTCAGGGAAAAATACAATCGCGAGTTCGGGCAATTCCTCGATCAGTTTCTCGACCCGTTCTACAAGACGTACGCAGGGGAGAATCTGAAGCGATTCAAGGGATCGGTCGACATCCTGGTCGGGCGGGCGCGGCGCTACGATTCGCAATCGGTAATCTATCACTACCCCAGCCTGGCGCCGATCGAGTTCTTCGATCGATACGCTTTTCCGTGGCTCGATTCGATCGAAGCAGCGACCCACGAAATCCGCGACGAATTCCTGGCGGTGCTCCAGACCGACGAAGGTTTTACGCCGTATATCTCGTATCCGGACGATGTTCCGCAAAACCAGTTTGCCGAGCTCAACAATTCGCCGCGCTGGAGCGCCCTACATCTGTACAAGCTGGGCAAGCTGATCGAAGAGAACGCTGTTCGGTGTCCCATGACGATGCGGGCCCTGCAGGGTGCGCCGCAACCGGATCAACCCGGTCGAACACCGGCGGCGATGTTCTCGCTGCTCAAGCCCAAGACCCGGATCCCGCCGCATAACGGGGTTACCAACAGCCGGCTGGTGACGCACCTGCCGCTGATCATCCCCGAAGGCTGCCGTTTCCGCGTTGGCAGCGACACCCGGCTGTGGGTCCCCGGCAAGGCCTGGGTTTTCGACGACACGATCGAGCACGAGGCCTGGAACGACAGCGAGCGATTGCGCGTCGTCCTGATCTTCGACATCTGGCATCCTGACCTGACGCCGCCCGAACGGGCGATGATCACGGCGATGATGGCCGGAATGAACTCGTTTGTCGGCGATTCGGGGAGCTTCGAGCCCTAGTCCGCCCACACGGCCCGGACCTGTGCCATCGGTCGAGCGCAAACCGGCGCTATTCGACGCGACGCACTCTGATCGAGTGGTTATCGATCGACAGATCGAGGTAGAACGCGCCGAGCGCGCGCCGCCGTATCGTCACCCTGGGGTTGTCGAGCTCGTACAGACGGGTGGTGCCATCCGCCACCTGCCAGACCTGCCCGTTGGCCAGCCGGACTCGCCGGTTCGGGTACCAGCCGTCGAAATGCCCGGGGATCGTGCTCTCGATCGTCGACAGCTCGACCATCGGCGCGATGGCTTCCCGCGTCAGGCCGAACTGGGCCGGCGTCTCCGGAACCGGCGTGCGCGGAAGTGCTGTGCGGGATTCCGTGCCGCCGGCGTCCGTCGTCGGCAAGGGCAACGCGTCGTAGCAGGCGAGCCGCGCCGACGAATCGGCGATGCCGCGGCATTGCTGCAGCGTGCCCTCGCTCGCCAATGCCGTCGCCGAGATCAACAGCAGCAGATAGGGGATTTTCACCGTCGTGCCCATATTTCAGACTTCATTATGCAACGCGCCAAAAGAAACGGCGAGCCGAAGCTCGCCTTCAAGGTTACAGCAACTGTCGGCAGGTCAGAACTTGTACTGGGCGCTAATGAACAGTTTCCGTCCCAGTGCATCGTACACCTGCGGATAGGTATTGCCGTTACCGAACGCCGGACCTGCAATCGACGAGGAAATGATCGGGGGATCCTTGTCGAACAGGTTGTCGATGCCACCCGACAGCGTGAGCTGCTTGGTGACCGACCAGGAGGCGGCCAGGTCGATATAGTCCCGTTCCCCGAGTTCCCGGTCGACCGGGGCGAAGCTGCCTGCAAGCAGCGGATTCGAGCTGCTTAAATCGATGTTGACCTTGGCCATGTGGCGCCAGGTCACAGCGACATCGGCGCTCCACGGCGTCTGCCAGGTCACGCGCGCCTTGTGCCGCCATTCCGGCAACGGCGCGCCGCAGACCGTTCCGAAGAGGCCCTTGCAGTCGTATTCGCCCAGCCCCGGGACGGGCGTTTCCTTGAACTCCTGGAGCCACGTTCCGAGGAAGCTGAACGCGAGGCTGCCCCAATTCTGGACCGGATAAGTGTAGTTGAACGCGAAGTCGACCCCCGATGTCTTGGCGCTCGCCAGGTTCTGGTTGAGGCCGCTGATGAAGCCGGTCAGCCACAACGTACCCAAGGAGTCGCGATGGATCAGGTCGCAGAATGCTCCGTTGTTCAGGCACTGGCTCAGGGCAAGGGCCGGAGAGACGACGCCCACCTGGTTTTCGCCCTTGATCTCGAAGTAATCGACCGACGCGCTCATGTTCCTCATCGGCGTCAGCACGAAACCCAGCGTCGTGCTCTTGCCCGTCTCAGGCGAGAGCGCCGGATTGCCGCCCTGCAGGTAGTTGTACTGGCCGGCGACGTTGGTAACGAGGTTGCTTCCGTAATTCGCGGCCGTGATGCCGGTCCGCTGGCATTGCGCCAGCGTCGCCGTCGGGTTCGCCCCGCAAGGATCCGAGCTCTGGCTGAACAGGTTCAGCCCCTGCGCGGTGAACAGCTCGATCACGTTCGCGGCGCGCACCGACTGCTGGTAGCTGCCGCGCAAGCGCGCCGCCTTGACCGGAGCCCACTCGAGGCCGAGCCCGTACGAATTGGTCGTGTGGTTGGTGCTGTAGTCCGAGTAGCGGTAGCTGCCGTTGAAGCTCAACAGGTCGGCAAACGGCTGGCCTTCCATGATCGGCACGCGCACTTCGGCGTACGCTTCCTTGACGGTGAATTGGCCGGACAGCCCGATGACCGGGCCGCCCTGGCCCGCCAGGTCGAACTGCGAGAACTCGGTGTCGGTGTCGAGCGTGAGCTTCTCGACACGGCGTTCCACACCGAGCGCGACGCCGACGCCCGACTTCGCCCAAGGCGACTTGACGCCATAGGTGCCCAGATCGGACGATATGGTTGCGCCTTGGACCGTTTGCTCGGTCGATCCCTTTTGCAGGCCGGGGGTTTGCAGGTAGGCAAGCGCCTCCGGCGTCACGCCGCCCAGGCTGAAGATGTTGTACGGAACGCAGTTCGGGTCGCTGCCATCCAGCTTGGAGGCGCAAGCCGGCTGGCCGGTCGCGGGATCGGTGACGACATTGAGCGCCCGGGCGGTGCGCGTCTTCGAAAAGTCGTTGCGGTAGATGTCCTGGTAGAGCACCTTGGCGGTCTGCGCGAAGACGTCGTAATCCCAGTTGCCGATATCGCCCTTCAAGCCCAGCACGCCGCGGAACGACGTGTGACGGCGATCGTCGTCGCGGCCCCCGCCCTCGATATTGCGGCGCAGGATCACGAGGTCGCCAGGATTCGTCGGCGTGATGCCGAACGCGCTCTTGAATGCAGGGGAAAGCAGCGGATTCGTGTCGTTCAGCAGGAATTCGCTGCCGAAGATTCCGCTGGGCGCGATCAGCGCGTCGGTGTGGTCGTCGTGAAAGCCGAATTCGCCGTACGTGCGGGCATGGTCGTTGATGTCGTAGTGGGCGAACGCGTTGAAACCATAGCGCTCGTCGGGGCGCTGGTAGTAGTTGTACGGGGCGAAGTTGAACGCGTCGGTGGCCGAGGTGTACGGCCGCACGCCGCCCTGCGCATTGGCGATCGTGAAGTCGTTGCCGGTATTCGCGTCGATGAACTGGCCGGGGAAGCTGGTCCCGGAGCCACTGCACGACAAGCTCAAGCCGCCGGGCGCGTCTCCGGTCGCGCACGCGCTGTAATCGCGGCTCTTCTGCTGGATCGCCTTGGTCTTGACGTACTGGAAGAACAGGGTCGCATTGCCGCGGTTGTCGGCGAAGTTGCTGCCCATCGTGATGTTGATGTCGGTGGACTCGCCGTCGTGATCGACGTTGCCCGGCACCTGAAACTGCGCCGGATTGGTGACCGCTTTGGCGGCGATGACGCCCGCCAGGCTATTGTGCTGCTGATGGTTGTAGCCGCCCCAGTTGCCCTCGATCTGCAGGCCCTGGAAATTGTCCTTCATGATGAAGTTGACCACACCCGCGACCGCGTCGGAGCCGTAGACCGCCGATGCGCCGCCGGTCAGGATTTCGACGCGCTCGATCAGCGGCGCCGGAATCTGGTTCAAGTCGGTCGGGTAGAACGTCGGGCTGCCGGCAGGCATGCGCCGGCCATTGACGAGGACCAGCGTGCGCTGCGATCCGAGACCGCGGAGGTTGACCGTGGCCGTGCCGGTTGCGCCGTTGGATTCGTTGGCACCGAAATCGGCAAAGACCTGCGGCAGATTGTTGAGCAGGTTCTCGACGTTCTGGACGCCCTCGAGCTTGATGTCCTGCGCCCCGACCGTGGTCACGGGGCTGGTGCTGGTGAGGTTCGCCGACGGTATGCGCGACCCCGTAACCGTCGTCGAGAACTTTTGGACCTCTTCGGCGGTAACCGTCGTGACCGGAGCCGCCTGCGTAGGCTGTACCTGCGCGTTGGCCATCGGCGCGACCACGCCGACGACGGCTCCTGCGCCCAACGCCTGGAGTACGGCTAGCGACAGTTTTTTTCTGTTTACTTTCAACATGGAACCCCCAATGGAAAGTTGAGACAATTACAATAGCCTCGGCCATAACCCACGAATTCGCATGCCAATGGCAACCCGGAAATACGCGCTCCTACGGATTTTTGTCGCTGCACGGGGACTGCCGGAGACCGCCTTTGTACGTGGATATGAACTGTTCGCTTTCTGAATGCGTCCCGACAGTACAACAATGACGAAACGGCCGGCAACGAAATGTTGCGGTTGTTACACTCGCTGCAACAGAACTGTTGCAAATCTGCCAAAAAGGCGGCAAGCCGGGCCGCCAATGCATGAGGCTCGCCGGCTGCGACCGCGATATCGGCGGACTCGATTGAGCCCTCGCAACAACGGACGTCGCATTGGGCGTAAGACATGCGGTTTGCGTCGCGTCGGCTTGCGCTTTGCCGGATGTTCCCGGCATGTTCCGATCGACATCGCGACATCCGGCAGCTGCGCGTCCGGGAACGCGCGCTTATGAACGATTTCCGCATTGCCGCTGCGCAACCGGGCGACGTTCCGGCGGTGCTGTCCATGATCCGGGGGCTGGCCGAATTCGAGCGGCTCAGTCATCTTTGCGTTGCGACCGAAACGGACCTTCTGCACGCGTTGTTCGGCCCGGATCCGAAGGCTGAAGTGGTCATAGCGTGGGAGGGCGACGAAACAGCCGGTTTTGCGCTATTTTTTGCTAATTTCTCGACGTTTCTCGGGCGTCCCGGGCTTTATTTGGAGGATTTGTTCGTACGCCCGGCCTTCCGGGGCCGCGGCTATGGTCGGGCGCTGCTGATCCACCTGGCGCGGCTCGCGGTCGAACGGCGCTGCGGCAGGTTCGAATGGGCCGTGCTCGACTGGAACGAACAGGCAATAGGGTTTTACCGCTCGCTGGGCGCAACCGTGCTGCCCGACTGGCGCATCACACGCGTGACGGGCGACGCGCTGACGCGGCTGGCGACCGAAACCCTGCTGTCCCCCGCAGACCGCCGCTGAAGGTGCTTTTCGCCGTTCGGTCGAGCGATAATGGCGACCTTTGATGCCCCGCGGCTTTCCGGCCGCCGATCCCCGATGAATGAATCCCTGCGTGCCGATTTCCGGCACCTGCGCTGCTCCGGCGCGTTCTGGTCGCTGCGCGCGGTCGACGAACGTGCCCAGAATTTCTCCGTCCGCAAGAATGTCCCGCAACCCCCGGCTACATCGGCCGATCGCGGCGCGATGCTCACCGTCTATGCCGACGGCGGCTGCGGCTACGCCGCGACCAGCGATCTTTCCGGCCCCGGATTGCAGGCCGCGCTCGATCGCGCCTCGGCGTGGGCGCGGGCGAGCGCAGCGCGCTCGCTTATCGATTTCCGTGCGTTGCCCCACGTCGCGCCTCGCGGCGAATATGCCTCGCCCGAGGCTGACGCCCGGCCCTGGTCGCGCAGCGAATGGTACGACCTCCTCGCCGCCGAATCGCGCGATGCCGGCCTCGATTCGCGCATCGTCGACTGGGAAGCCAGCGTCGAGACGCGCGTCGCGGAGCACGCGTATCTGACCAGCGCCGGCGGCGAAGTCGTCCAGCGCTACCGGTTCGTCATGCCCAATCTTTCGGTCAGCGCCCACGCCGACGGCGACACGCAGACCCGGACGCTCAACGGTTATCGGGGGCTGGCCCAGCAGGGCGGAGAATCGATCCTGGAGCGGTTCGGATTCAGTGGTAGCGGGCGGCGTATCGCCGACGAGGCGCTGCAGCTGCTGGGCGCGCCCAACTGCCCGCAGGGGAGGATGGACGTCCTCCTGATGCCGGACCAGATGATCCTGCAGATTCACGAATCGATTGGACACCCGCTGGAGCTCGACCGCATCCTCGGCGATGAACGGAACTTCGCCGGCACCAGCTTCGTCACGCTGGACATGTTCGGCACCTACCGTTACGGGTCCGAGTTGCTTAACGTCAGCTTCGATCCGACGCGCGCGGAAGAGCTGGCGAGCTACGGCTTCGACGACGACGGCGCGCCGGCCGAGCGAATGTATCTGATCCGGCGCGGCATACTCGAGCGCCCGCTGGGCGGCACGATCTCGCAGGCGCGCGCCCAGATCCCGGGGGTGGCCAATGCGCGCGCCGACGGCTGGAACCGGCCGCCGATCGACCGGATGGCCAACCTCAACATCGAGCCGGGCGACGCCGATCTCGATGCGATGATCGCGGGAATCGAACACGGCGTTCTGATGGCCACGAACAGTTCCTGGTCGATCGACGACTCGCGCAACAAGTTCCAGTTCGGCTGCGAGTGGGGACAGTTGATCGAGCAGGGCCGGCTCACGACCGTGGTCAAGAATCCGAACTACCGCGGCATATCCGCCAACTTCTGGCGCAGCCTCGCGCAGGTCGGCGACGCGGCGACCGTCAAAGTGCTGGGCACCCCTTACTGCGGCAAGGGCGAGCCGTCGCAGCTGATCCGCGTCGGGCACGCCTCCCCTGCCTGCGTATTCACCGCGGTCGACGTGTTCGGGGGCGACAACTGATGGCGATCTCGGCGATGGAAACCTACTTCAACGATGTGGCCGCATTTCTCGACGGCGCACTGCTGCCGGGTGAGGTTTACACGTGCATGCTGGATGCCGAGGTGTCGGATTTCGTGCGCATGAACCGGGGCAAAATCCGCCAGCCGGGCACAGTCGTGCAGCGCTACGTGCGGCTGCACCTGATCCGTGGCCGCAAGCATGCCGAGCATTGCATGACCGTCTGCGGCGATCTGGCGCGCGATCGCGAGGCTCTGTCCCAGGCGCTGGCCGCCTTGCGCGACATGGTTTCGGATCTGCCCGACGATCCGCACCTGGACTATGCGACCGACGTCCACTCGAGCCGGGTCGTCAGGAGCGATCCGCTGCCCGCTCCCGAAGGCCTCATCGCAAGCGTTCTCGACGCCGCGGACGGACTCGATCTCGTCGGCATCTACGCTGCAGGCCCCGTCTATCGCGGTTTCGCCAACTCCCTCGGCCAGCGCAACTGGCACGAAATGACGAGCTTCAATCTGCAGTGGAGCCTCTATCATCGCGCCGACAAGGCCGTGAAGACGGCCTACAGCGGCTTCGACTGGTCCGATCAGGCGTTCGCCACGAAGATGCGCGGGGCCCGCGAACGGCTGGCGCTGCTTTCCGCTCCGGCGCGTTCGCTCGAGCCGGGAAGCTATCGCGCGTATCTGACGCCGGCCGCGATCGAGGAGATCGCCGGCATGCTTTGCTGGGGCGGATTCTCCGGGCGGGCACTGGCGACGCGGCAGAGCTGCCTGTTCAAAATGCAGGAAGGCGCCGCAACGCTCGACGCCGCGGTCTCGTTTTCCGAGAACACTGCCAACGGCGTCGCGCCCGCGTTCCAGGACGAAGGCTTCGTGCGGCCAGGCTCGGTGCCGCTGGTGGAGGACGGGAGGCTCGTCGGCTCGTTGGTCAGCCCGCGAACGGCGAAGGAGTTCGCGCTTGCCAGCAACGGCGCCAATCCGTCGGAGAGCCCCGAGTCACTGGACATGGCGACGGGCAAGCTTGCCGGCGACGATGCGCTGGCGGCGCTCGACACCGGGCTTTACATCGGCAACCTCTGGTATCTCAACTTTTCCGACCGTCCGGCCTGCCGCGTGACCGGGATGACCCGCTTCGCCTCGTTCTGGGTCGAGAAGGGGCGGATTGCGGCGCCGGTCAACGTCATGCGCTTCGACGACAGCGTTTTCCGGCTTTTGGGCGAACACCTGGTCGGATTGACGTCCGAGAGCGAGCTCGTCGTCAGCGACCAGAGCTACCGCGCGCGCAGTATCAGCAGCATGCGGCTTCCGGGCGCGGTGGTCAGCGAGATGGCGTTTACCTTGTAGCCGGCGAGAAAGCTACGAGCCGTCGTGCCAGCCCTTCGGTATCGACGACAACAGCTTCTTCGTGTACTGGTGCTGCGGATGGAGGTAGATGTCGTCGGAGTTGGCGATCTCGACGATCGCCCCCTGGTTCATCACCATGATCTCGTCGGAGATGTATTTGACGACGGCGAGGTCGTGCGAAATGAAGATGTAAGACAGGCGAAACTCGTCCTGCAGATCCTGCAGCAGGTTCAGGACCTGCGCCTGCACCGAAACGTCGAGCGCCGACACCGACTCGTCGCAGATCAGTATGTCCGGCTTGAGCGTCAGGCAGCGGGCGATCGCGATGCGCTGCCGCTGTCCGCCCGAGAACTCGTGCGGATACTTGTAGAAGGACACTTCGGGCAGGCCGACCTTCTGCAGCAGCTCGAAGGCCAGTTCGGTGCGCTCCTGTACCGAGCCACCGATGCCGTGGATCTGCATCGGCTCGGTGAGGATCTGGCCGACGATCATCCGCGGGTTCAGCGACGCGTACGGATTCTGGAAGATGATCTGGATCCGGCGCTTGTAGTCCATGAACTGGCGCGGCGACATCGCCAGAATGTCCTTGCCCTCGAACAGCGCCTCGCCGGTGGTCGCCTCGTGCAGTCGCATCAGCGTGAGCCCCACCGTCGTCTTGCCCGAGCCGGACTCGCCGACGAGCCCCAGCGTCTTGCCCTTCGGCAGCCGGAATGAAACGTCCTTGACGGCCTCGAACTTGCGCCGTCCGAACAGGCCCTCACGCGAATAGAAGTCCTTGCCGAGGTGCCGGACGTCGAGGATGATCGGATCGCCGCGATCGATGCCGCGCTTGCGCTCGGTCAGGTGCATCGCCTTGCCATGGCCGTTCATGAAATCCTCGATCACCGGCAAGCGGACCGGCCGGCGATCGAGGCGCGGCCGGCACAGCAGCAGCGCCTTGGTGTAGGCGTCCTGCGGATTTTCGAACACCGACTTCGCCGGCCCCTGCTCGCGGATCTCGCCGTTGCGCATCACCACGACGTAGTCGGCAATCTCGCCGACGACGGCAAGATCGTGGGTGATGAACAGCACCGACATCTGGTGTTTTTTCTGCAGTGCGGCGATCAGGTCGAGGATCTGCTTCTGGATCGTCACGTCCAGCGCCGTCGTCGGCTCGTCGGCGATCAGCAGTTTGGGTTCGCAGGCGATCGCCATCGCGATCATCACCCGCTGCTGCTGGCCGCCCGACATCTGCGACGGATAGGCGTTGATCTTGAATTCCGGGTCAGGAATGCCGACCTCCGCCAGCAGCGCGATCGCGCGTTTCTTCGCCTCCGCCGGTCCCATCCCCATGTGCATGCGCAGCACCTCGGTCAACTGGAAGCCGACGGTGAACACCGGATTCAGCGACGTCATCGGCTCCTGGAAGATNNATGTCGGCGCCGCGGAGCTTGCGCAACTCGTTCTGCCCGAGGTCGACCAGATTCCGTCCGCCGTAGACGATCTCGCTCCCCGGCAGCACGGTCGCGTTCTCCTTCGGCAGCAAGCCGAGGATCGACAGCGAGGTCACCGACTTGCCGCTGCCCGATTCGCCGACCAGGGCCACCGTGGAGTTGGTAGGAATGTCGAAGCTGATGCCCTTGACGGCTTCGAAGCTCGAGTTCTTGTCGAGCCGGAAATTGACCCGGAGGTTGCGGATCGAGAGAAGGGGCGCGGTCATCGTTGCATCCAGGTCGAAAATTCCGGGAAGCGAAGCGCAGTCTCGGTCATTTCAGTTTCGGGTCCAGTGCGTCGCGCAGGGCGTCGGTGAAAAGGCTGAACGCGGTGACCAGCAGCGCCATGAACGTGCCGGCGGCCGCCAGTTGCCACCACTTGCCCAGGATCAGCTCGTTCTGCGCTTCGTTCAGCATCGAGCCCCAGGAGACGACGTCGACCGGAACGCCGAAACCCAGGAACGAAAGGATTACCTCGGACTTGATGAAGGCCACCGTCAGGATCGAAAGCTGGACCAGCACGACGTGGCTGACATTCGGCAGGATGTGCACGAACATGCGCCGGGCATTCGATGCTCCTATCGCATCGGCAGCCTGCACGTACTCGCGTCCCTTGTGCTTCAGATATTCGCCGCGGATCAGGCGGAACACGCCGGTCCAGCCGGTCAGGCCCAAGATGAGGACGATGGTCAGCGTACCTTTCTGCTGGAGGACGGCGGCGACCGCCAGGATCAGCAGCAGGTAGGGGATCGCGGTGAACACGCTGTAGAACCAGTTGAACAGGTCGTCGAGCCATCGCCCGTAATAGCCGGCCACGGCACCGAACACCGAGCCCAGGAACACGGCGACGATCGCGGCGGCGATGCCGACAAAGATTGAGGTCTGCGAGCCCTGGATCACTTTTTTGAGGACGTCGCGGCCCCATTTGTCGCCGCCGAAGGGCAAAGTCGCCGCGCGCGCCACGACCGTCTCGGCGCGCCCCGCTTCCTTGGCCTTGATGTCGGCCATCACGTCGGCCAGCGGATCGACGCTTTTGGTGTCGGGCGCGGGCGGCGGTGCTTCTCCCGGCTTGGTCGCCCCGGCCTCGATCGCGGCGAGCGCGTCGGCCAGCGGGTCCGGAATCTCGCGGTCGACTTCGCTTTCGGTCGCATCGGGCGCCGCGGCGCTCGCCGCACCCGGCGCGGCTCCAGTCGGCGTGCTCGCTTCCGGCCCGATAAACGTAGGCGGCGCGTAGTTGACGCCGACCTCTTTCGCCCAGTCCTTGGCGATCAGCCCGGTGGCCGAGAGCACGATCATCAGCAGGAATGCCACTACGATCGCCAGCGAAATCATGGCGACGCGATCCGAACGGAGACGGCGCCAGGCCAGCGCCCAGAGCCCGGGAGAGACGGCGTGCGGAACGTCGTAGGGCATCGGCCACCTCCTATTTGAGCTGGACTCTGGGATCGACCGCTTTGTAGAGCAGGTCGGTCAACAGATTCACGATCATCGTCGCCACCGCGACGTAGACGGTGATCGCCTTGATCACCGGAAAGTCGCTGCGCTCCACGGCGAGAATGACTTCGCGGCCGATGCCGGGAATCGAGAAGAAACGCTCGACCAGGAAGGCGCCGATCAGCAAGCCCGGCAGCTGCGACATCACGTGCGTGATGATCGGAATCGACGCATTGCGCAGGACGTGCACCCACATGATGCGGTTCTCCGATACGCCCTTGGCGCGCGCGGTGCGCACGTAGTCCTGGTTGATCTCGTCGAGCACGAACGTGCGGAACAGCCGCAGGTCGGGCGCCACGCTGACGACCAGCAGGATAATGATCGGGAGTGACGCGTAGACGATCAGGTTGTGCCAGAAGCCATCGCCCCAGCCTTGCACCGGGAACCAGCCGAGCTTGTAGGCAAAGACGTACTGGAACACGATGATGTAGACCAGGATCGAGACCGACAGGCCGACGGTGCAGACGATCATCACCGCGCGGTCGGTCAGCGAGCCGCGCACATAGGCCACCGCGAGTGCCAAGCCGATCGCGACCAGCGTGCTGATGATCAGCAGCGGAACCAGCACCGTCAGCGACGGCCCGAGACGCGTCGCCATGATGTGCGACACCGACTCGTTGGTGCTCCAGCTCGCGCCGAAATTCGCCGTCAGGACCTGCTTGATGAAGATCCAGAGCTGCACGTAGAACGGCTGGTCGACGCCGAGCTGGCGCCGGATGTTCTCGATCTGCTCAGCGCTGGAAATCTTGCCGGCCAGCACATAGGCGGGGTCGCCGCCGACCCAGTTGAACAGGATGAATACCAGCAGGATGACCCCGAGCAGGGTCGGAATCATCTGCCAGACCCGCCGGATGATGTATGCCGTCATGTCTCCTCCTGCTCTCGCGCCTTGAGCGTCTACGCCTAGCGCCCGCGCCGATGCTTCAGTGTGCCAGCAATGCCGTCGACCGTGTGCCGGTGATTTCGGCGATGAATGCCTCGTTCGACGGCTCGCGCCCGAGGAAGTCCCGAACCAGCTGCGCCGCGAGCTTTTCGCTGCCCTGCGCGAGCACCTTTTTGCTGAACCGTCCGCCGACGACCGGATCCATCAGGTTGCCGCCGTAGACCGAAAGCATGTCGAGCGCCAGCACCTGCGACCACATGTACCCGTAGTATCCGGCCGTGTAGCGGCTGATGATGTGGGTGAACGTGCCGGGAAAATGCGTTCCTGGAACATAGCCCAGCGGCGTGTCGCCCTCCATCCTTTCCCACAGCGCCTGCGGATCGGGCACGGTCTCACCGCTGGCGGCCATGTCGTAGGCCGCATAAAGATGCTGGCGCGAGTAGAGTATGCCGGCGCCGTAGAGCCGGGCCGCCGAAATCTGGCGCAGCTGCTCCTCGCTGATCGCCGGACACCCCGGATTGCAGAACTGCGGCAGCAGAGCGAGCGATTCGCGGCGTCTTGCCCACTCCTCGAACATCTGTGAAGGCGCCTCGACAAAATCGAGCTGCACCGACGTCCCCGCCAGCGTCGCGTACTGTGTGTCCGAGAGAATGTTGTGCATCAGGTGGCCGAACTCGTGCACCAGCGTCTCGAGTTCCTCGCTGTTGAGGCCGGCGCGGTTGAGGTTGGCCACGAGCGCGGCGACCGGCGTGCGCCGCGACCGTCGCGCCGACCCGCGCACCGGCCATACCGCCGCATGGCTGTACTTGCCGGCGCGCGGAAACGGATCGATGTAGATGCCGCCCTTGCGCTTGCCGGTCGTCGCGTCGAACACGTCGAAATAGCGGACGTCAGGCGCCCAGGTGGGCACGGTGGCGGGCTCGAAGCGGATACTGTAAAGGCGGGACGAGATCGCCATCACCCATTGAATGCTCGCTTCGGTCGGAAAATACTTGCGCAAAGCCTCCTGGTCGACGCTGTAGCGCGTCTTCTTGAGCTTTTCCTGATAGAAGTCCGCGTCCCAGCGCTGCAGCGTGATCTCGCCCACCGGCTTGTGCAGCGTCGCAGCCTTCAGCGCCGTCAGTTCGGCGACCTCGCGGCGCTCGACCTCGCGGACCGCGGACTTGACGTCGCGCAGGAACTTCTCGACCGTCTGCGGGTTGCCGACCATCCTGCGGCGGGTCGCGAATTCCGCATAGCTCGAAAGCCCGAACAGTCCGGCCATCTCTTTCCGCAAGCGCATCGCCTCGGCCAGCAACTCGATATTCTTCGGCGTGCCCCGATTCTGGAAGGCGAACTGGTAGCGCTGGCGCGCGTCTTCGCTCTCGGCGTTGGCCATGAACGGAACGTATTCGGGATATTCGAAGCCCAGTAGGTAGTTGCCCTTGTCGTCGCGCTTCGCCTTGTCGAGGTAATCCTGCGGCAATCCCTTGACGTCGTCGGGCGAGAAAACCAGGCGCGTCTGGTTGTCGCGGACGTTGCGATCGAATTCCTGCCGGATGTCCTCGAGCCGATCGGCGATCGCCTTGAGCCGCGCCTGCTTGTCGGGGGAGAGCGCGACGCCGTTGTCCTCGAACGCCTCGAGCAGGTCCTTGCGCATTTTGCCTGCGGGACCGGTGCGCACCGTCAGCGCCTTGATCCGCGCATAGAGCGCTGCGTTCTGGTAGAGATCGGTCTCGAATCGAGTCGTCTGCGATTCGCAGGCCTCGGCGGCGTGACGGGTCGCCGCGTCGGGGGAGACGTTGGCGGTCAGATCGACCGGCCCTTCGAAGTCTTCGAGGCGGATGCGCAGACGGTCCCAGCGGTCGAGCATGTCGCGTGCGCCGGCGTTGCCCAGCGGCATTGCCTGCAGGCTCCTGACCAGCCGGGAGGCCTCGGCCAAGCCGTCGGCGCAGTCCCTGGCGAGCGCGGCCGCATCATAGATCGGCATCGTCGGCCGCGGCGGCGCGGCGCTCGCGGTGCCGGCTAGAATCGCAGCGATCGCGGTCATCCAGAGTTTCACCATGTCGATCCCATCCTCCTTTCGGTCCTGTTTCGCACCCTTGACGCACCGCGACGGACTCAACGATGCCCGGCGTTTCTACCCGAATCAACGACTTCGAGTGTCGTCGATGTCGTAATAAAGGAACTCGGCGAGCAGGATCGGGTGCTTCTTGTAGCCGACGACTCGCGGCTGCAGAAGCATATTCCGGTATCGCGTGTCGTGCATTTTCAGCACGCCGTTGACCTCGACCATGCGCCAGAGCTGGCGATACAGGCGGCTGCGCTCGGGCGAATCCGGCATCGTCTTGGTCTTCAGATAAAGACGGTCCCATTCGGCGAGCTGAAAGCAGGCGCTGTTGTTCTCGTGGCTGTTCGGACCGTAGAAGAGCTGCATGAAATCGTCGCCATCGGGATAGTCGGCGATCCACGACGAGGTTCGCGACAGCAGTTGACAGGCGCGCTCCTGCTTCAGCTCCTCCGGAAAGCGGTTCTTGTCGACGCGGATGCGAATGCCCACCCGCTCGAGCGACTTCTGCCAGAGCTCGTCGAGCTCCCGATCGCGCGACGACGGCGTCGACGAGTAGCGCCAGACCAGCGCCTTGCCGTCCGGCCACCTGCGGTAGCCGTCGGCGCCGCGCTTGTAGCCGAAATAGTCAAGCAACTTGTTGGCCAGCTGCGGATCATATGGCACGATAGAGCGATAGGAGGGATCGTTGCCGATCACGCCGGGCGGGATCGGGTAGGACTCGTCGATCGCCTGGCCCTTGCGAATGACGCGTATGTACTCCTCGTTGTCGAACGCCAGGAAGATCGCGCGGCGCAGCGCGATCTTGTCCTTGGCGAAGCCGCCGAACTCCGGATCGGTCGTGTTGATGTACGTATAGTTGATGTCGGGATCGGTCGTGCGGTTCAGCGTCACCCCCCGTTTGGCGAGATCGGCGTTGACCTGGTTGTTCGGCAAGGCGACCGGAGCGAACTGTTCGCGCAGATAAAGGATGTCGAGCTCATTGTTCTGAAACGCCAACCACGCCGCCTGCTGCTCTTCGATGATGCTGATTTCGACGCGCCCGATCTGCGGCATCTTCTTGCCTTCCATCGCTGCGATCCGCGCCTTGTCTTCGGGATCGCCGCTGGGCTCGAAATGCCAGATGAATCCGCGAAACGACGGATTGGCCTCGAGCACGATCTTGTTCGAGCGCTTCCATTCGGTAAGCATGTACGGGCCGGTGCCGACCGGGTGGGCGTTGGTGTCGTCAGCGTAGGCTTCGATAATCTCCCTCGCCACCGCGCCGGTATTGGGCAATGCGAGGATGTGCGCGAAGTTGTAGTCGGTTTCCTTGAGCTTGACCTGAAGGGTGTAACGGTCGAGGACCTTCAGGCCCTCGACCTTGCGGTCGTAATCGAACTTGCCTGTCTTTTCGGCGTCCTTCTTGACTTCGTCGAGCCCCATAACGCCGCCGAGAAAGCTTTCGTACGGTGACTTGTTGGCCGGATCGCGGAACCGCTTGATCGTGTACGCGTAGTCTTCGGCGGTCAGCTCGCGCGGCTTGCCCTTGAACACCGGGTCCGGCGCGAAGTAAATCCCCTTGCGGATCCTGAAGACGTATGTCCTCGCCTGGTCGCTGACCACCGGCATCGCTTCGGCGGCTCGCGGCGCGAGCTTGGCCGGCCTCGCCAGATAGTCATAGGTCATCAACGGTTCGAAGATCGCTTCGCAGACCGTTTGCGAATAGTAATCCTGCACCTTGACCGGATCGAACCCGGTTTCGGCCACGTAGAACTCGATGCGCAGGACCTTGCCGGGGTCGGCTGCCAGTGAGGGCCCGGTCGCCAGCGCCGAAAGCGCGATCGCTGCGGCCAGCAGCGCTGCCAGGCCGCGCCGCGGCATGCCGGACATCAATGCAGCATCGCCGCACGGGGATGGTGTCGAATTCGAAAAGCGACGCGGCCGCACTATCGGGCCGGACGCTTGGTGTTGTCGATGTCCATGAACGGCCAGGGCGCGTGCAGGATCGGATGCTTCTTGTAACCCAGCATCCACGGATAGAAAAGCGTGCTCTTGTAGCGCGTCGCGCCCATGACCCAGGTCGTATCGACTTCCATCTGCCGCACCATCGACAGGTACAGATGGTTACGCTCCGCGGAATCCGGAAGCTGCTGCGCCTTGCGGTAGAACGCGTCGAACGCGGCCGACTTGTAACAGGCGTAGTTGTCCTCGCCGACGTTGGGGCCATACGAAAGCTGCAGGAAATTGTCGGCGGTCGGCCAATCGGCCGTCCATGCGGCGCCGGCAAATTGCATCTGGCATGCCCGGCCTTTTTGTATCTGATCGGCGAACTTGATCTTGGCGGTGGCGAAATGCACGCCGATGACATCGAGGCTTTTTTTCCACAGCTCGTCGTACTCGCGGGCGATCGCTTCCGGCGTCGACCACAGTGTCAGCACCAGCGGTTTGCCGTCCGGCAAGGTCCGATATCCGTCGGCGCCGCGCTTGTAGCCGAAGTAATCGAGCAGCTTGTTGGCCAATGCAGGATCGTAGTGGTAGCTGCTTCGGTATTTCGGGTCGTAGCCGACGACCCCCGGCGGAACCGGCGTCTCCGCGCGGATCGCCTGGTTCTTGCGGATCACGCGTATCTCCTCATCGATGTCGTACGACATCGCGATCGCCCGCCGCAACGCAATCTTCTCCTTGTCGAATCCGCCAACCACCGAGTCGACCATGTTGAAGTAGTAGTAGGTCATCTCCGGCTCGAGATACCGATAGAGCTTGATGCCCCGCTTGGCCAGGTACGGTGCGACCTTGTTGCCGGGAATGGCCATCGGCGCGAACGAGCCGAAGCGGTCGATGTAGTCGATCTCGGCCCCCTGGAAAGCGAGCCATCGCGACTGCTCCTCTTCGATCAGGCGCACGTCGACCACGCCGATCTGCGGCATCTGTTTGCCCTTCATCGCCGCGACTACATCCTGGTCCCAGGGGTTGGCGGACGGCTGGAAGTCCCAGACGAAACCGCGATATCCGGGATTGGCGTGCAGCAGAATGCGCGAGCCCCGCTTCCACTCCGCCAGCATGTACGGCCCGGAACCGACCGGGTGTCCCTTGGTGTCGTCGCTGTAGCGCTCGATGACCTCGCGCGCGACGATGCTGGTCGTCGGCGACGCCAGAATGTAGGCGAAGTTGAAGTCGGTGTCGGTCAGGTGAAAGCGCACCGTGTACCGATCGACGACTTCGAGCCCCGCAACCTTGGCGTTGTAATCGAAGCGGTCGCCATTTTTTTTGGCCAGCGCTTCCTGCTCGTCCAGGCCGACGATCTTGCCGGCGAACAGGAAGCGCCACGGCGAGCGATTCTTCGGATCGACGAAACGCTTGATCGAATAGACGACGTCGTCCGCGACGAGCTCGCGTCGGTCGGTCTTGAACGCAGGGTCCGGGGTAAAATACACGCCCTTGCGCAGATGGAACGTGTACGTCTTGCCGCCGTCGCCGACTTCGGGCATCGCTTCGGCCAGCATCGGCGCAAGCTTGACCGGCTCGGCGAGGTAATCGTAGGTGAGCAGGCGCTCGAAAATGACCTCTTCGATCAGCCCGGAATAGTAATTGGTGCTCCGCGACGGGTCGAAGCCGTCGTCGCCGGCTTCGATGGCGACGTGCAGCACCTTGTTCGGATCCGCGGCCGCCGCTGCGATTCGCACGGCGCCGCCGGGCAGTGCCAGCAGGCAACCCGCGACGACGATGGCCCGCAGAAACGGACTGCGCATCGATCCCTCTCCCGCGAAAGGCGCGTAATGTACCACTTCCCGCCCCGACTCGACGCCCGCTGCGACAGGACGCCCCCGGCAGGCGTCGCGGCCGCGCCGACCGGACGCCGGCGCGCGCCACGCCCAACCGAAAGCCGATGAAGCCGCCGTTCTGGGACGAGGCGGCTCGCGAGCTCTCGCGCCGCGATCACATCCTGCGTCGGCTGATCCGTGCTTATCCCGGCATCGATCTGAAGCGTCGCGCCGATCCGTTCACCACGCTCGCACGGGCCATCGTCGGTCAGCAAATATCGGTCAAGGCCGCCGATGCGATCTGGTGGCGTTTTGTCGAGGTGGCGGACGATGCCCCCCCACACAAGTTCCGCCGCCTCCCCGCGGCGAAAGTCGTCGCGACCGACATGAAAGCCTTGCGCACCTGCGGCCTGTCGCAGCGCAAGGCAGAATATCTGTCGGACCTCGCGCGCCATTTCGCCGAAGGCAAGCTCGATCCGGGACGCTGGCGCAAGCTCGACGACGAGGCGGTCATAGCTCAACTCACCGACGTCAAGGGAATCGGGCGATGGACGGCCGAAATGTTCCTGATGTTTCACGAGCTGCGCCCCGACGTCCTGCCGGTCGACGACCTCGGCCTGCAAAAGGCGATGGCCAGCCACTTCCTGAAGGATGCGCGCCCGACCCGCAGCGCGATGATCGCGCTGGCCGAGCCATGGCGCCCGTGGCGCTCGGTCGCCACCTGGTATCTGTGGCGCAGCCTCGAGCCGGTTCCGGTCGACTATTAGCGCCCACGCAAGGTGTCGCCCTGCCCCCGGCAGGCGGAATCGCGACCCTACGTACAATGACTGGATGGACGATGCTTCGGCAGCACCTTATGCGGGACTCACACCCGACCGGGTGCTCGACGCGCTCGACGCCGTCGGTTTTTTCTGCGACGGCAGGCTCCTTGCGCTCAACAGCTACGAGAATCGCGTCTACCAGGCCTGGCTCGACGACCGCGCGAAGGACGCCGGCGACGGGGCGGCCGCATCGATCGTCGTCAAGTTCTATCGCCCGTCGCGATGGACCGACGACGAGATCGGCGAGGAACACGCCTTTGTCGCCGAGCTTGCCGCGCGCGAGATTCCGGTCGTCGCGCCGCTTGCCGCCGGCGGCGCAACCTTGCATCGCTTCGCCGACTTGCGCTACGCGGTCTACCCGCAATGCGGAGGCCGCGCGCCCGAGCTCGAGGATCGCGCGACGCTCGAATGGATCGGCCGTTTTGTCGGACGCATCCACGCCGTCGGCGCGACCGCGCCGTTTCGCCTGCGACCGTCGCTCGACGTCGCAAGTTTCGGGGACGAGCCGCGCGCGTGGCTGCTCGCCCACGGCTTCATCCCGCCCGACCTCAACGCCGCCTGGGAAAGCGTGTCCGCGCAGGCGGTCGAGAGCGTGCGGCATTGTTACGAGCGTGCGGGCGCGGTCGATAACATTCGCCTGCACGGTGACTGCCACGCCGGCAACGTGCTCTGGCGAAGCGAGGGGCCGATGCAGGGCCCGCATTTCGTCGATTTCGACGATTGTCGCAGCGGCCCCGCGGTGCAGGACCTGTGGATGCTGCTCTCGGGCGAGCGTGCCGCCATGGCGCGCCAGCTTGCCGACCTGCTCGCCGGCTACGAGGATTTCCATGAATTCGACGCGCGCGAACTGAACCTGATCGAGGCGTTGCGCACGCTGCGCCTCCTGCATTACTCGGCCTGGATCGCGCGACGCTGGAACGATCCTGCCTTCCCCGCGGCCTTTCCCTGGTTCAACACCCAGCGTTACTGGC
>PLYT01000113.1 GCA_003153475.1 Betaproteobacteria bacterium | reverse complement strand
TTGTAGAAGCCGAGCTTCTCGTCGTCATAGGGCCCGACCCATTCCGCCGCGTCGATCGTGCCCTTCTCGAGCGCCGGATAGATGTCGCCGCCCGCAATCTGCTGCGGCACGACGCCCAGCTTGGCCAGTGGTAGAGCACCCGTGCCTCCGATGCGGAACTTCAGGCCCTTCAAGTCGGCGACTGTCTTGATTTCCTTGCGAAACCAGCCACCCATCTGCGCACCGGTGTTGCCGGCCGGGAAGCTGATCATGTTGTAGTCCTTGTAGAACTCGCGCATCAGGGCGAGCCCGCCACCGTGATACATCCAGGCATTCTGCTGGCGCGTATTGAGACCGAACGGGATCGCTGCAGCGAACGCGAAGGTCGGATCCTTGCCGAAGAAATAGTACGGCGCCGTATGGGCGGCTTCGACCGTACCGTTCTGCACCGCGTCGACGACGCCGAACGGCGGCACGATTTCGCCGCCGGCAAAAACCTGGATCTGGAACTTGCCGTTGGTCGCCGCGGCGCAGCGCTTGGAAATGACGTCGGCACCGCCGTAAATCGTGTCCAGGGATTTCGGAAAACTCGACGCCAGGCGCCATTTGACCTCGGGCTGCGTGCCCTGGCCGATGACCGGTGCGGCGACGGCGCCGGCGGCGAGGCCGACGCCGGCTTTTTTCAGAAATGAGCGACGTTCCATGAATCTCCTCCATGAAATTCGACTGACTGGCGCGTCGCAGAACTGCCGGTGGCGCGACGCCGGATGTTGCGCTGGGACCGCGAACGGCGAGCGACCGACGGATTATGCCTCTTGCCGGCGTTGGTTGCTCCGTCGGCGATTTTAACCCATTTCGCCGCTCGGATAGGCCTCCTCAGCCGGAGAGCTTCCGCACCGCGCTGAACAGCCCCCACGACCAGCCCGCCTGGCGCTCGATCGTCTGGTTGAAGCGGACGAGATAGCGAGCATTCCCGGTATCGAGTTCGACCATGCCGCCGGCCATCAGGCGGTCGTCGGGGCCGATGAGGCTCCGCTGGACGGCCTGACGGTTGGTGGCGTGCGCAGGGATGTATACGCCGAAGAACGGCCGGTCGATGGCGGCGTTCTCCGCATCCAGCGGCGCGACCCAGGTCCGCAGCAGGACGCGGATGATGCGCCGCGCAATCACCTCGACGCCGCAGATCACTTCGTCGACCTGCTCGCGCTGCATGCGGCGCACGACCGCGAGGCTCCATCCCTCGGGCGCCTGGAAGGCGATGATCTCGCCCAGCTTGGCCGGCACGTCCTTGGCCGGGGCGACGAGCCGACAGCCGCTGTCGCTGTGGTCGACAAGACGCCATTGCGAGCCGCGCACGCGCCGCGCCACCGAGTCGGGATTGGCGCTGGGGTTCACCATTTGCGTGATCTCGTCGTAGCTCATCATCGCGCCGACCGACTTGGCCTGCGGCGACAGGTGCTCGACTTCCGCCACCGCGCGGGTGAGCGCCTGCAGGCCGACGACGACGCGGACGTCATGCTCGGTGCGCTGCCGCGGTGCGCGCGGCGCATAGGCCAGCGCGTCGGGCCCGTAGAGCGCCGCCAGCCGCATCAACAGCAGCTTCTGCTCGCGCGCGGGCAAGTCGCCGTCCAGCGGCTTGTCGTCGTCCTGCTCCGGCAGGCCGCGCATGCGCTCGACGATCTTGGCATACACGGGCGTCGCATCGAGATAAAGTACGCGGCCGCCGGCGCGCGGCCGGTCGCCGCGGCGCAAGCCATGCGTGCCCGACAAATCGACCAGAAAGTTGGCGCTGGTGCCGTGTTGCGGAACCAGCGTCACCGCCCCCACCCAGTCTTCGAGCGCGCGCGCCACCCATTCGACCTGGTCGGGCGTGAAGCTGCCGCTGTCCAGACGCATCAACATCAGCGTGGCGACGTATTCCTGCTCCTGCGTCTTGTCCGGGCGGCGGAACCCGGCGGCGCCTGCTTCGCGATGCCAGCCGCGGGTGCGGGCGAATTCGTACAGCTCGTGGACTTCACGCCATTGCGCCGGTATCCAGTGCCCATAACGAAACAGCCGGAACTTGCCGTCCAACCCCTTGTAATGGGCAAGCCGAAGCAGAACCTTGGGCAGCACCGCCTTCCACTGCTTGTCTTCGCGTCCGTTGTATCCGCTCTTGACCGCCGCTTCGTACGCCGCGATAAACGCCTTGACCAGATCGAACACCGCGTGCCAAAGCCGTGTCTCGACGCTGCTCGAGCGCTGGTAATTGACCGTGTACTGCTCGGTCAGATCGCCGATGACGGGCTCGAAACGCGCATCGATGGCAAGCAGCGCCTCGGCCTGCGCCGGCCCGATCGTACGGCGCCCGCCGGCAAACGAGGTGACCAGGTCGAGCGCCTCGTGCTGCAATTGCAGCGCGTCGGCGCCGGGCAGCGTCGCGATCCAGCGCGCCGCCGCGCCCGGATTGCGCAAGGGGTCGCGGAGCGATCTTCTCCAGATCGCGATCCGCTCGCCGACGCTGCGTTTGGCCAATTGGGCTCTCACAGGGCCTGGATCCCCGTCCCGGACGGCGGCTGCCCCGACCGCGAGCCGTCGAACCGATCGACAGGACGGCCCATCAGTTGCCCGCCACGGCCATCGTGCCGATCATGATCGAGCCGCAGTGCCGCGAACCGCGGCGATCGACGTCGTTGCCGATGGCCGTGATGTCGCGGTACATGCGAGTGAGGTTTCCGGCAATCGTGATTTCCTCGACCGGGTAGGCGATCTCGCCGTCTTCGACCCAATAGCCGGCGGCGCCGCGCGAATAATCGCCGGTGACCGGATTGACGCCCTGTCCCAGAAGCTCGGTGACCAGCAGGCCGCGGTCCATGCACTTGAGCAGCGCGGGCAGATCGTCGTCGCCATGACTGACGATCAGGTTGTGATTGCCGCCGGCGTTGGCCGTCGATTGCATGCCAAGCTTCCGTGCCGAGTAGCTGCCGAGGAAATACCCCTGCACGACGCCGTCGGCGACGACGTCGCGCGGACGCGTCGCGACGCCTTCGTCGTCGAACGGCGCCGAGGCCTGGCCGCGCGGCAGATGCGGCTCTTCTCGGATCGACACGTGCGGAACGAATACCTGCGTGCCGACGCTGTCGAGCAGGAATGACGACTTGCGATACAGGCTGCCGCCGCTGACAGCGTTGACGAAGTGGCCGATCAGGCCGGTGGCGATCGGCGCCTCGTAGACGACCGGACACTCGGTGGTGCCGAGCTTGCGCGCTCCGAGGCGACGCAGCGTGCGCAGCCCCGCCTGCCGTCCGACCTCACGCGCAGGCATCAGGTCGGCGGGAGACCGCGCCGACGTGTACCAGTCGTCGCGCTGCATTGCGCCGTCCTCCTCGCCGATCACCGCGCAATAGATGCCGTGGCGCGAACTGGCATAACCGCCCGAAAATCCGTTGCTGTTCGCATAGACGAACTGCGCCTCGTGCAGCGATACCGACGCCCCTTCGGAATTGCTGATGCGCGCATCGACGCCGAGCGCCGCGGCCTCGCATTCGCGTCCGAGCTCGATCGCCTCCTCCACCGTCAGCGGCCACGGATGGCTCAAATCGGGGTCGGCCCAGTCGTGCGCGAGCAACGTCGGGTCAGCCAGCCCGGAGCAATGGTCATCGGCGGTATAGCGGGCGATCGTCAGCGCCTTGGCGACGGTGTCGCGTATCGCGGCCGGCGCAAAATCGGCCGTGCTGGCGTGTCCGCGCCGCATGCCGACATAGACGGTGACGCCGATGCCCTTGTCGCGGTTGTAGGCGATCGTCTCGACATCGCCCTTGCGCACGGTGACGCTCTGGCCGAAGGCCTGCGAAACCTCGGCCTCGACCGCGGTCGCACCGCCCTCGCGCGCGGCGTCGAGCACTTGCGCCGCGACGTCGGCAAGCGTGCCGGCGGCAAGTGCAAAGCGATTCTCGGAGGGGCTCACTGAGCGGGTCATCGACGGACTCTAAAGCGAAAGGCTTGGTCCCTGATCGGTTATGATAGCAAACCCCTTCCGCGATACCCGCCGCCGCCATGCGACGATCCGACGAAACACCCCGGCGTACGGGACAGGAGGACCGCGGACCTCACCCCTCCGGTCGCCGACGCGCTACGTCGGCGGTCGACGCCGCCGAGCCATCGGCAACCGATCCGTCCGGCGACGAAGCGCCGGCCCCGTCGAAGACGCGCCGCAAGGCCGAGATGCACGACCTTCAGAACCTGGGCGAAGCGCTGGTTCGTCTTTCCGCCGCGCGACTTTCCGAGCTCCGCCTGCCCGAGCGCCTCGCCGACGCGATCGAGCTCGCGCGCGCGATCAGCAAGCACGAGGCGCGACGCCGGCAAATGCAATACATAGGACGCCTGATGCGCGACGTCGATCCGGTCCCGATCCGTACCCGCTTGGCCGACTGGGGCAACGCGCCCGCAGCGGAAAAAGCTCGCCTGGCCGGAGTCGAGCGCTGGCGCGAGCGCCTGCTGGCGGAGCCGGGGGCGCTCGATCAGCTATGCACCGCCGTTCCGGATGTCGACCGCGCACGCCTTTCAGCGCTGGTCGCGCGCGTACAGGCGGAGCGTGCGCGCGCGGCGCCGCCGCACGCGTATCGCGAGCTTTTTCGCGCTTTGAACACGTTGTTGTCCGCAACACACGCGCCGTGATGCCAGCCATGCCGCGCTTTCCACAACCCACCTATGAATGAAATGGCATCGCTCTTGATAGGTCTGGTCTCGATCAGCGACCGCGCGTCGGCCGGCGTGTACGAAGACAAGGGCATTCCGGGCTTGCGCGACTGGTTCGGCGCGGCGCTCAAGACGCCGTGGCGGATGGAAACGCGGCTGATCCCGGATGAGCAGGCGACGATCGAGCGCACGCTGATCGAACTCACCGACAGCAGTCACTGCCACCTGGTGCTGACGACCGGCGGCACCGGGCCCGCGGCGCGCGACGTGACGCCCGAAGCGACGCTGGCGGTGGCGCACAAGGTGTTGCCGGGTTTCGGCGAGCAAATGCGCCAGGTGAGCCTCAAGTACGTACCGACGGCGATCCTGTCGCGCCAGGTCGGCGTCATCCGCGGCAGCACCCTGATCCTCAACCTGCCCGGACAGCCGAAGGCGATCAAGGAAACGCTGGATGGCGTCTTTCCGGCCGTGCCGTATTGCATCGACCTGATCGGCGGCCCGTACATCGAGACGCACGACGAGGTCTGCAAGGTCTTCCGTCCGAAAAGCGCGCTGCGTCCGCCTCCGGCGTAAGTTCCGCACGCGATGGCCTCCGTCGACAGCAACCAGCCGCCGCCTTACGAGGGACGCAACCTTTATCTCTCCGATCGCGCGCTGCGCGCCGCCGTCGAGCGCGGCGGGGCGGCATGGGCGCATGCCGGACTCACCGAGTGGGGCGCGGCGCTTGGCAGCGCCGAGTTGTCGGCGTTGGCGGCGCGCGCCAATCGCTTCGGGCCCGAGCTCCGAACGCACGACCGCTTCGGCAACCGCCTCGACGAGGTGGGCTTCGATCCCGCCTGGCACGAGCTGCTGATGCTGGCGATGATCGAAGGCGAGCACGCGTCGCCCTGGACCGAGGCGCGCGGCGGGGCCCAGGTCGCGCGCGCGGCGGCGTACCTGATGCATGCCCAGATCGAAAACGGCACGCAGTGCCCGCTGACGATGACCTTCGCCGCGGTGCCTCTGCTGCGCCGGCATGCGGGCGCCATGCCTCGGCTCGCGAACGAGTGGCTGCCGCGCGTCCTGTCCCGCGACTACGATCCGCGCGCCTTGCCTGTGGCGCAAAAGGCGTCGGCGCTGATCGGCATGGGCATGACCG
>PLYT01000109.1:3439-3603 GCA_003153475.1 Betaproteobacteria bacterium | reverse complement strand
ATAGAAATGCGCATCCTGCGCCAGGCGCCGTGCGATCGCCGCGAATAGCGCGAACTCTTCCTCGTTCGACGGATGCCCGATCAGCGATCGATCGGACTCGGCTTGTGCGCCCAGGTGCACGAGCAAGGTCGCGTCGCCCCCATCGTCCAGGATCATGTTCGGCG
>PLYT01000109.1:0-3323 GCA_003153475.1 Betaproteobacteria bacterium | reverse complement strand
TCCTCGCGGATCGCCATCAGGCCGGGCATTTCGGTCTCGGCGATGGCGATTTCCTTGCGACCCCAGGGGGCGAGTTCCAGGTTGGCGACCCGGAAGTCGGTGAATTGCTCGATGTCGGCTGGTGCGTTCATGCGTCACTCCATAGCGAGCGACTGCCGAAGGGAAGGGAGGGATCCTCGCTCGTTCCCCGCGTGCGAGCCGCGGTTCAACGAGCGCCGTTCCCATGGGAATGCCCCGAGCCTGGCAGCGCGCCTAAGGACCTCTCGGCGGCTGTTGCAACGCTCCTCGGGGACAGCCATTTTATCGTAACATCGCCTTGTTGTGGACTCCCCCCGGGAGGGCACGCGTTACAGCCGGAAGTCCGACTGTGTTGCGAAACCCTTCGCCGGCGGTCAAATACCTGGTTACAACTCCAATCCAACGAACCAGGCAAAACCCGGACAATCCAACGATTGCGCCCCTTCCGGCCAAAGCGCCCCGAAGCGATGAACGACCGAACGCACGACCCGGTAAAACCGGAGAACCCTGCCGCTGGCGGCCGCCGGCCGGCAGCAGAAGCTGGCGACGAGCAGCCGGCGCTGACCCGGCCGGGTCGGCGGCCGCGGCGCTGGCACTGGGTCGCGGCAGCGATCGTCATCGCTGCGGCCGCGCTCGCCGCATGGTACTGGTTCGGGCATGGCGCGAGCGACGCGGGCAAGGCCGGCAGCAAGGGAGATGCCGCGGCGCGTCCGCTGCCGGTCGTGGCGGCGCCGGCGCGGAAGGGCAACATCGACGTCTACATCGACGCGCTGGGCACGGTCACGCCCCTCAACAACGTCATCGTCCACACTCGCGTCGACGGCCAGCTGATGAGCGTCGCCTTCCGCGAGGGCCAGAATGTCAAGGCAGGCGACCTGCTCGCGCAGATCGATCCGCGGCCGTTCGAAGTGATGTTGACGCAGGCGAACGGACAGATGGCGCGTGACCAGGCGCAACTGAAAAACGCGCAGGTCGATCTCGAGCGCTACCGGACGCTGCTCGCACAGGACTCGATCGCCAGCCAGCAGGTCGACACGCAGGAGGCGCTGGTGCGCCAATATCAGGGCGCGGTCGAGTCCGACAAGGGCGCGATCGACAGCGCCAAGCTGCAGATCACCTATTCGCACGTCATCGCGCCGATCAGCGGCCGGGTCGGATTGCGCCAGGTCGATCCGGGCAACATCGTGCACGCTGCCGACAGCAATGGGCTGGTGACGATCACCCAGGTGCAGCCGGTCACCGTCATCTATCCGGTGCCGGAGGACAACGTGCCGCGCATCGTCAAGCGCATGCAGAGTACACAGACCGTCGCAGTCGATGCATTCGACCGCAGCGGCAAGACCCGGCTCGCGACGGGCAAGCTGCTGACGATAGACAATCAGATCGACACGACCACCGGCACAGTGAAGGTCAAGGCCGAGTTTCCCAACACCGACAACGCGCTGTTTCCGAATCAGTTCGTCAACGTGCGCATGGTGGTCGAAACCCACGAGGATACGACCCTGGTGCCGTCGGCCGCGATCCAGCGCGGGGCGCCCGGCACATTCGTCTTCCTGGTAAAGGAAGACAAGACCGTCGCCATGACACCGGTGGGGCTGGGCGCGGTCTCGGGCGAGACGACCGAGGTGTCGAAGGGACTCGCCCCGGGCAACCTCGTCGTGGTCGACGGCGCGGACAAGCTCCGCGACGGCTCGAGCGTGGAGCTCATCGACGCCAAGGCGCGCGCCTCGCAGCAGGCCGCGCCGGCTCGCCAGAATGCGTCGGGCGCCGGCAAAGGCGGCAAGGGCGGACGCAACAGGGGCGGCGGCTGACGCGCCGCCGCGCGCGCACCGAGCGATCGACGACAACTCGCAATGAACCCGTCTCGCCCGTTCATCCTGCGGCCGGTGGCGACATCGCTTTTGATGCTCGCGATACTTCTCGCCGGCGCGATCGCCTACCGCGTGCTGCCGATCTCGGCGCTACCGCAGGTCGACTATCCGACGATACAGGTGGTGACGCTCTATCCGGGTGCCAGTCCCGACGTCACCACGTCGTCGATCACCGCGCCGCTCGAGCGGCAGTTCGGGCAGATGCCGGGATTGAAGCAGATGTCGTCGACCAGCTCCGGCGGCGCTTCGGTCATCACCTTGCAGTTCGATCTGGACCTGTCGCTCGACGTCGCCGAGCAGGAAGTGCAGGCGGCGATCAACGCTTCCGGCAGCTTCCTTCCGGCCGACCTTCCGACGCCGCCGATCTACAACAAGGTCAATCCGGCGGACACGCCGATCATGACGCTGGCGTTGACGTCGAAGACGCTCCCGCTGCCGAAGATCGAGGACCTGGCCGATACGCGGCTGGCGACCAAGCTGTCGCAACTGCCGGGCGTCGGGCTGGTCAGCCTTAGCGGAGGACAGCGGCCGGCGGTACGCATCCAGGCCAACCCGACCGCGCTGGCGGCGTACGGCATGTCGCTCGACGACGTGCGCACCGCGATCAGCAACGCCAACACCAATCAGGCCAAGGGCAGCTTCGACGGGCCGACGCGCGCCTCGACGATCGACGCCAACGACCAGCTCAAGAGCGCCGACGAATACAAGAGCATGATTATCGCCTACCGCAACGGTTCGCCGGTGCGGCTCGTCGACGTTGCCGACGTCATCGACGGCGCCGAGAACACGCGCCTTGCCGCCTGGGCGAATCAAGAGCCGGCGATCATCGTCAACATCCAGCGTCAGCCCGGCGCCAACGTGATCGAGGTCGTCGACCGGATCAAGCTGCTGCTGCCCCAGCTGCAGGCGTCGCTGCCCCCCGCGGTCGACGTCACGATGCTGACCGATCGCACGATCACCATACGGGCGTCGGTGCATGACGTGCAGTTCGAGCTTTTCCTCGCGATCGCGCTGGTCGTGATGGTCATTTTCCTGTTCCTGCGCAGCCTCTCCGCCACGGTGATTCCGAGCGTCGCGGTGCCGCTGTCGCTGATCGGCACGTTCGGCGTGATGTATCTGGCCGGTTTCTCGATCAACAACCTGACGTTGATGGCGCTGACGATCGCGACCGGCTTCGTCGTCGACGACGCGATCGTGATGATCGAAAACATCGCCCGTTACATCGAGGCCGGCGAAAAGCCGCTGGCGGCCGCGCTCAAGGGAGCCGAGCAGATCGGGTTCACGATCATTTCGCTGACGATCTCGCTGATCGCGGTGCTGATCCCATTGCTGTTCATGGGCGACGTCGTCGGCCGGCTCTTCCGCGAGTTCGCGATCACGCTGGCGATATCGATCCTTATTTCGGCGGTCGTGTCGCTGACCCTGACGCCGATG
>PLYT01000033.1 GCA_003153475.1 Betaproteobacteria bacterium | reverse complement strand
AATATGTTTCTGGCCTTAGTCAGCCTCGAGTGACCCAGCTCGACGGAATTTGCCCGGGGCAGTGTTGTTCGCAACACGCTTTCGCACCATGAATTCAGACACTTCGGAAACGACCTCGACAGGCCCCGTCGCGCTGGCTGCGCCGGACCCCGCGATTGCGCTCTGGCTATGCCCATTGGCCCGCAGTGTCGCTGAGTCGCACGCGCTTGCACGATTGCTATCACCGTTGGAAATCGAGCGCGCCAACCGCTTCGGTACGCCGGCGTTGCGAGCTCGCTGGATCGTCGGCCGCGCGACGCTTCGCGTGCTGCTCGGCGCGGCGCTCGGCATCGACCCTGCGGCGGTCACGCTGCGTCGCGGCAAGCGCGGACGCCCCGAGCTTGCGGCAGGATCCGCGCTCGATTTCAACGTGTCGCACACCGACGACGTGGCGCTGATCGGGATCGCCACCGGATTACCGTCCGCCGCGCGGATCGGCGTCGACATCGAACGCGACGATCGCGCGGTCAACGCCGACGGGCTGGCGCGCAAATTCATGACCGAGCGCGAGCGCGCCGGCATGGCCCCGCTCGATGAGGCGGCGCGCCGCCGCCGGTTCCTGCAACTGTGGACATGCAAGGAAGCGATGAGCAAAGCCACCGGAGATGCACTTTCGGCGCCGTTTCGTGACATCGATGTTGCGCTCGATGAAGGCCCGCATTTGCTCGACGGACCGCCGCCCTACGTGGCCGATCACTGGCGCCTCGTGAGCGCCGAAGTGCCCGCGGGACTTATCGCCACTGTCGCGATCTGGCGCGGCGCCTGAACGGCGCATCGCACCGGTCAGGCATCCTCAAGCGCCCGCCGCGCCCTTCGGCGCAGGCTTGGCGTACTTCCATTTCTTCTGCAGCCAAAGCCAATCCGCCGGATTCTCGCGGATGTCGTGTTCGAGCATGCGCGCATACCGCTCGACGACGACCTGATCTGCACCCTCGTCGTACGGCGGCTCGGCCAGCGGCGCCAAACGCACGGAGTAGTAGCCTCGCCGCAGCCGCCGCATCGTCACGTAGAGCACCTTCGCGTCGAGAAATCGCGCGATCTTGCCGGCGCCGACAAAAAAGGCCGTGTCCTGTTCGAGGAAGCGCGTCCATTGCCGCGGATCCTTTCCCTTCGGGGTCTGGTCGGCGATCAGCGCATAGACTCGCGGCTGCCCGGCCCGGCTCAACAGATCGAAAATAAAATCCTTCCGCGGCACGAAGCGGCTGCCGAAGCGCGCGCGCGCTTCGCGCAGAAACCTGTCGACGGCTTCGACGCGCTGCGGCTGGTAGACGACGTCGATCGTGATGCCGAAATGCGCGCCCGTTGCGAGCGACAGCCATTCCCAGTTGCCGAAGTGGGCTGCCAGCAGAATCACCGATTGCTTGGCGTCCACACAAGCGGTGACCAGCTCGGGGTTCTCGATCGTCACGCGGCGCCGCAAAGCGTCCGCACCGGCGCCGTAGCCCCAGAATGCCTCGAACAGCGTGTCCGCAAGATTGCGATACGACCGGCGAAGAATGTCGCGGCGTTCCTCCGTGCTCTTGCCGGGAAAAGCATTGGCGATATCGAGTTCCGCACGATCGCGCCGCCACCGCAACAAGCGAAAGGCGACGAAGTAGACGACCGCGCTCCAGGTGTAGAGCAGCGGTAGCGGGACACGCGTAAGCGTCTTCAACAGGAACTGCATCGGTTCGCGTTCGAACTCCGTTTCAGGCGACTGCCACCAGCCGGTCGAGCGCGTCCGGATCCTTCAGCAGCTCGTCGCTCGCCGAGCAGTGCACGATCTTGCCGCGGTCGAGCACGATCGCCTGTTGCGTCAGCTGCAGCGCGAGACGCGCGTGCTGCTCGACCACGATCACCGCGAACTCACGCTCCCGAAGCAGCTCGCCGATCAGCCGCTTAAGGTCCTGAACGATGATGGGCGCTAGCCCTTCCATCGGTTCATCGAGCAGCAGAAGCTTCGGGTTGGTCATCAGTGCCCGGGCGATCGCCACCATCTGCTGCTCGCCGCCNNCGCTCCTGCGGCACCCAGCCGATGCCCGCCTGCGCGCGCCGGAAGGTCGGAAGTGCGGTGACGTCTGCGCCGCGCCACGCGATCGTGCCGCTTTGGAGCCGCGTCATGCCCATCAGCGTCAGCAGCAACGTGGTCTTGCCGACACCGTTGCGACCGAGCAGCGCAAGGCTCCCCCCCTCGTCCAGGTCGAGCGAAACATCCTCGAGAATGATCGAATCCCCGTAGCCTGCGGTCACCCGGTCGACCGCCAGCAACTTAGCCATGCACCGCTTCTCCGAGGTAGACCTCGCGCACGCGCCGGTCGCGCGCGATCTCTTCCGGCGAGCCTTCGACCAGAACCGAGCCGCCGACCAGCACCGTGATTCGTTCGGCAAACCTGAATACCAGATTCATATCGTGCTCGATGAAAATAATGGAGACGTCGCGCGGCAAGGCCGCGATGACGCCGAAGAGCTCCGCGCTCTCCGCCGCCGGTATCCCCGCCGCCGGCTCGTCGAGCAGCAATACACTGGGCCGGGTCGCGAGCGCCAGCGCAATTTCCAGCAGACGCTGCTTCCCGTAGGCAAGCCTGCGCGACTCCATCGCGACGTCCCTGTCGAGGCGTAATTGCGCAAGGATGCCGCGCGCCTCATCGATCTGCGCCCTCGCATGCGATGCCGAGTGCCACCAGACATTGCCTACCCCTTCGCGCTCGCAGCAAGCCATCACGACCGACTCCAGCACGGTCAGCCCCGGAAACAAGGTATTGATCTGGAACGTGCGCGTCATCCCGCGTTTGACGCGGGCATGTTGTGGCAATCGACTGATCTTTTCTTCGCCCAGGTAGACCTCGCCGGCGCTCGGCGCCAACACGCCGGTCAGCAGATTGATGAATGTGGTCTTGCCGGCGCCGTTCGGCCCGATGATCGCATGTCGGGATCCGGATTCGAACGCAAGGCTGATGTCCGAGTTCGCCTTGAATGCGCCGAAGGACCGGGAGAGTCCCTCGGTTCGCAGTGCGTACGTCATGTCCGCTTGCCCATCATGCGTCGGCGCAAGCCCAGCGTCCCGCCGATCAGCCCGCCGCGGGCGAAGAGCACCAACAGCACCAGCGACAGACCCAGCCAGAATTGCCAGTACACGGCACTGAGGTTGGAAAGATAGTCCTGCAGCAGCATGAACGTCGCGGCACCGACCAAGGCTCCGTACAGGTATCCGGCTCCGCCGAGCACCAGCATGATCAGCAATTCCGCCGACCGCGGGAACCCCAGCGAATCGATGCCGACGAACTGCGTCGTCTGTGCGAGCAGCGCGCCGGCAACGCCGGCGATCCCTGCGCCGATCGTGTAGATCGCGATCAGCTTGCGGTGGACCGATACGCCGATCGCGGGCATCCGTCGCTCGCCTTCACGAATGCCGCGCAGGCTCAAGCCGAACGGAGATCGCACCAGCGTCCGTGCGAAACAAAAGACGATGAAAAGGACGCCAAGGCAATACCAGTAGGCGGTCTTGCCGCTCAACCCGAAGGCAAAGAGACCGAACAGCTTGTTCATTTCGACACCGGACAACCCGTCGACGCCTCCGGTGATCGACGATGCCTGGTTGGCTGCCTCATACAGCATCAATCCGATACCCAGGGTCACCATCAGGCGCGTCAGGTCCTGGCCCCGCACGACAAGGAAGCTGGTCAGCAGACCGACGACAGCCGCAACCGCGGCGGCCGCAGCGAGGCCGCTGACCGGTTCACCCCAGCCGTACCGCGCCAGCAGTCCCGCCGTATACGCGCCGATGCCGAAAAAGGCGGCGTGGCCGAGCGAGATGATGCGCGCGTACCCCATGATCAGGTCGAGCGACAGCGCGAAAAGTCCGGCGATGAAGATCTGGCTCCCGAGCGTCAGGTAGCGCGGAAAAAGGAAATACGCAGCCACGGGCAGCAGCCAGAATACGATTTCCAGCGGCCTCCACCGCGCCGTCGGAAGCGCGCTCGCCCGAACACCCGTCGCCGTCGCCTTCCGCCTCACGCCCGTCTGCCCACGAGTCCTCGCGGAAAGATCAGCAACATGACCACCATCGCGACATAGATAATGAACGAGCCTATTTGCGGCGCGTAGTATTTTCCGGCGACGTCGAACACGCCGAGCAGCAGTGCGGCAATCAACGGACCCTTGATCGTTCCCGCGCCGCCGACGGCGACGACCAGCAGGAAGTAGACCATGTATTTGAGCGGAAACGTCGGATCGAGACCGAGGACGTCGATACCCAGGCCGCCGCCCAGGCCGGCAAGCCCCGAGCCCAGCGCGAAGGTCAGACTGAACACGCGATAGACGTTGATCCCCAGCCCCGCGGATGCCTGCTGATTATCGACCGAGGCGCGTATCGCGGCGCCGAAACGGGTGCGCTCGATCAGCCACGTCAGCGCCAGCGTCACGGCGATGACGACCGCGATGAGGAACAGGCGATAAGAGCCGAAATCGATTCCGAGCAGTCGGACCTGGCCGCGCAACAGCGCCGGCAGCTGCACCGGCTGTTGCTGCGAACCAAATACATAGGTCGCCCCGGCGATCGACATGAATACCAGGCCGATGCTGAACAGTACCTGGTCCAGATGCGTCGCTTGATACAGCCTTCGGTAGAGCGTCCGCTCGAGCGCCGCGCCCGCAAGCGCCGCGGCAGCAAACGCCACCGGCAACGACGCCAGGAACGGTACGCCCAGCCGGGTCATCAGCACGACGCAGACGTAGCCGCCCAACATCGCGAAGGCGCCGTGCGCGAGATTGACGAAATTCATCAAACCCATCGTTACCGACAGGCCGATGCTGATGACGAACAGCAGGCTGCCGTACGCGATGCCGTCGAACAACACGCCGATCAGGTTGCCGATCATCGCAGATACCCGCCACGCCGCCGTTGCGTGATAATCTGACATGGCGCGACCGCGGGCCGGACCGCTATTGTCGTCAGCCCGCGGCGGCGATCACGCCCCGACGTCGCCGAAGCATCCACCGCCCGCTGCCGCATGCGCGTGATGGACGCTTTGAACGGGACCGCGCGCACGCCACGCTGTGACGCGTCCGCACTCGCCTCGGAGGAATCGCAATGAGCATTCGCACCACGCCCCCGTTTCGCGCCGATCACGTCGGCAGCTTCCTGCGTCCGGCGGCACTCCTCGATGCCCGCGAGCGCCACCGCAGCGGCGCTATCGATCGTGCAAAACTGCGCACTGTCGAAGACGCGGCGATTCGAGACATCGTTCGCTTTCAGGAGGATCTCGGCCTGGAAGGGATAACCGACGGCGAGTTTCGTCGCACCTATTTTCACATCGACTTCCTCGAGCAGCTGGCCGGCGTCGAAACCAAAGGCGGCATTGCGGTGAGCTTTCTCAGCAATGCCGGCAACGTCGATTTCGCACCGCCGGTGATGAAAGTCACCGGGCCGGTCCGTCACGTCAGGCCGATCCAGGTTGACGACTTCAAGTTCCTGCAATCGATCACCCGGCGAACACCCAAAGTCACAATTCCCTCGCCGACGATGCTGCACTTTCGCGGCGGCCGCGAAGCGATCAGCCGCGAAGCTTATCCGGACCTCGAAGCGTTCTTTGCCGACGTCGCCGCGGCGTACCAGGCCGAGATCCGCGCCCTCGCCGACGCCGGTTGCCGCTACCTGCAGCTCGACGACACCAATCTGGCCTACCTGTGCGACGAAAAGATGCGGGAAGGCGCGCGCCAGCGCGGCGACGACCCGAACGAGTTGCCCCGCCGCTACGCGCGGCTGATCAATGCGGCGATTTCCGGGCGTCCGGCCGGCATGACGATCTGCGTGCATCTTTGCCGCGGCAACTTCAAGAGCGCGTGGGTCGCCGAAGGCGGGTACGAGCCCGTGGCCGAGGTCTTGTTCAACGAATTGCAGGTCGATGGCTATTTTCTCGAATACGACGACGCCCGCTCCGGCGACTTTGCGCCGCTGCGCTTCGTCCCCAAGGGCAAGATCGTCGTGCTCGGCCTTGTCACTACCAAGCTCGACACGCTCGAGTCGAAGGACGCGCTCAAGCGCAAGATCGACGAGGCTGCCAGGCGCGTGCCGCTGGAGCAGCTGTGTCTGTCGCCGCAATGCGGATTCTCCAGCACCGTGCACGGCAACCAGATCGCGCGCGACGCGCAGGCGGCGAAGCTCCGCCTGGTCGTCGACACGGCGCGCGAGGTCTGGGGCACCGCGTAGCGCGACGCCTCCGAGGCAGCGCCGGCGCACGCGCCGCCTTGCTGCCATCGCCAAGCTACTTGCCCGGATCCTTCTGGTCCGGGTATTTGTCGAACTCGACGTTGTATAGCCCGCCGTTGACCTTTTCGACCTTCCGAATGTAGACGGTCTGAACGATGTCGCGCGTCTCCGGATCGATCGAGATCGGGCCGCGGGGGCTGGCGAGCTTCATGCCTTTCAACGCCGCCATCACCTTGTCGCCGTCGGTTGAGCCACCCGTCTTTTTCAGCGCCTCGTAAATCGCCGCCATGCCGTCGTAACCCGCAACCGCCATAAAGTTCGGCCGCAGCCTGGTGCCGTTGACCTCTTCGTACGCTTTCTTGAAGGCACGGTTCTCCGGCGAGTCGTGCGCTGCCGAATAGTGGAAGCTCGTCGTCAGCCCGAGGACCGGGTCGCCCATCGCATCGAGGACGCCGTCGTCGGTAATGTCTCCGGTGGCGATCAGCTTGATGCCCGCTTCAGCCAGGCCGCGCTCATTGAACGCTTTCATGAACGCAATGCCCTGCGCACCCGCCGGCAGGAACAGGAACACCGCTTCGGGCTTGGCGTCCTTGACGCGCTGGATGAACGGAGCGAAGTCGGGATTCTGCAGCGGCGTGTGCACGCTCCCGACCATCTTGCCGCCATTCGCGGTGAATGCCTTGGTGAAGGCGGCCTCGGCGTCCAGCCCCGGACCGTAGTCGGCAACGATCGTGTAGACGTTCTTGATCCCGTTCTTCGCGGCCCAGATCGCCATCGGCTGCGTGACCTGCGGCAAGGTCATCGACACGCGTGCGATGTAGGGCGACTTGGTCGTTATGATCGACGTCGCGGCATTCATGATGATCATCGGCTTTTTGGCCTCAGTGGCGATCGGCGCCACCGCCATGGCGTTCGGCGTCAGGCCGAATCCCACCAGAAAGTCGACGTTGTCGCGCGTGACCAGCTCTTGCGCGAGGCGCTTGGCCACTTCGGGTGCGGGCCCGGTCGTATCGCGCTGGATGATTTCGATTTTCTTGCCGGCAACGGTGTCGCCATGCTGCTTGATGTACGCCTTCATGCCGCCATACATCTGCCCGCCGTAATCGGCAAAAGGCCCGGAGAATTCTGCGACCAATCCGATCTTGATCGTGTCCTGCGCTTGCGCAAGGCCGGCAACGGCGAAGACCGCGGACGCGATCAGTATTTTTCTTACACTGGATGAAATTGACATTTTTACTCCTGGTGAACTTCGACTCGTGACAACGTTTGACCACATGGCGCTGGCGCCTGCGGCGCTCCGATGTATGCAGATGGCCTGGGCCTAATCATTCGTAGGGCAGTCCGACGTAATTTTCGGCGAGCGACGCCGCGGCCGCGCGCGAGCCGACGACATAGTTGAGCTGCGAGCGCTGCAGCCGGTGCTGAAAGACGTCGTCATCGGGAAAGCGATGCAGCATCGAGGTCATCCACCACGAAAAATGCTCGGCGCGCCAGACGCGCTTCAGGCATGCCGCCGAGTATCCGTCGAGCAACTCGCTGCCTTTGCCAGCGCAAAACGCGCCTATCGCCCGGGACAGCACCCGCACGTCGGCGACGGCGAGGTTCATCCCCTTNNTGTGCGCCGCGTCGCCCGCGAGGAACAGACGATGGTATTGCATCGGCTCGACGACATGGCTGCGCATGCCGGTCACCCCTTTTTCGATGACCGCGCCCTCGCGCAATGTCCAGCCGTCGTCGGTTTCGAGCCGTGTATGCAATTCCTGCCAGATCCGCGCGTCGGGCCACGCAGCAAGCTGCTCGTCGGGACTGACTTGCAGGTAGAGCCGGGTGATCTCCGGCGAGCGCATGCTGTAGAGGGCGAACCCGCGGTCGTGATACGCGTAGATCAGCTCGTCGTGCGTCGGCGGCGCCTCGGCCAGGATGCCCAGCCACGCGANNCCGTGAAAGCCGTCGCAGCCGGCGACAATATCGCAGTCGATCCGGATCGGCTCGCCCTCGTGGCGAAACGATACGCCCGGCGTGCTCGTGTCGATATCATGGAGCCGCACGTCGCTAACGCTGAACCGGATGTCACCGCCGTCGGCAAGCCGCGCACGGATCAGGTCCTTGACCACCT
>PLYT01000106.1 GCA_003153475.1 Betaproteobacteria bacterium | reverse complement strand
GCATGCCGATCTCGATCGCGCTCGGGCTCACGGTTCTGACGTTCGTTTTCACAATGACACAGGTGCCGATCGAAGCGGTCGCACTGAAGCTGTTCACCGGTATCGAGCGATTCGAAATAATGGCGATCCCTTTCTTCATCCTGGCGGGCACATTCCTTACGCGCGGCGGCGTCGCGCGGCGAATGATCAATTTCGCGGCCTCGATGGTTGGACACTGGCACGGCGGGCTTGCGCTCGCAGGTATCGTCGCCTGCGCGATGTTCGCGCTGGTTTGCGNNGCTCGCTCGGCATCCTCATGCTGCCCTCGATCCCCAAGGTGATTTATGCCATCTCGACCAACACCTCGATCGGCGCGCTGTTCGTCGCGGGGCTCCTTCCGGGAATCATGCTGACCATGATGCTCTGCTCGGTCACGTGGTACATCGCAAGGAAGCGCGGCTACCCCCGGATGCCGCGGGAAAGCTGGGCTACTCGGTGGAAACTGTTTCGGGAAAGCGCCTGGGGCCTGATGCTGGTCGTCATCATCATCGGCGGCATTTACTCGGGATTGTTCACTGCTACCGAAGCCGCAGCCATGGCCGCCGTCTATTCTTTCATCGTGTCGATCTTCGTCTACAAGGCCATGCCGCTTCGGGACATCGGCAAAGTGCTCCTGGCCTCGGCGAACATGAGCGCGATGTTGCTCTATATCATCACCAACGCCGCGCTGTTTTCGTTCATTCTGACCAACGAGAATATTCCGCATGCTCTTGCCGACTGGATTATTGGCAAGGATCTGGGCTGGGTCGGCTTCCTGCTGCTGGCGAACCTGCTGCTCCTTATGGCCGGCAATTTCATGGACCCGTCCTCGGTTATTCTGATCATGGCTCCGATTCTTTATCCGGCAGCGATGCTGCTCGGCATCAATCCGGTACATCTGGGCATCCTGATCGACGTCAACATGGAGGTGGGACTTTGCCATCCACCCGTCGGCCTGAATCTATACGTGGCTTCGGGAATTTCGCGCGTCGGCATCACACAACTGACCAAGGCGGTCATCCCGTGGCTGGTGACCATGCTCCTATTCCTGGTCATCGTGACCTACTGGCCGGGACTCTCGATCTGGCTGCCGCGAGCAATGGGGATGATGCCTTGACGGCGAGGCAGCTGGAACGCGCCGCGTCGACACGATGACGCTTCCGCGCGACGACCGCTACCAGGACCTCCGCGACGCGATCCGCGACCTGTGCAGCCGTTATCCCGACGCCTACTGGCGCGAGGTCGATGCGCGGCGCGGTTATCCCGAAACGTTCGTCGACGCGCTGACACAGGCCGGCTGGCTCGCCGCGCTGATCCCCCAGGCGTACGGCGGCTCAGGCCTCGGAGTCGCCGAGGCTTCGGTCATCATGGAAGAGATCAATCGCAGCGGCGGCAACGCCGGGGCCTGCCACGGCCAGATGTACAACATGGGCACGCTGCTGCGGCACGGCTCGGAAGAACAGAAGCGCCGCTATCTGCCGAGGATAGCGACCGGCGAATTGCGACTCCAATCGATGGCCGTGACCGAGCCGACCACCGGCACCGACACGACGCAGCTTTCGACCACCGCGGTAAAGAAAGCGGATCGCTATGTCATCAATGGCCAGAAGGTCTGGATTTCGCGCGTGCAGCATTCGGACCTGATGATCCTGCTGGCGCGAACGACGCCGCTGGCCGAGGTGAGCCGCCGCGCCGACGGCATGTCGATTTTCCTGATCGACCTGCGCCAGGCGATCGGCAGGGGCCTATCGGTGCGGCCGATCGCGAACATGGTCAACCACGAGACCAATGAGCTTTTTTTCGACGAGCTGGAGATTCCGGCCGACACGCTGATCGGAGACGAAGGCAACGGCTTTCGCTACATCCTCGACGGGCTCAACGCCGAGCGCACCCTCATCGCGGCCGAATGCATTGGCGATGCGTGGTGGTTCATCAACCGCGCCGGTGCCTACGCCAACGAGCGGCGCGTGTTCGACCGGCCGATAGGCAAGAACCAGGGAGTGCAATTCCCGATCGCGGAGACGTATATCGAAACCGAGGCGGCGAACCTGATGCGCTTCGACGCCTGCCGGCGCTTCGACGCCGGCGAGCCCTGCGGACCGCAGGCCAACATGGCCAAGTACCTCGCCGCCAAGGCGTCGTGGGAGGCCGCCAACGTCTGCCTGCAGACCCACGGCGGCTTCGGGTTCGCATGCGAATACGACGTCGAGCGCAAATTTCGCGAGACCCGTCTGTATCAGGTTGCGCCGATCTCGACCAACCTGATCCTGTCGTACGTCGCCGAGCACGTTCTCGGCCTGCCGCGCTCGTTCTGACGGCGAGCGCTCGACGGCGACGCCGATCCGGGCCGCCACAGCGATTCCCGGGTCGGCGCAAGGGCCATTCCGATGGTATAATTTTGAGTTTATTTGAAACGTCGCTGGAGCTAAACGCATGGCGGTTGAACGGACCCTTTCGATCATCAAACCGGACGCGGTCGCCAAGAACGTCATCGGCCAGATCTACACGCGCTTCGAGCAATCCGGGCTCAGGATAGTCGCGGCGAAGCTTTCCTGGCTTTCGCGGGCCGACGCCGAGGGCTTTTACGCGGTCCACCGCGAGCGGCCGTTTTTCAAGGATCTGGTCGACTTCATGATCTCCGGCCCGGTGATGATCCAGGTGCTCGAGGGCGATAATGCGATCATGCGAAATCGCGAGCTGATGGGCGCGACCGACCCGAAAAAAGCGTCTCCGGGAACGATCCGAGCCGATTTCGCTCAATCGATCGATGCCAATGCGGTCCACGGGTCCGACGCTCACGAGACGGCCAGCGTCGAAATCGCCTATTTCTTCCCCGCGATGAGCATCTACCGCCGATGATGTCGCAATGATCAATCTGCTCGATCTCGACCCCGCGGCGATGACGGCGTTTTTCGCCGAACGCGGCGAAAAACCGTTTCGCGCCAAGCAGACGCTGCGCTGGGTTCATCATCGCCTCGCCGATCGCGTCGAGCTGATGAGCGATCTGGCCAAGGCCACGCGCGAGGCGCTCGCGCGCGACGCCGAGATCCGCGCTCCGTCGGTTGTGCGCGACTCGACCGCGGCTGACGGAACGCGCAAGTGGCTGCTCGACGTCGGCAATGCCAACGCGATCGAGGCGGTGTATATCCCGGAGACCGACCGCGGCACCCTTTGCGTCTCGTCGCAGGCCGGTTGTGCGCTCGACTGCGCCTTCTGCTCGACCGGCAAGCAGGGCTTCAACCGCAACCTGAGCGTCGGCGAGATCATCGGACAGCTTTGGCATGCCAATCGCGCGCTGCTGGCCGACGGCATCGCCGCGCCGTGGGTCGAGCACGGCCGCCATCCGATCACCAACGTCGTGATGATGGGCATGGGCGAGCCGCTGGCCAACTTCGACAACGTCGTCACGGCGCTTGAGATCATGCTCGACGACAACGCCTATGGCCTGTCGCGCCGCCGCGTGACGCTTTCGACCTCGGGCCTGGTGCCCGCCCTCGACCGCCTGGGCGATGCCTGTCCGGTCGCGCTGGCCGTCAGCCTCCACGCGCCAAACGACGCGCTGCGCGACCGCCTCGTCCCGATCAACCGCAAATATCCGCTCGCCGAGCTGCTGGCCGCGTGCCTGCGCTACATCGAAAAGGCGCCGCGCGATTTCGTGACCTTCGAATACGTGATGCTCGATCACGTCAATGACGGTCCCGAGCATGCGCGCGAGCTGATCGCGCTGGTGCGCGATGTGCCCTGCAAGTTCAACCTGATCCCGTTCAATCCGTTTCCGAATACCGAATTCAAGACCAGCTCGCGTACGCGCATCCTGGCGTTTCAGCGCATCCTGCGTGACGCCGGGCTGATTGCGACCATACGCAAGACGCGCGGCGAAGACATCGACGCCGCCTGCGGACAGCTCGCAGGGCAGGTGCAGGACCGGACCCGCCGCACGCTGCGCAGGATCCAGCCGGTCGCGGCTCAATAGGGGCGCTGCCATGCCTTACCGTCTTCTGACCATCGCTTTCGTGACGCTGTCGCTGCTTGCAGCGTGCGCCAACAATCCGTTCAACCGCAATCCTGCGACGACGCCGCCCGAACCGGCGACGCGCGAAGCGCCGCCGCCGCAGCAGATGGCGAGCGCCCCGGAGCGGGCCAGGCTGCACACCGACCTCGGGAGCGGCTATTACGAACGCGGCCAGATGGATATCGCGATCAACGAGCTCGACACTGCGGTCAAGCTCGACCCCAATTACGCGCCGGCGTACAACATCTACGGGCTGATCTACGCAGTACTCGGCGAGAACGGCAAGGCCGAGCAGAATTTCCAGCGCGCGCTGCAGCTCGCGCCGAACAACCCCGACATCCATCACAACTGGGGCTGGTATCTTTGCCAGCACAAGCGCGAGCGCGAAGCGCTGGTCCAGTTCGAAACCGCCGTCAGCGATCCGTTGTACCGGACGCCGGAGATCGCGCTGGTCAATGCGGGTCGCTGCGCGCAGGCGATCGGCGATACGCGCGCTGCCGAGGGCTATTTCCGGCGCGCGCTGGCCGGCCAACCGAACAACGTGCTGGCGAGCTACGGGCTCGCCCAGATCGCCTACAAGGAAGCGCGCTATGACGAGGCGCGCGCGGCGATGCGGCGCGTGATGGCGGCCAACAATCCGTCGCCGGAGGCGTTGCGGCTGGGCATGTGCGTCGAGCGCAAGCTGGGCGACCGCCAGTCCGAAGCGTCGTACACGTCCCAATTGAAGAACCGCTATCCGGACGCGCCGGAAACACGCGCGATCGCCGAGGCTTGCGAGTGATGGATCTCGAAGCGCAACCGGCTGGCGGCGAGGCGCCCGAGTCAGATGGTCTGCTGGGTGCCGGAGCGCAGCTTAAGGTCGCGCGCGAGGCCGCCGGCCTTTCGCTCGACCAGGTGGCGCAGCAGCTCAAGCTTGCACCGCGCCAGGTCAAGGCGCTCGAGGACGAGAACTTCAGCGTGCTGCCGGGCAGGACATTCACGCGCGGCTTTATGCGTAACTACGCGCGCCTGCTGAAGCTCGACGCCGACCTGCTGGTCGCGCACCTGCCCGACGCGGCGCATGCGCCGTCCCTCGAACCGCCGGCGCTGCATTCGACGGGGACGACGATGGCCGAGCTGCCGACCGCGTACGCCCGTGGGCCGAGCTTCGGCCGATGGCTGATTCCGCTGGTGCTGATCGGCTGCATCGTCGCGGCTGCCGGCTACGAGTGGTACCGCGGCAGACCCGCGGGTCCGGCAGCGCCACCGCGCACGACGGAGACCGCGCCGGCGCCGGCACCGAACACCTCGACCACGCCGTTGCCCAATCCCGTCGCGCCCGACAGCGGCGCGCCGGGCGCGACGCCGCCGGCAACGTCGGGTGGTCTCGCGGTACCCGGCGCGGCGCAGCCCGAACGCGCCGCGCCCCAAGCAGGCCCGCCCGCCGCGTCGAACGCCGCCGTCGATGCGGTCCTGGTGATCCGCTATGAAGGCCCGTCGTGGACCGAGATTCGCGACCAGCGCGGACAGACACTGATCTCGCGGCTGGTCGATGCCGATTCCATCGAACCGTTCGACGGCACGCCGCCGTTTTCGATCGTGATCGGCAACGCGCGGGCGGTCACGCTGCTCTACCGCGGCCAGCCGGTCGACTTGGCGCCGTATACCCGACTCAATGTCGCCCGGCTGGTCCTCCGCTAGGCGATGCCTTCCCTACCGATGAGGCTGCAATGACCGCGCTCAACCTTCCGCCTATCATCCGTCATCGCACGCGAACGGCACTGATCGGCGGCATCGCGATCGGCGGCGGCTCGCCGATCGTCGTGCAATCGATGACCAACACCGACACCGCCGACGTCGCCGCGACCGTTGCGCAGGTCAAGGCGCTCGCCGATGCCGGCTCCGAGCTGGTGCGGGTGACGGTCAACACGTCCGAAGCGGCCGCCGCCGTGCCGCTGATCCGCGATCGGCTCGACGCGCTGCGCTGCACGGTGCCGCTGATCGGTGATTTTCATTTCAACGGTCACAAGCTGCTGACCAATCATCCCGACTGCGCGCGCGCGCTGGCCAAGTACCGCATCAATCCGGGCAATGTCGGCAAGGGCAGCAGGCACGACCCACAGTTCGCGGTGATGATCGAAAAAGCGATCGAGTTCGGCAAGCCCGTGCGCATCGGCGTCAACTGGGGCAGTCTCGACCAGGACCTGCTCGGACGGCTGATGGACGACAATGCCCGGTCGGCGAGTCCGCTCGACGCGGCGCACGTGATGCGCGAGGCGCTGGTGACCTCGGCGATCGGAAGCGCGCAGCGTGCCGAGGAGATCGGCCTGCCGGGCGACCGGATCCTGCTCGCGTGCAAGGTCTCCGACGTGCAGGACCTGATCGCCGTGTACACCGAGCTCGCGCGCCGCTGCGACTACCCGCTTCACCTCGGCCTGACCGAAGCCGGCATGGGATCGAAGGGCATCGTCGCCTCGACCGCCGCGCTCGCCGTGCTGCTGCAGCAGGGCATCGGCGACACGATACGAATCTCGCTGACGCCCGAGCCGAACGGCGATCGCACGCGCGAGGTCCTTGTCGCACAGGAAATCCTGCAGACGATGGGCCTGCGCTCGTTCGCGCCGCTGGTCACCGCGTGTCCTGGCTGCGGGCGCACGGCCAGCCCGTTTTTCCAGAAGCTCGCCGACAAGATCCAGAGCTATCTGCGCGCCGAAATGCCGCAGTGGCGTAACCGTTATCCGGGCGTCGAGACGATGACCGTCGCGGTAATGGGATGCGTCGTCAACGGACCCGGCGAATCGAAGATGGCGAACGTCGGCATCAGCCTGCCCGGCACCGGCGAAGTGCCGGTGGCGCCGGTCTATGTCGACGGGCACAAGACGGTGACGCTCAAGGGTGTCGGCATCGCCGAGGAGTTCCAGGAGATCGTCGCCGATTACGTCCGCGCGACCTATGGCGGCGAGGCGCCGTCGGCGCATCTGAAGCCTGAAAAGAAATCGATCCTGCTCAAGGCTGTCGGATAGCCGGCGATGATCGCTCAGACGAAGCCTTCGCCGCAGGCGGCCGCCGCGGCACCTGCCGCGCGCGAGCGCAGACCCGCCGCGATTCAGGCCGTGCGCGGCATGAACGACGTGCTGCCCGACGAAGCCGGGCTCTGGGAGCACTTCGAGGATGCGGCGCGCGAGGTGTTCGGGCAATACGGTTACCGCAATCTGCGCGTGCCCGTGGTCGAAGCAACGCCCCTGTTCGTGCGCGCCATCGGCCAAGTCACCGACGTCGTCGAGCACGAGATGTACACGTTCGACGATCGGCTGAACGGCGAAAGCCTGACCTTGCGTCCCGAGGCCACCGCGGGCATCGTTCGCGCGGCGATCGAGCACAACCTGACCTACGAGCGGCCGCAGCGCGTGTGGACCGCCGGCCCCATGTTCCGGCACGAGCGTCCGCAAAAGGGGCGCTACCGCCAGTTTCACCAGTTCGACGTCGAAGCGCTGGGCTTTGCCGGCCCCGACGTCGATGCCGAGCAGATCGTGATGCTGGCGCGACTCTGGCGCCGGCTCGGGCTCGACGGCATCCGGCTGGAAATCAATTCGATCGGTGACCCCGACGAGCGCCGCGCGCATCGCGCCGCGTTGATCGCGCATTTCGAGCGTCACCGCGAGCTTTTCAACGAAGACGAACAGCGCCGGCTTTACGCGAATCCGCTGCGCATTCTCGACAGCAAGAATCCGGCGCTGCAGCCGGCGATCGCGGCTGCGCCGCGGCTTGTCGACTCGTTGAGCGACCCGGCGCGCACGCATTTCGACGGCCTGCAGCAACTGCTTGCCGGCCACGGCGTCGCATTCACGATCAATCCCCGGCTGGTGCGCGGACTCGATTACTACAACCGCACCGTTTTCGAATGGGTGACAGAGCGGCTCGGTGCGCAAGGCACGGTCGCCGGCGGCGGACGGTACGATGGCTTGTTCGAGCAGCTCGGCGGCAAGCCGACGCCGGCGTGCGGATTCGCCATCGGCTGCGAGCGCATGGTGCTGCTGATGCAGGATTCAGGCGTCGTCCCGGCGGCGGTGCCCGAAGCCTACATCGTGCATGTCGGCGAGCAGGCGGGAAAATTCGCGGCAACGGTTGCCGAGAATCTCCGGGACGCGGGCCTTTCGGTCGTCGTCAACGCCGGAGGCGGCAGCTTCAAGACGCAGATGAAAAGGGCCGACGCCAGCGGCGCGCGTTTTGCGCTGATCGTCGGCGAGGACGAAGCGGCGGCGAATCGCGTGGCAGTGAAACCGCTGCGCAGCGCGGGCGAGCAGGTGACGCTGGCCCCGGGCGAGCTCGCCGCGCGGCTTGCCGCGCAAGGCGAGGACAGCGGCGCGCGCTAAATACAACACTCCCGGCCTTATTCAACGGTTCGGCGAAAAACATCGGCTCGCGCCTTCGAGGCGCGGCTATTTGAGCAAGGATGGAAGATGGCAGTCTACGATCTCGAAGAACAGGAAAAAATTGAGGACCTGAAGGCGTGGTGGGCGCAATACGGCAAGTACGTCAGCGCCGCCGTCACCGCCATCGCCATCGGCGTCATCGGGGTTCAGGGGTGGCGCTGGTACCAGCGCACGCAGGCCGAGCAAGCGAGCGTGCTCTACCAGGCGGTCAGCGACGCGGCACGCGCGCAGGACGCGGCCAAGGCGAAGGATCCGGCGACGCAGATCGTGCAGCGCTACGCCGGCACGGCGTACGCGCCGCGGGCGGCGCTGTTGTATGCGAAGCTGCTCTACGACAAGGATGACCGGGCGGGTGCCAAGCAGCAGCTGCAATGGGTGATCGATCATGCCGGCGAAGAAGAGCTCAAGGCGATCGCACGGTTCCGGCTCGCGCAGGCCCTGCTCGACGAAAAGAATTACGACGAAGCGCTAAAGGCGATCGACGTCAAGACCGACGATGCCTTCGCGGCGATCTACGCCGACTTGCGCGGCGACATCCTCGTTTCCGCCGGCAAGAAGGCCGAGGCGCGCGCCGCGTATCAGGTCGCGCTGGCGAAGATCGACCCCAAGTCGCAGTACCGTCCGTACGTGCAGGTCAAGCTCGATTCGCTGGGAGGTGCGCAATGATGCGCGGGCGCGCGGTCACGCTCGTCGCCGCGGCACTGCTGCTCGGCGGCTGCCAGACCTTGCCGGAATCGTGGACGTCGTGGCTGCCTTCGTCACTGCCGACGCCGTCGCTGACCTGGCTCGGCATCGGCAAGGACGCGGTCAAGCCCGGCCCGCTGCCGGCGTATCAGCGCAGCGCGGTCGCGACCGTCAAGTGGAGGGTGGCGCTCGGCGTCAACGGCGCCGCGAATTTCGCGCCGGCCGTGCTGTCGGACGTGGTTTATGCGTCCGCTCCCGACGGGACGATCGTCAGCGTCGATGCGGCGACCGGCCGGCAGAACTGGCGGATCAAGGCCGACAGGCCGTTGAAATCCGGCATAGGCGCATCGCTCGTCGCCGTCGCGGTCGGCACCGACAAGGGTGAGGTGCTGGCGTTCGACACCAGCGGCAAGCCGCTGTGGCGGGCCAAGGTCTCGAGCGAAGTGGCGGGGCCGCCGAAGGCCGCGGAGGGCAAGATCCTCGTCTGGTCGATCGATGGCAGGATCTTCGCCTTTGGCGATACCGACGGCAGCCAGAAATGGGTCTATCAACGCCTCAATCCGCCGCTGACCGTGCGCGGCTTCGTCGGGGGCACGCTCAGCCGCGGCGCCCTGTTCACCGGCACGGCGGGCGGCAAGCTGCTCGCGCTCGACGTGAACAACGGCACCTTGGGCTGGGAGGCCAACGTCGCGACCCCGAAGGGCGCGACCGAGCTCGAACGCATCGCCGACGTCACCAGCCTGCCGGTGGTCGACGCGCGCCAGGTCTGTGCGGTCGCGTTCCAGGGGCGCGTCGCCTGCTTCGAGCTGCAGCGCGGCACGCTGCTTTGGTCACGCGACTTTTCCAGCCTCGCCGGCCTCGAGATGGACGGGGAATATCTCTACCTGACCGACGACAAGGGCGCGGTCTACGCCCTCGACAAGGCGACCGGCACGTCGATCTGGAAGCAGGACAAGCTTGCCGCGCGCTTCCCCAGCGGCCCGGCGCGCGTCGGAAACTACGTCGGCGTCGTCGATGGCGAAGGCTATCTGCATCTGCTCGACCCCCGTACCGGCGCCCTGGTCGGGCGCGTCGCAACCGACGGCAGTGCCGCGGTGTCGCAGCCCTACGGCGACGGCGATGCGTTAGTCTGGCAAAGCGCCGCCGGAAATCTCTTCAGCGTCGGCGCAAGATAGCCGGCGGCTGAACGCACGCTCCGCACGCGCCCGTGCGGAGTAGCGTTCAAGACGCGTGCCCATGCTACCCACGATAGTTCTCGTCGGCCGCCCCAACGTCGGCAAGTCGACGCTGTTCAACCGCTTGACCAAAACTCGGGCGGCGCTGGTCGCCGACTTTCCGGGACTGACGCGCGACCGGCACTACGGACGCGGCCTCGGCGCCGTGCGCCCGTATCTGGTCGTCGACACCGGCGGCTTCGAGCCTAAGGCGAAGACCGGTATCTATCACGCGATGGCCAAGCAGACGCGGCAGGCAATCGCCGAATCGGACGTCGTGATTTTCCTGGTCGATGCGCGCGAGGGTCTGTCCGCGCAGGACCGGACGATCGCCGATCTGTTGCGGCGTTCGGGCCGGCCGGTGCTGCTGGCGGTGAACAAGAGCGAGGGACTGGCGGCGGAGCGCGCCGCCGCGGACTTCCACGAGCTCGGCCTCGGCTCGCCGCTGCCGATCTCGTCCGCGCACGGCGACAATGTCAGCGACCTGGTCGAGCTCGCCCTCGAGAAGTGTCCGCCGCCGGCGACCGCGGAGCCGCAGGAGACGGGCGAAATGGGCGATCGCCGCATCAAGGTCGCGATCGTCGGCCGCCCCAATGTCGGCAAATCGACGTTGATCAATACGCTGCTCGGCGAAGAGCGCGTGATCGCGTTTGACGAGCCGGGCACGACTCGCGACTCGCTTTATCTCGACTTCGACCGCGGCGCGCGTCACTACACGCTGATCGACACCGCCGGCGTGCGCAAGCGCGGCAAGGTCATCGAAGTGGTCGAGAAATTTTCGGTGATCAAGACGCTGCAGGCGATCGAGGACGCCAACGTCGTCGTGCTGCTGGTCGATGCGCAGGGCGACGTGTCCGAGCAGGACGCGCACATCGCCGGCTTCATTCTCGAGGCTGGCCGCGCGCTGGTCGTCGCGATCAACAAATGGGACGACTTGAGCACGACCGCGCGGGCCAACGTCAAGCGCGAGATCGAGCGCAAGCTCGGATTCTTGAGCTTCGCCGCGCAGCATACGATCTCGGCGCGCGACGGCAAGGGCATCGGCGCGCTGCTTAAGTCGATCGACGAAGCCTATGCTGCGGCCATGTCCAAGCTGCCCACGCCCAAGCTCACCCGGGCACTGGCGCGCGCCGTCGAGCAGCAGCAGCCGCCCCGGACGGGCATGACGCGGCCCAAGCTGCGCTATGCACACCAGGGAGGCATGAATCCGCCGCTGATCGTCATCCACGGCACTTCGCTCGCACACGTGCCGGCAACCTACCGCCGTTACCTGGAACATTTCTTCCTCGATGTGTTCCAACTGCGGGGTACACCCCTTAGGATACAATTCAAGACAGGTGTAAACCCCTATGCGGGCGCCGCCACGCACCGGCGGGGCCGTCGCTAGGGATTCACGGGCCCGATCGATCCCACGCGTCGCTGGCCGCCGGAATCCGGGCCGCGGGCAAGGGAGTCCCGAAAGCCGCGGATCGGAACATAAAGGTGCGGGCAAGCAGTCGTGCGGACGTCGCGTACAGCTTCCTACAACAAAGCGGAGCAATAAAAAATGAGCAATAAAGGGCAAATGCTACAAGACCCGTTCCTGAACACGCTGCGCAAAGAGCATGTCCAGGTTTCGATCTACCTCGTCAACGGCATCAAACTGCAGGGGCAGATCGAATCGTTTGATCAATATGTCGTCCTGCTCAAGAACACGGTCACGCAAATGGTCTACAAGCATGCGATCTCGACCGTCGTTCCGGCCCGCGCGATCACGGTGCCGACGCAGGAAAACGACCGCGAAGCTTGACCCGCGGCGCCGGACGGATGCCGGCGGCCGCCGGCATCGGCGGTCCCGACCGCGGTACCGGCAAGGCCCCTGCGGCGGCCGAAGCTGCCGGCTCGCGCGTGCCTAGCCGCGAGAGCGGACGCGACCGCGCGCTGCTGGTCGAAGTCGATCTCGGCGGCGGTGAGGCGGCAGCAAGGCTCGCGGAGCTCAAGGATCTCGCCGCTTCGGCCGGCGCCGAAGTCGCGGACATCGTGACCGCGCGACGCGCGCGGCCCGATCCGGCGCTGTTCGCCGGTCGCGGCAAGGTCGACGAGATCGCCGAGCGGCGCGTGGCGACCGACGCCGACCTCGTCATCTTCGATCACGCGCTATCCGGCATGCAGCAGCGCAACCTCGAGCGCGCGTTGCAATGCCGCGTCGTCGACAGAACGAGTCTCATCCTCGACATTTTCGCGCAGCGCGCGCAAAGCGCCGAAGGCAAGCTGCAGGTCGAGCTCGCCCAGTTGCAGCATTTGTCGACACGGCTCGTCCGAGGCTGGACCCACCTCGAGCGGCAGACCGGCGGCATCGGGCTGCGCGGCCCCGGCGAGACGCAGCTCGAGACCGACCGGCGGCTGATCGGCACCCGGGTCAAGATGCTGAAGACCCGGCTGGCGCGCATCGCGAGCCAGCGCGAGACACAGCGCCGGGCCCGCCGCCGCGCTTCGGTCCGGAACGTCGCGCTGGTCGGCTATACGAACGCCGGCAAGTCGACCTTGTTCAATCGCCTGACCGGCGCGTCGAGCTACACGGCCGACCAGCTCTTCGCAACCCTGGACACGACGTTGCGCCGGGTGGTGCTGGCCGGCGCGCAGACGATCGTGCTGTCGGACACCGTCGGTTTCGTCCGCGACCTGCCGCACGACCTGATCGCCGCGTTTCGCGCGACCTTGAAGGAAGCCGTGGATGCCGATCTCCTGCTCCACGTCGTCGATAACGCCCACCCGGGACGCGACCAGCAGATCGAAGCGGTCGACGCCGTGCTCTCCGAAATCGGCGCCGACCAGGTGCCGCAGATCCTGGTCCGCAACAAGTGCGACGACGGCGCCTGCGAGCCGGGCGTCGAGCGCGACGAATATGGTAAAATCCGCGCCGTTCGTCTGAGCGCGCTTACCGGCGCAGGCGTGCCGGAGTTGCGCGCCGCGCTGGTCGAGCGGTTCCCCCGCCCCGGGGACCGGGCGGCGACCGCCTGAAAAGCGCCGGCGCCGTCCAACCGGATCACTCACTCTCACCCGCATAGCAACAACAGGCCAGCGCCTAAGTCATGTCACTCAACGACCCCCAGTGGGGTAAACGCGACCGCAGCGGTCCGCCCGATCTCGAAGAGATCTGGCGCAACGTCAACCGGCGCCTCAACACGATATTCGGCCGCAAGGAGCCCGAGGGTGGCGACGGCGGGCCGCCGCCTACGAAGCCTTCGTTCCCGATCGGCGGCGCGGGGATGCTCGGCGCGCTGGTCGTCGTCATCTGGCTGGCGAGCGGCTTTTACATCGTCGACGAGGGCCGGCGCGGTGTCGTCACACGCTTCGGCAAGTACACCGAGACCACGACTCCGGGGCCGCGCTGGCATCTTCCGTTTCCGATCGAGGCGGTCGAGGTCGTCGATTTCTCGCAGGTGAAAACCGTCGAGATCGGGTACCGCAACGGCAATCCCAGGAACAAGGTGGCCAAAGAGTCGCTGTTCCTGACCGACGACGAAAACATCATCGATATCCAGTTCGCGGTCCAGTACAACCTGAAAAGCGCCGCCGACTATTCGTTCAACGCGCGCAAACCCGATGACGTCGTCGCGCAGGTCGCGCAGACGGCGATGAGCGAAGTCGCCGGCCACAGCCAGATGGACTTCGCGCTCTACGAAGGACGGGCGCAGATCGCCACCGAAACGGAGAAGCTGATGCAGGCGATGCTGGACCGCTACGGCACCGGCATCTACGTGCAGAAGGTCACGCTGCAGAACGCGCTGCCTCCGGACCAGGTCGCCGCGGCCTTCGACGACGCGGTCAAGGCGAAGCAGGACCGCGAGCGCCAGAAGAACGAAGGCCAGGCCTATGCCAACGACGTCGTGCCGCGCGCGCGCGGCCAGGCTTCGCGCCTGCTGCAGGAAGCCGACGGCTACAACGCCAGCGTCACGCAGCGCGCCGACGGCGATGCCAGCCGCTTTAAGCAGATCCTGGTCGAGTACGCAAAGGCGCCGGCCGTCACCCGGCAGCGCCTGTATCTCGACATGATGCAATCGGTGCTGGGCAACTCGAGCAAGGTATTGATCGACCAGAAGGCCGGGAACAACCTGCTCTACCTGCCGCTCGATCAGCTGTTGAAGCAGAGCGCCGCCGGCGCCGCCGTGGCCGCCGACGCCAGCCGCCCGACGCAGGCGCCGCCCGAGGCGACAGTGACGCTCGATCCGAGCCGCGCGCGCGAGCTCTCGCGCAGCCGTGATGCGGGGGCCGGCCGATGAAAGCCACCACACCGCTGCTCGCACTGCTGGTTGCGGCCCTGCTCGTGCTGTCGCAGTCGCTGTACACGGTCGACCAGAAACAGTACGCGATCAAGTTCCAGCTCGGCGAATTCATCGACGCCAAGACCGAGGCCGGCCTCTACCTCAAGGTGCCGCTGTTGCAGAACGTCAAGTTCTACGACAAGCGGATCCTGCTGCTGGAGACTTCCGATCCCGACCGCGTGACGACGTCGGAGAAGACGCCGCTCAACGCCGACTTCATTGCCTACTGGCGGATCACCGACGTGCGCAAGTATTATCAAAGCGTCACCGGAGACGAAGAGACCGCCCGACGCCGGCTGGCGCAGACGATACGAGCCAACCTGGCCGAGGAGATCAACAAACGCACGCTGCACGAAGCCATATCGACCGAGCGCGAGACGATCATGACGACGACGCGGCAAAAGGCCGACGCCGACGCCAAGTCGATCGGCGTCGAGGTCGTCGACGTGCGGCTGCGGCGGGTCGAGCTGCCCGACGAGGTGCTGGCGCAGGTCTATCAGCGCATGGAATCGGAGCGCAAGCGCGTGGCCAACGAGCTGCGGTCGCTGGGCGCGGCCGAATCGGAAAAGATCCGCGCCGATGCCGACCGCCAGCGCGAGGTCATTCTCGCCGACGCGTACAAGCAGGCGCAGAAGACCAAGGGCGAGGGGGATGCGAAGGCGTCCGCGACCTACGCGGCCGCGTATGGACAGAATCCCGAGTTCTATTCGTTCTACCGCAGCCTCGAAGCCTACAAGACGACGTTCCGGAGCAAGGGCGATGTGATCGTGCTCGACCCGAGCGCCCAGTTCTTCCAGTACCTGAAGCAGCCCGGCGGCGGCCCTCCGGCCTCGCGCAGCAAGTAATCTCGCCGAAGGAAGACGACAAGTGCCGGACGCATTCGTTGCGGCATGCGCGCTGGTGTTGGTCCTCGAAGGCCTGCTGCCGTTGGTAGCGCCTCGCGTGTGGCGCGACACCTTCCGCCGCATGACCGAGCTCTCCGATGGACAATTGCGCTTCATCGGCCTCACCTCGCTACTCACCGGCACAGCCGTACTGCTGATATTCCATGCATAGCTGGATCCTTCCCGAATACATCGAGGACATCCTGCCGCCCGAGGCGGAGACGATCGAGCGGCTGCGGCGCACGCTGCTCGACCATTTTCGCGATCACGGCTACCGGCTGGTCCAGCCGCCGCTGATCGAACACCTGGATTCGCTGCTGACCGGCACCGGCCACGATCTCGAGCTGCAGACGTTCAAGGTGATCGATCCCTTGTCAGGACGCCTGCTCGGTGTGCGCGCCGACATTACGCCGCAGGTCGCGCGCATCGATGCGCACCTGCTCAACGAGCCCGGCGTCACCCGGCTTTGCTACGCCGGCAGCGTGCTGCGCACCATCGTCGCCGGCCTCGCGCAGACGCGCGAGGTGCTGCAGATCGGCGCCGAGTTGTACGGCGATCCGCAGATCGGCGCCGATCGCGACGTGCTGATGCTCCTGCTGTCGTCGCTGGCGGCGGTCGGCGTGCGCGGCTTGCACCTTGACCTCGGCCATGTCGGCGTCTACCGGGCGCTTGCCAACGGCGCGCACATTGCGGGAAACGCCAGCGACAGCGCGATGTTCGCCGCCTTGCGCGGCAAGGACGTGCCGGCCGTCACCGAGCTTGCCGCCAATCTCCCCGCTGTCTGGCGTGACGCGTTCGCCGCGCTGCCGACGCTGTACGGGCCCGCCGACGAAGTGCTCGCGGCGGCGCGAAACCGGCTGCCCGATACGCCGTCGATCGCCGTGGCGCTGTCGGCGCTGGAGACGCTGGCGCGCGCCGCCGGCCCCGAAGTCGCGGCGCTGCACATCGATCTGGCGGATCTCCGCGGCTATCACTACCAGACCGGCGCGAGTTTTTCGGTATTCACCGAAGGTGAAGCCAATGCGATCGGCCGCGGTGAACGCTACGATGGCATTGGCAAGGCGTTCGGCCGCGCCCGTCCGGCCACCGGCTTTACGCTCGACCTGCGCCAGCTCGCCGCCCTGAGCGGCGTCGCCGGCTGAACGTGGCGGCCGGCGTGGGCAGAAACGTCGTCGTCATCGGCACCCAATGGGGCGACGAGGGCAAAGGCAAGGTCGTCGACTGGCTGACTGAGCACGCGCAAGGCGTCGTCCGCTTCCAGGGGGGCCATAACGCAGGCCACACGCTGGTCATCAGCGGCAGGAAGACGGTGCTGCGCCTGATTCCGTCCGGCATTCTGCGGCCGAAAGTCCGCGCCTACATCGGCAACGGCGTCGTGCTGTCGCCGTCGGCCCTGCTGCAGGAAATCGGCGAGCTGGAAGCGGCCGGCATCGAGGTGCGCTCGCGGCTGGCGATTTCGCCCGCATGTCCGCTGGTGCTCGAGTGCCACGTCGCGCTCGACCAGGCGCGCGAAGCGGCGATGGGCGAGACGCGCATCGGCACCACCGGACGCGGCATCGGCCCTGCCTACGAAGACAAGATCGCCCGGCGCGCGGTGCGGCTGCAGGATCTGTTCTATCCCGATCGGTTTGCCGCGAAGTTGAAGCCGCTGATTGAATATCACAACTTCGTCCTGACCCAGTATTTCAAGCGCGACGCGGTTCCGTACCAGCAAACGCTCGACGCCGCGCTGGCGCTCGCGCCGGCGCTGCTGCCGATGGTCGGCGACGTCGCCGCCTTGCTGCAGGAAGCGCGCCGCCGCGGCGATTCGCTGCTGTTCGAGGGTGCGCAGGGCGCATTGCTCGACATCGACCACGGCACCTATCCGTACGTGACCTCGTCGAACTGTCTGGCCGGTGCCGCTGCGCCGGGCACTGGCATCGGCCCGCAAATGCTCGATTACGTGCTGGGCATCGTCAAGGCCTACACGACGCGCGTCGGCACCGGGCCGTTCCCGACCGAGCTGACCGACGAGGTCGGTGCGGGGCTCGCCAAGCGCGGCAATGAATTCGGCTCGGTCACCGGCCGCCCGCGCCGCTGCGGCTGGCTCGATGTCGCGGCGCTGAAGCGCTCGCTGCAGCTCAACGGCGTCAACGGACTGTGCATCACCAAGCTCGATGTGCTCGACGGCATGCCGACGATCCGCATCTGCACCGGCTACCGGGTCAACGGCGTCGCGCAGCCGCTGTTGCCGATCGGCGCCGACGCCGTCGCCGAATGCAAACCGGTGTACGAGGATATGCCGGGCTGGCCGGAAAGCACGCTCGGCGTCGACAGCTTCGACGCGCTGCCGGCGGCCGCCCGCGCGTATCTCTGCCGCATCGAGGAGCTGACCGGAGTGCCGATCGCGATGGTCTCGACCGGCGCCGATCGCGACGAGACGATCCTGCTGCATCATCCGTTCCACTAAAGTCACACGCCGACGATGAGCCTGCACATCAGCTGGCAGCAATACAACGTCCTGGTCGAGCGCCTTGCCCTGCAGTTGCACGAATCGGGATGGCCCTTCAACCAGGTGATCTGCATCGCGCGCGGCGGACTGCGCGTCGGCGACGTGTTGTCGCGGATCTACGAGCTGCCGCTGGCGATCCTGTCGACGCATTCGTACACGGCCGAGGGCGGGACGCTGCGCGGACAACTGGTCATCGCCGAGCACATGACAATGACGGCGCCGCGACTGGGCGACCGCGTGCTGCTGGTCGACGACATGGTCGATTCGGGCCATACGCTCGCCGCGGTCGCCAAGGAGCTGCCGCAGCGCTTTCCCCACATCACCGAAATGCGCACCGCGGTGGTCTGGTACAAAGGATGTTCGATATCCAAGCCCGATTACTACGTCGATTACCTGCCCGACAGTCCCTGGATACACCAGCCGTTCGAGATTTACGACAACCTCCGGCCGGGCGAGCTCAAGACGAGACTCAGCGCCGCACCCGGGAGCGAGCGATGAATGCGCTGAGCTGCGCCGACATTCTCGCCGGTCGCGCGCCGCAGGACGTTCCCGTCACTCTGCAGGGTTGGGTGCGCACGCGGCGCGATTCCAAGGCGGGCATCTCGTTCGTCCACCTGTCCGACGGGTCGGGATTCCATCCGGTGCAGGTGGTCGCGCCGAATACGCTGCCCAACTATGCGACCGAAATCGCGCGGCTCACCGCCGGCTGTGCCGTCGAGGCGACCGGAATGATCGTGCCCTCGCCCGCCAAGGGGCAGCCGTTCGAAATGCAGGCGAGCGCGATCCGCGTCGTCGGCTGGGTCGATGACCCGGACTCGTATCCGATTCAGCCCAAGCCGCACACGCTCGAGTTCCTGCGCGAAGTGGCGCACCTTCGGCCGCGCACCAACGTGATCGGCGCAGTCAGCCGCGTCCGGCATACGATCGCGCAGGCCGTGCATCGCTTTTTCGACCAGAACGGCTTCGTCTGGATCAACACACCAATCATCACGACATCGGACGCCGAAGGGGCGGGCGAGCTCTTCCGGGTATCGACGCTGGACCTCGCGAACCTGCCGCGCACCGCGCAGGGCGGCATCGACTTCGGCAGCGACTTCTTCGGACGCGAGGCCTTCCTGACCGTCTCCGGACAGCTCAACGTCGAAGCGTACTGCTTGGCGTTGTCGAAGGTTTACACCTTCGGGCCGACGTTTCGCGCCGAGAATTCAAACACCAGCCGCCATCTGGCCGAGTTCTGGATGATCGAGCCCGAGATCGCGTTCGCCGATCTGTCCGACAATGCGACGCTCGCCGAAGCGCTCCTCAAGCACATCTTCCGCACCGTCCTCGACGAGCGCGCCGACGACATGGCATTTTTCGAGGAGCGTATCGAAAAAGGCGTGATCGCCAAGCTGCAGGCAATGATAGCCGCCGACTTCGTGCGCATGGACTACGGCGACGCGATCAGCATCCTCGAGAAAGCGCCGCAGAAATTCGAATTCCCGGTGCGATGGGGCATGGACCTGCAGTCCGAGCACGAGCGCTATGTGTCGGAGAGTTATGTCCGCGGGCCGGTGATCCTGGTCAATTACCCGAAGGAGATCAAGGCGTTCTACATGCGGCTGAACGATGACGGCAGGACCGTCGCCGCAATGGACGTTTTGGCGCCCGGCATCGGAGAAATCATCGGCGGCAGCCAGCGCGAGGAGCGCCTCGATGTGCTCGATGCCCGGATGATCGCAGCCGGGATGGACATCGAGCACTACGCCTGGTATCGCGATTTGCGCCGTTACGGCACCGTGCCGCACGCCGGGTTCGGCCTNNGGGGAAACGCCGCGTCAGCGCGGGCGCAAGGTCACGGCGGTCGGAGTGTCCGAACCGTGGAATCGGGCGGAGCCTTCGAGCATCAGCGCGCTACCGCTGGATTTTGTGAGCATCATCGTGATTGCCCCGCAGGTCCGGCTGGTGGCGGGCGCGCTGATGTCGAGCACGCCGTTCCTATACGTGCCGGTAAACGGCGCGGCGGAAATCTGGCAGGCGCGTCCGCTCCAATTCATCGTGCCCTTGAGATTGCCGTCCGCGTCCTGCGAATTGATCGAAATGGACCAGAGCGCGGTCGTCGGCTTGCCCGATTCACCCGCCGTCGATCCGGCACCGGCGAGTTGCGAAGGCAGCTTGTCTTCATCGGCAACGGCGGATGGCGCGACACAGCATGAGAGAACGATCAACGCGGTCAAAGCGGCGAGTTTCATCGAACGGCTTTCCCGGACGCATGTCGAAAAAAAAGCAAAGCCCGCGACGGCGCGGGCGTACATCGATTGCAGCCTTATTCCCCGGCCAGGCCGGATGCTACGATGGTGCCCAGAAGAGGACTCGAACCTCCACAGTGTTGCCACCGC
>PLYT01000028.1 GCA_003153475.1 Betaproteobacteria bacterium | reverse complement strand
CGAGGCGCTGCAGGTTGCAGTTGATAACGAAGATCAGGTTGTCGAGCGTCTCGCGCGCCGCCATGCCGATCGCACCCATCGATTCGGGCTCGTCCATTTCGCCGTCGCCGCAAAAGCACCAGACCTTGCGGCCCTCGGTCTTCGCCAGGCCCCGGTCCTGCAGATACTTCATGAAGCGCGCCTGGTAGATCGCCATCAACGGTCCCAGGCCCATCGATACCGTCGGAAACTGCCAGAACTCCGGCATCAGCCACGGATGCGGATAGGAGGAGATGCCCTTGCCGTCGACCTCCTGGCGAAAGTTGTCCATCTGCTCGTCGGTGAAGCGGCCGAGCATGTGAGCGCGCGCATACACGCCGGGCGCCGAATGGCCCTGCACGAACACCAGGTCGCCGCCATGCTCGGCGGACGGTGCATGCCAGAAGTGGTTGTACCCGACGTCATAGAGCGTCGCCGCGGAAGCGAAGCTGGCGATATGGCCGCCGACATTGGTGTGCTTGTTGGCTCGCACGACCATGGCCATCGCGTTCCATCGCACATGAGAGCGGATGCGCTGCTCGATCGCCTGATCGCCCGGAATGTGGATCTGCTTGTCGACCGGGATCGTGTTGATATAGGCGGTGTTGGCCGAAAACGGCATGTACGCGCCGGATCGGCGCGACTTGTCGATCACCTGCTCGATCAGAAAATGCGCGCGATCAGGACCTTCGTGCTCGATCACGCCGTCGATCGCGTCCAGCCATTCTCGCGTTTCCTGCGGGTCGAGATCCGGTTTGATGTCCATGCGGCACTCCTTGGTGGTGCTCTCGCCGTTGCCGTTGCGTGCTTTCGATTGTATTCGTCGCCGCAGGGCACCGCATTGCTGCGACGCGGTACCGGCAAACCCTCGGGGCTCATCCGAGGATACCACATCGTGGAAACCATTTCCAAAAACTGAGCCGCGTGGCCGAGCCACCTGTTCCGACTATTCCGGCATCGGGAAGGTGCCGCTTTCGGTGACGAGCGCCTGCACCAACACGTCGTGCGGCGCGGCCGGGACGCGGTCAACCCGTTGCATCTCGTAGGCGGCGGCGATTCTCGGCACGCCGCTTCGCAGTTGAGGCAGCAGCCGGTCGTAATAACCGCCGCCGTAACCCAGCCGTCGTCCGGCGAGGTCGAAAGCGACGCCGGGCACCAGCACCCAATCGATCGCGTCCGGCGCGATCAGCGCGCAGTGCGGTCGCGGTTCGGGTATGCCGCGATATCCCGGCAGGACATCGCGGGAGGGCTCGGTCAACCAGCAGAGCTCGAGCGCGCGCGTCGCCGTGTCGACGCGCGGCAGCGCGACGATCTGGCCGCGCTTCAGCGCGGCCAGCAACAGCGGCAGCGAATCCCATTCGCTGCCGAACGGCAGCGTCAGCAGCACGGTCGCCGCCGCAGCGAAATCGTCGCGTCTCGCGACAGCGGTGCCGATGGCGGCGCTCGCCTCGGCGCGAAACTCGGGCGGCGTCGCATCGCGCGCGGCGAGTATGCGCAGGCGCAGCGCGCGCTTGGCCTCGCGTAGCGCGTCGGCGGCCGGCGGCAAATCAGCGAAGGGAGACTGCGGCACGCAGCGGATGTTACCGCACGCTCGGCGGTCAGGCCCGGTGCGCCTATAATGGCGGCTTCCCCGTAGCAGCACGAAATCCAACGATGAATCACAGTCACCAGTACCACCGTGCGCGCCGTGCGCGACTGATCGCCGAAATGCGCCGCCAGAGCGGCGGCGGCATCGCCGCGATCCCGACGGCGCCCGAGGCGTTCCGCAACGCCGATACGCACTACCCGTACCGGCCGGACAGCCACTTCTATTACCTTTGCGGATTTCCCGAAGCCGAAGCCGTGGTCGTCTTGCTGGCGGGAGCCGACGAGGGCGATTCCAAGCAAATACTGCTGTGCCGGGACAAGAATCCGGAGCGCGAGATCTGGGACGGCTTTCGTTACGGCCCCGACGCCGCGCGCGAAATCTTCGGTTTCGACGAGGCCTATTCGATCGGCGAGCTTCCGGCGAGGCTCACCGAATGGAGCGGCGACCGGCCGGCCGTGTTCACGCCGATCGGCGGCTATCCGGCGTGGGACGACCTGATTACCACGACCTTGAATGAAGTCCGCAGCCGCGTGCGCACCGGTGTCGCCGCGCCGGAGGTGGTCGTCGACGTGCGCGCGGCGCTTTCGACAATGCGCCTGACCAAAGACAGCCAGGAGCAGAAACTGATGCGGCGCGCCGCCGAGATCTCCTGCGGCGCGCACCGCCGCGCGATGGCGCGCACGCGCGCCGACTGGTACGAGTACCAGGTGGAGGCCGAATTGCTGCACGAGTTCCTGCGCTCGGGCGCGCAGGCGGTCGCCTACCCGTCGATCGTCGCGTCCGGCCCCAACGCCTGCGTGCTGCACTATCGCGACAACAACCGCCAGATGCAGCAAGGCGACCTGCTGCTCATCGACGCGGGCTGCGAGTACGAAGGCTATGCGTCGGACGTGACGCGGACCTTTCCGGTCGGCGGCAAGTTCAGCGGCCCGCAAAAAGACGTCTACGAGCTGGTGCTGACCGCGCAGCTCGCCTGCATCGACGCGGTAGCGCCCGGTCGCCCGTTTCATGCCTACCACGAGGTCGCCGAGCGCGTGCTCGCGCAGGGCTTGATCGATTTGAAGCTCTGCGAGGGCTCGCTCGATGCGGTGCTCGAATCGGGTGCGTACAAGCAGTTCTACATGCATCGGGCCGGACACTGGCTCGGACTCGACGTGCACGACGTCGGCCTTTATCGCATCAACGGCGAGTCGCGCCTGCTCGAGCCGGGGATGCTGCTGACGGTCGAGCCGGGATGCTATATCCGGCCGGGCGACAAGGTGCCGGAGGAATTCTGGGACATCGGTGTGCGCATCGAGGACGACGTTCTGGTGAGCGCGGAAGGCAACGAGAACCTGACTGCGGTGGCGCCGAAGACCGTGGCCGACATCGAAGCCCTGATGCAGCACTGACGGCGCCAAGCGCCGCCGGCCTGCCGGTGACTGCAGCTCCCTTGATCAGGCGCTTCAAGCCATGCTGAACGACGTCGTCATCGTCGGCGCGGGCCCGGTCGGCGCGACGCTGGCGCTTGCACTCGCCGGCGGCGATCACGACGTGGTCAGCCTGGATGCGCGGGCGCCGGACACCTTGGCGCGCGGCGATCGTTCGCTCGCACTGTCGCACGGCGCACGGCTGATTTTCGATCGCCTCGGTGTCTGGAGCGAAGTCGCGTCCGCGCCGGGGGCGGTGACGGCGATTACCGCCATCGACGTATCGCAGCGCGGCGGATTCGGCGCGGCGCGCCTGGACGCGCATGAGCAAGGCGTGCCCGCGCTCGGCTACGTCGTTAGCTATCGCGCGCTGCAGGCGGCGCTCGATGCGGGACTTAAACGCGCGCGCATGCCGGTGCATCACGGGGTCACCGTAACGAGGGTCGACGCGACGCCGGCGTACGCGCGGATCCGCGGCGAGTGCCAAGGCGCGCCCTGCGAATGGACGTCGCGGCTGGCGGCGGTCGCCGACGGCGGCGGCGACGTCGTCGCGGCCAGCACCCGCCATCGCCATGACTACCGGCAGGTCGCGCTGATTGCAAAGCTGTGGAGGGATGAGCCGCACCGGGGCGTCGCCTACGAACGCTTTACGCCTGAAGGACCGATGGCGCTGCTGCCGGAGGGCGATCATTACGGCCTGGTCTGGACGACGACGCCGGCCCAGGGCGCGGTGCTTGCCGCGATGCCCGAAAAAGAGTTCCTCGCGGCGCTGGCGGCGCGATTCGGCGCGCGCGCCGACGGCTTTTTGAAAAGCGAAGATCGGCGTACGTTTCCGCTTTCGCTTGAGTTTGCCGGCACCGTCGCCGACGCGCGCACCGTTCTGGTCGGCAACGCCGCGCAGGCGCTGCATCCGGTCGCCGGCCAGGGGTTTAATCTGGGCGTGCGCGACGCGTACGAGCTGGCGCAGGCGTTACTTGCGACGCCGCGCGATCGACTCGGCACCGCCGACAGTTTGTCCGAGTACGCGCGGCGCCGCCTCGCCGATCGCTGGGCCGGCATTGCATTGACGCACGGTTTGCTCGGCGTGTTCGGCAGCGACGCCGCGCTGCTTCGCTGGCCGCGCGGGTTGGCGCTTACTCTGCTCGATGCGCTGCCGCCGCTGAAGCGAATCTTCACCGACGCAATGCTCTACGGATTGCGCTGAAGCGCGATTCACGCAAAGTCGGACTAGCAAGAATGGTTCCCGCGCGGCGAACGGCGCGACGACCCAAGTGTGCTTATCGCGCAACACGTCAGCAATAATTTGTTCGCGATGACGATCGCGCCGCAAACTCGGTATAATCCGTTCCCCGCCGCAGCGTCCAGTAACGAATCCACCGTGCAGATCGGTCCGTATCACATCGCAATTCCGCTGGTCGTCGCGCCGATGGCAGGCGTCACCGACCGGCCGTTCCGCCAGTTGTGCAAACGCCTGGGCGCGGGCCTTGCCGTGTCCGAAATGGTCGCCTCGAACCCCAGGCTGTGGAACACAACGAAGTCGTTGCGGCGCACCGATCACCGCGGGGAAGTGGCGCCGATCGTCGTGCAGATCGCCGGCGCGGATCCGGCGATGATGGCCGATGCCGCCCGCTACAACGTCGAGCGCGGCGCGCAGATCATCGACATCAACATGGGCTGCCCGGCAAAAAAGGTGTGCAACGTCGCAGCCGGGTCGGCGCTGCTGCAGGACGAGCCGCTGGTCGCCGCGATCGTCGCCGCCGTCGTGGCGGCGGTCCAGGTTCCGGTGACGCTCAAGATTCGCACCGGCTGGAACCGGCAGAACAGGAATGCGGTCCGCATCGCGCGCATTGCCGAGGACGCTGGCATCGCCGCGCTGTCAGTCCACGGGCGGACGCGCGAATGCGCGTATGTCGGCCCGGTCGAGTACGAGACGATCCGCGCGATCAGGCGGGTCGTCGGCATACCGGTGATCGCCAACGGCGACATCGATTCCCCGGAGAAGGCGAAAGAGGTCTTCGCCTGCACCGGCGCCGACGCGATCATGATCGGGCGGGCGGCGCAGGGCCGGCCGTGGATCTTCCGCGAGATCGGCCATTTTCTGGCCAGCGGCGAACGATTGCCGCCGCCGCGCGTTGACGAAATTCATCGGCTGATCATCGAGCACCTGGCCGACCACTACGCGTTCTACGGCGAGGTCGACGGCGTGCGCATTGCGCGCAAGCACCTCGGCTGGTATACAAGCAAGCTCGCCGGCGGTGATGCATTCCGCGCTCAAATCAACCAGCTGGAAAGCTCGGCAGATCAGGTCGCAGCCGTCGAACGTTATTTCGGCCGCCTTGTGGCCGCTGGGGAGCGCCTGGTCTATGCGACGGGGGCGCAGACGGAAGCTTCGTGGGTGGAGGAGGCCCTCGCAGCGTGAAACGAACCATTCGCATGAACGGCGGCAACGAAATTTGCCGCAGCGTCGAAAAATCGCTCGAAGAGTATTTTCGCAAGCTCGACGGCGAGCAGCCGCACAGCATCTACGAGATGGTGATCGCGAACGTCGAGCGTTCGCTGCTGGCTTCGGTCATGCACCGCGCCGGCGGTAACCAGACGCAGGCCGCCGACATGCTGGGGCTCAATCGCAACACGCTGCGCTCGAAGCTGTCGAAGTACAACATACGGTAGGGTCGGGCTCTCGCGTGCGGAAGACGGCGCCGGGCTCGTTGTTGCCGTGCGGCACGCGCGTCGCGCCGATCGCGTCGGGCCTCCGCTCGGGATGAGCCCGCCGATCGCCCGCGCGCTGCTCTCGGTCTCCGACAAGGCGGGCCTGGTCGACTTCGCGCGCGGACTGGCTGCCCTGGGCGTGGCACTCCTTTCGACCGGGGGCACCGCGAAGGCGCTGGCCGGCGCCGGACTCGAGGTCACCGAGATCGACGCCTACACCGGCTTTCCGGAAATGCTCGACGGGCGAGTCAAGACGCTGCATCCGAAAGTGCACGCCGGGATTCTCGCCCGGCGCGATTCGTCCGAACACGTCGCCACACTCGCTGCGCACGCGATTCCTCCGATCGACCTGGTCGTCGTCAATCTCTATCCGTTCCGCGAAACGGTCGCCAAGGCAGGGTGCACGCTCGACGAGGCGATCGAGAACATCGACATCGGAGGCCCGACCCTGGTGCGCGCGGCGGCCAAAAACTACAGCGGCGTCGGTGTCGTCGTCGATCCGGGTGACTACGACGCGCTGCTGGCCGAGTTGAGGGCCAATGCCGGAGGCCTCTCGGCCGCAACCCGCTTCCGCCTTGCGCAAAAGGCGTTCTCGCATACGGCTGCCTACGACGGCGCGATCAGCAACTACCTGACGGCACGCGACGCGGCGGGCACCGTCAATCCGTTTCCTGATCGCTTCAACTGGCAGGGTGCGAAGCTGCAGGACCTGCGCTACGGCGAAAATCCGCACCAGCGGGCCGCCTTCTACCGCGACGAAGCGCCGGCGGCGGGAACGATTGCAACGGCGCGGCAATTGCAGGGCAAGGAGCTCTCCTACAACAACATCGCCGACAGCGACGCGGCGTGGGAATGCGTCAAGACATTCGGCGAGACGGCCTGCGTGATCGTCAAACATGCCAATCCCTGTGGTGTCGCGGTGGCGGCAACGCCGTTGCAGGCCTACCAGAAGGCGCTGGCCACGGACCCGACGTCGGCCTTCGGCGGCATCATCGCGTTCAACCGCGAGGTCGATGCCGAAACCGCCGACGCGGTTGGCGCGCAATTCGTCGAAGTGCTGCTGGCACCTTCCTATACGGCCGAGGCGCTCGAGCGCAACGCGAAAAAGGCCAATGTGCGCGTGCTCAAGCTCGCGCTGGCAGTGGTCCCGGAGCGCACGTGGGACTCGAAGCGCGTTGGCGGCGGCATGCTGATCCAGACGCCGGATGTCGATAACATCGCCGCGGGAGAGCTCAAGGTCGTCACGAAAAAGGCGCCGACAGGCGCGCAGCTCGTCGACCTCCTCTTCGCCTGGCGCGTCGCCCGCTTCGTCAAGTCCAACGCCATTGTCTACTGCGCCGGGGGCGCAACGCTCGGGATCGGCGCCGGCCAGATGAGCCGCGTCGATTCAACGCGAATCGCCGCGGCCAAAGCGGCCGGCGCCGGGCTGTCGCTTGCCGGATCGGTGGTCGCATCGGATGCGTTTTTTCCATTTCGCGATGGCCTGGACGTGGTCGCCGACAACGGCGCGATCGCCGTCATCCAGCCGGGCGGCAGCATGCGCGACGCGGAAGTGATCGCCGCCGCCGACGAGCGCGGCATCGCGATGGTTTTCACCGGCATCCGCCATTTTCGCCACTAGCCCCTCGAACGAACGCATGCCTGTCATCGCCGCGGCGAGGCTGGCTATGGCGCGATGAAGCTGCTCGTCATCGGCGGGGGCGGCCGCGAGCACGCGCTGGCATGGAAAATCGCGCAGTCTCAGCGCGTCTCTCATGTTTTCGTCGCTCCCGGCAACGCCGGCACCGGCCGCGAGCCCGGCGTGGTCAATGTCGCGCAGCAGACGATTCCGGAGCTGGTCGAATTCGCGCGACGCGAGCGCATCGCGCTCTCGGTCGTCGGGCCGGAGGCGCCGCTGGCAGCAGGCACGGTCGACGCCTTTCGTGCCGCAGGACTCAAGATATTCGGGCCCACGCAGGCGGCTGCGCAACTGGAAAGCTCGAAGGATTTCGCCAAGGCCTTCATGGTCCGGCACCGCATTCCGACGGCGCGGCACGGCACGTTCGACGCGGCGGCGGAAGCGCATGCCTATGTCGACGCCCACGGCGCGCCTATCGTCGTCAAGGCGGACGGGCTCGCCGCGGGCAAGGGTGTCGTCGTCGCGGCGACCGTGGCCGAGGCGCATGCCGCGATCGAGGCGATGCTGGTCGAACATGCGATCGCGGTCCAGCATGCCGGCGCCGGATCGCGCGTCGTCATCGAGGATTTTCTCGAGGGCGAGGAGGCGAGCTTCATTGTGATGGCCGATGGCAAGCATGTGCTCGCGCTTGCCTCGTCGCAGGACCACAAGCGGCTTTCCGACGGTGACCGCGGACCCAACACCGGAGGCATGGGCGCCTACTCGCCGGCACCGGTGGTGACGCCGGAGGTGCACGCGCGAATCATGCGCGAGATCATTCTGCCGGCGGTCAACGGCATGGCGGCCGACGGCATCCCGTACACGGGGTTCCTCTACGCGGGCGTGATGATCGATGCCGCAGGCAATCCGTCGACGCTCGAATTCAACTGCCGGCTGGGCGACCCGGAGACGCAGCCGATCATGATGCGGCTCAAATCGGACCTGATCGATTTGTTCGAGCATGGCATCAACGGCACGCTCGACCAGGTCGACGCGGAATGGGATCGGAGGGTGGCGCTCGGCGTCGTTCTCGCCGCTGCGGGTTATCCCGGCGATCCGCACCGCGGCGACGCCATCTCGGGCCTCGACCAGCCAGGCGAGGGATGCAAGGTGTTCCACGCCGCCACGTCGGTCGCCGAAGGCAAAGTCGTGACCAGCGGGGGCCGCGTGCTTTGCGTCACCGCGCTGGGCGACACCGTGCGGCACGCGCAACGCAATGCCTACGCGGAGGTCGCCCGCATCCACTTCGACGGCATGCAGTATCGTACCGACATCGGCCACCGCGCGCTGGCGGCGCGCCGCTCCTGAGGTTTTGCCAATGGACATCGAGCGCGCCGCCGAATATTTCACCGGACTGCAGGAGCGCATCGTCGGCCGCCTGGAGGCGATCGACGGCATGGCGTTCCGGCGCGACGCCTGGCAGCGTCCGGAAGGCGGCGGCGGCATCAGTCGAATCATCGAGCGCGGCCACGTCTTCGAGCGCGGCGGCGTCAACTTCTCACGCGTCCTCGGTGAGCACCTGCCGCCGTCGGCAAGCGCCGCGCGGCCACAGCTTGCCGGACGTGCGTTCGAGGTGATGGGCATTTCGCTGGTGCTGCATCCAGCCAATCCGCATGCGCCCACCGTGCACATGAACCTGCGCCTGTTCGTGGCGAAAAAGGCAGGCGCCGATGCGATCTGGTGGTTCGGCGGCGGCATGGACCTGACGCCCTATTACGGCTACGAAGAGGACGCCGTGCATTTCCACCGCTGTTGCCGCGATGCGCTCTCGCCGTTCGGCGGCGACTACTATCCGCGCTTCAAGCGCTGGTGCGACGACTACTTCCTGCTGCGGCATCGCAATGAGCCGCGCGGCGTCGGCGGCATCTTTTTCGACGACCTGAACGATCGGGACTTCGGCCACAGCTTTGCGCTGGCGCGCAGCGTCGGCGACGGCTTCCTCGGCGCCTACGAGCCGATCCTTTTGCGCCGCAAGGATCTGCCGTACGGCGAGCGCGAGCGCGAATTCCACACCTATCGCCGCGGGCGCTACGTCGAGTTCAACCTCGTCTACGATCGCGGAACGCTGTTCGGACTGCAGTCCAACGGTCGCACCGAGGCGATCCTGATGTCGCTGCCGCCGGTCGTCAGCTGGCGCTACGACTGGCATCCCGAGCCCGGGAGCGCTGAAGCGAAGCTTTACACCGACTTTCTGATCGCCCGCGACTGGCTCGCCGAGCCGCCGCGATGACTTCCGATCCGGAACGCCCGGACCTGCGCGAAACCGGTCTCGATTCCGAGGACGTCTTCCGCGGCCGGTTGCTGCATGTCAAGCGCGACACCGTGCGCCTGCCCGACGGGAGCGAGGCGACGCGCGAATACATCGTGCATCCGGGGGCGGTGATGATCATGCCGCGTCTGCCCGATGGCAAGCTGCTTTTCGAGCGCCAGTTCCGCTATCCGCACCAGCGTGTTTTCATCGAGTTTCCCGCGGGCAAGATCGATGCGGGCGAGGACGCGCTGGCGACGGCGAAGCGCGAGCTGGTGGAGGAAACCGGCTACACCGCCGCGCGTTGGGCTTATGTCGCGACGATGCATCCGCTGATAACCTATTCGACCGAGCATATCGCGATCTACACGGCGGACGAGCTCGCTTATGTTGGCGCGCGTCTCGATCCCGGCGAGTTCGTCGAGACTTTTGCCGCAAGCCTGGAGGAGGCTCTGGGCTGGCTCGATCGCGGCGAGGTCACCGACGCCAAAACGATGCTGGGATTGTTGCTGCTCGCGCGCGGCGCCGCCGCGCTGCGGCGGGCATGAGCGCCGCCGGACCGCTCCAAGGCGCGAATTGCGCCCCCAAGGGGGGCAGCGCAGCGGCCGCTTTGGCCAACCCGGCCGCAAGCGCGGGGGGGCCATGAGCGTCTCCGCCGAGGCGATCGCGCGGCGCCTGGTCATCGCTGGCCGCGTGCAGGGCGTCGGATTTCGCTACGCGTTTGCGGATGAAGCGCGCGTGCACAGGCTGGCCGGATGGGTGCGCAATCGGCGCGACGGGACGGTCGAGGCGCTGGTCAGCGGACCCGCGCTGGCGGTCGAGGCGATAATCACCTGGGCGCGGGTCGGCCCGGCCGCCGCGCGGATCGCGTCGGTCGAAGTCGAGGAGGCGATCGCGGCGTCGGGCGCCTTCGAGATCCTCGCAACGCTGTGAGCGCGGCGGGCTAGACCGCCTCGCCCAGGTAGGCCTCGCGCACCTTCGGATCCGACAGCAGCTGCCGCGCGTCGCCGGACAGCGTGATCGTGCCGCTTTCCATCACGTACCCGCGATGGCTGACTTCCAGGGCCAGCTTGGCGTTCTGCTCGATCAGCAGAATCGTCACGCCTTCGGCGGCGATCGTCAGGATCGTCTCGAAGACCTTCTGCACCATCAGCGGGGCGAGCCCCATCGACGGCTCGTCGAGCAGCAACAGCTTCGGTCGCGACATGATCGCGCGCGCCATCGCAAGCATCTGCTGCTCGCCGCCGGACAGCGTTCCGGCCGTTTGCTTGCGCCGTTCCTTGAGCCTCGGAAACAGCCCGAAAACCCGTTCGATGTCCTGCTTGATCGCGACCCGGTCGCGGCGGCTGTACGCACCCATCGCGAGGTTCTCCTCGATCGTGAGTGCGCCGAACACGCCGCGACCCTCGGGAACCATCGACAGGCCTTTGCGCACCAGCTGGAACGCCGGCTTGCCGGTGACGTCGGCACCGTCGTAGACGATCTTTCCCGCCTTGACCGGCTGCAGGCCGGTGATGCCCTTGAGCGTGGTCGTCTTCCCCGCGCCGTTGGCGCCGATCAGGCACACCAGCTCGCCCTGGCGCACGATCAGGTCGATGCCCTTGACCGCGTGAATGCCGCCGTAGGCCACCTCCAGCCTGGTGAGCTCGAGCAGCGCCGGCGCAGCCATCAGCCGGCAGCCTTGACGTGCAGCGAGACCTCGCCGCCGAGGTACGCGGCGATGACCTTCGGGTCTTTTTGCACGGCGGCGGCAGTCCCTTCGGCGATCTTGCGTCCGTAGTCGAGGACCAGCACGCGATCGCAGACGCTCATCACCAGCTTCATGTCGTGTTCGATCAGGAGGATCGTCGTGCCGTCGCGCCGGATGTCCTCGAGCAGGCCCTTAAGCGCCCGCGTTTCGGTCGCATTCATGCCGGCGGCGGGCTCGTCGAGCGCAAGGAGCTTCGGGTCGGTCGCCAGCGCGCGCGCGATCTCGAGCCTGCGCTGATCGCCGTAGGCCAGATGCTTGGCCAGATCGTTCGCCCGCGTGGCGATGCCGACATAGTCGAGCAACTGGTAGGCGCGGCTGGTGATCGCAGCCTCCTCGGCCAGGGTCGTGCGGTCGCGGAAAATCGCGCCGAAGACACCGGCGTGGGTGCGCACATGCCGGCCTATCATCACGTTCTCGAGCGCCGACAGATTCTGGAACAGGCGGATGTTCTGGAACGTGCGCGCGATTCCGCGCTCCGCGACTTCGTTGGGCTTGAGGCGGTTGAGCGGTGCGCCGTCGAAGGTAAAGCTGCCGCCGTCCGGGATATAAATACCGGTCAGCACATTGAACAGCGAGGTCTTGCCGGCGCCGTTCGGTCCTATGAGACCGTAGATTTCTCCATCGCGGATGCTGAAGCTCACTTCGGAGAGCGCCTGCACGCCGCCGAAGCGCTTGTCGATATGCTCGGCGGAAAGCAGCGTGTGCTCGCTCATGCGGCGGCCTCTTCCTTGGCGACCTCGAGCTCGCGCTTGCGCACGGCGGACGGCCACAGTCCCGCCGGCCGGAAAAGCATGATCGCGACCAGGGCGACGCCGAACACCAGCAGCCTGATCGTTTCCGCGTCGATCACCACGCGGCCGAACAGCGCCATCTGCAGAGGCTCCATCGTGTAGCGCAGCACTTCCGGCAGCAAGGTCAGAAGGACCGCGCCGAGAATCACGCCGGGAATGTTGCCCATGCCGCCCAGCACGACCATCGCGAGGACGATGATCGACTCGAACAGGCCGAAGCTTTCCGGGCTGATAAACTGCTGCGTGGCCGAGAACACGGCTCCGGCGATGCCGCCGAACGAGGCGCCCATCGCGAATGCGAGGAGCTTGACGTTGCGCGTGTTGATGCCCATCGCCTTGGCCGCGATCTCGTCCTCGCGAATGGCCTCCCAGGCGCGCCCCAGCCGCGAATTCTGCAGCCGCAGATTGACGAAGATGACGGCGATCGTCAGCAGCAGCAGCATGTAGTAGTACTTCTGCGGGCCGCTGAAGCTGATGCCGAAGAACGTTTCGGTGCTCGCCAGCGAAAAGCCGCCGATGCGGAACGGATCGATCAGGTTGATGCCTTGCGGCCCGTTGGTGAAGTTGAGCGGCGCATTAAGGTTATTGAGAAAGATGCGGATGATCTCGCCGAAGCCGAGCGTCACGATCGCCAGGTAATCGCCGCGCAGCTTCAACGTCGGCGTGCCGAGCAAGACGCCGAACAGGCAGGCGATCGACGCGCCGATCGGCAGGATCACCCAGAAAGGCAGATGAATCCCGAACTGCGGCGAGGCCAGCAGCGCGTACGTATAGGCACCGACGGCGTAGAAAGCGATGTAGCCCAGGTCGAGGAGCCCGGCGAAGCCGACGACGATGTTGAGCCCGAGGGCCAGCATCGTGTAGATCATCGCAAAGTTGAGGATGCGGACCCACGCCTGGCCGGCGAGTGCCGCGACGAACGGCAGCACGCCCAGCGCGATCGCGACCAGGGCGACGCCGGCCCAGACATGCACGGGGATCCCGCTGCGACGAGCGGCGAGACTCATGCGCGGTCGGCGACGCGTTCGCCCAGCAGGCCCGAGGGCCGGAAGATCAGCACCAGGATCAGCACGAAGAATGCGAACACGTCCTGGTAGTTGCTCCCGAACAGACTCACTTGTCCATCGTTGTCCGCGCATTTCTGCTGCAGCGCGTCGCTCAACGAGGACAGCCCGCATACGTTCGACACGTCGCCGATATAACCGGCGCCCAGCGCCTCGATGATGCCCAGCAGCAGGCCGCCCAGCATCGCTCCGGCCAGGTTGCCGATTCCGCCCAGCACGGCGGCGGTGAAAGCCTTCAGGCCGAGCAGGAAGCCCATGTAGTAGTGCGCGATACCATAGTAGGCCATCACCATCAGGCCGGCGACGGCGGCCAGCGCCGCGCCGATGACGAATGCCGCCGAGATGATGACGTTGATGTCGATGCCCATCAGGCCCGCGACCTGCGGATTCTGTGCGGTCGCACGCATCGCAATGCCCAGGCGCGTCCGCTGCACGATCAGCACGAGGCCGCCCATCAGCAGCGCCGCCAGCACCACGATCAGCATCTGCAGATCGGTCATCGCCGCGCCGAAGATGATGTGGGGCGTCGGCGTGATCAGCGTCGGAAACGTGCGGTAGTTGCGGCCCCAGACCATCAGCGCGACGTTCTGCAGCACGATCGACATGCCGATGGCGGTAATCAGCGGCGCGAGGCGCGGCGCGCTCCGCAGCGGCCGGTAGGCGATCTTCTCCATGCTGTACGCGATCGCCACGCAGACGAGGATCGCGACGAAGAGCCCTGCCAGGATGATCACGACCGCGGGAAGCGAGGCGTGCGAACCAAGCAGGCCGGTGATGACCGACAGCGCGACCATCGCGCCTATCATCACCACCTCGCCATGCGCGAAATTGATCAGGCCGATGATGCCGTAGACCATCGTGTAGCCGAGCGCGACCAGAGCGTAGACGCTGCCCAGCGTGAGACCGTTGATGATCTGCTGCAGGAACGTTTCCACGAAGCGAGCCCCCCGTCGCGCCGCGGCGGCGCCCGGCTACTGACCGATTCTCCACTGCGGCCAGCGCGGCGGCAATCCCCTTGGCAATAACCGGGCGGCCAAAGTGAAACGGCGCCCCGGAGGGCGCCGTTTCGGTCTTGCGAGGAGCGCGGCCTTGAATCCGCGTCGTCTTATTTCTTCGCCGGTGCTTCCGACTTCATCGCGTCCGCTTTGGTTGCGTCGGACTTCATCGCGTCCGGCGCTGCGGCCGGTGCTGCCGCCGCCGGTGCTGCCGGAGCCTCCGGAGCGGCGGGAGCGGCCGAGAGTTTCTCGGTCTTGCCGCCGACGTTCATCGCCATCGGCACCAGTGCACCATCCTTGACCGTGTACAGCGTGATGGCACCATTCTTGGTATCGCCGTGCTCGTCGAACTCGACCTTGGCCGTGATGCCGTCGTACGAGATCTTGGCAAGCTCGGGCAGATACTTCGCCGGGTCGGTCGAGTTCGCCTTCTGCATCGCCGCGATCAGCGTCATCGTCGCGTCGTACGAATACGGGGCGTAGACCTGGATCGGCCCGTACTTGGCGGTGAAGCGCGTCACGAAGTCCTTGGCATTGGCCATCTTTTCCGGCGGGACGCCGGCCTGCGTGCAGTACTCGCCTTCGGCCGCGCCTCCGGCGAGCTTCGGCCACTCGGCCGAGCACACGCCGTCGCCGGCGATGAACTTGGCCTTGATGCCGAGCTCCTTCATCTGCTTGACCATCGGGCCGCCTTGGGCGTCCATGCCGCCGTACATGATCAGGTCCGGTCTTTTGGCCTTGATCTTGGTCAGGATCGCCTTGAAGTCGGTCGCCTTGTCGTTGGTGAATTCATGCGCGACGATCGTGGCGCCGGCGGCCTTGGCGGCCTTCTCCGTTTCTTCGGCAAGCCCCGAGCCGTAGGCGGTCTTGTCGTCGATGATCGCGATCTTTTTCGCGCCCAGCGTCGAAACGGCTTCCTTGCCGATGACGCTGCCCTGCTGCACGTCGTTGGCCATCACGCGAAATGCCGTCTTGAAGCCCTGCAGCGTGTATTTCGGATTCGTTGCCGAGGGCGAAATCTGCGGAATGCCGGCATCGCTGTACAGCTTGGAGGCGGGGATCGTCGTGCCCGAGTTGAGGTGGCCGACGACGCCGGCAACCTTCGCGTCGACGAGCTTCTGCGCCACGATCACGCCCTGCTTCGGGTCGGCCTGGTCGTCTTCGGCGACCAGCTCGAACTTGACCTTCTTGCCGTCGATCATGATGCCCTTGGCATTGGCATCGTCGATCGCCATACGGGCGCCGTTTTCGTTGTCCTTGCCTAGGTGCGCCTGCGGGCCGGTCGTCGGGCCCACATGGCCGATCTTGACGACGGTTTCCGGCGCGGCCGGCGGGGCCGCGGGGGCTTCGGCAGCCTTTTTCGGCTCTTCCTTGCCGCAGCCGTAGACGGTCATCAACGCTGCGGTGACAAGCGTCAGCGCGAGCGTGCGATTGAATCTCATGAATGGTCCTCCACTAAGGCGGGTGATCGGAAAGGCGGGGAGCGCGAAATTATCGTCGCCCCGGCGTATGCTGTCAATCGAGTTCCGGGGCCGGAAGCCTCGGCGCGCGGGACGCCGTAGGCGGCTCATCGTCGCTTGCGGCAGTTGCCGCCCGGCTCAAGGCATTTCGTCGGCTTCGGCTTGTGTCGACGGCCCGCGGAACCCTAGACTCGCCCACTAAGTTTTGAATCCGGCCACGGTGGCCGGCGCATCCAACGGGCAGCGCAGGGTGGCCAAAAGCTGCCGACTGCCGGCCGATCGGGATACGAGGGAGACGTACTGCTCATGGCAAGCTGGTTTACGCGGCGCCGCACGGTCGGCGCCTTGGTTGCGATTGCGGTGATTGGCGGGCTGGCCGCGGCCGGCGCCGTGCGTGTGAGCCAGCGGGCTGCCGCGTCGCCACCGAACGCGCCGCCGGCGCCGCTGGAATTCACTGCGGTGGACGTCTCGGCCGTCGAGCCCCACGCGCTCGCCCGGCGGTTGCCGGTCTCGGGGACGCTGCAGCCGGTCGACCAGACAACGATCAAAGCCAAAGTCTCCGGCGAGATCCGCCAGGTTCTGGTGCGCGAAGGCGAGTCGGTGAAGGCGGGACAAGTCCTGGCGCGCTTCGACACTTCGGATCTCGAAGCCAAGCTCACCGATCGGATCGGCGCGCTCGAGTCCGGCCGCGCCCAGCTCGCCCTCGCGGAAAAGACGCGGAGCCAGAACCTGGCATTGCTCAAGCAAAACTTCATTTCGCAGACTGCGTTCGACAGTGCCGAAAGCAACCTCTCGGTCAGCAAGGGGTCGTTGAAGTCCAGTGAAGCGCAGGTTCAGCTCGCGCGCAATGCGCTGCGCGATGCGGTCGTCGTCACGACGCTGTCGGGAACGGTCGCCAAGCGCAACGTACAGCCCGGCGAAAAGGTCAATTTCGACTCGCCGCTGTTCACCGTCGTCGATCTGGCCCGGATGGAGCTTCAGGCGATGGTGCCGGCCAACGACATCCCCGAGCTCGCGCTGGGCATGCCGGTCGAGCTTTCGATCGACGGCTTCGGCGAGCGCCGCTTCAAGGGGACGATCGAGCGCATCAATCCGATGACCGAGGCCGGAACGCGGGCGATCCTGGTGTTCGTGCGGATACCGAACCCCGATGCCGCGCTGCGCGGCGGGATGTTCGCCACCGGAAGGATCGAGCTCAGCGCCGGCGTACCGGTTCCGACGCTGCCCTCGGAGGCGGTGCGCAGCGAAGCGGGTCAGACCTTCGTCTGGACGATCGAGGGCGGCAAGCTCGCTCGGCGCAATGTGGCGATTGGGCGCAAGGACGAGTCCGCCGGCAGGACCGAGATCAAGAGCGAGCTCCCGGGGAGCCTGACGGTGCTCGCGGCGCGTTTCGACAATCTGAAAGAGGGCGCCCCCGCGGTCGTGCGCGCGGCGTCGCAGACCAAGGCGAAGTCCGCGGGATGAGCGCCTCGTTCGCGTTCGACCGGTAAGGAGCCCAAGCCGATGCTGATCACCCGAATCTCGATCAATAATCCTGTGTTCGCGACGATGGTCATGGTCGGGATCACGGTTCTGGGCGTGTTTGCCTATAACCGGCTGCGCGTCGAGCAGATGCCGGACGTGTCGCTGCCGTACGTGCTCGTGCTTACCACCTACCCGGGTGCTTCGCCCGAGGTCGTCGAAACCGATGTCACCAAACCGCTCGAATACGCGATCAACACCGTTTCCGGCGTCAGCCTGATCCGGTCCAATTCGCTCGAGGGACGCAGTCAGGTATTCGCCGAGTTTCGCATGTCGACCGACATGTTGAAGGCGATGCAGGACGTGCGCGACAAGATCGCGCAGGTGCGACCGGGATTCCCGCGCGACGTCAAGGATCCGCTGGTCATTCGCGCCGACCAGGAGAACACCCAACCGGTCGTGTCGATCGCCGTCCTGTCCCCGACGATGAATCTGCGCGACATGACGTCGCTGACCGATCAGACGATCGTCAAGGGCCTGGAAAACGTTCCGGGCGTCGCCCGGATCGACGTCAACGGGCGTATCACGCGGCAAATCCTCATCCAGATCAAACCGGCCTCGGTCACGGCCCTGGGCATCGGCGTCGACCAGGTCACCAACGCCATTCGGGCGGCGAACCAGGACGTCCCCGCGGGTCGCATCACGCGCGGCCAGAGCGACACGATCGTTCGCGTCGAGGGAAAAATAAAAGACCCGGCGCAGTTCGGCCGGATCATCGTGGCGCAGCAGGGCGGCGCGCCGGTTTATCTGTCACAGGTCGCCGACGTGATCGACGGCGAGAAGGAGCCCGATTCGATCTCGCGCGTCAACGGCCGCCCGTCGATCACACTCGATATCCAGAAGGCGCAAGACGCGAACATCGTCGAAACCGGCAACGGCGTAAACGACGCGCTCGCCGCGCTCAAGCTCCGTCTGCCCAAGGACATCGAGTTGCGCGTCGTCAATTCGACCGCGGAAGAGGTCGAACGAAGCGTCAACCGCGTCAAGTCGACGATCGTCGAGGGGGCGCTGCTGACGGTGCTGATCGTTTTCCTGTTCCTGCACAGCTGGCGCAGCACGATCATCACCGGCCTTACGCTTCCGATTGCGGTGATCGCGACGTTCATCGCACTGTTCGCGTTCGGTTTCACGCTCAATTTCCTGACCTTGATGGCGCTGTCGCTGTGCATCGGGCTGCTGATCGACGACGCGATCGTCGTACGTGAGAACATCGTGCGCCATCTCGGCCTCGGCAAGGACCACATGCATGCGGCGCGCGAGGGCACCGACGAGATCGGCCTCGCCGTGATGGCAACCTCGTTCGCGATTGTCGCGGTGTTCGTACCGATCGCGTTCATGAGCGGCATCGTCGGCCGCTTCTTCTTCCAGTTCGGGCTCACCGTCGCCGTGGCGGTCCTGGTGTCGCTGTTCGTCAGCTTTACGCTCGATCCGATGCTGTCGTCGGTCTGGCACGACCCGCCGGGCTCGCGCTTTCGCCGCGTACCGTGGCTCGGCGCTTTCATGGAAAAGGTCGAGCACGGCATCGAGTGGCTGCACGTGCGATACGGAGAGATACTCGAGTGGTCGCTGTTGCATCGCAAGAGCGTGATCGCGATCGCGCTGCTGTCGTTCTTTGGCAGCTTCCTGATACTGCCGCTGGTCGGTACCGAATTCATCCCGGACGCCGACCAGGGCTTTATTTCGTTGCGGCTGAACACGCCGGTGGGCTCGAGCCTGGAGTACACCGACGGCAAGGTCCAGCAAGTCGAAACGGCGCTCAAATCCTTCCCCGAGGTCGGGCTCGTGATGGCGACCACCGGGACCGAGGATGGCCGCAACTACGCGCGAGTCAATCTGAAGCTCGTCGATCGCGCGAATCGGTCGCGGACCCAGAAAGAGCTCGAGAAAGCGATCCGCACCGAGCTCAAGCCGATTCCCGGTATCGAGCTCGCTTTCGGATTCGACCGGCCGGTGTGGGTCAACCTGCTCGGTCCCGACCCCGAGACCTTGACCGCGCTGATCGGCGAATTTGCACAGAAGGTCGCCAAGGTCCCGGGTATCGCGGACCTCGAAACTTCGGAGAAGGCAGCCTCGCCGGCATTGTCGATCCGGCTCAACAACGACGCAGCCTCGGATCTCGGGCTTACGGTGCAGCAGGTCGGCGCGACGATGCGACCGCTGCTGGCGGGCGACACCGTGAGCTACTGGCTCGCGCCCGACGGCAACAACTATGAAGTCAACGTGCAACTGCCGAAGAATCGGCGCGAGCTCGCTTCCGATCTCGGCAATCTGTACCTCACGAGCAATCGCGTCGGCCCCGACGGACAGCAGCGCATGGTCCCGCTGCGGCAAGTCGCCGAAATCGTCGAAACGACGAGCCCGCAGATCATCAAGCGGCAGGAGTTGCAGCGCCGGGTCGCGCTCTATGCCAATGCCGAAGGAAGGCCTTCGGGTGACGTCAATTCGGACGTCCAGGCGATCATCAAGGCGACCACACTGCCGCCGGGCTATCGCTTCGATGTCGGCGGACAGGCGAAGGACATGCAGGAGTCGTTCCAGGCGCTGGTCGCCGCCGCAGGGCTTGCCGTCATATTCATCTACCTGATCCTGGCGTCGCAATTCGCGAGCTTCACGCAGCCGGTCGCGATCATGGCATCGCTTCCGCTTACGCTGATCGGCGTTTTCCTTGCGTTGCTGCTCACCGGCACGACGCTGAATCTGTTCTCGATGATCGGCTTCGTCATGCTGATGGGCCTGGTGACCAAGAACGCGATCCTGCTGGTCGACTTCGCGAACCGCGCCCGGCGGGCGGGAGCCAGCCTGCACGACGCGCTGCTGCAAGCGGGCCAGGTGCGGCTGCGGCCGATACTGATGACGACCGCGGCGATGATCGGCGGCATGACACCGCTCGCGCTCGGTCTCGGTGAAGGCGGCGAAACGCAGGCGCCGATGGGTCGCGCGATCATCGGTGGCGTGATCACGTCGACTTTGCTCACGCTGGTGGTCGTCCCGGTCATCTATACGTATCTCGACAACTTGGCGCACCGACGCAAGGCGAAGCACGCCGCGCGCGCCGCCGCCGTGCCGGTGGCGGGCGACTGATGCGATAATAAGCGCCGCTGCGTCCCTGGCCGCGGCTCGGTCAACGAAGCCCGTTCGACCGGCGCGTTTGCGGCCAGGCGGCGGCGCAATAACCCGGAAAACTGCAGATGGATTTCGAGCAAGCGCGGTTCAACATGGTCGAGCAGCAGATCCGGACCTGGGACGTGCTCGACCAGCGTGTGCTGGACCTGCTATTCGAGCTGCGGCGCGAAGACTTCGTGCCGGCCGCGTACCGCGCGCTCGCCTTCGCCGATCTCGAAATTCCGCTGGGTGACGGGGAGCGCATGTGGCCGCCGAAACTCGAGGCGCGCGTGCTGCAGGAGCTCGAGCTCGACCGCAACGACGCCGTGCTCGAAATCGGCACCGGCAGCGGCTATCTGACGGCCTTGCTCGGGCGCTGTTGTGCCGCGGTGACCAGCGTGGAGATCATTGCGCGCTTTTCAGCCGAAGCGGCAGGCAAGCTGACGCGTGCGGGGATTCGCAACGCGCATCTGCAGGTCGGCGACGGTGCGCGTCGATGGGGCGATGGGCAATACGACGCGATCGTGCTCACGGGCTCGACACCGGTCATTCCCGATTCGTGGCTGCGGCAACTCAAGCCGGGCGGCCGGCTGTTCGCCGTCGTTGGCGATCCCCCGGTAATGACGGCGCGCCTGGTGCACTGGACGGCGCCGGGAGCATTCTCGACCCAGGACCTCTTCGAAACCGTGATCGCGCCGCTGCGCAACGCCGTGCAGCCTGAGCGATTCGTGTTTTGACTCCATTCGGGCAGCCAGAGGGACTCCTGACGCGCGCGGCGAGCCACGGCCTGACCTTTTCCTCGACCGACTGACTGGACCGCTACGATGGTGAAAAGATTGCTCGCGATCGCGCTCGCCGCTGCCTGCAGCAGCACGTTTTCTGCCGCCTGGGCCGACGACCTTTTGCAGATCTACCGCGACGCGCTGGCCAGCGATCCGGTACTGGCGTCGGCGCGCGCCAATTGGGTGGCGACGCAGGAAAACGTGCCGCAGGCGCGCGCCGGGCTGTTGCCGGCGGTCGGTCTCGCGGCCAACGCGAGCGAGGCGGACTTTTACGAAAGAATCCATGTTGACCCTGCAGAGAAGGTCCGCGAGAGGTTTCCGCAGCTCGCTTACACGGTCTCGGCCAGCCAGCCGCTGTACCGTCCGCAGAATTCGATTGCGTTCGCCCAGGCGAAGCAGCAGCTCGGGCAGAGCGATTTCGTGCTGTCGTCGGCGCAGCAGGACCTGATCGTCCGCGTCGCCCAGGCGTACTTCGATGTGCTGCTGGCGCGGTTCAACATCGAGCTGACCGAGAGCCAGAAGGCCGCCGTCAGCGAGAACCTGGCGCAGGCGAAGCGCAATTTCGAGGTCGGTACCGCGACGATCACCGACACCAACGACGCTCAGGCCAAGTACGACCAGATCGTCGCGCAGGAGATCGCGGCGCGCGCCGATCTGGACAACAAGCTCGCGGCGCTGCGTGCCATCGTCGGACGCTTTCCCGCCGATCTCAAGCGCTTCGGCGACAAGTTCGACCCGCAGCTGCCGGTGCCGAACGCGCTCGAGCCCTGGGTCGAGCAGGCGCTGAACCAGAACCTGCAGGTGCGCATCGCGCAGGCGAACTTCGACATCGCCACGTTGGAAGTCGACCGGCAGCGCGCTGCGCACTATCCGACCGTCGATCTGGTCGCGAGCATCAACCAGGGTTACGCCGGCGGCTCGGCGTCGACGGCGTCGATCTCCTCGGCGGCGTTCGATTCGCGGCTGGCGCAGATCGGCGTGCAGCTCAACGTGCCGCTGTACCAGGGTGGCGCAATCGAATCGCACGTGCGTCAGGCGATCGCCAACCAGGATCGCGCGCGACAGGATCTCGAAGCGGCGCGGCGCAGCGCCGAGCTGCTCGCGCAAACCTCGTTCTCCGGAGTGACCAGCGGCGTCGCGCAGGTCAAGGCATTCGAGCAAGCGCTGGCCTCGGCGCAGGTCTCGTACGATTCCAACAAGCTTGGCCTGGAAGTCGGCGTACGAACCAATCTCGACGTCCTGAACCAGCAGCAGCAGGTGTTCCAGACGCGATTCAACCTGACGCAGTCCTACTACACATTCCTGATCAACCAGCTCAAGCTCAAACAGGCGGTGGGCACGCTGAGCGACGCCGACGTCGAGCAGATCAACCGCGACCTGCGCGTCTAGCGCGCTATCCGCGCGGCGTCTTCGAGCTGCGGCGCGAGCCAGGACCACAAGCGATCGGCGGCACCCTGGTGCGTCGCGTGGAAGGCGCGCGCCGCGGTTCCCATCGCCCGGCGCCGCGTCGCGTCCGACAGGATCGCGCGCGCGGCCGCGACCAGCGCATCGGCATCGGCGACGATCTCCGCGGCCCCCGCCGCGACCGCACCAGCGCTTGAGTCGGTGAAATTGAACGTGTGCGGTCCGATCAGCACCGGTACGCCGAGTGCGAGGGGTTCAATCAGGTTCTGGCCGCCGAGCGGCAACAGGCTTCCGCCGACAAAAGCCAGGTCGGCCGCGGCGTAGTACGAAAAGAGCTCGCCCATCGAATCGCCGAGCACGATGCCCACGTCGGCGGGTACCTGGGTATTGTCGCTGCGGCGCGCGAACGGCACACCGCGCTCGCGCAACAGGTCCGCGACGCTGTCGAAGCGCTGCGGATGCCGCGGGACGATGACCAACAGCGTCTCGGGCGGCAGCGGCGTCCGTTCGAGCGCGTCCAGCAGCAGCGCCTCCTCGCCTTCGCGCGTGCTCGCCGCAATCCACACCGGGCGCGTCGAGCCGAAGCGAAGCGCGAATTCGGCACCGAGCGCGGAGGCGTCGTCGGGAACCCTTGTGTCGAATTTGAGATTGCCGGTGACCACCGTCTTGCGCGCGCCCAGAGCGGCCAGCCGTGCCTCGTCGGCGGCCGACTGCGCGGCGACGCCGGCAAGCCGCGCCAGCATCGGCCGGGTCAGCGCGGCAAAGCGACGGTACCCCGCGGCGGAACGTTCCGACAGGCGCGCGTTGACCAGGTAGACCGGGATATTTCGCGCGGCGGTGTGCGCGATCAGGTTCGGCCACAGCTCGGTCTCGAGCAGGAACCCGGCAGCCGGACGAAAGTGCGCGAGAAAAGCATCGACGGCGAACGGCAGGTCGTAAGGCAGCCACGCCTGTGTGACGGTATCGCCGTAGAGTGCGCGGCCGGCGTCGCGGCCGGTCGCGGTCATGTGCGTCAAAACGATCGCGACACCGGGATAAGCGCGATGAAGATGCTGCACCAGCGGCAGCGCGGCCCGCGTTTCACCGACCGATACCGCGTGCACCCACCAGACGGCCGCCGCCGGCGCTCGCGTGCGATAGCGCCCGAAGCGTTCTCCCCACTCGCGACGGTACCCCGGCTCGCGGCGTCCGCGCCACCAGAGGCGCAGCGGCAAGAGCGGCAGCAGCGCCGAGCCGGCCAGCGTGTAAAGCGCGCGCGCGAAATCCATCAGCAGTCGGGCACGGTGCGCAGCAACGCGCCGACCGAGGCGACGACTTCCGGCGGCGCGGGAACGATGCCCGCTCCGCCCAAATCGCGGCCATGCGGACTCGCGCGCGCGACGCCGGCGAGGCGTGGATCGGTGGCGACGAACAGCGCGACGGTCGGCGCGCCCAATGCCGCTGCCAGGTGGACCAGACCGGTGTCGACGCCGCAAACGACCTCGGCCCGCGCGAGCAGCGCCGCGAGCTCCGGCAGGTCGCGGCGCGCGCAGACGGCGGCCCCCGGAATGCCATCGGCAAGCCGGGTGCTGCATTCGGCTTCGTCGCTCGTGCCCCAGGGGAGCAGCACGGCGAGGCCGGCCTGCGTGAAATGCGTGATTAGCGCGCGCCAGTGCGGTTCGGGCCAAAGCTTGTCGGCACGGCTGCTCGCATGCACGAATACCGCATAGGGCGTCTCGGGCGCGGCGAGCAGCGGGGGAGGCGACAGGTCGAAATGCGGCGGGCCCTCGGGTTCGTAGCCGAATGCCGCCGCGGCGAGCTGGCGGCAGCGGTCGATCAGATGCTGTGCCGGATCGATCCGGTAGCGGTGACGATAGCTCAAGCTCGCCGCAGGCTCGCGGATGCTGGCGCGATCGGGTCCGTGCACCGGGCCGCGCGCGAGCCACGCCAGCAGCGCGCCCTTGACCTGCTCCTGCAGATCGAGCACCAGATCGTAGTGATCGCGGACAAGCGCGCGGCGGAATGTCGCAAACTCGCGCCAGGTGGCGCGCTCGAGGAGCCTGTGCCGCCAGCGGCGCAGCGCGACTGGAATCACGCGTTCCACTCCGCGATGCATTGCAACCAGCGCGGCAAAGGCCTCCTCGGCGACCCAGTCGACCGCCATGTCGGGACGATGTCGCCGGATATCGTGCACGATCGGCAAGGCATGCACGATGTCGCCGAGCGACGAGGGCCGGATGATCAGCGCGCGACTCATCGGATGCGTCTCATGCGTGTCGCGGCAAGCGATGCCGACGCTGCGTTGATGATGGCAGTCGGCGGATGACTTGCCGGTGCGTTGCACGTAGAATGGGCCGCGCCCTCCGCCGCATGTCGCATCGGAGACTTTTCTGCCCCGACGCCCGACGCGTTGTCCGATCTTTAGCCACGCCTGCCCTTGCCTGAATTGAGCCTCGTGGTGATCACGCGCGATGCCGGTGCACAGCTTGCTGCTTGCCTCGATTCCGCGCGTTTTGCCGCGGAAATGCTCGTCGTCGATTCCGGCAGCCAGGATGATACCGTAGAAATCGCCCGTGCCCGAGGTGCGCGGGTGATCGTGCAGCCATGGCTGGGATTCGGACCGCAGCGGCGCTACGCGGTGGGAGAGGCCGCGCACGACTGGGTATTGTGCCTGGATGCCGACGAGCAACTTTCGCCGGAGCTCGCGATGGCGATCAACGCCGCGTTGCGCGAGCCCACCCATGCTGCGTTCAAGATGGCGCGGCGCAATCGCTTTTTCGGACGCTGGCTGCGCCATGGCGAGGGTTATCCCGACTGGACGCTGCGCCTGTTCGACCGTCGTCACGCGCGCTGGACCGACGATCCCGTCCACGAGCACGTGCTCGCCGACGGCCTGGTCGGCCGCCTCGACGGCGACCTGCTGCACGCGTCCGCCGAGTCGCTCGATGCTTACCTCTCGAAGCAGAACCGCTATACGACGCTCCAGGCCGAGGCGATGCATGCGCGTGGCGAGCATTTCTCCTGGGCGCGGCTGATCGGCTCGCCGCTCGTGCGCTTCGTCCGCTTCTATCTGCTGCGTGCGGGTTTTCTCGACGGCGCCGCGGGGCTGGTCCATATCGCGATCGGCTGTTTCGGGACTTTCTGCAAGTACGCCAAGCTGCGGGCGCTCGAGCGCCCAGCGGATCTGCGATGACGACGCTGGTCACGGGGGCGGCCGGGTTTATCGGCATGCATCTCGCGTTGCGGCTAGCGCGCGACGGCGGCGATGTCGTCGGCGTCGACAATTTCGACCCATACTACGATGTCGCGCTGAAACGCGCCCGGGCTCGCGAGCTCGCGCGCGCCGGCATCCGCTGTATCGAGCTCGATCTGGCCGATCCCGTGGCGACGGCGGCGCTGTTTCGCGACGGTCGATACACGCATGTCGCGCATCTGGCCGCACAGCCGGGCGTGCGGTATTCGCTGCAGAACCCCGCCGCCTACATCCGCAATAACATCGATGCATTCAGCACCGTCATCGAGGCGTGCCGGCACACCGGCGTCGCGCATCTGGTATATGCGTCGAGCTCAAGCGTGTACGGCGCCAACCATACGCTGCCGTATTCCGAGGATCAGAACGTCGACCATCCGATGAGCCTGTACGCGGCGACCAAGAAGGCCGACGAGCTGATCGCGCACAGCTACAGCCATCTGTACCGGCTGCCGACGACCGGCCTGCGTTTCTTTACCGTCTACGGCCCCTGGGGCCGCCCCGACATGGCGGCGGCGCTGTTCACGCGGGCGATCCTCGACGATACGCCGATCAAGGTGTTCAACTTCGGCCGCATGCGTCGCGACTTCACCTACATCGACGACGTTGTCGAAGGCGTCGTCCAGGTGCTGGCGCGGCCGCCCGAGGCGGCTGAAGCCGGCGTTGCGCCTTACGCCATTTTCAACATCGGCAACCATGCGGCGATCGATCTCGAATCGTTCATCGGCGAGCTCGAACGGCTGCTCGGCAAGCGCGCGATCCGGGAATACCTGCCGCCGCAGCCGGGCGACGTCCCGGCGACGTTTGCCGCGATCGACCGGCTCGCCGCGGCAACCGGATTCGCGCCCACGACGTCGCTCGCCACGGGATTGCAACGCTTCGTGACCTGGTATCTCGACTACTACCGGGCGGACCGACGGGCGCGCGCAACATGATAAAATCCGCGCCCCGAGCAAGCACCTCGCTCGCCTTCAGGCGCATAGAGCACGCATGATTCTGGCCACCGGCGGCGCCGGATTCAGTTTGGGCATAACGTGCTCCGCACGTGAGCCTTCACTGAAACCGGCTTTGCACCGCCCATGATCCTCGTTACAGGAGGGGCCGGATTTATCGGCGCCAACTTCGTTCTCGACTGGCGCGCCGAGCTCGACGAGCCGGTCGTCAACGTCGACAAGCTGACCTACGCCGGCAACCTCGGCAGTCTGGCCGCGCTCAAGGACGATCCCGGCCATCATTTCGTGCGCGCGGACATCGGCGATCGCGAGACGATCGATGCGGTGCTGGCCGCGCATCGGCCGCGCGCGATCATCAATTTCGCGGCCGAGAGTCATGTCGACCGGTCGATCCACGGGCCGGCCGCGTTCATCGATACCAACATCGTTGGCACGTTCGCGCTGCTCGAAGCGGCGCGCGCCTACTGGTCGTCGCTGCCGGAACCGGAGCGCTCGCGCTTTCGCTTTGTGCATATTTCGACCGACGAGGTCTACGGTTCGCTCGCGCCCGATGCCGACGGATTCTGCGAGACGACGCCGTATGCGCCGAACAGTCCGTATTCGGCGTCGAAGGCGGCGTCCGATCACCTGGTGCGCGCTTACCATCACACCTACGGATTGCCGACGCTGACGACCAACTGCTCGAACAACTACGGACCGCTGCAATTTCCCGAAAAGCTGATCCCGCTGATGATCGTCAACGCGATCGCGGGCAAGCCGCTGCCGGTCTACGGCGACGGCAAGAACGTCCGCGACTGGCTGTACGTCGGCGATCATTGCGCGGCGATCCGCACGGTGCTCGCGCGCGGTGCGCCGGGTGCGACGTACAACATCGGCAGCAATGCCGAAAGGACCAACCTCGAGGTCGTGCACACGCTTTGCCGCGTGCTGGCCGAACAGCGTCCGGGCCGCGACTACGGAGCGCAGATCAGCTTCGTCCGCGATCGCCCGGGGCACGACCGCCGCTACGCGATCGACGCGTCGAAAATTCACAACGAGTTCGGCTGGACGCCGCGCGAGACGTTCGAATCGGGACTCACGCGCACGGTGCTCTGGTATCTCGACCATACGGCGTGGCTGCAGGCGGTAAGCAGCGGCGAATATCACAAGTGGATCTCGCTCAACTACACGGGTGAGCCGGCATGACGCCGCGCAAGGGCATCATCCTCGCCGGCGGCTCNNCGATGGTCTACTACCCGCTGTCGACGCTGATGCTTGCCGGCATTCGCGACATACTCCTGATATCGACGCCCGAGGACACGCCGCGCTTCACGCAGTTGCTAGGCGACGGGCAGCGCTGGGGAATCGCCTTGAGCTACGCGGTCCAGCAATCGCCGGACGGCCTCGCCCAGGCGTTCGTCATCGGCCGCAACTTCGTCGGCGGCGCGAACTCGGCGTTGGTGCTGGGCGACAACATTTTCTACGGTCACGATTTGCAGCCGATGCTCGCGCGCGCCACGGCACGCGCGGCGGGCGCCACGGTGTTCGCCTATCCGGTGGCCGATCCCGAGCGCTACGGCGTCGCGGAGTTCGACAAGGAAGGGCGCGTGCTGAGCCTCGCGGAAAAGCCGCAGCAGCCGAAGTCGCGCTACGCGGTGACCGGCCTCTACTTCTACGACAACCGCGTGCTCGATGTTGCCGCCGGCCTCAAGCCCTCCGCGCGCGGCGAGTTCGAGATCACCGATGTCAACCAGGCCTATCTTGCGCTGGGCGAGCTGTCGGTCGAGGTCATGGGCCGCGGGATGGCCTGGCTCGATACCGGAACGCACGAATCGCTGCTCGAAGCGGCGCAATACATTGCGACCATCGAGCGCCGGCAAGGACTCAAGATCGCCTGTCCGGAAGAGATCGCCTATCGCCAGGGCTATATCGACGCCGCGGCGCTGGAAAAGCTCGGGCAGGCGATGGCCATGAATGGCTACGGACAGTATCTGCTGAGCCTGCTGCACGGGCCAGCGATCCGCTGACACGGCGATGAAGGTCACGCCGACCGAGTTGCCGGAGGTGCTGCTGCTCGAGCCGAAAGTGTTCGGCGACGAGCGCGGGTTCTTTTTCGAGAGCTACAATCGCCGCGCGCTCGCCGAGGCAGGAGTCGACGTCGAGTTCGTGCAGGACAACCACTCGCGGTCCGCCCGCGGCGTGCTGCGCGGTCTGCACTACCAGATCGAGCACGCGCAAGGCAAGCTGGTGCGCGTGACCGAGGGCGAGGTATTCGACGTCGCGGTCGACCTTCGCCGCAGCTCGCCGCGATTCGGCCGCTGGTCCGCAGTGCTGCTTTCAGCCGAGAACCGGCGCATGCTGTGGATCCCGCCCGGATTCGCACACGGCTTCCTGGTCGTGTCCGATGCCGCGGAGTTTCTGTACAAGACGACCGACTACTGGTATCCGCAGCACGAGCGCAGCCTCCTGTGGAGCGATCCGGTGCTCGGCATCCGGTGGCCGCTGTCAGGCGTCCCGCTGGTCGCACCGAAGGACGCCGCCGGGCGCACGCTGGCGCAGGCCGACGCGTATCCGTGAAGCGTCCGGTGATTCTGCTCACCGGGNNGTCAAGCCGCAGATCATCGTCAACGCGGCCGCGTATACCGCCGTCGATCGCGCCGAAGCCGAGCCCGAGCTGGCCGACGCGATCAACGCCAGGGCTCCCGCGATCCTGGCCGAAGAAGCCAAGCGCCTCGACGCGCTGCTGATCCATTATTCGACCGATTACGTGTTCGACGGAACGTCCGCCGAACCCTATCGCGAACAAGATCCGACGAACCCGCTGAACGTCTACGGCAGCAGCAAGCTTGGCGGCGAGCGTGCGATCGCGGCCGCAGGAGGGGCGCATCTGATTCTGCGCACGAGCTGGATCTACGGTTGGCACGGCCAGAATTTTCTGTTGACGATGCGTCGACTTGCCGCGACGCGGGACGAACTGCGCGTCGTCGCCGACCAGTTCGGCGTGCCCAACTGGAGCCGCTCGCTGGCCGAAGCGACGGCGAGCCTCATCGGCCGCGGTGCGTCGGCACTGGCCAGGAAAAGCGGCATTTATCACTTAAGCGGGCGCGGCCGCGCGAGCTGGTTCGATTTTGCACGCGCGATTTTCGACGATAGCGATCGTCCGCGCGTCGTGCCGATCACGACGGCGGAATATCCGACGCCCGCCCGCCGCCCTGCGTCGTCGGTACTCGCAACCGGCAAGCTCGAAGAGGCCTTTGGGATCGCGCTGCCGCATTGGCGCCAGACGTTGGCCGCGTGCAAGGCCGTCGCGGGCTAAACGTTTTCAGCGCTTTCCTCGCGCACCGAGCCGCGCCGACGTGGGGCGGGCTCTAAAAACGATACGAATGCGCGACCGGCGCAGCAGATGAGAGCGTCGCACCGACGCCCGCTGTGACGATTGCATTCATCCCGAAGGCGACGCCGTCCAGCAGCGCATTGTGGCGGTAGCCGGCCAGCGTGTGCAGCGGTTCGAGGCCTCGCTCCAGCGTTCGCTGATCGATCGTCGTCACCTGGCAGCGCGTGCAAGGCTTGACCATTTTCAGCGCCACTTCGTCCACCACGATCTGATCGATGTGATCTTCGTCGTAAGCGTCGATTCCCGAGAGCACCAGATTCGGACGAAAGCGATCGATCGGAAGCGGCGTGACGAGCCGGCCGTTCAGATCGTCCAGCGACGCTTCCGAGAGCACCAGCAGCGGATAGCCATCGGCGAACGCGGTGTGCGCGCCGGAAGTGCCCGCGTACATCGGATTGCAGCGCCGCTTTGCCGCAGGATCGAAACGGACCAGCCGGTAGGCCGCGGCCAGGCGTGCCGACAGCCAAGCGGCTGCCGCGGGCCCCTGATCGATGCCAGGGACCGTGTCGTGCCACACCGTCACCGGACTGGTAACGCCGGATTGCTCGAGCGGCAACGCCAGCGGCCGCGCCCCGGGCGCGGTCAACAGCAGCGATGTCGGGGTGATCGCCGTTGTGATCGTCGCCAGTCGGGGTTCGGTGCGCTGCGTAACGAATCGGCCGTCGGCATCGACGACCATCCACTCGCGATCGTGCTCGAGCCCGCGCTCGGTGACCCGCGCTGAAGAAAGCGTGATGCCGCGACAGCCCTTGACCGGATAGATGAACAACGCCGCTACGGTGGCGGCCACGTCAGCGCCGATAAAAAAGGCGGCGCGAACGCCGCCGTCCACTCGGTGGTTTCGGCGGCACTTAGTGCAAACCGGCGACGTACTGCGCCGCCGCGGCGATCGCTTGGTCGTTCATCCGGGCCGCGATCTGCGCCATGACTCTGCCGTTGACGTCCTTGCCTTCCTTGTCCATGCCGCGCTCGCCCGCCTTGAACGCCCGGAGCTGCGCCAACGTGTAGTCGGCGTACTGTCCGCTCAGACGCGGATAGCGCGACGGGATGCCCGCGCCATCCGGAGAGTGGCACGCGGCGCACGCCGGCACGCCACTGGCGGCGTCGCCGCCGCGAAAGAGCTTTTGCCCGGCGGCGGCGAGGTCGGCACCCTTGGCGGCCGAGCCCTTGGGCTTCTGCTGCGCAAAATAGGCGCCCAGCGAGCGCATGTCTTCGGGCGCAACCTGTCCGGCGATTGCGGCCATCACCGGATTGCTGCGCACGCCGCTTTTGAAATGGGCGAGTTGAAGAGCGATGTAGTCTGCCTGCTGTCCGGCCAGATTCGGGTTCGCCGGACTCGGGCTGTTACCATCGGCGCCATGACAGGCCGAACACACCTGGTTGACGATCTGCTGCGCTTTGGCGAGATCGGGCTTGGCGGCGACCTCTTCGGCCTGCGCAGGTGCGCCCTGCGTCGCGCCGACCGCGACCCCAACGGCCACCGCCGTCAGCAACAACGCGCGTTTCATCGTTTGACGCTCCCTCGATTCGGCGGCCCGGCGGTCCAGTCTGCGCATCGGGCGTCGCCTGCGCATGCATACGACGCAAGCCGACCGCGCATTGTACCGAATCCGTTGCGGCCGGCCCAAGCCTCGCGGTTCGGGCAAGCGCGATGACGCATCCGTTCCTCAATACGGAATTCCTGACGACGGCGGCAGACTGGCACCAGCTGCCTGCCGATGGTGCCCCCGAGGTCGCGTTCGCCGGGCGGTCGAACGCCGGCAAGTCATCTGCCATCAACGCGCTGGCGCAGCGAACGCGGCTGGCATTCGTCAGCAAGACGCCGGGACGCACGCAAAACATCAACTTCTTTCGCCTGCGCTCGGGCGCGTTGCTTGCCGATCTGCCCGGGTACGGCTACGCGGAAGTGCCGGCAGCGATGCGCCGTCACTGGCAAGTCTTTATCGCGCGTTATCTTGCCGAACGCGTGCCGCTGACGGGGCTGGTCCTGGTGATGGATTCGCGGCGGCCGATGACCGACCTCGACCGCCAGATGCTCGACTGGTTCCTGCCGTCGCTGCGCCCGACCCATATCCTGCTGACCAAGGCCGACAAGTTTACCGTCGCCGAACAGCGACGCGTCCTCGCCAGTGTGCAGCGCGAGCTCGGTCGGGGCTACGCTGCGCATGCGGATCGAATCAGCGTTCAGCTGTTTTCGGCGACGCGAAGGCTGGGTCTTGCGGAAGCGGAGGAGGCGGTGGCTGCATGGCTCGCGCCGTTTGCCGCGGACACCGCGATTGCGCCGACACAAAAAGAAGGGCCCCGACATCAAGGGGAGTGAGTCGGGGCCTCAAGAACGCCCTTCGATTGGTAGGGTTACGCAACCGAAGGGCACCCGCTCAGGGAGGGAAGCGGGAGACGATGCTATCGTCTGCGGAATATGACCGGCCCCTCGTTAAAAGAGTTCCACGTTCTCTGCGACGATTCTTTGATTGCATGCGGACCGACAAGACAACGCGGTTGCCCGCAATGAGGCGCGCAAGCTAGGATGCGCTTTGCGCGATTCGCGCAACCGAGGCCGACCACTCGCTATGTCGATGAACTTTACCGGAAAGTTTCCCGAGCGCCGGCTGCGCCGCATGCGCCGCGACGACTTTTCGCGCCGCCTGATGCGCGAGCATCGACTGTCGAGCGACGATCTGATCTATCCGGCGTTCGTCCTCGACGGCACGCGGCGCGAGGAGCCGGTGCTTTCGCTGCCGGGGATCTCGCGCAAGAGTATCGACCTCTTGCTGGCCGACGCCGAGCGCTGCCTGACGCTCGGGGTGCCCGCGATTGCGCTGTTCCCGGTGATTCCGGGCTCGCAGAAATCGCTGGATGCGATGGCGGCCTGGGATCCCAACGGACTGGTGCCGCAAACGGTGCGTGCGCTCAAGGCGCGATTTCCCGAACTGGGCGTGATCACCGACGTGGCGCTCGATCCTTACACCAGCCATGGCCAGGACGGCCTGCTCGACGACACCGGCTACGTCGCCAACGACGAGACGGTCGCCGCACTGACGCGGCAGGCGCTGTGCCACGCCGAGGCGGGGGCCGACATAGTTGCCCCATCCGACATGATGGATGGACGCATCGGCGCGCTACGCGCCGCGCTCGATCGCGCCGGACACGACAGGGCGCGCATCCTTGCGTATTCGGCCAAATACGCCTCGGCCTTCTACGGCCCGTTTCGCGATGCCGTCGGATCGGGTGCCGCCTTGAGCGGCGGCAACAAATACACCTATCAGATCGATCCGGCCAACGGCGACGAAGCCCTTTGGGAAACCTATCTGGATCTGCAGGAAGGCGCCGACATGGTGATGGTCAAGCCGGGCCTTCCGTACCTGGACATCCTGCGGCGGGTCAAGGAAGCTTTTCGCGTGCCGACCGCCGTCTACCAGGTCAGTGGAGAGTACGCGATGCTCAAGGCGGCCGCCGCCAACGGCTGGCTCGATGAGCGCACTTGTGCGATGGAGACCTTGATCGCATTCAAGCGCGCCGGCGCCGATGCGATCCTGACCTACTATGCGCTGACGGCCGCTGCCTGGCTCAAGGAATGATCAGGAGCTGAACGCTAGGACGCCGGATCCGCGGCGCTAGCGGCGCTCGCCAGCAAGGACTTGAGCTCCGAGGCCGTCAAGCGCTCCTCTTCATTGCGACGCGGACGGTTGCGGCGCTGTTGCGGCGAAACGATGTCGAGCCGCACCGCGGCCGCGCCGCGCCCCGCGTTCAGGCGCGCGCCTGGTGCGGCTCCGCCGAGCGGCGGGGCGGCGGTGTACTCGATTCCGGCATTGATCAGGCCGAGCTCCACCGTCTTCGGATCCTCCGCCTCCAGCTCGAGCCTCACGTCGCTGTGCGCGGTCGCCCAGCCGGCCGCGACGCCGCCGACCAGCAGAGGCCGCCATTGGGCCAAGCGCTCCATCCAGTCCAGCGCGACGAGTCGCTGGGCGCGCAACGAAGCCGCTTGAGCCCGTGGCTGGAAGAGACTGTTGTAATCGCGCAACGCCTGCTCGATCTCTTCATTGGCCGGCAACGCTTCTCGATCGGTCAAGCCCAGCTCGCGGCAGGCCTTGCGCTTCGCCGCCGCCCAGTCGGACAGGCCATGCTCGGCGATCAGGCGAGCCGCGGCCTGGGCGATCCGCACCCGGTTGCGCGAGGCCTGTGACGATGCGATATGCGATGCCAACGGTCAGAAGAGCTGATTGCGCACTTCGGGTGGCGCGCGGCCGCCGTCGGTGGCCAGTGCGTCGTCGTGCTTGCGCGGCAGGAACTCCGAGAGGAAATATTCGGGAATGCCGCTGCGGTCGTCGTTTTCGCGCAGGCCGGAATCGGCATTGATCCGCGCAACGACGACGCCATCGGGCTGCTTGAGCGGCGTTTCGGGCACGCCCTTGAGCACCTTGGCCATATAAGTCATCCAGATCGGCAATGCCGCCACCGCGCCGGTCTCGTTATTGCCGAGCGTGCGCGGCTGGTCGAAGCCGATCCAGGCGACGGCGACCATCGAAGCGTTGAAACCGCAGAACCAGGCGTCGACGCTGTCGTTGGTCGTGCCCGTCTTGCCGGCGAGGTCGTGCCGGCCGAGCTGGTTGGCGCGCGCGGCGGTGCCGGCGCGTACGACGTCGCGCATCATCGTCGTCATGATGAAGGCGTTGCGCGGATCGATGGCCTGCTCGGCATTGACGCCGGCCACGGCCGGAGTCGCCTTCGACAGGACGTTGCCGCGGCTGTCGACGACGCGGTCGATCAGATACGGCGTCACGCGATAGCCGCCGTTGGCGAATACCGCATAGGCCGCGACCATCTGCAGCGGTGTCGCGGCCCCGGCACCGAGCGCCATCGTCAGATACGCCGGATGCAGCTTCGGATCGAAGCCGAAGCGCGCGATGTAGTCCTGCGCATACTGCGGCCCGATCGCCTGCATCACCCGCACCGTGACCAGATTCTTCGATTTCATCAGCGCGGTTCGCAGCCGCATCGGCCCCTCGAACGTGCCGTCGTAATTCTTCGGCTCCCAGGGCTCGCCGCCGGTCTGCGTGGCATCGAAAGAGAGCGGCGCGTCGTTGACAACCGTCGCCGGACTGAAGCCTTTTTCCAGCGCGGCCGAGTAGATGAAAGGCTTGAAGCTCGAACCCGGCTGCCGGTACGCCTGCGTCACGTGATTGAATTTGTTGCGGTCGAAGTCGAATCCGCCGACCAGCGACAGGATCGCTCCGTCGAAGGGGCGGACCGAAACCAGGGCCGACTCGACTTGCGGCAACTGCGTGATCTGCCAGTTGCCTTTGTCGTCGCTGGCGATGCGGATCAGCGCGCCACGACGAATCCGGCTCGCTGCCGGAGCCTTTTCGGAGAGCGAGCGGGCGGCGAACCTGAGGCCCTCGCCGTTGATGACCAGGCTGTCGCCGTCGTTGCGCACGACCTTGACCGAGGTAGGCGACGCCTCGAGGACAATCGCCGGTTCGAGGTTGTCGGCGTCGCTCACGTCCTGGAAAGCGGTGTCGAGCGCATCCTCGAGCTGCGCCGGATCGCTGGGCAGGCTGATGTAAGCCTCGGGTCCACGGTAGCCATGCCGGCGGTCGTAATCGATGACGCCGCGCCGGACGGCGATATAAGCCGCGGCCTGGTCGTCCTTGCGCAGCGTCGTGTAGACGGTCAGACCCCGGGTGTAGGCCTCCTCGCCGTAGCTGTCGATGACGACCTGGCGGGCCATCTCGGCCGCGAACTGGGCATGAGTGTCGTATTCCTGCAACGCCTGATGGACTGCCAGCGGAGTGTTCTGCGCGACGACGAACTGGTCGTCGCTGATGTAGTGGAGGTCGTGCATGCGCCGCAATACATAGAGCTGACGGCCCCGGGCGCGCTTGGGATTGGCAACGGGGTTGTACGCCGAGGGCGCTTTGGGCAGCCCCGCCAGCATCGCCGACTCGGCGATGCTGAGCTCCTGCAGCGGCTTGCCAAAGTAGATCTGCGCGGCGGCGGCAAAGCCGTATGCCCGCTGGCCGAGGAAGATCTGGTTGATATAAAGCTCGAGGATTTCGTCCTTGCTCAGGTTGGACTCGATCTTATAGGCAAGCATTACCTCGCGAAGCTTGCGAGTGAGCGTTCGCTCACGAGTCAGGAAGAAGTTGCGGGCCACCTGCATCGTGATCGTGCCGGCGCCCTGCGGTGCGCCGCCGCTGAGATTGGCCAGCGCGGCCCGTACGACCGACAGGTAGTCGACCCCCCCGTGCTGGTAGAAGCGCTCGTCCTCGGCGGCCAGGATCGCGTGGCGCATGACATCCGGGACTTCCTTGATTTTGACGATCGCCCGCCGTTCCTCGCCGAACTCACCCAGGACCGCCCCTTCCGCCGACACTATTTTGAGGGGTATCTTCGGCTGGTAGTCCGTCAGCGTGTCTAGCGACGGCAAAGTGGGATAAAGCAGAGCAAAGACAAAGGCCGCCAACAGCGCCCCGACGAGCCCCAGGCCCGCCATTACAGCCGCAAGATAGATCAGCCAGCGCTTTAGCATGGGTGAATTAAAGTTACCGAGGCGCCAGGCGGGAGCCACGATTATATGCAGGGTTAGGAGCCAAGATAAACTTGAAAAAACAGTTTTACATGGTTTATATTTGCTGCTACTGTTTAATGTAATTTATATGAATTACGCCTAAAGCTCCTATGTTGAAGGAAAAACTCGATTCCGCGTTTGCCTTTTTGCAAACGAAGGCGCCGCCGCTGATCGGCGTGGACATTAGCTCGTCCGCCGTGAAGCTGGTCGAACTTTCCGAAACCGGCAAGGGAGCCTATCGGCTCGAGCGCTACACGATCGAGCCGCTCAGCAAAGATCTGGTCACCGACGGCAATATCGTCAATCTCGACCAGGTCAGCGAGGCGCTCCGCCGCGCGCACAAGCGGCTTGGCAGCCGCAACAAGCATATCGCAATGGCGCTGCCGACGGCGATGGTCATCACCAAGAAGATCATCGTGCCGGCGGGCCAGACCGAAGAGGAACTCGAGCTGCAGGTCGAGGCCGAGGCCAACCAGTACATCCCGTTCGCGCTGGACGAAGTCAACCTGGATTTCCAGATCCTGGGCCCGGCGCCGAACAACGCCGAAGACGTCGAGGTGCTGATCGCCGCGTCGCGCAAGGAAAAGGTCGACGACAGGGTAGCCATTGCCGACAACGCCGGGCTGCGGCCGCAGGTGATGGACGTCGAATCGTACGCGACCGAAGAGGCATTCCGCATGATCGCGCCGTCGCTGCCGGCGAACGGCCGCGACCAGAACGTGGCGCTGGTCGACATCGGTGCCCACGTGATGCACTTCTACGTGCTGCGCAACAACCAAATTCTGTTCTCCCGCGACCAGGCCTTCGGCGGCAACCAGTTGACCCACGACATCCAGCGCGCGTTCAACTTATCGCCCGAAGAAGCCGAATCGGCGAAGAAAAATGCCGGTCTGCCGGAGAATTATGATGCCGATGTGCTGCAGCCGTTCATGGAGACCCTCGCGCTCGAAGTGACCCGCGCGCTGCAGTTTTTCTTCACGTCAACGTCGTACAGCCAGGTCGACCAGGTCGTCCTCACCGGCGGCTGTGCGCTGCTTTCGGGGCTCGACGATCTGGTCGCCAAGCGCGCAGGCGTCACCACGATCGTCGGCAACCCGTTCGCCAGCATGACGATGTCCGATCGCATTCGGCCGCGCCAGCTCGCCGCGGACGCGCCCTTGCTCCTGATCGCCTGCGGTCTCGCGCTGCGCGGGTTCGAATAGCCATGGTCCGCGTCAACCTTCTTCCACACCGCGAGCAGAAGCGTCAGGCGCGGCAGCGCCAGTTCATCTCGATGGCGGTCGGGCTTGCGGTGCTCGCCGTCGCGGTCGTCGGCCTGGTGCACATCGTCATTGCCGCCCGCATTGACAACCAGAACGGACGCAACACGCTGCTGAAGGCCGAAATCGTCAAGCTCGACGAGCAGATCAAGGAAATCGACAAGCTGCGCGAGCAAACGCAGGCGCTGCTGGCGCGCAAGCAGATCGTCGAGACGCTGCAATCGAACCGGACCGAGGCCGTGCACCTGCTGGACCAGCTCGTGCGGCAGCTGCCGGACGGCCTCTATCTCAAGTCGGTCAAGCAGGTCGGCGCCAAAGTGACGCTGACCGGATACGCGCAATCCAACGCGCGCGTCTCGACGCTGATGCGCAGCATCGAGAGCTCGCCTTGGCTGACCACGCCCGAGCTGATCGAAATCAAGTCGGTGCCGCTCGACAAGCAGAAGGTCAACGAGTTCACGCTGAGCCTGCAGATGAAGCGTCCGGCTGAAACAACCACACCCGGGACGAAGCCTCCGGCGGCCGCGGTGAAGGCTCCGACGGCCGCTCCGCCGGCGAAGGGGCCGCAAACATGACACTCGACGACATCCGCCGCCTCAATTTCCGCGAGGCGGGAAACTGGCCGCTGCTGCCGAAGATCGCGGTCCTCGGCATCCTGGTCGTGCTGATCCTGCTGGCCGGGGCGTTTTTCGACTGGAAGGACCAGCTCGATGCGCTGGATCGCGCCCAGGACGACGAAGCGAAGCTGCGGGTCTCGTATTCCGAGAAGAAGGCCAAGGCGGTCAACCTCGAGCTTTATGTTCAGCAGCTCAAGGAGATCGAGCAGGCCTTCGGCGCGCTGCTGAAGCAATTGCCGAACAAGAGCGAAATGGACGCGCTGCTGACCGACATCAACCAGGCCGGGCTTGGCCGCGGGTTGCAGTTCGAGCTGTTCCGGCCGGCGACGCGCGAGCGCATCGCCGAGTTCTACGCCGAATTGCCGATCACGGTTCGGGTGACGGGCACATATCATGATATGGGCGCGTTCGCCAGCGATGTGGCGCAGCTCCCGCGAATCGTTACGCTGAATGACATTGGCATCACCAACGACAAAGGCACGCTGGTGATGGATGCGACCGCCAAGACCTTCCGCTACCTGGACGAGGACGAGATCGCCAAGCAGCGCAAGTCGGCGAAGGATGCCAAGGGCAAAAAATGAATCCGCGATTGACCGCCTGTGGCATTGCTGCCATCCTCGTCGCCGCTTGCGGCGGCGAAAGCCATCAGGATCTTCGCGCCTGGATGCAGGAACAGGGCAAGGGGGTCCGGGGCAAGCTCGATCCGCTGCCGCAGGTCAGGCCGTACGAGCCATTCACCTATAACGCGTTCGACCTGGCCGATCCGTTCAAGCCGCGCAAGATCGAACCGCTCAAGGGAGGCAGCAAGCTCGCGCCGGATCTCAACCGACGCAAGGAGCCGCTCGAATCCTATCCGTTGGAATCGCTGCAGATGGTAGGAACACTGCAGCGAGGCAAGAACACGTATGCGCTGGTCAGAACGACCGAGAAAGATGTCTATCAGGTCAAGGTCGGAAACTACATGGGCCAGAACTTCGGCGTCATCATCAACATCGGCGACGGCGACATTCGGCTCAAAGAACTGGTGCAGGACGGTGCAGGCGACTGGACGGAGCGAACCAGCACGCTCCAGCTCGCCGAAGCGGACACAAGACAGGAGCGACGCAGATGAGGGCCATGCGATCCACCGAAGCGAAACGCGAGCAGTGGCTGAAAGGGGCCGCCATTGCCGCCGTTACCGCGCTGCTCCTGCTCGGGGTCAGCCACGCGCAGGCGCAGACGGCGAACAGCATCGAGAGCCTGACGGTCTCCAAAGGCAGCTCCGGCCGCACGATCGTCAGATTCACGCTGAAGGCGCCGTTGCCCAATCCGCCGGCCGGCTTCGCCATCAACAATCCGCCGCGCATCGCGCTGGACTTTCCCGATACCGGTAACGGCATGGGTCGCTCGGCGCAGGAGGTTGGCGATCCGGCGCTGCGCAGCGTCAACGTCGTGCAGGCAGGCAATCGCACGCGCGTCGTGTTCAACCTGAACAAGCCGCAATCGTTCGAAACCCAGATCGAAGGCAATACCGTCGTCGTAACGCTGAGCGAGACGGCCGCCGTTGCGGCCGAGGCGCCGACGGTGTCGCGCTTCGCCGAGGCGCGGCCGGGCGAAACCACGCACGCGCTGCGCGACATCGATTTCCGGCGCGGGCGCAACGGCGAGGGCCGCATTATCGTCGACCTGTCGGATACGACGACCGGCATCGACATCCGGCAGCAGGGCAAGACGCTGGTCGTCGACTTCATCAAGACATCGCTGCCGCGCAACCTCGAGCGCAGGCTCGATGTCGGCGACTTCGCCACGCCGGTGATGACGATCGATACGTTCGAGCAGGCCGGCAATGCGAGGATGGTGATCGAGCCCAAGGGCCTGTGGGAGCATTCGGCGTATCAGACCGACAATCGCTTCATCATCGAGGTCAAGCCGATCCAGGAAGACCCGAATCGCCTGACGCAGGGCACGCGCGCGGGCTACAAGGGCGAGAAGCTTTCGCTCAACTTCCAGAACGTCGAAGTGCGCGCGGTGTTGCAGGTGATCGCCGATTTCACCGGCCTCAATATCATCACCAGCGACACCGTTACGGGCAGCCTCACGCTGCGCCTGAAGGATATCCCGTGGGACCAGGCGCTCGACATCATCATGCAGACCAAGGGTCTGGACATGCGCAAGAACGGCAACGTCGTTCTGATCGCGCCGCGTGAAGAACTCGCCGTCAAGGAAAAGCAGCAGCTCGAATCCTTGCAGCAGATCAGCGAACTGGAGCCGCTGCAGACCGAGATGTTCCAGCTCAATTATCAGAAGGCCGATGCGATCAAGGCGCTGCTCTCCGACAAGGAAGGCAAGTTCCTGTCCAAGCGCGGCACGGCGGTGGTCGATGCGCGAACCAATATCCTGTTCGTCCAGGATACCGGCGGCCGACTTGACGAAGTGCGCCGGCTGATCCGTCAGATCGACGTCACCGTGCGCCAGGTCGTCATCGAAAGCCGCATCGTCATCGCCGACGACAAGTTCGGACGCCAGCTCGGCGTCCGCTTCGGCATGCAGACCGGCTTCACGCTGAATCGGCGCTACGCCGGCGGGATCGGTGGCAGCCTGGATACGCAGCCGGTCGTCAGCTCAACGACGGCGGGAGCGGTCGCGACGCGCGATACGCGCACGCAAACGCCGTTCGAGCTTGCCTCGGGTCTTGCAAGTGCCGGCTATTCAGATTCGCCGCAGCTCAACGTGAACCTGCCGGTCACGAACCCCGCCGGCCAGCTCGCGCTGACCCTGATCAACCTCGGCAGCGGCAACCTGATAAACCTCGAATTGTCGGCGCTCGAAGCCGACAGCCGCGGCAAGGTGGTGTCGAGTCCGCGCGTCGTGACCGCCGACAACCAGAAAGCGAGCATCGAGCAGGGCACTGAGATCCCGTATGTGACGCCCGGCACCGGCAACAGCCCGGCGACCGTTCAATTCAAGAAGGCGGTGCTGCGTCTGGACGTCACGCCGCAGATCACGCCCGACAACCGCATCATCATGACCGTAGAAATCCGCAAGGACTCGGTTGGCCAGAACGTGCCGGTCGCCGGCGGCGGATTCGTTCCGGCGATCGACACCAAGAACGTCACGACGCAGATCGCCGTCAACAACGGCGACACCGCGGTCATCGCCGGCATCTACGAGGAGACGGTCAACAACGACGTGACCAAGGTTCCGTTCCTCGGCGACATACCGTACCTGGGCTACCTGTTCAAGACGACCAACAAGAACATCGAGAAGACCGAGCTCCTGATCTTCCTGACGCCGCGTATCGTCAAGGAATCGGTCACGGCGGTGCGGTAGCCCCTTCAGTATCGCTATGCTCTAAAATGCCCCGATGCATCTGCATCGGGGCAATCTTTTTCTGGTGGGCATGCCGGGCAGCGGTAAGTCGACGCTCGGGCGCCTGCTTGCCAAGCGCCTCGACAAGGCGTTCTACGACTCGGACAGCGAGCTCGAACGGCGCCTCGGCGTATCGATTCCGGTCATCTTCGAATTGGAAGGCGAGCCGGGATTCCGCGACCGCGAGCAGGCGATCATTGCCGAATACGTGCAGCATACCCACACCATATTCGCGACCGGCGGCGGCGCGGTGCTACGCGAGGCCAACCGCGACTGCCTGAAGCAGAACGGATCGGTGCTCTACCTCCACGCGACGCCGGCGACGCTATGGGAGCGCACCAAGCGCAGCAAGCATCGGCCGTTGCTGCAGGCGCCTGATCCGTACGAGCGGCTGAAGGAGCTGTACACGGTGCGTGACGCGCTGTACCGCGAGACCGCGGACTTCGTCGTCGAGTCCGACCAGGAGCAGGTCGTCCGGCTCGCCCAGCGGCTGGAGCAGCAGCTGCGCACCTCGGCGCAGGCTTAGGGCCTGGGCCGGACCACCACTCGTACACCGATGGCGACACTGACTGTCGCGCTCGCCGAGCGCAGCTATCCGATCCATATCGGCGCCGGGCTCCTCGGCCGCGCCGGCGAGCGGCTGGCGGCGCCGCGTCCAGCGCGCGCCATCATCGTCACCAATACCGTTGTCGCCGCGCATCACCTGGAGCCATTGCAGGGGGCCCTGTCGCGCAGTGGCATTCGCTGCGATGTCGTGCTCGTGCCCGACGGTGAAGCACACAAGGACTGGGCGACGCTCTACGAGGTCCACACACGCCTGCTCGAATTGGGCGCCGAACGCTCGACCTTGCTGGTGGCCCTCGGCGGTGGCGTCATCGGCGATCTCGCCGGATTCGCCGCGGCGACTTACCAGCGCGGGATGCCGTTGCTGCAGGTACCGACGACGCTGCTCGCCCAGGTCGATTCGTCGGTCGGCGGCAAGACCGCGGTCAATCATCCACTCGGCAAGAACATGATCGGTGCGTTCTACCAGCCATCCGCAGTCATCATCGACACCGAGACTCTCTCGACGCTGCCCGAGCGCGAATACCTGTCGGGAATCGCCGAGGTCATCAAATACGGCGCGGCTTGCGACATCGGGCTTTTCGCGTGGCTCGAGGCGCACCTGGAACGCCTGCTCGGGCGCGACCCGGACGCCATCGCGCACGCGGTGTTCGAAAGCTGCCGTATCAAAGCCGACGTCGTTGCGCGGGACGAGCGCGAGGCCGGTGAGCGCGCCGTGCTCAACTTCGGCCATACGTTCGGTCACGCGATCGAGGCTGCAACCGGCTACGGGACTTGGTTGCACGGCGAAGCAGTCGCGGCGGGGATGGTGCTTGCGGCCGGCCTGTCGCGGCGTGTCACCAAACTCCCTGCGGACGATGCTGATCGCCTCGTGCGCCTTCTGGTGCGCGCCCGCCTTCCGGTTCGACCGCCGGCGTTGGCCTTTGAGCGCTGGAGCGAGTTGATGGCGCGCGACAAGAAGGTTGCCGCCGGCGTCATGCGCTTCGTGCTGCTGGATGCGCTTGGCCGCGCACGAGTCCGCGCCGCAATCGGCGATGCGGACCTGCGCGCCGCGCTAACCGCGTAATGTCCAAACAAATGCGGCGCCCGAAGGCGCCGCCAAGTCTGCTAGAGGGTCGGTCAGGCCTAGGGCTTGCAGGTCACCTTGAAAGGAGCGGTTACGCCGCTTGCATCGACCACCTCGAAATCGTATTCTTTCTGGAAACCCAGCCCATCCAACAACCCGGTTATCAACACGCTGCCGGGACCTGCCAGCACTTGCGGGTTGATCGTCGGGACAGGCTTGGATGGAGGGAACGCTCCCTTGGCGGAGATGTTGTACGGCGGCGTCCCGCTTCCGAACACGAACGAGAATGTTGCTCCGGTGCACCCCGTGCCCGTCGCATCGATCTCACTTGGGTTTACGAACACAGCCGGAGCTGGCGGCGGGGGCCCCGCGGGCCCGAGCACATTATGCAGCGTGGCCGTGATCGCCTGGCCTGTTGCGTCGACAATGGTGATGGTCACCGGATCGGCGCAAAGCCCGGTGGTAATCGCCGTAAACGTGCCGCCGAATGGAATGTTTATCGCGTTCAGCAACGTGACCGCGTTCGGCACCGAGGAACTGGCTGAATAGGGCGGCGTCCCACCGAACACGCGATAGTCGACGCGGAACCCACTCACGCAACCTGTGTTGTCAGCAGCGGTAATGGTGGTGTCTGTTGGCAGTACTGACAGCGCCGTGTTTTGTACGATCGTAAATTGCCCGTTCACCTGATTGCCGCTCATCAAGTCCGTCACGCGCAGGGTGGCCGGCTGTGTGGGCGCGCCTAGATTCGCCGTGATAAAGACCGTTGCCACGCCGTTGGCATCGGAGACGACGGTCAGCGTCGCCACAAGCGGCATCGCTGGATCGTTGCTCTGGATAGCGAAGTCGCCGTCGACGACATCGAAGCGCACCTGGCGGTTCGGAAGACCGACGCCGCCAGGCCCGAGCACGGTCACCGTCGCGGTACCGGTCTGTCCCGAGCAGATGTTGGCGCCGCAGGTTGCGGAGCTGGGCTTGATCGTCAGCGTATTGAAAATCGGTGCAGCCCTCACCGTTACCGTCGATGAGGCGCGCTGACCGACCGCGTCCTGGACCGTGATCAGCACGGTGGTGTCGGCGCTGACGGCCGCGGGCAGCAGCACGATAACGCCGTCGATCGAGGTTTGCGCGACCGGCAGGACAGCGGGGTTGCTCGAGAACACCTGATACGGCGCGGCGCCACCTGATATGGTCAGCGTCGCCGGCGTATTCGAAAACGCGGTCAAGGCCGCGGGCAAAACAAACACCGGTCCAGGGGCCACGGGTGGCGGATTGAACGGATTGTTCGGTGCGCCGCTACCGCCGCCGCAGCCGCCGAGAGCGAGCAATCCGCCGAGCGCGAAGAGCGCAAGTGCCGCTTGCAGCCAGCGAGCAATCATTCGGTTTGGCGCCATGAAGGAATCCCTGATGATGTTGTCCTAAATATTTTAGCCGGGCCGGCTTTTTTGAATGCTGGTACAAGCATATAGCCCACTTTGTTCAGATTAAAGCGCAAGTTCAGGGCCGGCGCAAGTGCTTTTGGCGGATGGGGTACTCCCGAGGGACTCCCGGTTGCCGCAATGCAACATTATGGCTAGTATGAAAAGCTTGGCCGCCGGTCTAAAACGGCGGGCGGCAACGCGCGCCTTAAAGGCGCGGTCGGACCGTAACCGGTGAGGGCGAAGTGGATCGACAGCAACAGGGCAGGTACCTGCCTCCGGCGAGGCAGGGAATGTACGATCCGGCGAACGAGCACGATGCCTGCGGGCTGGGGTTCATCGCGCACATCAAGGGCAACGCCAGCCACGCCATCGTCACCCAGGGCCTGCAGATCCTCAAGAATCTCACCCATCGCGGCGCGACCGGCGCCGATCCCCTGCAGGGCGACGGCGCCGGCATCCTGATCCAGCTTCCCGATGCGTTCCTGCGCCGCGCCTGCGGCCGCCAGAGCCTCACGCTGCCTGCGCTTGGCCAATACGGCGTCGGCATGGTCTTTTTGCCGAAGGAGCCGGCCTCGCGCATGGCGTGCGAACAGGAGATCGAGCGCGCTGTCGCCGGCGAAGGCCAGCAGCTGCTCGGCTGGCGCGATGTGCCGACCGACAATTCCGGGCTGTCGGAGCGCACCAAGGACGTCGAGCCGGTGATCCGGCAGGTGTTCATCGCCCGCGGCTCCAATCGCAGCGACCAGGACGCGCTGGAGCGCAAGCTCTACATCATCCGCAAGAAGTCGGGTCATGCGATCCAGGCGCTGAAGCTACGGCATGGCAAGGAGTTTTACGTGCCGTCGATGTCGACGCGAACCATCGTGTACAAGGGGATGCTGCTCGCGCACCAGGTCGGCGAGTACTACCTCGACCTGCGCGATCCGACGATGGTGTCTGCGCTGGCGATGGTGCACCAGCGCTTTTCCACCAATACGTTTCCCACCTGGGATCTCGCGCATCCGTTCCGTCTGGTCTGCCACAACGGCGAGATCAACACGCTGCGCGGCAATGTGAACTGGATCCGCGCGCGGCAGCAGGCGATTGCCAGCACGGTGCTCGGCGACGACCTCGACAAGATCTGGCCGCTGATCTACGACGGACAGTCCGACTCCGCGTCGTTCGACAACTGCCTCGAGCTACTGCTGATGGGCGGGTATCCGCTCGCGCACGCGATGATGCTGATGATCCCGGAAGCGTGGGCCGGCAATCCGCTGATGGACGAGGATCGCCGCGCGTTCTACGAATACCACGCTGCGCTGATGGAGCCATGGGACGGTCCGGCGGCGATGGCGTTCACCGACGGCCGCCAGATCGGNNATCGGCGCCACGCTCGATCGCAACGGATTGCGGCCGGCGCGATACATCGTCACCGACGACGATTACGTGATCATGGCCTCCGAGGTCGGCGTGCTCGACATCCCCGAGCGCAAGATCGTCCGGAAGTGGCGGCTGCAGCCGGGCAGGATGCTGCTGGTCGACACCGACCAGGGACGCATCATCGACGACGAGGAGCTCAAGCGGACGCTGGCGACGGCCAAGCCATATCGCGCGTGGATCGACCGCACGCGCATCGCGCTCGAGGACCTGCCGGCGCCGGCGCCGCCGCAGCGCTCGCAAGTCCCGTTGCTCGACCGGCAACAGGCGTTCGGCTACACGCAGGAAGACCTGAAGGTGATCCTCGCGCCGATGGTTGCCAATGGCGAGGAAGCGGTCGGCTCGATGGGCAACGATGCCGCGCTTCCGGTGCTGTCGAACCGACCCAAGGTGCTTTACAGCTATTTCAAGCAGCTGTTCGCGCAGGTGACCAATCCCCCGATCGATCCGATCCGCGAAGAGCTGGTGATGTCGCTGGTGACGTTCATCGGACCGCGGCCGAACCTGCTCGCGGTCGACGTGGCACCCGACGCCACCGATCTGCCGATGCGTCTCGAGGCGGCGAAGCCTATCCTGACCGCCGACGAGATGGAGAAGATCCGTCACATCGGCCTGTTCACCGGCGCCACGTTCCGTTCGCTCGAGCTCGACATCTGCTATCCGGCGGCGTGGGGCGCAGCCGGCATGGAAGCGGCGCTCGCGAGTCTCGCCGCCCACGCCGAGGACGCGATCCGCCTCGGCTTCAACATCCTGATCGTGTCCGATCGCAACGTGTCGGCCGAGTTGATGCCGATCCCGGCGCTGCTCGCCACCGCCGCCGTGCATCAGCACCTGGTGAAGAAGGGCCTGCGCACCAGCGCGGGTCTGGTCGTCGAAACCGGATCGGCGCGCGAGGTCCATCATTTCGCTCTGCTTGCCGGTTACGGAGCCGAGGCGATCCACCCGTACCTCGCGCTGGAAACGCTCGGAGAGTTGCACGAAATCGTCCCCGAGGTCTCGCCCGAGGAGTCGGCAAAGCGCTTCGTCAAGGCGATCTGCAAGGGCTTGTACAAAGTGATGTCCAAGATGGGCATCNNTATTGCGGCGCGCAGATCTTCGAAGCGGTCGGCTTGAACAGCGGGTTCATCGAGAAGTACTTCACCGGCACCGCGAGCAACATCCAGGGTATCGGCCTGTTCGAGGTCTCCGACGAGGCTTACCGGCTGCACCAGATCGCGTTCGGCGACAGTCCGATGCTGCGCGACGCGCTCGACGGCGGCGGCGAATACCAGTACCGCGTCCGCGGCGAGGAGCACATGTGGACGCCCGACTCGATCGCCAAGCTGCAGCACGCGGCTCGATCCAACAACCATTCGACCTACCAGGAATACGCGAAGCTGATCAACGACCAGACCCGCCGACTGATGACGCTGCGCGGACTGTTCGAATTGAAGCCGGCGGGCGCGCCGGTTCCGCTGGACGAAGTCGAGATGGCGACGGAGATCGTCAAGCGCTTTGCAACCGGCGCGATGAGCCTGGGCTCGATCTCGACCGAGGCGCATACGACGCTCGCGATCGCGATGAACCGGATCGGCGGCAAATCGAACACCGGCGAAGGCGGCGAGGACGCGCATCGCTATCCGCTGATGCGCAAGGGCGAGACGCTCGGCTCGCGCATCGACGGCGTCGTAGTCGACGTTCCGGTCAGGGAAGGCGATTCGCTGCGCTCGCGCATCAAGCAGGTCGCGTCGGCGCGATTTGGCGTCACCGCCGAATACCTGGTCAACGCCGACCAGCTTCAGATCAAGATGGCGCAGGGCGCCAAGCC
>PLYT01000114.1 GCA_003153475.1 Betaproteobacteria bacterium | reverse complement strand
ACGCGCTCGTGCGCCGGCGCGCTGCGTGCAGTAACCAGCGCCGTACGGATCGGGCTCGCGTCGTCGGAAAAGTCGCTCTGGATGCGATGCAGGCCGGCGAGGAATTCCTTGAACGGCCCGCCCGAGAGCGGCCGCAGCGCCGCGTCGGTTTCGCTCTTCGAGAACGCTGCCAGCCCGCTTTCCTGGTAGACCCGCTCGGCCTCGTCGGAAAACAGCACCGCGTCACCGTCGAAAGCTATCCTTAGTTGATCCGATTCGTTCTTGCCCAGCGTGGACGGCACGATCGTCGCGGCCGCGTAGCCGTCGTTGAGCACGCGCTTGACATCCTCGGTGTCGGCGGAAAGGAAGAGTTGCGCACCGAACGGAGGCACATAGCGCGACGTCGGCTCGCCCTTGGTGAACGCTGCCCGGGTAATATCTAGACCGTGGTGGTGGATCGAATTCATGACTCGTAGCCCCGTGTCGGCGCTGTTGCGCGACAGCAGGATGACCTCGACATACTGCTTGTCGGCGCGGTTCAGCCGCAACAGTTTGTTGACCAGCACGAACGCCGGCCCCGGCGCGAGCATCTGCTCCTCGTGCTCGATCTGGTAACGTTGGTACGCGTCGACGCCGGCTTCGGTGTAGACGCGATGGCTCTCGGTCAGATCGAACAGCGCGCGCGAGGAAATCGCGACGACCAGCTTGTCGGCGAGCGTGGGCTTGGGCACCGTCCTAGTATAGCGCCGGCGTGCGACCGGCGAATGCCGCCTCAGGCCGCCCTGCGTAGTCCGTTGTCGAGCTCGGCGAACACCGCGCGAACCTCGCCGACTGCCCAGTCGATCTGAGCGCGATCGATCACCAGGGGCGGCGCGAAGCGAACGACGGTGCCGTGCGTGTCCTTCGAGATGACGCCGCGCGCCAGCAGCCGATCGACGACCGCGCGCGCATCGGTCTTGCGGGCGTCGACTTCGAGCCCGATGAAGAGGCCCTTGCCGCGCACGTCGCGGATCAATGAGCTCCGCACCGTCTTCAGTTGCGCCAGCAGATAGGCGCCGAGCTCGGCCGAGCGTTCGATCAGCTTTTCGTCGAACAGCACCGCGATCGCCTCGAGCCCGACCGCCGCAGCGAGCGGATTGCCGCCGAACGTGCTGCNNGTCGGTCGCGACGAACGCCGACACCGGCAGAACGCCACCGCCGAGCGCCTTGCCCAGGATCACGCCATCGGGCGTGACGCCATCGTGCTCGCAGGCCAGAAACTTGCCCGTGCGTCCCATGCCCGTCTGGATCTCGTCGCAGATAAGCATGACGCGATGCTTCCGGCAGATGCGAGCGCACTCGGCGAGATAGCCGGGCGGCGGCACGATCATCCCTGCCTCGCCTTGCACCGGCTCGACCAGAAAGGCCGCGGTGTTCGGGGTGATCGCCGCCTCGAGCGCGCCCGGGTCGCCGAACGGAATCGCCCTGAATCCGGGCGCGAACGGCCCGAAGCCGTCGCGGTATTGCGCTTCCGACGAGAACCCGACGATCGTGATCGAGCGCCCGTGGAAATTGCCGGCACATACGAGCACTTCGGCCTGCCCGTCGGGAATGCGCTTGACCTTGTATCCCCACTTGCGCACTGCCTTCAATGCGGTCTCGACGGCTTCGGCGCCGCCGTTCGCGGGCAGCGCGCGGGCGAGCCCGGTCACTTCGGTCAATCGCTTGAGAAAAAACGGCAGCTTGTCGTTATGAAAGGCACGCGAGGTCACCGCCAGCTGCTGCGCCTGCGCGACCAGGGCGGTGACGATCCGCGGATGGGCATGCCCGTGACTGACGGCCGAATACGCGCTCATCATGTCGAGGAAGCGGCGGCCGTGGATGTCCCATAGCCAGACGCCGTCGCCGTGCGACACGACCACCGGCAGCGGGTCGTAATTGCGGGCGGCGAACGTCTTTTCGACGTCGATATAGGCCGCGCTCGCTTCGGCTTTTGCCGGCTTGCCGGCGTTGAGATTACGGTCCTTCATCTTTGACTCCTTGTCGGTCGACCGGAGGGTTGCTCGGTCGTCGCGGTTCGGTGGCAACGCCAAGGCTCCTTTTGGGAGCGCGACGCGACCGGACTGTCGGGATGTCGACGCGCAGATCCGGCTCGTCGCCGGATGGCGCGATCAGGATTGAAGCGGCAGGCGACTTCGCCAGGACATGGGACCGAATTCTACCCTTGAAGGCGGGTTAAAGCCCGCTGCAGCGCACAAAAGAGCTTGCACCGGCGGAAGCCGGTTCAGCGCATAGGCGCGCCAAGTCTCGCCAGCAATTTCCCGTGTATGCCGCCGAAGCCGCCGTTGCTCATCACCAGCAAGTGATCGCCGGGCTGCGCGTCGCGCACTATCGCATCGACAAGCGTCTCGAGATCACTGTCCACTCGAACACGATCGCCCAGCGGCGCGAGCACGGCCGTAGCGTCCCATCCGAGATTTGCCGCGTAGCAATAGACACGGTCGGCTTGCTCCAGGCTCGCCGGCAGCCGGGCGTTCATCCTTCCCAGCTTCATCGTGTTCGACCGCGGCTCGACGATGGCGATGATGCGTTGGTTGCCGACGTCGCGCCGGAGTGCCGCTATCGTCGCGGCGATCGCCGTCGGATGATGCGCGAAATCATCGTAGACGGTGACACCGTTTGCACTGCCGCGCACCTCCAGCCGCCGCGCGATGCCGCGAAACGTTGCGAGGGCGGCCAGACTCTGCGCGACCGGCACGCCGGCATGCCTGGCGGCGGCGATCGCCGAGAGCGCGTTCAGCTGATTGTGCCGTCCGAGCAGCGCGAACGGCTTGAGCACGCCCTGCGGTGCGCCGCCGAGCTTGATCGTGCCGTCGACGGCAATCGTCCAGTCGGCGCCGGTATCGGCGATCGCCGCGAAGCCGAATCGCTCAACCTCGCTCCAGCACCCGCGTGCGAGCACGCGCTTCAGGCTCTCCTCGCCGCCGTTGACGATCAGCCGCCCGGTGCGCGGGATCGTTCGCACCAGATGATGGAATTGCGTTTCGATCGCCGCGAGATCGGGAAAGATGTCGGCGTGGTCGTATTCGAGATTGTTGAGTATCGCCGTGCGCGGCCGGTAGTGGACGAATTTCGAGCGCTTGTCGCAGAACGCGGTGTCGTACTCGTCGCCCTCGATGACGAAGAACGCGCTGTCCGACAGCCTGGCCGACACCTTGAGGTCGGGCGCGACGCCGCCGATCAGGAAGCCCGGCTGCAGGCCCGCCCGGTCGAGTATCCAGGCGAGCATCGCGCTGGTCGTCGTCTTGCCATGCGTTCCGGTCACCGCCAGAACCCACTTGTCCAGCAGCACGTTTTCGGCCAGCCACTGCGGGCCCGAAATGTAGCGCCGGTTGGCATCCAGTACCGCCTCGAGCAACGGGTTGCCGCGGGAGATCGCGTTGCCGACGACGAACACGTCGGCGGTCGCGGCGACCGTGTCGAGTTGCGCCGCATCGTAGCCTTCGGTCAGCGCGATCCCCAGGCTTGCAAGCTGCGTGCTCATCGGCGGATAGACGTTAGCGTCGCAGCCGGTGACCGTGTGGCCGCTCTGGCGCGCGATCGCGGCGATCCCGCCCATGAACGTCCCGCAGATGCCGAGGATGTGCAGATGCATGCGTCGCTCTCAGGCCGGCGCGCGCGCCTTGAGCGCCAACGCGCGCTCGTACGCGGTCTCGAGGCTGCGCGTATACCGATCGGCGTCGGCAAGACCCGAGCGCGGCAGCGCCGCGGCGATTTCCGCGGCAATCGCATCGCGCCAGGGCCGGTCGCGCGCGAGCCGGCAGGCAATCGCTAAGTACTCGTCGTCGCTGTGCGCGACCGTCGTGGTGACGCCCAGATGCGCGAGGAGACTGTACGTCATCCGTTCCGCCTGCCGCTCGCCGACGCGAGTGACGACCGGCACGCCCATATCCAGCGCAGCGGCGCTCGTATCGCCGCCGGTATATGGCAGCGTGTCGAGGACGACGTCGACCAGCCGGTAACGCGCACGATCGAGCGCATCGTCGAGTGCCCACGGAATGAATGCGATCCGCTCGGCCGCGATGCCGAAGCTTTCCACGCGGCGCCGATACAGGGCATGCTGCGTTGTCCTTGTCGGCGAAAATGCCAGCACGCTGCCCGGGACGGCATCGAGGATCCGTTTCCACAGCGCAAGACAGCGCGGCGAGAGCTTGAGCAGGCTCACGAACACGCCGAATACCGGCGCTTCGGGTGCAAGCCCGACATCGGCGCGCGTCACCGGCGTCTCGGGCGCGGCGGCGACCCGCCGGAACGGCAGCACGCAGCCATCGAGCGCAAGCGGCGCCTCGATCTGGTAACGATGGGCATCGGGCAGGTCGGCGTGAGCGTCGGTCAGCTTGAAGTCGACCTGGCGCAGGCCGATGGCGCCGTGATTGCCCAGATGGGTGATGATCACCGGTGCCGGCTTGTACAGCAGTATCGTCGGGCGCGACGAGCCGGAATGCCCCATCAGGTCGACCAGGATGTCGATGCCGTCGTCGGCGATCAGTCTCGCGGCCCTTGCGTCGTCGACGTCGTCCAGCCGGTGGAAACCGGCGCAGCAGCCGCGAAATTGCGCGGTGACGTCGTCCTCGATCTCGCGCACCGCCAGCGAATACGCGTGCACGGCGAAGCGTTCGGTGTCGTGCCGGCGCACGACCTCGAGCATCAATCGCCCCATTACGTGCGAGCGGAAGTCGGCCGACAGGTAGCCGATGCGAATCGGCCTGCCGGCGGCTTCGGCAGTCCGCGGCGGCGCGGCGAAATCGGCGATCGATCCGCGCTCGGCCTGGCGGACGCGATCATGCGCCTGGTAGATGCGCAACAGTTGTTCACGTGTAACGTCGAAATACTGCGCCTGCGCGACCGTAACCGCGGCATAAGCGCCCTCTCCCCGCTGGTACGGCCAATCGAGCGCCAGCGGAAGATATTTGGTCTCGTAGTCGGTGCCCGGCGCGATTCGAGCCGACAGCAGCCCCGCGGCAACGATGCGTGCCGACAGCGCGGCGTTCGGCTCGAAGCGGCGAAAATCGTCGAACGCTTCCTCGTCGCGATGGAACAGCAGCAGGTGCCCGCGCAGCGCGAACCAGATTTCCTCATTGTCGGGCGCAATCTGCCGCGCTTCTTTGAGCGACGGCAACGCATCGCCCCAGCGGCGCTGCCGGTCGCGCGAGGTCGCCAGGTTGAACAAGGCTTCGATCGAACCGGGCGAAAGCGTGGCGGCGCGGACGAACGCGCGCTCGGCGTCGGCGTATCGCGCCTGCCTGAAATAAAGGTGTCCGAGCGCGAGATGGGCCTGCGGCCACGAAGGTTTGAGCCGCAGCGCTTCGCCGAGGCTCTTTTCGGCGGCCGCCGGTTCACCCTTGCGCGCGAGCAGGACGCCGACGTTGTAATGCACTTCGGCCAGCGCCGGAGAGCGCTTGAGCACGCCGCGATACTTGGCCAGCGCATCGTCGACCCGGCCAGCCGCGGCGTTCTGCGCTGCGCTGGCCAGCAGGTCGCGCAGTCCGGTCATGCGCGAAACATGAAATACACCGCGCCCACCATGCAAAGCGCCGCCCAGACGTAGTCGAGCTTCAGCGGCTGATCCATGTACAGGAAGGCGAACGGAACGAAAATCGCGAGCGTGATGACTTCCTGCATGATCTTGAGCTGCCCGAGCGAGAGCACCGTGTAGCCGATCCGGTTGGCCGGCACCTGCAGCAGGTATTCGAACAGCGCGATGCCCCAGCTCGCCAGCGCGGCGACCCACCAGGCGCGGCCCTGCATGTTGCGCAGGTGCGCGTACCAGGCGAAAGTCATGAACAGGTTCGACGCGGAAAGCAGCAAGGCGGCGACCAGCACCGGATGTTGCATCAGAGTGGCAGGCATTTGAGGGGAGCGGGCGGCGAAAGATCGTCATTATCGCCGATGTGCACGACCGGCAGAATGCGTCCGAAGACTCGCGCCTGGGGGCGCTTAAGCAGCGAGCGGCAAGACCAGGCTGACGGCGACGCCATCGCCTTGAACGCGATCGGCCGCGCGAACCCGGCCGCGATGAAACTCGGCGATCAGGCGAACGATGTAGAGGCCGAGCCCCAGATGAGGCTCGTCGTTTTTCTGCTCGGCGCGGATCGATACCATCGAGTCGAACAGGCGCTCGTGCATTCCCGCCGGCAGCGGCGCGCCCTCGTTCTCCACCCGCAGACTGACGCTGTGGTCGTCACGCTCGAGCGCGACGACGACGGGGGTGCCCGGCATGCCGAACTCGATCGCGTTGGCGATCAGCTTGTCGAGCAGCTGGGCGACGAGCTCGGGCGCGCCGTCGACCGGAAGCGGGCCGGATGGAAGCCTCAACTGGAATTCGTGACGAGGGTAGGCGGCGCGATACCCGTCGACACAACCGGTGACTACTGCGGCGAGGTCGAAGCGCTCGCGTTGCGCGTCGCCCAGGCTCTCTTCGAGCCGCGTCGCCTCGGTCATCCGCGTCAGGATGTGGGTCAGCCGCGTCAGGCCCTGCTGCGCGCGCTCCATGTAGACGCGCGCGTCGTCGGGTAAGGTCGCCGCGCGCAGATTGTCCAGCGACGAGCGGACGACGGCGACCGGCGTGCGCAACTCGTGCGACAGCCTGCTCGCCATGTTCTGCTGGTAACTCGCGTATTGCGACAACCGCGTGACGACGCTCGAAAAACTGCGCGACAGATCGCCGATCTCATCGCCCGCCGCGGACGGCGACAAGGCGCCGCGGATGCGCCCCTGCAGGTCGATCGCCGCCTCGGCTTGGTCGCGAAGCCGGCGGATGCGCGCGGTCAAGCGCGACGCGTACAGGGTCAGCGCCACCGATCCGACGAGCAGCGCCGCGAGCACGATGTTAAACAGCCGCTCGAACGCACGATTGCGCTCGGCCAGCACCGCATTGGTTGTTTCCTCGACGATCACGGCGCCTTTGACCTGGTCGCCGACCCAGATCGGATGCGCAGCCGAAACGACCACCGCCTTGCCGTCGCCGGTCGGCCGCCGGTCTATCGTCAGGATGCCCGACAGCGCGCCGTCGACTTCCCGTGCGGGCATCGCGACGTGCGCCGCGAGCTCGTCGACGAAATCGTCGGTCGGCTGGCGAAGGATCAGCGCGTACAACGGATGCAGCGTTTCGCGCTCGACCCAGTGCCACAGGCGCGGGATCGCCGAGTCCGGCGCGTCGGTCTCCGGCAGCGGCGGGCGCTTCAGACTGCCGGCGCGCGCCAGCACGTCGAGCCGGCGATCGATCACCCAGATCCGTGCGGTCGTCCGCGACAGGCCCTGGATGATCTGGCCGATTTCGGCCGACGGCGTCACCGTTGGCCCGGCGCTGCGCAAGAGCAGCGGCGCGGCTTCGCCTTCCGGTGCGCCGTCCAGCAGGCGTTGCGCGGTAAGCGATTCGCGCGCCGCGTCCGGCAGATCGAACAGCCGCGGCCGATCGTGCAGCGCGGTCGCCACCGCCTGGGCGGTTCCGGCCAGCGTCTTCTGCTGCGCGTCGCGCAGGAAGCTCTCGAGCTCGCGCACGTATTCGTAGCCGAGCCACGGTATCGTCAGGAACACCATCAGCACCAGCAGCAGTTGCGCGCGGATGCCGAGCGCGATCCGAAAGCGGCTCATGACTCGGTCGCGCTCCAGCGGTAACCCATGCCATAGACGGTGGCGATGCAGTCGAACGCCGGGTCGAGGGCGGCGAACTTGCGGCGGATGCGCTTGACGTGCGACGTGATCGTGCTGTCGTCGACGACGATGCTGGCGTCGCGCATCAGGCTGTCACGGTCCTTGACGTGTCCCGGATGCTTGGCCAGCGTGTGCACCATCCAGAACTCGGTCAGCGTCAGGTCGACGCGGCGTCCGCCCCAGTACGCGGTCAAGCGCTTGAGGTCGAGCTTGAGCGGGCCGCGCTCGATCACCTCCTCGACCGCATGCGGTGCGGCGAGGAGGTCGCTGCGCCGGAACAGCGCGGCGATCCGCGCCGACAGGTGCGGCAGGCTCACGTCCTTGGTCAGGTAGTCGTCGGCGCCGAGCCGCAGACCCGCGACAACGTCGAAGTCCGAGTCGCGCGCCGACAGGAAGATGATCGGCAAGGACTCCGACAGAGAGCGCAACTCGCGGACGAGCGCGAATCCACCGTCGATCTCGTCGCCCAGCCCGATGTCGATCAACGCAAGGTCAGGCAGCCGCGTGCGCAACGCCGCCAGCGCGTCGCCACGGCTGGCATAGGTCGCGACCTCGTAGCCCTGCTTGCCCAGCGCGTCGGCGTAATTGGCGCGGATCGCGGGCTCATCCTCGACGATGGCGATGCGGCGGCTCATGGCGATTCGAATATACCGCAGCGCCGGGCTGCTTCGCCGCCGGCCATTGCCGTTGCCCTCGTTTGGCCATGATTGATCGTCAGTTCGCCACCGCGGGTACCCGCCATAGCCGCCGCGCAGGCTTTCAATGGCGTTGCGGCCGATCAAGCCGCTTCAAATCGCAAGGAGAACGAATGCACACGAGGAATGGAGCCCAGGCGATCACCCCGCGCGTGTGGCGCGATCTCGCCGGCCTCGCGGCCGAAGCCGTCGCCATCGGCGTCCTGTTCAGTGTATTGCTCGCACTGGCCGTCCTGATGATGACGCGAGCGCGACCCGACGATGGCTTGGCCGGCGCGTCCGAGCCTGTCGCGACGGCGTTGACCACCGTCGCATCGCGCTGAAGGATCGCTGAAGGGCCTCGACGCCGAGCGGGGAGGACCTTTCGGCCGGCGCGGCGCCAAAGGCATTACGGCGTCCGGCGAAGCCGGTCGAGTCTTCCCCGGTCGGCGCTTTGGTTATTTGAAAAGGCGCAACGCGCGGCCGACCGCCACGCCGCAGGCAAACAGAAACGTTGCGGCCATCATCGCGGCGAATGCCATCGCGAGGCCGGTAGCAACGCTACCGAGGCCCAGCGGTGACACCGCATACCACGCGATCGCGGTCCCCAGGCTCCCGCAAATAAGTATGGCGATGGCGCTGCCGAGGTAGCTCATGCCGATTCGGGACGGAGAAACACGGACAATTATAGCAGCGGGCTCGCGCTTGCCCTCGCCCCTCAGGTGCCATCAGCGGCCATCACTTCACCTGATCTGTCCTCATTTGCCATCCCGACGGGTGCACAGTATAAAGGCGCTGCGCTGATGCCCTTCTCCCGGCCAGCGCGCCTGCAATGACCGCCGAGCTACGCGACCCCGACCTTCACGCACGCCGCGCCGTACGCTCGCTCGTCGCCTCGCAAATCCGCGAAGTCGCCAATGTAGGCATCGGCGATGCCGCGATCCTGCCGTTCTGGTTCGGCGAACCCGACCAGGTGACACCCGCATACATCCGCGATGCGGCCGTCGCCTCGCTCGACGCCGGCGAGACGTTCTACACGCAGAATTTCGGCATTCCTGAGCTGCGCGAAGCGATCGCCGACTATGTGTCGCGCTGGCACCGGAGGGTCGCTGCCGGCAATATCGCGGTGACCGCATCGGGCATGTCTGCGCTGATGCTATCCGTCGAAGCGCTGATCGATCCGGGCGATCGCGTCGTCTGCGTGACGCCGCTGTGGCCGAACCTGACCGAGATTCCGAAAATCCTCGGCGCCGACGTCGTTCGAGTCGCGCTGTCGTTCGGCGCCGACGGCTGGAACCTCGACGTAGCCCGGCTGCTCGATGCGCTGACGCCGGGCACGCGCGCGGTGCTGATCAATTCGCCGAACAATCCGACCGGCTGGACGATCGATCGCGCCGGACAGGCGGCGATACTCGAGCATTGCCGCAAGCACGGCATCTGGATCATCGCCGACGATGTCTACGAGCGCCTGTATTACGACGCGCCAGCCGCGCTGGCCTGCGCGCCATCGTTCCTCGATCTTGGCGACCCCGGCGATCGCATCGTCAGCACCAACAGCTTTTCGAAGACATGGCTGATGACCGGATGGCGGCTTGGCTGGATCGTCGCGCCGGGTGCGCTGCTGCCCGATCTGGGCAAGCTGATCGAATACAACACGTCCTGCTCGCCGACGTTCGTGCAGCGCGCGGCCGTCGTCGCGATCAACGCGGGCGAGCCGACGATTGCGCAAACGCTCGAGCGCTACCGTGCGGCGCGCGACTTCCTGGTCGCCGCGCTGAACGCGATTCCAGGCGTCAGCGCCGCCGCGCCGAAAGGAGCGATGTACATTTTCTTCCGCGTCGCCGGCATTACCGACAGCCTCGAATTCTGCAAACGCCTGGTGCGCGAGGTCAGCCTGGGGTTGGCACCCGGCAGCGCCTTTGGGCCCGAAGGCGAAGGATTCGTGCGCTGGTGCTTCGCCGCCGATACCGACCGACTCGCCGACGGTGTCGCACGGCTGCGCCGCGCGCTCGGAAGGAGCTGACTCGCTCGATGGACAGTAGAACGCCCACACGGCTCGCGCGGCGTGCCACCGCGGTCGTGCTCGCGCTGGCGCTCGCGGTGACCTGGGCGACGAGGGCAGCCGCGGCAGACGCGGCCAAGACCCTGCACGTCGCGCAGCAGGTGGCCGAATCGGGATTCGATCCGCAGGCGATCAGCGACTCCTACTCGTTCGACATCTGCCGATCGATCTTCGAGACGCTATACACGTACGACTATTTCGCGCGACCGGTGCGCATGATCCCGAATACCGCCGACGGCATGCCGCAGATCACCGACGGCGGCCGCACCTACACGGTCAAAGTCAAACCGGGAATCTATTTCGCGTCGGATCCGGCTTTCAAGGGCAAGCGGCGCGAGCTGACGGCGGAGGATTACGTCTACAGCATCAAGCGGATTTTCGATCCGAAGATACGCTCGTACTGGCTGTACGTGTTCGATCACCGGCTGCTTGGGCTCGACGAAGTGCTTGCCCGCGCGCGCACGTCCGGCCGCTACGATTACGACGCGAAGATCGAGGGCCTGCAGACGATCGACCGCTACACGCTCCGGGTGCGCTTCAAGGACCCCAATTACACGTTCGCGCACTGGCTCGCCGACGCGGCGCTGTCGGCGGTCGCCGGCGAGGTTGTCGAGGCGAATGCCGACGCGTCGAATCGCGTGATGGAACACCCGGTCGGCACCGGGCCGTACCGGCTGAAGGAATGGGTGCGCGGCCAGAAAATCGTTCTCGAGGCCAATCCCGATTTTCGCGACCAGACCTACCCGGTGCCGGGCGAAGGGAGCGAGCCGGGCGACGCCTCGATCGCCAAGGACAATGCCGGCAAGAAGCTGCCTATCGTCGGTCGCATCGAGATCAACGTCATCGAGGAGGACCAGCCGCGGTTGCTCGCGTTCGACAGCGGACAGCTCGATTACCTGGAGCTGCCGCGCGCCCTGGCGGACAACGTGCTCGACAAAACCCAGCTCCGCGCCGAGTACGCCAAGCGCGGCGTCAGGCTGCACCGCCAGACCGAGCCCTCGCTCAGCTTCGTTTTTTTCAACATGGACGACCCGGTCGTCGGCGGCTACACGCCGGAAAAAATCGCGCTGCGACGGGCGATGGTCATGGGTTACGACCGCAGGGCCGAAATCGACGTGCTGCGCCACGGCCAGGCGGAGCCCGCCTCGCAACTGGTCCCGCCGGGGCTCGCCGGCCACGATCCGACCTTGCGCGCGACCGACCTCTATGATCCAGCCCGGGCTCGCGCGCTGCTCGACAAATTCGGCTATAAGGACCGCGACGGCGACGGCTACCGCGAGACACCCGACGGCAAGCCTCTGGTGATCACCAAGGCGAACACGCCGTCGGCGATCGACCGCGTCGACAACGAGCTGTGGAAAAAATGCATGGACGCCATCGGCATCCGCATGGTGTTCTTCACGCAGAAATGGCCGGAGCTCAACAAGATGTCCGAGGCCGGGCAGCTGCAGATGTGGGGGCTCGCCTGGATATCGAATTCGCCCGATGGTGACGCCTTCGCATCGCCGCTGTACAGCAAGAACATCGGCACGTCGAACGACGCGCGCTTCCGCCTGCCGGCCTACGATCGCGCCTACGCGGCCTCGCTCAACCTGCCCGATGGACCGGCGCGCACGGCGCTCTACCGGCAAATGAGCGAGTCGATACTCAATTACGCGCCGTGGCTGCTCGATCTGAATGCTTACGTCAACGTGCTGGCGCAGCCGTGGCTCAAGGGGTACAAACAGAACCCGTTCCAGCGCAATCAGTGGAAGTACTACGACGTCGACCGGCGTCGCTAGGCCTTTGCGGCTGAATCGCTGGCGAACGACCAGCGCCTGCCGGGAACGGCGGCGAACAGCGCCTTCGTGTACTCGTGCCGCGGCGCCCCGAAGACCTCGGCGACCGGACCCTGCTCGACGATCCGCCCGCGCTGCATCACCGCAACCCGATCGCAGACGCGTGCCGCGACGCGCAGGTCATGCGTGATGAACAGCATCGCGAGATTCAGCCGCAGCCGGATCTCGTCGAGGAGCGAGAGCACCTGCGCCTGCACTGAGACATCGAGCGCGGAGACCGCCTCATCGGCGATCAGGAGATCCGGCCCGATCGCCAGCGCACGCGCGATGCAGATGCGCTGGCGCTGACCGCCCGAAAACTGGTGCGGATAACGATCGAGCGCGCCGGCGTCGAGGCGGACCAGGGTCAGCAGCTCACCCGCGTTCTTCATCGCATCGCCACGCGTCGCGCCGTAGTTCATCGGACCTTCGATGATTGCGTCGCCGACGGTACGTCGCGGATTCAGCGACCGGTACGGATCCTGGAACACGATCTGGACGCGGCGCCGCCGCGGGCGCAGCGCATCGGCCGACAGCCGCGAGATGTCCTCGCCGTCGAGCACGATGCGCCCGGCCGATGGCTCGATCAGGCGCGCGATGCAGCGCGCGACCGTCGATTTGCCCGACCCCGATTCGCCGACGATGCCCAGCGTTTCGCCGCGCCGGATCTCCAGCGTCACGTCCGTTGCGGCGGCGACGTCGCCGTTGCGGCGCTTCAGCCACCCGCCTCGCGTGTAGGTCTTGGCCAGGCCTTCGGTCGCCAGGACGATGGGCCCGGTCCGGATCTCGCGTCGCGCCGGTGCGACGCCGGGAACGGCAGCGATCAGCATGCGCGTGTAATCGTGCTGCGGGTGCGCCAGGAGCTCATCCACCGGCGCGAACTCGACCAGCTCGCCTCGCCGCAGCACCGCGACCCGATCGGCGATCTCGGCGACGACGCCGAAATCGTGGGTGATGAACAGCACGCCGGTGCCGTGCAGGCGCTGCATTTCCCGGATCAGCGCGAGGATCTGCGCCTGCGTCGTCACGTCCAGCGCGGTCGTCGGCTCGTCGGCGATCAAGAGCTTGGGATTGAGCACCAGCGCCATCGCGATCATGATGCGCTGGCGCTGGCCGCCGGACAGCTGATGCGGATACGATTCGATCATCCGCTGCGGATCGGGCAGATGGACGTCGCGGATGATCGCCGCCACGCGCGTTCGTCGCTCGGCGGCGCTCATCGCGGTGTGCGTCGCCAGGACCTCGTCGATCTGCTCGCCGCAACGCATCACCGGATTGAGTGCCGTCATCGGCTCCTGGAAGATCATCGACATCC
>PLYT01000071.1 GCA_003153475.1 Betaproteobacteria bacterium | reverse complement strand
ACTCATCGATTCACTCCTTGGTCTCCGCGAGCCAGCTCGCGGCGGCACGCGCGTGGTACGTGATGATCATGTCGGCACCCGCGCGGCGGATGCCGCCGAGTGCTTCGAGGACGGCGGCACGCTCGTCGAACGCGCCGGCAACCGCTCCGTGATGGAGCATCGCGAATTCCCCACTGACGCAGTACGCGGCGAGGGGAAGGTCGGTCGCATCGCGAACCCGCGCGACAACGTCGAGATATGTCAGCGCCGGCTTGACCATGACCATGTCCGCTCCTTCCTCGACGTCAAGCATCGCTTCGCGAACTGCCTCGCGCTGATTGGCGGGGTCCATCTGGTACGAGCGGCGGTCGCCGAACTGCGGAGTGGACTCTGCGGCCTCCCGGAAGGGTCCGTAGTAACCGGAGGCGTATTTGACCGCATAACTCATCAGGGGTATCTGGTCAAAGCCGTTTTCGTCGAGGATTTCGCGGATCGCCATCACCCGCCCGTCCATCATGTCCGAGGGGGCGACCATGTCGGCGCCGGCCCTGGCATGGGAGAGTGCCTCCTTCGCCAGGAGATCAAGGGTCGCATCGTTGTCCACGTCGCCATCCTTGATGATGCCGCAGTGTCCGTGGTCGGTGTACTCGCACATGCAGACGTCGGTGATTACCGCGAGGCCGGGCACCCGTTCCTTGATCTCGCGAATCGCGCGCTGCACTTCGCCGTCGTCGTTCCACGCCTCGCTGCCTTGCGCGTCTTTTTTTGTTGGGATTCCAAAAAGTATCACCGCCGGCACGCCCGCTGCCCAAGTGTCGCGCGCCTCCGCGACGACATTGTCCACCGACATCTGCGCCACACCCGGCATCGACTCGACCGGCTTTCTCATGCCGCGCCCCGGACAGACGAACACCGGCAAAATCAAATCGTCGGGCGTGAGCACCGTCTCACGCACCATCCGTCGAATCGTTTCCGTGCGCCGTAGCCGCCGCGGCCGAGTGATTGGAAATGCCATCGTGATAACCCCGTTGATGCGCCAAGGATTATACAGCTGTGCCCGCGCTCAAGATGCACCGGCGCTTGCGGCCTGTCGAGCCGTTTCGCAGTAGTCGCGAATCGCCTGCGTCAGAGCGGGAATCGTGTACTCGCGCGGACTGACCACCACGTCGAATCCGCGCTGCCGCGCCGTCTCCGCCGTGATCGGGCCAATCGCCGCAGCCTTGAGACGGCTCGCCGCTCTGCCCAACAGTTCGCAAAAATTGTTCACGGTGCTCGAACTGGTAAACGTCACGAGATCGATTTTCCTGAGCGCAATCAGCTCGCGAATTCGTTCGACCTGGACATTTTTTGGTTTGATCGTGCGATAGCATGGCGCGACCACAACTTCCTTGGCGCCGTGCCCGAGCAGAAGCTTCGGCAGTGCGTCACGCGCCACTTCGGCGCGCGGGATCAGGAAGCGCTTGCCGCGAATCCGCTTTAGTCCGATCGCCGAAACGATTGCCTCAGCCCGATACTCGTCCGGAGTCGCCGCGACCTTCAGCGCGAAATCGCCGATTCGCGCGGCCGTGGCCGGTCCGATGGCCGCGATCGACGCGCCGCCAAGTTCGCGCACGTCATGCCTGCGCGACTTCAAGCGCGCGAAGAAACTATCCACGCCAGTCGCGCTCGTGAAAACGATCCAGTCGAACGAGTCGAGCCGCGCGATCGCCCGATCAAGCGCCGCATAGCTTCTCGGCGAGATCGTTTCGATGGTTGGAAACTCGATTACGTCCGCGCCCAGGCGGCGCAGCGCATCGGCGAATTTAGCCGCCGCCGCACTCGCGCGCGTCACCACAATCGTCCGCCCGAACAGCGGAGTCAGCTCGAACCACTTCAGATGCTCGCGCAGGCCCGCGCATTCTCCGACCACGATACACGCCGGCGACGCGATTCGCTCGCGCGCGCATCGTTCGGCCAGCGTCGCGAGCGTCCCTGTGACCGTCTTCTGCGCCGCCGTCGTCGCCCATTGAACCGCGGCGCACGGCGTGTCTGGCGCAAGACCGGCCGCCGACAGCCGCTCGAACGTCGTGCGCATCCGCGCGCTCGCCATCAAAATTACCAGCGTGCCACCTGCGCGCGCCGCTTTGCCCAGCTCGTTCCACGGAATTGCCGAGCCCCGCGTTTTGCCCGCATCCTCCTGCCCGGTGACAAACGCGACGAACGAGCCGTGCTCGCGATGAGTCAGCGGAATCCCCGCGAAAGCCGGCCCCGCAATCGCCGAGGTGACTCCCGGCACCACCTCGAATCGGACCCGCGCGCGCACCAGCGCCTCCGCTTCCTCGCCGCCCCGTCCGAAAATAAACGGGTCGCCGCCCTTTAGCCGCACCACCACGCGCCCCTTGCGCGCGTGCGCAACCAGCATCGCGTTCAATTCGGTCTGCTCGATATCGTGTTTCGAACCGCCCTTTTTGCCCGCGTAAATCAACTCGGCTTTGGCCGGCGCGAGGCGCAGCAGTTCGGGACTTACCAGGTAGTCGTAGATTACGACGTCGGCGCGCCGAATCGCGTCGGCGCCGCGAACCGTTATCAGGTCCACCGCTCCGGGACCCGCGCCAACCAGAATTACGATCCCCGCCCGCTTACTCATTCGCGAGCATCGCCGCCGCGCCGTTCGCAATCATCCGCTTGGCCAGCAGTTCGCCTGCCGCGGCTGCAATCTTCGGCGCAAGATTAAACTCGACTGGCGCTTCAAGAGAGTCGGTCAGCACGCGTGAGCCGTCGGGCGAAAATAACATTGCCCGCAGCGACAACACGGCATCTGCTATCGACGCTCTCACGCCCACCGGCGTCGTACACGACGCGCCAATCGCGGCCAGAAACGCGCGCTCGGCGGCCGTTTCGTAGCGCGCGGCGTCGTCGTTGATCGCTTCGAGCGCATTCGCCAGATCTAATGAAGCGCCCGCGCGCGGCTCTGTTAACGTTTCGATCGCCAGCGCGCCCTGCCCGCCCGATGGAATAAAATCGGCGGCGTCCAGCTCGACAAACTTCACGTCGCCCGTTCGTCCCAGCCGCTTCAGTCCAGCCACCGCGACGATGATTGCGTCCAGACTGCCGTCCGCGACGCGGCCGATTCGCGTATCGACATTGCCGCGCAGCGGCGTCACTGAAATTTCACGATTAACTCGCAGCGCCTGGAAGCGCCGCCGCGGCGACGACGTTCCAAGCCGCGCTTTGCGCGGCAAGTCAGTCAGCGCGGCGCCATCGCGCGTGACCAGTACGTCGGCGGTATTCTCGCGCTCCGGCACCGCTGCGATTTTGAACTGCGGCGCCAGCCGCGCCGGAAGATCTTTCATCGAATGTACGGCAAGGTCGACCACGCCAGCTCCCAGAGCCTGCTCGAGCTCCTTGATAAACAGTCCCTTGCCGCCGAGCTGCGCCAGCGACGCCGTCGTCAGCTTGTCGCCGCTGGTGCGAATCCCGACCACTTCGACCTCGACCTCCGGCATCAGCGACGCCAGCCGCGCGCGCACGTAATTCGCCTGTATCAGGGCCAGCTTGCTCGGGCGCGAACCGATTCTGATTTTTTCCATCGTTTGCGCTACAGCCTGCGCCTTCGGATTCAGCGCAGTGCGCAGCTACGCGCCCGGCGAACCGTCGTCGTTCTCCGACTCGTCAAGGTCGGCGTCCACATCGTCGATCTCGCCGTCGGGATCTTCAATCTCAGCGTCGCGCGCGTCGAGCTCTGCGCCCATCAGGCGCCGCGCGACCTCCGCCGCAAACGCGGCATCCAGCGTCTCGTCGTCGCGCTGCTTGAGGCCCGACAAAATCCGATGGAGCAATTTGTTGGTCAGACCGCGCGTCAACGACTCGACGCGCTCGCGCTGCGCCGGCTCCAGTTGCGCGAGCCATCCGCGATGCCGCCCGAGCTCAACGTCGCGCAGCCGCTCGATACTGTAGCGGATGTCCTTGATGGTCGGCGTCAGGTCGAGACCCGCGTGCCATTTGAGAAACGACTCGAGCTCAATCTCGACGATCTGTTCCGCCTTCTCAGCTTCGCGCTTGCGATCGCCGATCGACCGCTGCACCACCGCGCCCAGGTCGTCGATATCGTACAGGTACACGTTCTGCATCGCGTTGAGCCGCTCGTCGAAATTGCGCGGCACGCCCATGTCGATCAGAAACATCGGCCGGTAGCGCCGCTCGCGGATGACGGTCTCTAATTCCTCGGCCATCAGCACCGGCTTGTTCGACGCGACCGATCCGATCAGCACGTCCACCATCTTGAGATACGGCTTGTAGCTGTCGTACGGCACCGCGGTGCCGCCCAGCTCGCGCGCGAGCCTCACCGCGCGATCGAAAGTGCGCGACGTTATCAGCAGCGACTCGATGCCGAGCGTTTTCAACTGGCGCGCCGTCAGCTCCGCCATCTTGCCCGCGCCCATCAGCATCACCGTCTTGTCCGACAGCTTGTCGAAAATTTGCCCCGCCAGGCTGACCGCCGCCGAGCTTACCGAGACCGCGCCATGCCCAATCAGGGTTCCCTTGCGCACCCGCTTGGCCACCGTGAACGCCTTGTGGAATGCGCGATGCAACACCATGCCCACGGTGCGCGCCACGGCCGCCTGCGCATACGCGAGCTTGAGCTGACCCAGAATTTGCGGCTCACCGACCACCATCGAATCCAAACTCGCGCCCACACGGAACATATGACGCGCGGCATCGCGCGCGGTATAACTGTAAACCGCGTTGCTGAACGCGCCCGGCTCGACGTTTCTATCCGTCGCGAAAAAATTCAGCGTCTCGGCGATTGCGCGCGCAGGGTCGGAGCTTACGCCTACCACTTCGACGCGGTTGCAGGTCGAGATGAGCGCGGCTTCATTGACTGTAGGCGCGGCCGCGCGCAGCCGCGCCAGCGCGCCGACAATTTCGTCTTCGGAAAACGCCAGGCGCTCGCGAACTGCCACCGGAGCGGTGCGATGATTTACGCCTACGACAAAAAGAGTCTGGTCCATTGTCAGTCGAGAGTGCCCTAGCCGAAACTGCCGCCGTGCTTGCCGGGAAAAATCAGGTTAACGCCCACGAACGATCCTACCAACACGGTGAACAGCACAATTGTCAGCGCCGCGGCCCGCCGCCCGCGCCATCCAACTGTCAGCCGCGATTCCAGCAGCCCCGCGTAGAGGATCCAAATCACCAGCGACCAGAACTCCTTCGGCTCCCACGACCAGAAATGTCCCCACGTCGCGTCGGCCCAAATCGCGCCGCTCACGATCGCAAGACTCAGCATCATGAAGCCCCATCCCAGCAGGCGATAGTTGATTCGGTCGAGTTTTTCGAGGCTCGGAGCGTCGTCGCCGGCCGCACCCAGCGCGCGCTTGGATTTGAGCCGCGATTCAAGCGCAAGGTAAACGATACTCACGCTCGCCGCCAGCACGAACATCGTGTAGCCCAAAATCGCCAGCGTGACGTGAATCGGCAGCCACACGCTCCGCAGCGGCGCCGGCAACTCCAGCCGCCCGCCGTTCATCGTCATCGCGGACACTCCCAGAGCCAGCGTCACCGCCGGACTGACGAACGCGCCGATTACCGTCATCCGCGACCGCACGATCAGCACCATCCCGGCCAGCGCCGTCAGCCACGCCAGGAACGACAACGCCTCGGCGAAGTTCGCGACCGGGATATTGCCCGCCTGAAATCCGCGCGCCGTCAAATCGAAGGCGTGAAACACCGCACCCGCACCCAGCATTCCCACCGCGTACCCCGACTCGCGCGTGCGTCCCTGCGCACGGTCGAATACAAACAGCGCCGCGGAAACCGCGTAGCAGCCCAGCGCGGGCATTATCCAGAGTGTGTTCATGGCGGGAACTAATCCGTTACTGCGGTTCGGCCCGAAAGTCCAAGCGCGGCCGCGTCCAGCCCCAACGCTCCCAGCGTAGCACCGCCACCCAGATGTGTCGCGAGAATCCGCTCGACGCCCTCGCGATTGCCAATTCTAATTTCGTCGAGCAGCGCGGAATCCGCCAACGCCTTTAATATTTTCATGCGCTTGGCGGGTTCCATCTCAACAGAGTGAAGCCGCGTGCGCGCCGCTCGCAGCACCTCGAGAACCCGCGCGTATTCGACGCCGAACTTGCTTTCAAGTTCGCGCCGCAACCGCGCCGCAAACGCCGGCGACGCGCCGCCAGTCGAGATTGCAACCTGAAGCGCGCCCTGCTTGACCGCCGCCGGCGCAATGAAGCTGCACAACTCCGGCACGTCAGCCACGTTGAGCAAGATGCCGAGCTCAGCCGCTTCAGCCGCGAGCTGGCGATGCAAGTCGCGGTCGTCAGTCGCCGCAAATGCCAATACAAATCCGCCAATATCGCCGCTGCGATACGGCCGCTCGATATGAATCACGCGACCGCCCTCGACCAGCTTCGCTATCGCAGATCTAACGTTCGGCGCGATAACCGTTACCTCGGCGCCCGCCTCGAGCAACCCCTCGATCTTGCGCACAGCGACCTCGCCGCCGCCAATCACGACGCATCGCCGCCCGCTTACTTCGAGAAATATCGGGATGAAGCCCATGAAACCGAGCCGATTTTATTACATGATGATGGCGCGAGACAGTCCCGGCGAAGGCCGCGGCTGCTTCACGGAGACGCAATGGGAAATCTGATGCGCGCGATCAATCAGACTCGCGGCACCGTTCTGTGCGAGCGCGTCGCCAACGCGGGTGGCCTTGGCGGTCAGAGCCGCGGTTTGCTCGGCCGCGACAATCTGGACCCCACCGAAGGCCTGCTGTTCGACAACGGCCGCTTCACGCCGTTTATGTGGATGCACATGTTTTTCATGCGCTTCGCCATCGACATCGTATTCCTGAACCGCGCGGGCCGGGTCATCCGGATAAACCGCGACCTCAGGCCCTGGCGCGTGTCCTCTATAGTCTTCGGCGCCAGACATGCGCTCGAACTCGCGGCTGGCGCAGCCGAACGAAGCTTGACGCAGCCCGGAGATCAGATCGGCTTCGAGCGGCTTGATTGAAGAGCCATCCGACTGAGATTTCTTTCGTGTGTCCCAAATTGACGCAATCGGCTGTCCAGATGCCCCCGTTCGGGCAATGGAACTTACCTGTGATTTGTTCATTTTTTCGGAATTGTCATATTATCCTACCATCAGTAGGGCAAAAATTCCGACCGGACACAATGGATTGAGTCCAGTCGCTATTTGGACCCAATCCTATTTAATTCTCGCTTTACCGCGTCGTAGCGGCATGTTATCACCGATTGAGGCGGACGTTGTTGCGATACCGCAACCGCAAGTTGCAATCGAGCGTGTCGTAGCCTATTGCGACTAGGAAAAGTCCAAGATTTTACTCAATTGACCAAACTGGCACGGGACGTGCTCACTCCATGTCTCTGTCTGGGACAGTCAAGCTCCCGTCAATAATAAGCTCCTCCTCCGCGAGGAACTGATTCTTGGCAGGTGTTGCGAGACTAGACGCTCCCAGGAGGACGTAGAGCTAGCGAAGGTGGAAGCTAATCAGATTTGTGCTTTTAGCCCACGAGCGGATCGATTGCGGTTCGCGCTACGCAAATTCGCGGGCCCATTCAGGAATTAGCTCAAATCCGCACCTGAAAACGCCCCACGGCGTAAGACTGTCGCTCAGGACCGACTGGGCTTTAATTATGGGGACAATGGCCAATTACGGCCAAAATAACAGACTGTAGGAGGACACGGGACATGGACAAACTAACGAGGCTTTTCGTGAAAGTGCGCGAGTATCAGCGCGGTCAGACGATGACTGAGTATGCTCTGATCCTCTCGGCCGTCGCCGTCGTTGTGTTCGTCGGCTACCAGACAATGGGAACCACGATCGGCACGCTGCTGAGTTCGGTTGACGGTCAGCTCTAAGCGAAGCAAGGCGAAACCCGGGGTGGCGGACTAACCCATCCGCCACCCCATAACTGGTAGTCGTTGAGTTCGTCCGCTGCCAGACAATGGGAAGCACGATATCGACGCTGCTGGGCACCATCGATGGTCAGCTCTAAGCGAAGGCCTGACGGCCGTCTTGAGCCAATTTCTCTTAGCGGGGAAAGATATAATATCGCTTCCCCCCTAAGAGAATCGACTCTGAATCGGACGGCAACCCTGGGAGGGTAAGTCATGACCCTGTTGAAAAGAGCTTATCATTGCGCCTCGTCGGCGCGCGGTCAAACCATGACCGAGTACGCGTTAATCTTAGGCGCTATTGCTGTAGTGCTGATCTCCTTATATGACAGTGCTGGTGTTATAGTAACTGAATTAGTCGATCACGTGGGTCCCCTGCTGTAGCTTGAGACCCGCAGTGGGTCGCTCGGGGGTACCCAACATGACGGTAGAACATGTTCTCCGCCGTGCGAATAATGCAGTGCTTAGCGGTCTAATGCCGCCTAAGCCGTTCATTCGCGCGCGCCGCAATGGTCAGGCGATGGTTGAATTCGCTCTGATCGCCACTCTTGCGCTCGTGGTGCTCTTGGTCGGGATTCAATTTGCGTTGATTGGCCAAGCGGCGCTGGCCGTCAGTCAAGCCTCCTACCTCGGTGCCCGCTACGCATCGGTCAACTCGAACGCGTTGCAGTCCGACGTCGCCTCGAAAATTAATTCTCAGGGCTCGCCGACCATCACGTCCCCGGCCAACGCGCTCACGGTCACGATGACCTGTCTCGATTCGAGCAACAAATCGATCGCATGCACCGCGTCGCGGACATTCGGGGAGCAGGTTAGCGTTGGAGTCACATACAACGCGACCAGCAAGATTTTCCTGCCATCGAACACTCTGATGGGATTAAAATTTCCTACCAATCTCACCGCGACAGAAAATGCAATGACTGAGTAACTGAGTGGTTATTGAATTTAACTCTTTGTTGATGGTTGCCGGCCTTGATTTCTCGGGCTGGAGGGGAGGGGAGAAATGAGACGACCGATGGTATTCGTCTTGCTGGCGGGGTTGGCGGCCATGCTCGCGTCGGTGATGGTGTACTCGGCGTTGAAACGGCGCGAAGCCGAGGTGCAGCAGGCGATGTCGCACAATGTGCAAGTGGTCGTTGCGGCGTACGATCTGCCGCTCGGCAGCAAGATCGAACCCGGCGAAGTGAAGATGGCGCGCTGGTCGGCGGACAGCATGCCCGAGGGCGTTTACAACGATCCCAAGCAAGTCCTTGGCAGCTACGTGAAAAATTCTTTCGTCGCCAACGAGCCGATCGTCCAGGCCAAGTTGTTCACCGGTGAGAAGACCGCGGGTGTGATGCCGCTGCTGATTCCGTTCGGGATGCGCGCGGTGTCGGTGCCGGTCGATGAAGTCAGCGACATCGCCGGCTTCGTTCTGCCTCATACGCGCGTCGACGTTCTGGTTTCGACCTCCGGGGGCGAAGGCAATAAAGGCGCAATGGCCAAGATCGTCCTGCAGAACGTCGAAGTTCTGGCCGTAGCGCAGGAGGTCGAGCAAAAGAAGGACGAGCCGACGGTGGTGAAAGTGGTCACCCTGCTGGTTTCGCCGCAGGAAGCCGAGCGCCTCGCGTTGGCCAGCCGCGAGGGCAGTTTGCGCCTTGCGATGCGCAATTACAGCGACAACAAAATCGTGCTGACCAGCGGCACCGACGTGGCGCAGATGCTGCGCGCTTACAGTCTGGCGCCAGACCTGCCGGTGATGCCGGCGCAGCCTGCCATTCATCGCGCGATGATCGCCGCGCCGCGCCCCAAACCGATCGAGGTCGAAATTCTCCGCAACGGGAAATCATCCGAGTCCGTTTCGTTCGTCAATGAAGCCGCCGCTGGCGCGGCCAGCGAAAGGCGTCATGCAGCGCGGCGCGCACCCGCTCCCGCCGCCGAGTCGGCTGACGATGACACCGACGCCGCCGCGGCCAGCAGCGCGCCGACCGGCGATGCTGCTGAACATCACGACACCGTCGCGGCGCCGATGAGCGGCGACATCAAGACTGACGGCAGCGCCGCCAGCGCGTCGACAGCGGGATACATACCAACTCCCAAAACAATCGACATACCGTAAGGAAGCCGGGAAGAGGCGAGGTGATGAAGATGAAAGCTAAACGCGGATGTGGACTGTTCCCGTGGCTCGTTGCGGTCGTCAGCATGCTGATGCTCCGGCCCGGCGTGCTGCTCGCCGCGGACAGCGCGGGCTCTGAGATGTCGCTCGCTTTGAACGCGGGTGAGAGCTACGTCATCAATGATGTTGCACCCGGCGAAACGCCCGGGATCAACGTGATCACAAACCCGCACGCACTCGTGGTACACAACGAGGAAGCGGGCAAGGTTGTCCTGCTCGGCGCCGAAGCGGGCGAATGGAAGGTTTCGGTCAAGCTGGCCGGCGGCGACAAGGTGACCTACGACGTTACCGTCAACAAGATCGCGCCCTTTGGCGATATCAATCATCCGGCAACCAGCCCGGGACCGATCACCGGTTCGGGCGTGACGACCGGCAGCGCGGCGCCGGTAGCGGCAAAGCTGGACGCGGGCGCGGGTCCGGTTGCCACTTCGCCAGCATCAGAAGGCACCGTATCCACCAAGGCTGGCTCGGAAACCGTGAACCTGGCAGCGTCGGGAGCTCCGGCTGCGGAGCCCGCGCCAGTGGCGCCTGCACCGGTCAGCTCTTCGAGCTTTGATTTCTCGCCGGCCGCTCCCGCCGCGTCTTATGAACCGCGCGGTTCAAGCCAGACCGCGGCAGCCGCGATATCCACTGAGAGATTCAGAAATGACCCATCGGTCGCATTGAGCGGCGGCGAACTTCACTCCGGCGCTATCTCCGGCGGCCGGCACTACCTGCCTGACGACGCAGTGCAGATGCAGACGGGGTCATCGAGAATTATCGATTTCACCGCCCGCCTGCGCCGCGTCTCGATTGCCGACACTACCGTGGCCGACATTCAAGTTATCAATCCGTTTCAGGTAAACCTGATCGGTCATAAACCCGGCTTCACCACCCTGACGATTTGGAACCAGCAGGGGCAGTACGACGAGCGGCCGGTCCGCGTCGATCCCAACGGCAAGCAGCAGGTGCTGCTCAACACGATGGTCGCCGAACTCGATCGCTCGACGGTTGAGAACCAGGGCACCAACCTTTCCGCGGCGCTGACCAAGTACAATGTGTCGCTGGTTGGATTGCCCGGCGCCGTTGCGACACCGTTTTCACCGCAGTCGCCTTCGACCAGCGGCGGCTCGAGCAATGCAACGCTGGGCCCGGCGGGATCGCTCAACGGGCTGTTGCTCTCGCAGGCTCTGACCTACGGCCTGGCCGCGGGCAACTCGAACGTGCAAGTGCAGGGCTTCTTCCAGTACTTGGAGCAGCATGGGCTCGCCAAAATTCTGGCGCAACCGCATCTGCTGGCCAACTCAGGCGAGGAAGCAAAATTCCTGTCCGGCGGAGAAATTCCGATCGTCATCGCGCAGGCCTTGAACACCTCGATTGTCTTCAAGCAGTTCGGCACCTCGGTCGAATTCGTGCCGACCGTCGTCGGCCGCAACGATATCCAACTGCTCGTTAAACCCGAAGTTTCCGCACCCGATTTCGCGCATGGCGTGCAATTGTTCGGCTTCACCGTTCCCGCCTTCGTGACGCGGCGCGCCGAGACGATGGTGCAGCTGAAGGATAATCAGACGCTGATCATCGCGGGCCTTATCGAGCACGACAAAAAGACGCTCATCAATAAGGTTCCGTACATCGGCGATATCCCTTACGTTGGAGGACTTTTCCGCACGACCAGCTACCAGAACACCGAAACCGACCTCGTGATGAGCGTGACACCGCAAATCGTGCGCCCGCTGCCAGAGGGCGGCTCGGTTTACAACCCGACATCGGTGCCTGAGCTGACGCCTGAGCAAATCGAGACCCGCCGTCTCGCTCAGCCTGACGTAACGCGTCCGCGGTTCTAAATTTAAATGTTGTACGGGTACGAGACACAGCCGGGGAATTAGTGCATGATATGAGACGCTATAGCTGATTCAGGGAGAGTGTACAGTGTCAGTGCTCGGTAAAAAGAATGAAGGACGGCGCGGTGCGCTCAAGGTCCATCTGGTCGGCGAGGGCGAAGAACAGCGCGCTGAAGTTAAGGCAAACCTCGCCGCAATGGGCGATCCTGCGCTGGACATTTGGGAAGTCGAGCCGGACCTGACCGCAGCGCAAGACCCGTCGGTTGACGTCACGATGATCGTGTTCAACGGCAACGATGAACTCTCGCTCAGCTACTTGAACAGCCAGGCGGCGCAGGAGCCGCGCCCGGTGCTGTTCGCTTTGCTGCATGATCGTTCGCCTGAACTGATGAAGCGCGTGCTGCGCGCCGGCGCCGACGAGTTGTTGTTCCTGCCGCTGGACCCCGGCGACGCGACCCGCGCCTTGCTGAAGATCAGCGAAGCGCGGCGGCGCGAGGAAATTCACGGCGGCGGCATGATCGTATCGCTCGTAAGCCTGATAGGCGGCACCGGCGTGACCAGCCTGGCGGCCAATCTCGGGCTGGCGCTGCGTTACGCGTTCGACAAGCGCGTGGCGGTGGTGGATCTCGATCTGCAGACCGGCGGCCTGTCGGTGTTTTTGAATCTCGAGCCGGAACGCACGATCATGACGCTGACCGAGGGTGCGCGAAAGCTCGACTCGATTCAGCTCGAATCTGCACTGAGCAAGCATGCGTCGGGCATCTACCTGCTGGCGGCGCCCAAGCGTATCGAAGACAGCGAACTGGTGACCGACGCGACGGTCGGCGCGATTCTCGATCTGATGCGGCAGTTGTTCGATTTCGTGATTGTCGATTGCGGGACACACGTAGACGCCAACACCGTTGCCGCGTGGGAGCGCAGTAATCATTTGTTTTACGTGCTCGATCAGTCGATCGGCGCGGCGCGATGCGCGTGGCGGTTTGTCGATTTGTGCGGGCGGTTGGGACTCTCAGGGGTCGAGCCGAATTTTATTCTGAGCCGCTTCGTAGCGGGGCATCCGATTAGCGAAGAGCAGTTGAGTCATACCCTGGCCAAGCCGCTGTTCACCCGGATTCCGCGCGACGAAAAAGTTCTCGAGCGCGTGCAGTTGAGCGCGCAGGATCTCTGGCAGGTGGCGCCTAACTCGCCGCTGGCCAAGAGCGTCGAGGATTTGGCGCGCCGGCTCGAGGCCGGCACGGAAACGGCCACCGCCGATTCCGCAAATTCATTAGTCTCGCGCCTGCTGCTCGCAATCGGCGCGCGTGCTTGAGGTGTCCGCATGAAGTTGGTCGAGAGAATATCGCAACAGAACAACAATGGTCCGTCGCCCTTTCAGCGCTCGCTGATAGGCGGCACCAAGGCCAAGCCCAAAGACACTCAGGCCGAGGGCTTTCAGCAATTGAAGCTGGCGGTGCACAACCGCCTGTTCGAAACTCTGGACGTAACCCGGCTGGAAAGCCTCGAGCCGACGCTCGCCTCGCAGAAAGTCACCGAGGCGATCAGCATGATCCTCGACGAGGAAGGGCGCCTGCTCACCGACGCCGACAAGTTGCGGTTGATCGAGGAAATCAAGAACGAGCTGCTCGGACTTGGGCCGCTGGAGCCGCTGCTCTGGGACGATGAGATAACCGATATCCTGGTCAACGGTCACAGCCAGGTTTACGTCGAAAAGCGCGGTAAGCTTCATGCCACCGACGTCAAGTTCCAGGACGACCAGCATCTGATGCTGATCATCGACCGCATCGTTTCGCAGGTCGGCCGCCGGGTTGATGAAGCGTCGCCGATGGTTGACGCGCGACTGCCGGACGGCTCGCGTATCAACGCGATCATTCCGCCGCTGGCGCTCGACGGCCCGGCGCTCTCAATTCGCCGCTTCGGACGCAAGCGCTACAACATCGACGACCTGGTCGAGAAGAAGACTCTGGTCCCCGAGATCGTTGAATTCCTGCGCACCATCGTGAAGGCCCGGCTCAACGTCCTGGTCTGCGGCGGCACGGGCTCGGGCAAAACCACGATGCTCAACTGTTTGTCGCTGTTCATTCCGGCCGACGAGCGCATCGTGACGATCGAGGACTCGGCGGAATTGATGCTGCAGCAGCCGCACGTGGTCAGGCTCGAAACCCGGCCGGCGAACGTCGAGGGCAAGGGCGAAGTTTCGCAGCGCGACCTGGTCAAGAACACTCTGCGTATGCGTCCCGATCGGATAATCGTCGGCGAAGTCAGAGGCGGCGAGGTCTTCGACATGTTGCAGGCGATGTCGACCGGCCACGACGGCTCAATTGCCACCATCCACGCCAACACTCCGCGCGACAGCATGGGACGGCTCGAGATGATGATGCTGCTGTCGGGCGTGAATATTCCGCAGCGCGCGATGCGCCAGCAGATAGCCTCCGCGTTGAACATCATCGTGCACGTCTCGCGCCTGTCCGACGGCTCGCGCAAAATCATGCGCATCTCGGAGATCAGCGGCATGGAAGGCGAGATGATCATGATGCAGGACCTGTTCGAATTCAAGCGCACCGGAATCGGGCCGGGCGGCGAAGTGCTGGGCCAGTTCCTGGCAAGCGGAATCCGCTCGACATACTCGCAGCGTCTGGAAGCTGCGGGCTACAAACTCGAATCGAAACTCTTCCGCAACACCATCGGGTAACAATCATGGATTTCTTGATGGCAACGGGAATCTTTGCGCTCGTCTTCATGACGGTGCTCGTGTTCTCCAGCAGGCGCGGCACCGAAGTCGAGCAGCAGCGCGAGGTGGCGCGGCGCCTGACCCGGCCGGCCGACGAAATAGAGATCGACGTGATGCGCAAGCAGCGGCCGACCGAGGGTCAGCTGCTGAGCGTGCTCTACAATTTCAATCTGCTGCGCAAGCTCGAGGAATCGATGTGGCAGGCTGGGCTGTACATGAGAGTCGGCGATATTTTGCTGGTAATCGTGCTGCTGTTCGGCGCCGGATTGTTCGGCGGCAACGTGTTCTTCCATCAGATGTGGTTCGCGCTCGGCACTGGCCTTCTGATGGCGAGCATTCCGCTGGCCTACATCTCGTTTCGCAAGAAGCTGCGGCTGCGCCAGTTCGGCGCGCAGTTGCCGTTCGCGCTTGATTTGATCAAGTCATCGCTCGAAGCGGGCCATTCGCTGCAGCGCGCGCTTCAGGTCGTGGTCAGCGAATTCGCCGACCCGCTCGCCACCGAATTCCGTACCGTGCTCGAACAGAACCGGATTGGACTACCGCTGCCGCGTGCGCTCGAAGACTTGCTCAAGCGCGTTCCCGAAGACGATTTGCGTTTGCTGGTCGTCGCGGTGAAGGTGCAGACGGAAGTCGGCTCGAGCCTGGCACAAATTGTCGGGCGACTTTCAGAAATCGTGCGAATCCGGCAGCGCTTGCGTCTCCAGATCAAGGCATTGACAGCGCAGTCGCGGCTGGGCGGAATTATCGTTGGTTCGCTGCCCGCTGTTGTGCTGGTGATTTTCAGCCTGATCCAACCCGGCTACTCGGATAAATTGTTTTACGATCCGACGGGACAGAAGATTCTGAAATTCGCAGTCGGTTCCGACGTGTTGGCGCTGCTGACAATCCGCCGGCTGCTGAGGGTGAACTACTAGTGGCCTGTAACAGATGAAGTGGTATCAACGCTGATGCGATGGTTGGGGTCGCGATAGGTCCACTTGATGGGCTTGGGAGCGCGGTTGTAGTGACGGATGTAGCGCATGAG